>WFMW01000072.1 GCA_015488885.1 Gammaproteobacteria bacterium | reverse complement strand
CTGGAACATATCCAGAGCTTTAATCAGCAGTATGGAACAGCCGCCGGAGGTACCGACAAACTTGAAGACTTTGCACATCACTGCCACAAACGCTGGCTCAAGGGCATGGCGGCATCGCGTCGTCATTATTGTTCTATTGCCGCATAAAAAAATACCCAGCAATCTTTTTTTATCGCCTTCTTTTATCATTACCGCACCAGGGCCTGAATTAAAAACAGAATAATATTGCTGTTTTTAAAGCCTGAGGGTATTTCCTGGTCAGGGTAACTCAATTCAGATAATAGCTGACTCTGAAAAATGTAAAAATGGGTGTCTGCTTTTAGTTTTTAAGTTGTTTTCAGACTCATTTCATATTGGATAAGGCTGGAAGTGGCAGTAGAGGCACTTACATGTTAGACTATTTGAAAAACAGGAGGGTTACGCATGGTTACACAACGCATTGAAAACGCTCGATCTACACCGGCTGTTAGCACACTGGTATCGAAAGCACTGAATGATTTGGCTTCTTTAAAGTGTCTCGCTCCTTTAACTTCGATTTTCTGTAAGGGAAGTGGCGAGTTTGGACGTCATATCGAATCCTCACTGAACCAAATGACCAAAGAGCAAAGCATTCTCAAGCTCAAGCTACGCAAATCTGATGCAGCAGTCGTTATTGGTGTTGATCAGTATCAGGCGATATTAGACATGAAACAACATTATGCAGAACTCGTTGAAAAGGTTCGTGAGCTAGAATTAACTCAGGCCATGAGTGAATACGATCATCTATTCCAACACATTGCCTCACCGGCTTCCCGCCAGGCCACTGATGCTTTATTTGAGGTATCGGAGGAAGAACTCAATAACGCCTATAAGGGGTAGGGCTTGCCTTGATTACAGTGATCGCAGGGGTTAACGGCGCAGGCAAAAGTTCGATTGCGGGTGCCTGGTTACGAGAGGTGGGCGGTGAATATTTCAATCCCGATGAAGTTGCACGGCAGCTACGAGCTGAAGACCCTCAACTTGTACAATATGATGCAAACGCTAAAGCCTGGCAGATGGGACTTGATCATTTACTCAATGCGATAAAGCACGATTCGGATTACACCTTTGAAACAACTCTGGGAGGGAATAGCATCACGCAAAAGCTTCAAAATGCTATAACAAAAGGCATACACATCCGTATTTTCTATATTGGATTGTCATCTGTCGAGCTACATATTGAGCGTGTCCGGCACCGTGTATCTCAAGGTGGTCATGATATCCCTGAAGCTAAAATCCATGAACGGTTTACCCGATCACGCCATAACATGATGATCTTGTTACCGGGGTGTGCTGAGGTGCAAGTGTATGATAACTCAGCGCCTATTTGCGGAGGGAAGCCAGGTATAAAGAAGTTATTTGTTGTTAAGGATGGCAGTGTGTGTATAGAGAAGCAAGAGCTGCCCACATGGGCGAAGCCTTTAGCATCTGTAGCTTTAAAAAATATGCCAGAAGGATAACCGCGTGTAATAACAATTCAATGGTAGACCCTGTTATTCAGGCTGATTATCAAACAGCCAGGAAGTACTGGAATAAGCTGAAACAGCGGTTTGGTAAGGAAGGAAACCAGTTGGTGATAAATTGTCACCGACTGAAACTAACCGCTTCTGTTGGAAATAAAGGTGCATTGGGGTCGCCCACGATAAGTGATTGAATAAAAATAAAAAACACTTAAAACAGGCATGAATTTCAGGCTTAAACCGCCTGTTTTAGGGGTAAAACCACTACTTTAAGGAGAGAAGCCCATGCCACGCGCCCATCGACATTTTTTGCCCGGTCATATCTGGCACATCACCCACCGCTGCCATAAGCAGGAATTTTTGCTGAAGTTTGTGAAATACCGCCAGTGCTGGTTGCACTGGTTGTTTGAGGCAAAGAAGCGATATGATCTATGTGTGTTGAACTATATTGTTACCTCAAATCATATTCATCTTGTCAATTCATGATATTAAGCAAAAATTATAGCGTTACCATGAAATATTTGGGTTAAGGCATTATTGGGCTAAGGCATTATCTGAGGCTAAATCAAACAGTTTTGGGTGATTCAATTCTGGTAATATGAATATATTGACAAACTTCTGTTCATCAATTTTTGTTGTAAGGGGAGGATTCCAGTGTCGAAAAATATTCGTGGTTTAAGTCATAAGTTATGTTCCAGATCAGCTGCCAGGCAGAATTTATTGACAGCCCTGCAGCATTCTGCAGCAAGCCAGGGTGCTCCGTTATCTGCTGATATTGCAGCTCTGGGCAAAGACTCTCTTGTCGGCGAGGCGGCACTCTATGGAACAGCTACCTTTTATGATTTTTTGCATTCTGATAATACAGGTAAGAAACAATGGGTCTGCAAAGGCACGGCATGCCTGCTTAATGGCAGTAGCACCAGCGCATCAGAAAATTGTGCCGATCACGGTGATTGTCGGTGTGTCGGTTATTGCTATCAGGGGGGTGGTTTATTACAACAGGTCACCGAAAATAAACGGATAACCAGGGCCAATGTGGAGGGTGAATTCAAGGTGGTTCCCATGCCTGTTTACAGACTCTGTGAGACCCCGATTTTAACAACGCAAATATCTGATTTTGAGTCACTTTATCGTTATGCACGCAGTGTGGAGGATGTTCACGGGCAGTTACGGCTCTCCAGTTTGCGTGGCCGTGGGGGGGCAGGTTTTCCGTTCGCTTCCAAGCTCAAAGCCTGTGCAGTTGAAAAGGCGGCGGAAAAATATATTGTCTGTAATGCGGATGAGGGTGATCCGGGTGCTTTTTCTGATCGTTACTTACTTGAGGAACAGGCACATAAAGTGCTGGCGGGTATGTATGCTGCCGGTCTTGCCTGTGGTGCTGAACAGGGCGTGTTGTATATCCGTCAGGAATATCCTGAGGCCATTGCCATCATTCAAACTGCGATTGAAGAATTTAATCAGCTGGACAATGAGATCAGCCAGCGCTTCGAATTCAGTATTATTCCTGGTGCCGGTTCCTATGTCTGTGGGGAAGAAACTGCGCTATTAAATTCGATTGAAGGTTTGCGTCCTGACGTTCGTGCTCGCCCACCCTATCCTGCAAGTTATGGTCTCTGGGGTCAGCCTACACTGGTTTCTAATGTTGAAACCTTTGCCTGTATTCCCTGGATTCTGGAACATGGAGGGGCAGCTTATGCCCAAATTGGTACTGATAAAAGCAAGGGAACGAAATTACTTTCGCTGGATGCCCAGTTTACACGCCCCGGCCTGTATGAAGTGGAGATGGGTATGAATCTGAATGCTCTGGTCAGGCAATATGCCGGTGGCTTTAAAAATCCGGTCAAGGCGATTCAGGTTGGCGGCCCACTGGGTTGTGTACTGCCATTGGATAAAATGGTGGAATTGAATCTTGATTTTGAATCCATGCAGCAGGCTGGTTTTGCTCTGGGGCATGGGGGAATGGTGTGTATTCCCGACGATTACCCTGTTCGAGATTTCCTTGAGCATTTATTCCGCTATATGGCACATGAGTCCTGCGGTAAATGTAATCCCTGCCGATTGGGTACTGCAAAAGGTGCCGATTTGCTGGCAGCGGCGGCCACAGGTAAAAAAATTGATCAACAGTTATTTGCTGATTTACTCGATACTCTGGCGTTTGGCTCTTTATGTGCTTTAGGTGGTGGGTTGCCCCTGCCTGTGCGTAATTGTCTACAGTATTTTTCTACTGAACTGGCTGAGTATTTTAGCCCGGAGCTAAGCCAATGACGATCGCTTACATTAATGGCAATGCCTGCGATATCATTGCTGGTGAAAGCATCTATGACTTTGTGTGCAGACACGTCAGTCGCAGGGAAATTCCGGTGCTTTGCCATGATCCGGTGTTAGAACCCTTTGGTGCCTGCCGGATGTGTCTGGTTGAAGTTTCACAAGATGAAAACAGCAATGGTCGTCTGTTGGCATCCTGTCATACTCCGGTTGTAGCCGGGCAGTATATCCAGACGCAATCGGCACGGATTAGCAATGTCCGTAAAAATATTCTTGAAATGCTGGTGGCTAATTATCCCGCCAATAAAGTGTTTGCCGCAGAGGATGAAACACCCAGTCCTTTTCAGCAGATGCTGGCCGAATATAATGTCAGCAGCAGTCGCTATCCACATACAACGGAACCAGGTTGTAAAGAAGACAGTCACACCTATATTCATTTTGAGCCGGCTGAATGTATTCATTGTTATCGCTGCATTCGTGTTTGCGATGAAGTCCAGGGTCAGTTTGTGCTGGCGATGGCTAATCGCGGCATAAAGAGTCATATTATTCAGGGCCAGGCCAGTACTTTTTCCGAGGCAGGCTGTGTGTCCTGTGGACGTTGTGTACAAACCTGTCCTACCAATGCTATCAATGATCGTTACCATTCCAGATCAATCATTCCTGAGCGTAGTCAGATAACCACCTGTACCTATTGTGGCGTCGGTTGCCAGCTGGAAGTAAAATTACAGGATGAAAAAGTTAAGGCGATTACCGGCGTGGAAAATGCGGAGGTTAATTCGGGGCATACCTGTGTTAAAGGTCGTTATGCCTTCGGCTTCGTTGATCACCCGGATCGTTTGACTTCACCATTAATCAAAAAGGCCGGTCGGCATGTCAGGGTTAGCTGGGAGGAGGCGATAGATTATATCGCCACACGCCTGAAAAAAATCAGTAATCAGCATGGCCCGGATGCTATTGCCGGGATTTCCTCCGCACGCTGTACCAATGAAGAAAACTATCTGATGCAGAAATTTATGCGGGCAGTTATTGGTACCAATAACATTGATGGCTGTGCACGGGTCTGTCATGCGCCTACTGCTTACGGTATGCAGCAGGTCTTTGGTACAGGCGCAGCCACCAACTCTATTGACGAAATACCGCTGGCTGATTGTATTCTAATTATTGGCGCTAATCCTACCGATGCTCATCCAGTCACCGGTGCTCGCATCAAGCAGGCAGCTCTTGCGGGTGCTGATTTGATTGTCATCGACCCGCGTAAGATAGAGCTGAGTAAATATGCACGCCTGCATCTGCAACCACGCCCGGGCACCAATGTGGCGTTGCTGAATATGATCTGCTTTTATCTGATTCAACATGGTCTGATTAATGAAGCCTTTATCGCGGAACGTACCGAAGGTTTTGCGGCTTTTAAAGTCAGAGTACTGGCTCAAGATATGACACAGTTAGCGGCCTTAACCGGTGTTGCAATGGATGCTGCCGAGCAATGTGCGCTGATTTATGGACGGGCGGAGCGTGCGATGGAGTTTCATGGTCTGGGCGTTACCGAACATTTCCAGGGTAGTCGTGCCATTATGATGATTGCTTCGATGGTTATGATGACCGGTAATGTTGGTAAGCCGGGTACGGGTGTCAATCCTTTACGTGGTCAGAATAATGTTCAGGGCGCAGCTGATATGGGCGTGCAACCTCATCAGGGTGCCGGGTATCTGGATGTTACCGACCCGCAGGTGCAACAGCACTACAAACGCCATTGGGGTGTTGATGTGCCCGGAGAAGTGGGTCTGAGAATACCGGAAATGTTTGCTGCTGCCCGGGGTGGTAATCTGAAAGCGCTCTGGGTTATGGGGGAAGATTTGCTACAGACTGATCCAGATTCCTGCGAGGTAAAATTTTCACTGAGTATGCTCGATCTATTGATCGTGCAGGAATTATTTATGACAGAAACCTGTGAAATGGCTGATGTGGTGTTGCCAGCAGCGTCATTTATGGAAAAAAATGGTACTTTCACTAATGGTGAACGGCGTGTACAAAGGGTTAATCAGGTGATAGAGCCTTTGCCGGGAACCCGTCCTGATGGACAGATTATCTGCACTATGATGCAACGCATGGGCTATCCTCAAAATGATTATGATGCGAGTGAATTACTTGATGAAATCTCCCGGGTGGTAGCGTTTTTTGAAGGTGTCAGCTGGGAAAATCTGGGGGCCAATGGTAAACAGTGGCCGGTATTTGCAGATGGTAGTGATACACAAATATTGCATCAGCAAGCCTTTAAACTGCCCAAAGGTCAGTTCAGGTATTACGCTTTCCAGGAAAGCCCCGAGCTGGAAGATCATGCTGGCGAGTTTCCCTACATACTTACTACTGGTCGCCTGTTAGAGCACTATAACTGTGGCTCGATGACTCGACGTACACCTAATCGGGAGCTGGTAGAGCATGATGTGTTATTAATTAATCCGTTTGATGCACAACGTGAGGGTATGGAACATGGAAGCTATGTTGAAGTTACCTCATCGAAAGGCACAACCCGTCTGCATTGTGAAATCAGTGAGGAGATGATGCCTGGTGTCCTCTACACGACCTTCCATTATCCAGAGATTGCGATCAACCACCTCACTTCAGGTGTTTTTGATCAGGAGGCTATGACGCCAGAATATAAGGTCGTTGCGGTGACTATCAGGCCGGTGACTGTCGATAATGATGCTGGCAGCTACGCTTAACAGATATAAGTTTTTCTGTCTGGAACTGGTTGAATTATTCAATCTCAAGTTTTTGCAGGCGGTAACGTAGTTGGCGTAAACTCAGGCCAAGTAATTTTGCTGCGGCAGTTTTGTTCCAGCGAGTTTTTTCAAGTGCCTGCATAATACTGGTTTTTTCCTGCCCGGCCAGATCCATGGTTTGTTCTAGTGGTGTGTTTGAATGATGGATAGTCCTGATTTCTTCTGCTGGTTGTGGGTTTTGTTTTAGCTGCAGGTCTGCTTTGGTAATAGTGTTGCTGTCACATAATGCGGTGGCGCGTTCCAGTATATTTTCCAGCTCACGCACATTGCCAGGAAACGGGTATGCCATAAGTGCAATCAGGGCGTTTTTTTCTATTACCGGTTTCTGGGGTAGCGCGCCTTTAAGGGTGAGTGTGTCGAGTAACTGATCGACAAACAGCGGAATATCTTCGACCCGTTCACGCAGGGCAGGTACGGTGAGCTCAATCACGTTAATGCGGTAGTAGAGATCCTCTCTGAATCGGCCTTCGGCAACCAGAGTAAGCAAATTTTTATGGCTGGCACTGAGAATGCGTGTATCAACGGGTATTTCCCCGGTGGCACCAACCGGGCGGATAGACTTTTCCTGGATAGCGCGTAATAATTTTACCTGCATGTTTAACGGCAGTTCTGCAATTTCATCCAGAAACAGGGTGCCGCCGTTGGCTGCCTGAAACAGCCCCTGTTTATCGGCATGAGCACCGCTAAAGCTGCCTTTTATATGGCCAAAAAACTCACTTTCCATTAATTCTGCCGGGATGGCGCCGCAGTTAACCGGGACAAAAGCCTGCTTACAGCGTGCTCCCTGCTGGTGAATCATGCGAGCAACACGTTCTTTACCTGAACCGGATTCACCGTGGATGAATACAGGTGCCTGATTGCGAGCCAGTTTAAAGATGGTTTTTCTTAAGGTTTCGATGGTGGGTGAGCGGCCGGTAATGGTGTTTTTTATCGTTTTATCTGAGTTGTTCTGGTGTTTCTGCGGCAGTTTACTGGTGGCGGTAGCAATCAGATTTCGTAGAATCTGAATATCTACTGGTTTGGAGACAAAATCAAAGGCACCGGCTTTCAGTGCTCTGACTGCCGATTCCATATTGCCATGCGCGGTAAGTACGGCAATGGGGGTTTCTGGATGTTGCTGCTGTACATATTCAACCAGCTCAATGCCATTACCATCCGGCAGGCGCATGTCGGTAATACATAAATCAAAATTTTCGTTATCAAATAATAATCTGGCGTCGGTAAGATTGAGGGCTGATTGTGCGTTTATTCCCATACGCATTAAGGTGATTTCGATCAGTTCACACAGGTCGGCTTCATCATCAACAATTAGTACTTTTTTTGCTGTCATAGCTGTTAATTTTTACTATTTGGTGAGTTGCTATTCAGTATAAGATCAGGAAGCGGCGCATCAGTAGCTTGCATAAAATAAATGCGGAAGCAGGTGCCACCAGCAGGTAAATTTATATAGCGTATTTTAGCACGATTGGTTTCAACTATTTCTCTGGTTATGTATAAACCCAGTCCGGTTCCTTTAGTATGAGTAGTGAAAAAAGGTTCAAAAATATGGCTTTGCGTCGATTCATCAATACCGGGGCCATTATCAATAATATCAATATAGGGTTGTGCCTGTTCTGTGTCGATGCCACCGCGTATATTGATCATAATATTGGTCTTATCATGGTTGGCATGGTTAAGTGAGTTGGTACACAGGTTCCATAAAACCTGATGCAACTGGCCGGGATCAAATAAAATAGTCAATGATTCAGGCTGGATCTGAATCGGCATTTGATAAGCATGCAGCCCCTGAGTGCGGTAAAATTCTTCACGAAATTGCTGTAACCAGTTTAACAGCTTAACCGCTTCAATATGGCCTCGTTGTTGTCGCGACAGTTGCAGTACATTTTCCACAATACGGTTAAGCCGACCGGTTTGTGAATGAATAATATGGGTGAGTTTTTTATCTGCAATATCAAGATTACTTTCTTCCAGTAGCTGGCTGGCGTGGTTGATTGCCGCCAGTGGATTACGAATTTCATGGGCAATACTGGCAGTTAAGCGTCCAAGTGATGCCAGTTTTACCTGTTGAAAACGTTGTCCTAACAGGTTTGCATCTTCAAGGAAAACCAGTGTCTTGCTATCGTCTCTAGAAGATTGATTAACCTGGCTGAAACCCGGTTGTATATCCGGTAGGCCATTTGGCTGATTAATCGGTTGATGATTTTGTATTTTATTCGCCGACCATTGCAGAAAACGATCATGCAAAGTGGGTGAAATATTTTTCAGCAGGGCCTGCGGCTGTATTTTTGTGTTACCGAGTAATTCTGTGGCGGCATTATTTGACATCAGTATACTGCCATTTGCTGATAGCACCAGTATGCCAGTGCGCATTTTGTGAATAATTTGCTCATTCATCTGCACAACCGATTCCAGTTGGCGGCTTTTGTCCCTGGCGATTTGTTCAGATTCGTGCAGGTGTTTGGCTATATAGGTAGTGAGTAGAGCGGAGACAAAAATTAACAGCCCCAGTAAACCGGCCTGAGTAAAATCTGCCTGATTTGCGGTGTCGGACAGGCTCGAAAAAACCTGCTCAACCATAAGGGATAATGTTGCAGTGGCGGCAAATAATAACGTCAGACGCCTTTTTAGAAACAGACTGGTCATTGAGGTACTGATAATGAGCAACATACCCAAACCGGAACGAATACCTCCTGTTGCATGCATGAGCAAAATGATGATGGTGATATCAATGATGGTCTGGATAACAACCTGAATACCGAGGCCAGGGCGTTTCTGTGATATTAAAAAAATAATAATACTGCTTGCCACTAAATAGACCGTGGTGGTAATAATGTACAGGCCAGCATTAATAGTTTGTGCTGGTACCAGTTGTTGTAACCAGCCATTTAAATAGAGCGCGATAAAAAATAATGCCAGGGCACCACGAAAATAACCGAACAGACGCAGACGATACCAGTCTGTTGGCTGATATTGCGTTGAGTTATTAATGGTATCGAACACGGGATTATTGTTTTTTTCTGTGTAAAATAGTGGTCTATGTAAAACGGTGGTCTGTGTTTTCAGTATAGTCGTTATTCTCCAAAAAAAATCAACTGAGCTTTGCAAACGGATACTCCGCGAATGGAATAATCTTAAAATGATACAATTTTACCTTTACAGAAAAATGATTTACGTATGATAAAACAGAATAAGCCAGCTACCAGGCAGACGGGCACGCTGAAAATAATCATGGTACAGGCGCGTTTTCAGGTGGGTGATATTCGTGCCAATGCTGACAGGATTATTCAACTGGCTGAACAGGCGTATGCTCAGGCCGCAGATCTGGTGGTTTTCCCTGAGCTGGCATTAGTGGGGTATCCGCCTGAAGACTTATTGCATCGTCCGGGTTTTATCTCGCAATGTCAGCACGAATGCCAGCGTATTGTTGCTGCGCTACCACCACTGGATGTGGTATTCGGGCTGCCTGTTGTTGCCAATAATGATCAGGCCAGTGATGGTAATCAGATGAATAAGTGCGATGACACAAATTTATTGTATAACACAGCTCTATTGTATAACGCAGCTATCTGGGTTCGCCACGGCAAGATTATTGCTCACTACTATAAACAGTCGCTGCCCAATTATTCTGTTTTCGATGAAAAGCGTTATTTTATTGCTGGTAGCAAGACGGTAACGGTTAGCCTGAAAAGTGTCTGCATTGGTTTAAGTATCTGTGAGGATGTCTGGCAGCCCCGGGTGGTGGCGGACAGCGCTGAGACAGGTGCCGAGCTGCTACTGGTGTTAAATGCCTCACCTTACCATATTAAAAAATTTACTCAGCGATTAACTGTTTTACAGCAACGGATAAAAGAAACCGGGCTGGCAATTATTTATACTAATATGGTTGGCGGTCAGGATGAGCTGGTATTTGATGGCCAGTCGCTGGTGGTGAATCATCGGGCTGAACTGCTTGCCTGTTTACCGGCTTTTCAGCCGGCACAGTTATCTGTCCTCTACGAGGCTGGTAATATTTATGTTGAAGCCGATAGTGTGCCATCTCAGTTATCCGATGAGGCGATGATGTACACGGCGCTGGTTATGGGGGTGGGCGATTTTGTTCATCAAAACGGGTTTAAAGGTGTGGTAATAGGGTTGTCTGGCGGGGTGGATTCAGCTTTGACACTGGCGATTGCGGTCGATGCACTGGGTGCTGAAAATGTCCATGCGGTGATGATGCCATCACGTTATACCGCTGATATCAGCCAGCTGGATGCAAAACAGCAAGCAGATACACTGGGGGTAAGCTTTGATGTGGTGGAAATTGAACCGATTTTTAAAACATTCTTAAGTTCACTGACATCTGTTTTTGACGGGGCGCCGGAAGACGTGACCGAGGAAAATCTGCAGGCACGTTGTCGAGGGGTGCTGTTAATGGCGATCTCGAATAAAACCGGGCGCATGGTTTTAACCACCGGTAATAAAAGTGAAATGGCGGTGGGCTATGCAACCTTATACGGTGATATGTGTGGCGGTTTTGCGCCACTTAAAGATGTGAGTAAAACACGCGTCTACGCATTATGTCATTACCGTAATAAAATAGCGCCGGTTATTCCACAGCGGGTTTTGACCCGGCCACCCAGTGCTGAATTACGTGCCGACCAGGTCGATCAGGATTCCTTACCCGATTATGCTGTGCTGGATAAAATCCTTGAGTTATCGGTTGAACAGGACTGGCCGGTCGAGGCTATTGTTAAACAGGGTATAGACCACGATACGGTGATAAAAGTTATCAATCTGGTACAGCGCAATGAATACAAGCGTCGTCAGTCTGCGCCCGGTATTCGTATTACCCCGCGAGCTTTCGGGCGTGATCGGCGTTATCCGATTAGCTCGGGTTATCGTCGTCGGTAAATAATTAAATTTTTTGCAGATATCCGTTTGTTCCTCTGTATCAGGATAGTTATTAATCGTTACAGAATTGCAGGCGGTTTTTTACCATAACGTTGAGGTGTAATGCTGGTAATTGCGTGATTCGATTTATTGGCATCAATCACACTCTGAGTATCAGCAGCGAGTTTTTTCAGGTTTAGCCTGGTATATGACTGCTTCATGATTTCCAGTGCCCGTTTTACCCAGATGGATTCAGGATAACGCATAATAACAGTTTTGGCGCGGTTTGCCGCCGATAACCAGGTACCGCGGCGTATATAAAATTCTGCGACACTAATTTCTTTTTTTGCCATCTGATTGCGTAGATAAATCATTCTCTGGTAGGCATCCCCGGCATAGGCACTATTGGGGAAGCGACGGATTAAAGTGGCAAAATCATTGTATGCATTTTCCATCACAGTGGGATCATGTTTATAGGGTTGGCGTGGTATCCATCTGTCCAGCAAACCGGCACCACGAGTAAAATTAATTAGCCCCTTGAGGTAGTAGATATAGTCAAGATGGGGTGAGCGTGGATGCAGGCGAATAAATCGGTTGGCTGCACCCTCTGACTTATCAAGTTCATCGAATTTATAATAGGCATAGGCAATATCCAGTTGCGCCTGTCTGGCATAAGGTGAAAACGGGTAACGTGCCTCAAGGTTTTCAAGCGTGGTTGCTGCGGTTTGAAATTCTGCTGCATCGAGTGATGAGCGGGCATTTTTATATAATCTTTTTGCCGAAAGACCGGCATATTCATCTTTATCTGCCCCGGCACAGGCCTGCAACAGTAACAGACTGATAAAAATGAGCAGGCTGTTGCGCAGAAAAATGGCAATGCGGTGAGGATTGTGCTGAAAATTAATAATGGGGAAAATAATAACCGGGTGATTCATATTTGCAGATAACTAGTCAGGTAAGATAAATAGTTTGGGTTAGAATGACTTATTATACTTAAGTTCATCCCTGTTATCCTTAAATATTATACGAATACGATTATGGCTGAAGAGATAAAAATACAAAATTTAACGGATGCGGATGCTGGCAAACGACTGGACGTGGTGCTGGCTGAGCTATTTCCTGATTATTCCAGAAGCTGCCTGAAGCGCTGGATTCTACAAGGCCAGGTATTGCTGGATGGTAAATCGAGCAAGCCGAAGATAAAAGTCACTGGTAGCGAGCAGATACAGCTAAACATCCAGCCCATCCCTGCTCAAATGCCCTGCCAGGCGGAACCTGTGCCTTTGAATGTCATATTTGAAGACGAAGCTATTATCGTTATTAATAAACCGGCTGGTCTGGTGGTACACCCTGCGGCAGGGCATTACAGCGGTACTTTACAGAATGGTTTACTGTATTATGCACCGGAGCTAGGGGAAATCCCACGTGCAGGTATTGTGCACCGGCTGGATAAAGATACCAGTGGTTTAATGGTGGTTGCCCGTAGTCTGGTGGCACACCATTATCTGACTAAACGCATTCAGCAACATGATGTGTTGCGCGAGTATCAGGCGATTGTTCAGGGTGTTTTAACCGGCGGTGGTAGTGTTGAGCAGCCCATTGGCCGTCACCCGCATGATCGTATTCGTATGGCAATACGTGAAAACGGGCGCCATGCGGTGACCCATTATCGCCTGATTCAACGCTTTCGAGCACATAGCCATATCCGAGTACAACTGGAAACCGGGCGCACTCATCAGATTCGTGTACATATGAGTCACCTGCATCATGCGCTGGTTGGCGACCCGGTTTATGGCGGTCGCCAGCGCCTGCCTGGCGGTGCCGAGGCGTCTTTTCGTCTATGTTTGCAACAGTTCAATCGTCAGGCATTACATGCCAGCCGGTTAATGTTTGAGCACCCTCTGCGTGGTGATAGCTGCCATTTTGAAGCACCATTACCCGATGATATGTGCCATTTACTCAAAGCCATGGATGCGGATTTTCAGCAGCATCATGCAGACTGAAGCTAATAGCTGCCTGATTTTACCGCAGTGGCCAGCACCTTCAATGGTTCATGGGTTGACCACCACCCGTTATGCGCCGGGAGCGTGTAGTCCTGGTCGTTATGCTGCTTTCAATCTGGCTTTGCATACCGACGATAATATGGCGAGCGTGCAGGCAAACCGACACCACCTGATGGCGCTGGCCAGGCTGCCATCAGCGCCGGTATGGTTAAATCAGCTGCATAGTAATACAGTAGTGTACGCCGATAAAGTTTCGTCATCAGCAAACGTTGATGCCGATGCCAGTGTGACACGTAAAGCCGGTACGGTTTGCGCAGTATTGACGGCAGACTGCCTGCCGGTATTTTTCTGTAACCGTGCGGGTAACGAAGTCGCCGTGGCGCATGCTGGCTGGCGGGGTTTACTAGGCGGCATACTGGAACAAACAGTATTGCAGATGTATGCTAAACCTGCCGACTTACTGGTCTGGTTCGGGCCGGCCATCGGCCCGGCAGCCTTTGAAGTGAGGGAGGACGTTCGCCAGCTTTTTTACCATAAAAACCGGCAGACGGGGCTGGCTTTTAAAAAAACGGACCCCGGCCATTATTTATGTGATATTTATCAACTTGCCACTATTATGCTTAAAACCACAGGAGTACGGGCATTTTATGGGGGTAATCTGTGTACCTTTAATAATGCAGAACGTTTTTACTCCTATCGTCGTGATGGTGAAACTGGACGCATGGCCAGTCTTATCTGGTTACAGCCATTGTCCACTTAATCCGAATATTTCACCGCAATCGCGCCATGAAATATCCGAGGTAATCTGGTTGAGAATTCAACCAATTCTGTCAGTTTCCCAACAAATTATTATTTCTATGCTATAACTCATTTTGGGATGCTTTTATATTTCCCTGTTATCTGTTTTGAGACCCGCTCTCTAACAGTGTAAATGCACTGAATTATCACCTTTTTATTTTTTTGAGGGCCTTGCAATAATGGCATTTAAGCGCTGTTTTGCTGGTAATGTTCTGCTTATTCTGGCTTTGTATGCATTGCCAATATGGGCAGCTAATTCAAAACTGAAATTATCTGCACCACAAAAATCAGCTATTTCAAAACAGTCGTCATCGGTAAAACTTGCTGCTAATACACCGGTTTCAAACTGGAAATGGAAGGGAAAAACCAATGGCCTTTTATTACCATCCGGGCTTCCTCAGGATGAATTTGAACTGATGCTTGAGCAGCGATTTTATGGTACCTATGTTATATACAACAGGTTAAATGCCAGCGACAAAACCACCGTTTATTATCAGTATCGTAAAGCGGTTAAACCTGATCTGGAAGATGTCCATCAGGATATCCTCGAACTTCTCAAATAACGGGAGCGTAGAATGAAAAAACTTTTATTTGCGTTAACTTTTTTAACTGTAATATTGACAGTAAGTGCAGTACAGGCAAAAGGAGCATCTGCCAACAGGCAAGTTAATCGAAGTATGCCGGTTTTTACTGCAACAGATTCTTCCACAACAACGTCTTCCGTGACAGCTTATTTCCCCTGTTCACCGGCCTGTCCTGAGCAGATAAAAATAGATAAGCGGGTACACAATGTTGCTGAACTTGATGTGTTTAAATTTATGCAAACAGCGATTCACTCTGGCCGCGCAATGATCGTAGATACACGACGACCCGAGCAACATAAACGGGGGACTATTCCTGATTCTATTAATATTCCTTATACAACCTTTGAAAAACCTCTGTCCGATAAATCACTGGTACGGGTTCTGGAACAACTGGGTGGTGTAAAGCGAAATCATGTTAACCCGCTATTGCGTCTGGTAGAAAAGCTGGGTCTGTTTCAGGGTAATGATAAAACCGATCAATGGGATTTTAGCCAGGCAAAAGAAGTATTGTTGTGGTGTGACAATGCGCATTGTAATCAATCACCACGAGCGATCAAGGGCTTGTTAAAAGCCGGTTATCCCGCTGATAAAATCAGTTATTATCGTGCTGGTATGAAAATGTGGCAGACACTTGGGCTGAAAATAATTGTTCCGCATACAATGAGAATCGCCAGTAACTGATAGTTTTTCCTGAATTATCATTCCTGAATTATCATTTAAGGCTGCCTCAGGGTGGCCTTTTTTATTTCTGTCAAAGTCTGATGTGAGATTTATTCAGAGGCTCACAGGATTTTATGGGTAAAATGGCTGCACCATGCAAAGATGTCAACAGGTTTAAATGTATTTATACCGCTCTATTGAGATTAATATAAATAGCCGCATATATACAGTAAATGCCATTTTGGAGCCTATATTATGAGAACAGATAAATTTACCAGCCGCTTTCAGTCAGCACTGGCTGATGCACAATCGCTGGCCGTGGGTAAAGACCACCAGTTCATTGAACCGGTGCATTTACTTGCCGCTTTACTGGAACAGGACAGTAGTACCGCCATGCATTTGCTCACTGCTACCGGGGTACAGGCGGATGCGTTGAAAAATCAGCTTAATCAGTTGCTGGCATCCATGCCACAGGTGCAGGGCCATCAGGGTGATGTACAGATATCCAATGAGCTGGGTCGGCTGTTAAACCAGACCGATAAACTGGCGCAAAAACGTAAAGATAAATATATTTCCAGCGAATTATTTCTGCTGGCTTTGCTTGACAGCCAGACTACCGTGGGCAATATGTTGCGCCAGCTTGGTGGTGATACAAAACGCCTGGAACAGGCGATTGAGCAGGTACGTGGCGGCCAGAGCGTTGATGATCCGAATGCCGAAGACAATCGTCAGGCACTGGAAAAATATACCATTGATTTAACCGAACGTGCCCAGCAGGGCAAGCTGGATCCAGTCATTGGTCGTGATGAAGAAATTCGTCGCACCATACAGGTATTGCAGCGGCGGACAAAAAACAACCCGGTTTTAATTGGCGAACCAGGGGTGGGTAAAACCGCCATTATTGAAGGTCTGGCACAGCGTATACTTAATGGCGAAGTCCCTGAAGGGCTGAAAA
Organism: Gammaproteobacteria bacterium; assembly: GCA_015488885.1. GTDB lineage: Bacteria > Pseudomonadota > Gammaproteobacteria > SZUA-229 > SZUA-229 > S010-25. Next base: position 39,503 of record WFMW01000072.1, on the reverse strand, counting down.
ACAAACGTATATTGTCACTGGATATGGGTATGTTAATTGCCGGGGCAAAATTCCGTGGTGAATTTGAAGAACGTTTAAAAGCCCTGCTGAATGATCTGGCCAAACAGGAAGGCCAGGTCATTCTGTTCATTGATGAATTACATACCATGGTCGGTGCCGGGGGTGGTGAAGGCGCGATGGATGCAGGCAATATGCTGAAACCGGCACTGGCGCGTGGTGAGTTACATTGTGTGGGGGCCACCACGCTGGATGAATATCGCAAGTATATTGAAAAAGATGCCGCACTGGAACGTCGTTTCCAGAAAGTCATGGTGGATGAACCCAGTGTCGAAGATACCGTGGCTATTTTGCGCGGTCTGAAAGAACGTTATGAAATTCATCATGGGGTGGAAATCACCGACCCGGCAATTGTTGCCGCAGCAACCCTGTCACACCGTTATATCAGTGGTCGTCAGTTACCGGATAAAGCCATTGACCTGGTCGATGAAGCGGCCAGCCGGATTCGTATGGAGCTGGATTCCAAACCCGAAGTTATGGATCGGCTGGATCGACGTATTATTCAATTGAAGATTGAACGTGAAGCATTAAAAAAAGATACCGATAAAGCTACTCTGAAGCGCCTGGAAATACTCGAAGAAGAACTCTCAAAACTGGAAAAAGAATACCGTGATTATGAAGAGCAGTGGACGGCAGAAAAATCACTGGTTATGGGTTCCAAACAGCTTAAAGAGGAGCTGGAGTCTGCCCGTCTGGAACTGGAAACCGCACGTCGTGCCGGGGATCTGGCACGGATGTCTGAATTACAGTATGGCAAAATTCCTGAACTGGAAGCAAAAATTTCCAGAGCAGCAGCGGTGACCGACGAATCGACAGGTAACGATGAAGAGCATGCAGCCACCACACATTTATTACGCAATAAAGTCGATAGTGATGAAATTGCAGAAATCGTTTCGCGCTGGACAGGTATTCCTGTGAGTAAAATGCTCGAAGGTGAACAGCAGAAACTGTTGCGCATGGAAGAAGAAATTGGCGCACAGGTTATCGGACAGAAAGAGGCCGTGACAGCGGTGGCTAATGCCATTCGTCGTGCCCGAGCAGGCTTGTCTGACCCGAGCAAGCCCAGTGGCTCCTTTATGTTTTTTGGTCCCACCGGGGTCGGTAAAACCGAACTTACCAAAGCACTGGCAAAATTCATGTTTGATACGGAAGATGCCATGGTGCGCATTGATATGTCGGAATACATGGAAAAACATGCGGTGTCCCGTTTAATCGGTGCGCCACCGGGCTATGTCGGTTATGAAGAAGGCGGTATGTTGACCGAAGCCATCCGGCGCAAACCCTATTCGGTGGTATTGCTGGATGAAATTGAAAAAGCGCATCCCGATGTATTCAATATTCTGTTGCAGGTGCTGGACGATGGCCGTCTTACCGATAGCCAGGGCAGAACCGTCGATTTCAGAAATACGGTGATTATTATGACCTCCAATCTGGGGTCGCAGCAGATTCAGGAACTGGCCAGTGCCGGAAAATATACCGAGATGAAAAAAGTTGTTATGGATGTGGTGTCGCAGCATTTCCGTCCTGAATTTATTAACCGTGTTGATGAGACCGTGGTATTTCATCCACTGGGTCGTGAGCAGATTCGTGAAATTGCCCGTCTCCAGATTAACCAGCTGGATAAACGGTTGCATGAGAAAGAGATCAGTCTGCAATTAACCGATGCTGCTTATGATACCATCGGGCAACTGGGTTTTGATCCGGTATATGGTGCCAGACCGTTGAAGCGGGCGATTCAGCAGTATCTGGAAAATCCGCTGGCACAAATGTTATTACGGGGCGAGTATCTTGCCGGTGATACCATTGTGGTCGATGCGCAGGATGGCGAACTGGCTTTCTCCAAACAGGAAGTTTTACAGGAAGTGGTATATTGAAGCGATACATTACGGTGTTGGGGTACAGTGCAAACCCTGGCTGGTTTAACCAATGAAGGTTGGATAACCTGCCAGGGTTTGTTGCGCAGTATTATGGAAGAACCAGTGTCCCGTTTTTATAGTCAGGCAGTCGTGGCAATGTCTGTGCCGGGAACTCTCCGGTCAGGCTGTTGAGGAAAGCAACAATATCATCGACATCCTGCTTACTCAGGGTTTTGTTCAATTGGGTTCTGGCCATGACTCGAACAGCTTCACCCAGATCTTTCACTGAGCCGTTGTGAAAATAGGGGGCAGTCAAGGATATATTACGCCAGGTTGGTACTCGCCACATATTCATATCTGCTTTGTTTTTTGTTACTTTATAACGTCCTTTGTCAGCGGTAAGTTTGTATTTCCTGTCATATTTACTACCGGGATATACTGGGAATTTTTGATAAAATCCAGTGCCGACTGGAAGTTCTGGGCCGGCAAAATTAACGCCACTGTGGCAACCAGTGCATCCAGTAGCCTGCACTTTTTTCATGCCCTGAATAGCAGCGTCAGACATGGCTGAGGTGTCGCCACGCATATAACGGTCAAAAGGGCTGTTGATAGTGATCAGGGTTCTTTCGTAGGTGGCAATGGCTTTGATGATGTTGTCAAAGGTTACTGGTTTTTTGCCACCAAATACCGCTTTGAAACTTTGTACATAACCGGGGATGGTTTTGATACGATTCACCACTGTTTTTTTATCTGGCATGCCCATTTCAACGTTGGCAAGAATCGGGCCTTTTGCCTGATCTTCAAGCGTGGCTGCACGGCCATCCCAGAATTGAGCGGAGAGAAAAGCGGCATTCCAGACGGTTGGTGCCGAGCGGCTGCCCTTATGTCCTTTTGCGCCAATGGAAACATTGCGGTTATCCGTGCCACCAGCCATAACATTGTGACAGGAGTTACAGGAAATTGTACCGTTTACTGATAGCCGTGGATCAAAAAACAGCTGTTTGCCGAGTTCAATTTTGGCTGCTGACAGCGGATTGTCTGCTGGAACAGGTGGTGTGCCAGGCAGAGCCTGCATGGCATGTGCTGTGATACTGGACATAAGCAGGGTAACTGCCATGGTAATTTGTTTGCTGGATATGGTCATTGTTATTGCTCGCTAGAAAAATTAGGAAACATATATAGAATGTATCTAAAAATACATGTTCAGGCGTTAGATTAGACTTGATTGAGGTATCCCTGTATGCATTTTACAATAATGGGGTTCACGACAACAAGGGGGTATAGGTGTAAAGCCGGTTTTTGTTTAGATGCGTCCTAACAGATAATCCAGTTTTCGGGTGGTCAGGATGCGTTTTAAAAAGGCAAACAGGTAAGTAGGAAAGGTTACCGCATAACGTGGTTTGGGATGGCTGGACTCCAGCGCGTGAATAACCCGTTTTAATACGGCTTCAGGCGGTAGTGTAAAAGGCATAACAGCACCCTGTTTCTTTAACCTGGTCAGCACGGCCTGATATTTTTCCTGGTGAATACTGTGTTCAATATCAATGTGTGTTTTCAGTGCCTGTAACGCATTTTGCCGAAACCGGCTTAGAATCGGGCCGGGTTCAATCAGGCTGATAGAAACGCCGGAATTTTCAAGTTCTAGCCGCAGGGTATCGCTTAAACCTTCAATGGCAAATTTTGAGGCGTTATAAGCACCCCGAAATGGCATGGCCACAAAACCCAGTACCGAACTGTTCTGGATAATACGACCATAACCCTGTTGTCGCATGACTGGAATGACCAGGGTGGTTAATTCATGCCAGCCGAACACATTCGTTTCAAACTGGGTGCGCAGCGCTTGCCGGGTTAAATCTTCTACGGCACCGGGAATCGCGTAGGCGCCATTATTAAATAAAGCAAACAGCTGTCCCCCCGTTCGTGTCATGATTTCATTAAATGCTACGTTGATGGATGCGGAGTCAGTCAAATCCAGCAACAGGCTTTCCATGCCTTCGGCCAGTAAGGCGTCAACACTCTCCTGTCTGCGCGCGGTTGCGAAAACACGGTAGCCTCGCTTATACAAAGCTTTGGCAACACAATACCCTATACCAGAAGAACAGCCGGTAATAAGAATGGTTTTTTTTATGCTCATTGTGTTCCTGCTGGTTCAGGGGGTAACGATGGATGTGGTAGAAATAAAAAACCCCGGTACATTGTATAACAAATATACCGGGGTTTGATGTGGAAAAATGTTAGTAAGCTTAATGCTGAATCTCTATGCGACGAGATACAGCAACCTCCTGTTTGGGAATTGTAATAGTCAAAACACCATGTTCAGATTTTGCTGCAATTTTTTCTGCATCAGCACTATCTGGCAGGGTAAAGCGACGGTAAAAAGAACCGCTTTGCCGTTCAACACGACGGTAGTTCTCTTTTTCTTCAATATTTTCAGTGTTACGTTCGCCTTTAATGGTTAACACGCCTTTTTCCATAGAGATATCAATATCATCAGGGTTAACACCAGGGATATCGGCAACCAGTGTGAATGCTTTATCATTTTCACTGATGTCAACGGAAGGTGCCCAGTTGGCCGTGGCAACACTGGCATCATCATCATTTAATTTACCAAGTTCCGGGTTAACCAGCTCACGTTGCAGTTGATTAAACAGGTTCCAGGGATTGTTGTATCGAATTAAACTCATGGTTAAGTCCTCCTCAAATAGATTCATTGTTGTAAAATAATTTAGGGTTGATTAAGCGGATTTCAAGTTGCTTTATGCCATTTTTTTCTGATTTGTGCTGGATGGAAGTACCACAGTGTTGGTGCAACCACGTATAATTAGCCGTTTATTTATTTGAGAAGAACGGTGTCAGACGAATTACTACGCTGGATACGTCCAGAAATTAAAAAACTTGCGGCCTATCATGTGGCCAATGCTGAAGGCATGATTAAACTGGATGCAATGGAAAATCCATACGCCTTGCCAGAAGCATTGCAACAGTCACTGGTGAAACGATTGTCGCAGGCATCATTAAACCGCTATCCTGATCCATCCGCAGCAGCACTGATAGCAGTATTAAGGCAACAAATGGGCATTCCAGTAGATAAGGCTGTGATGCTGGGTAATGGTTCGGATGAGCTGATACAGATGCTTGCTATGGCAGTGGCAAATCCTGGCGCCTGTTTAATGTCTTTCGAACCTGGTTTTGTGATGTACCGGATGATTGCCGAGTTTGTCGGCCTGAATTATATCGGGGTGCCATTAACGGTCGATTTTACTCTCGACAGGGCTGGTGTCTGTCAGCAAATTCAGCAGCATCAACCGGCCATTATTTTTATTGCCTACCCGAACAACCCTAGTGCAAATCTGTTTGATGAATCAGTTATTGAGGAAATTATTCGCCTGGCCCCCGGTTTTGTGGTGCTTGATGAGGCTTATTACCCGTTTGCCCAGGCCAGTTTTATGAATCGGCTGATAGAGTTTGATAATTTACTGGTTATGCGTACCGTTTCAAAAATGGGCCTGGCAGGCTTGCGTCTGGGTTTGTTATGTGGTGCGCCAGCGATTATTAATGAGATAAATAAAATTCGCTTACCCTATAACATTAATGTCTTAACGCAGACGGCGGCTTTACTTGTGCTGGAAAACAGCCAGGTGCTGGATCAACAGGCGGAAAAAATCCGTAAGCAAAGAGCGCGAGTTTATATGGCTATGCAAGCCATGGACGGCCTGGACGTGTTTCCCAGTCAGGCCAATTTTATTCTGTTTCGAGTCTGCAATAAACCAGCAGTAAAAATATTTGATAGCATAAAAAAAGCCGGGGTATTAATTAAACATATGCAGGCAGAATCAGGTTCTTTGAAAAACTGTTTGCGAGTGACGATTGGTAGCGAAGATGAAAATACCGCTTTCTTACAGGCGCTGAAAACAGCTATATAAAAAGATAGTTTGTAAAAAATAGTTTGCCGTTTTTAATTTGTAGCCGACAGTTAAAAAACATAAAAGATAAAGCTTGATCAGCAATACCGGTTTTTTAAAATTTTCTGCCAACTGCCAACTGCCAACTGCCAACTGCCAACTGCCAACTCTGTTGGTTACTGACTCATTAACGGGCGCTGGCCCAGTGTGGCTTTGGTCATAAAACTCTGGCGCTTGCGTATACCTTCAATCCTGAATATGTCTCCGGGTTTACCTGCGGCAACCTGCTTCATGATATCTCGAGTTTTATAGATTTTTTTTTGATTAATTTTAGTAATAATATCGCCTGGTTTTAAGCCTGCCTTATCACCTGGGCCGTCTGGATCAACTTCAGTAATTAAAATGCCGTGTAATGTGCTGATATCAAAGGAATGGAACAGGTGAGGGGGGATTTCCTGGCCCTCTACACCCAGCCAGCCGCGTATAACATAACCATGTTTGATAATTTGATTAAATACCTGCTGAGCCATGTGGATAGGAATTGCAAAACTGATTCCCTGATAATTACCCGTATTGGTGTAAATATTTGAGTTGATGCCGATTATTTCACCTGACGTATTAATTAAAGCACCACCTGAATTGCCCGGGTTAATCGCTGCATCTGTTTGCAGAAAATTTTCGTAGGCATTCGTGCTCACGCGAGTTCGACCGGTTGCACTGATAATACCCTGAGTGACAGTCTGACCAATGGCAAAAGGGTCGCCAATGGCCAGTACGATATCACCAACTTTGGCTTTTTCACTGTCCCCAATGGTAATGGTGGGCAGTTTTTTTAGATTGATTTTTAATACAGCAAGGTCGGTGTCGGGGTCTGAACCAATAAGTCTGGCCGTGCTTGTACGCCCATCATTCAGTAGTACCTGAATTTTATCGCGGTGGGCAATGGCATGGAAATTGGTCAGTACATAACCCCTGGTGCTAATAATGACACCTGAAGCGGTGGTGATTTTATACTTGTGTTCAGGTGCATGGGGCGAACCCTTTGCAAGGAAACGCTGGAGTAATTGTTGGGGGGTTAAATCACTGGGTCTGGTTTTTTTTACTTCGGTCAGAGATTTTATGGTAACGACGGCAGGTGCCGCCTGTTTAATGGCTGATGAAAAACTAAGGGTTCGTATTTCGTTGCTCTGATTGCCGATCAAAGAGCCGGAATTCGAGAGTAATGGTATTTTTACGTCTCCCTGCCAGATTAAAAATAGCAGGCCAAGAATAAGGCCGACCGATAACCAGCCCAGAAAATAGCTAAAATAGTTGTTTTTTTGCTTCATTGGTATTTTTTATCTTATTGTTTTTATTATAAATGTTATATTAAATTTGGTTAATTTGCTAATTTACGCTATTCTATGCGCGCTTTGCAAGTGACTTTGCCATGAAAGTAATAGTTTAAATAATGGTTTTAAGTTATTTTAGCGGTGTTTGAAACGTGCAAAATCGTTTTTCACAGGTATCTGTGATTATCTATCTGGGTAATTATCTACCTGGGTAATGATCTGCCAGGCATCGCTGATTTGCAATCCTGACAGATTTTAATCTTATTTTTTATCTTTGTTGGAGATAACCATAATGTCTACTGCCAAAACGTCTGGTAACAAGGTAGATACAGGTCGCCGCCGCTTTCTGATTGCTGCTACGTCGGTAGTCAGTGCTGTTGGTGCCGGGTTTGTTGCAGTTCCGTTTCTTGAAAGCTGGGAACCAAGTGAACGTGCTAAAAACGCCGGCGCACCTGTAGAAGTCAATTTTAAAAAGCTTGAAACAGGCCGATTATTAACGGTCGGTTGGCAGAGTAAACCGGTATGGGTGCTTAAGCGCACTAAAACCCAACTGGCTGATTTGCCTAAGAATGATGATCGTTTACGCGACCCGAATTCTGATGTTGCGTCACAGCAGCCGCCCTATGCGAAAAATGAATATCGTTCACGTAAGGCCGATTTACTCGTGCTGGTTGGCATCTGTACTCACCTTGGTTGTGTGCCGACCTATCGCCCGGATATCGGGCCTGAAGATCTTGGCGCTGACTGGTTAGGTGGATTTTTCTGCCCCTGTCATAGTTCACGCTATGATCTGGCTGGTCGAGTATTTAAGGGTGTGCCAGCACCACTTAATCTGCTGGTTCCTGATTATTATTATGTCAATGATGATGTCATTCTTATCGGTGAGTCTGGAGGTAAAGCGTGATGAGTAGCTTATTAGGCTGGATCGATGATCGTTTCCCGTTAACTAAGATGTGGAACGAACATCTGGCGCAATATTATGCGCCAAAAAACTTTAATTTCTGGTACTTTTTTGGCTCATTAGCATTAATGGTGCTGGTGATACAAATAATATCAGGTATTTTTCTGACCATGCATTACAAGCCAGATAGTCATCTGGCGTTTGGTTCAGTTGAATTTATTATGCGTGATGTCCCCTATGGCTGGTTGATTCGTTATATTCATACCACGGGTGCGAGTGCATTTTTTGTTGTGGTTTATCTGCATATGTTCCGGGCTCTATTATACGGGTCATTCAAGAAGCCACGTGAGTTACTGTGGTTGTTTGGTATGTTTATTTATCTGGCATTAATGGCCGAAGCCTTTATGGGCTATCTGCTGCCATGGGGTCAGATGTCATATTGGGGTGCACAGGTAATTACTTCTTTATTTGGTGCCATTCCTGTTATTGGTAATGACCTGTTGACCTGGATTCGTGGTGATTTTGTCATCGGTGATGCAACCCTGAATCGTTTCTTCGCGCTTCATGTTATTGCACTGCCTCTGGTGCTGATCTTCCTGGTAATTGCCCATATTCTTGCCTTGCATGAAGTCGGTTCCAATAACCCGGATGGTATTGAAATCAAGAAAAATAAAGATGCAAACGGCATTCCATTAGATGGTATTCCGTTCCACCCTTATTACACAGTTAAAGACATTGTTGGCGTTGTCGTGTTCCTGTTTTTCTTCGCTATCGTTATATTCTATATACCGGCGGGTGGTGGTTTTCTGCTGGAGGATAATAACTTTATTCCTGCCAATGCATTGAAGACCCCGGCAGAGATTTCACCTTTATGGTATTTCACTCCCTTCTATGCAATATTGAGGGCTGTGCCTGATAAATTACTTGGTGTAGGTACGATGGGTGCATCCATTGTTATATTGTTCTTACTGCCGTGGATTGATCGCTGTAAAGTTAAATCAATTCGCTATCGTTCGGCTATTTATAAAGTAAACCTTACTATCTTTATTATCAGTTTTGGTGCGCTGGCTTATCTGGGTATGCACCCGGTAACATTAACGAATACCATGTTATCGCGCTTATTCAGCTTCCTGTACTTTGCTTTCTTTATCGTCCTGTTTATTACCTCGAAAAATGAAAGCACTAAACCTGTACCTGATAGGGTGACATCATGAAAAAGACTTTACTAACTCTATTTATGTCCAGTTTACTGGCCTGTTTTTCACTGGCGGGTTCTGTACCTGCATTTGCTGAAGAAGGTGTGCATCTGGATAAAGCACCTATCAATATTAGTGATAAGGCTTCATTACGACGTGGTGCAAAGATTTTTGCAGAAAACTGTTTCAGTTGTCATTCAGCAAAATTTATGCGCTTTAACCGTATTGCCAAAGATCTTGATATGAGCAAAAGCGACGTGCGTAAGATGATGATATTTACGCGTGATGCCAAAGGCGCTCCAACAAAAATTGGTGCGGTAATGAAGGTTGCCATGGATGCTGCTTATCAGAAAAGAGCCTTTGGCACGACAGTGCCTGATCTTTCAGTAGAAGCCCGTGCACGTGGTGCAGACTGGTTATATACCTACCTGCGTAGCTTTTACATTGATCCCAGCCGTCCTACCGGAGCCAATAATGCGGTATTTCCTAAAGTAGGTATGCCGAATATTCTCTGGAAGCAGCAGGGTTTGCAGAAAGCCGTATATAAGACGATTGTGCAGGAAGATGGCGTAAAGGCAAATGTCATTGATCATATGGAAATTGTTGTACCCGGTAATCTAAATCAGGTTCAATTTGATAAGTACACAGCTGACCTGGTGAACTTTATGGTTTACCTGGCTGAGCCTATACAAAATGTACGCCGCTCAATGGGGTGGAAAGTGCTTGGGTTCCTGGTTATTCTGTTTGTTTTTGCCTATATGTTGAAAAAAGAGTACTGGAAGGACGTCCATCACTAGGATGACGTTTTGGTCGTCATTGTCGCCAGCACAGTCACATGGTTGTGCTGGCGCATTCTTTTTAGCATAACCAAATGGAAATTTAATGAATCTATATACGACAGCCAGCTCGATTGAGTGTCATCGTACGCGTATTGTGCTGGCAGAAAAAGATATTGTACATGACTGTATTCAGGTGGATCTAAAGAAACTGCCCGAAGATTTACTTGAGCTGAATCCTTATGGTAGTGTTCCTACTCTGGTTGATCGTGAGTTGATACTGTATAACTCACGGGTCATTATGGAGTATCTGGAAGAGCGTTTTCCGCATCCACCCTTGATGCCAGTAGGTCCTGTACAACGGGCAAAAACTCGATTAGCACTGTTTCGTATTGAAAATGACTGGTATCCTCTGGTTGAAATCATCGAAACAAAAACGGAAAAATCAGCAGCAAAAGCCAGAAAGGCACTGACAGAAAGTATTGCGTCCATTGCAGAAATATTTTCTGTTACACCCTATTTTCTTAGTGAGGAACTGACTCTGGTTGATGCCAGCATAGCGCCGGTTTTATGGCGATTACCGCATTATGGCATAGAGCTTCCTAAAGAGGCTGATGCAGTAAACATTTATGCGCAACGTCTGTTTGATCGTGAAGGTTTTCAGCAAAGCCTTACCGAAGCAGAACGGGAATTGCGACTGTAATATAAAAGTCCCAGACTTCTGGGTGTAGCGTTATCGTCAGAAAAGGATAGATAAAACTATTACACTTACTACTATGCAAATGACATCCAGTCGCCCATATTTAGTTCGTGCCATGTATCAGTGGATCTGTGATAATGGCCTCACTCCCTATCTACTTGTTGATGCCACAGTAGCTGATTGTATCGTCCCGGTCGAACATATACAGGATGGTAAAATTATTCTTAACATTCTGCCAGTGGCCGTTAATGGTCTAGTTCTCGGCGATGAGGCGGTGACTTTCAGTGCACGTTTTTCAGGGAAATCTGAAAGCATTTATATACCGATTGATGCTGTACTGGCTGTGTATGCCAGAGAAAATGGACAGGGTATGATGTTTACTGAAGAAGCTGATAGTACCTCACCAGATAAGGATGCACAGATAACGACTGCATCAACGTCAGATGATGATGGTCCTGATGATCGCGGGCCGGGGCCAGGAAAACCCGCTGGCCCTAAGTTGCATGTTGTTAAATAACCAGTGGATAAATGAACATTGTTGACAGCATAAAAGTTTGCAGTCGTCAGTTAAAAGCAAAAGATTAGCTTCCCATTAGCTGATGGTCAATCAGATCACACAGGCAGTGAATTACCAGTAAATGAACCTCCTGAATGCGGGCTGTGGAATCAGCAGGAACACAAATTTCAACATCATTTAACAACAGCCGGTCAGTCATTTCACCACCCTGTTTTCCATTTAATGCAATTACCTGCATATCTCGTTCGTGTGCAGCATCAATGGCCGCGTTTACATTTGCAGAATTCCCACTGGTACTTATTGCCAGTAAAACATCACCTGTCTGTCCCAGTGCCGTCACCTGTTTGGAAAAGATCAGGTTGTAACTGTAATCATTAGCGATAGAAGTAAGGGTAGAACTATCGGTGGTTAAGGCGATAGCTGGTAGCCCCGGGCGTTCCATCTCAAAGCGATTTAACATTTCAGACGAAAAATGCTGGGCATCGCCAGCAGAGCCGCCGTTTCCACAGGAGAGTATTTTTCCGCCTTTGAGCAGACATTGTATGATGAGCTGTGCAGCATGCATGATAGGTTCGGCAAGTATGGTAGCGGCGGCTTGTTTGGTGCTGATACTCTGCTGAAAGTTATTGTTAATTCGTTCCATTAAATCCATGTGTTTAGCCTGCGAGAATAAATATTTTGATAAAAGTCTGAATTAAAATGCATTTTTAATCCAGTTGAAAGTATAAGGGTTGACGGGGCGATGGAAATGACTGGTTTGTGCAGCCGGGGACATGGCTACAACGTCAAAACGGGCATTTTTATAGCGGGTATTTTGTTGTAGGTATAACTCTGCGGTGCGGCGAATTTTCTGTTGTTTTTTTGTCGTGATGCTCGCTACTGCTCCACCAAAGGCGTTATTTTTTCTGAAACGAACCTCAATGAAGGCCAATATATTTGTATCCAGCATAATCAGGTCAATTTCACCCATACGGCAGTTAAAGTTTTTTTCAACCAGTTTCAGTCCCTGTTTTTTTAAAAACTGGCAACAGGCCTTTTCGGCTGCTTCACCCTGTGTTAAATGGATGGCTTTCATGGTCGAGGTTCATTGGTACAGAATTATAATACCGGTTGTTTAATAGCGGTCATGCCATGTTCAGGCGCTATCCGTGTTGATGGGGTGGTGGTCGAATTCAGTGCCGGGGTTATATCCAGCTTTATTTTCGGCTTGATATAAACAGCTTTGCCATTGATGAATTTTGCCCATAGCAGGGTTCGTATAATTCGATTATATGGTCCCAGTTGCAGGTTGCCAGTTGCCCCCGGAAAACGGGCAAAATCGTTGTCGTGCAAATATTCCAGGTTAAAAATAAGGTGGTAGGCATCAATACCCAGGGCAAACAGACGGGTATATGCCTGTTGATCAGGCCAGTTACGTTTAAATATCTGTTTGAGTGCTTGACGATTTTTTGTTAGTAAGCCGCCACTACTGGTGTTTTCCAGTACCCAGGGCATATCGCAGAATACCAGTCCGTTTAAATCAGCATCTCGGTTAACATCAATACTGCCTGTGTAGACGCTGGAGGTAGCATACACGGGCAGATTGCCTGCACGGTAAAATTTTAGTGCGGGCATAATACCACGTGCGGCACGATAGGTAGCAGCAATAAAGATCATATCAACATCCTGTCTGCGATAGGGGGTGAATTTTAAAGATCTGCCTAGAAGGTTCTCTATCCTGCGGTGTCGCTGGGCACTCTGATCCAGGTTGAATAAGCGTCGAATCGGGCGTGAGTAATCAGCAGAAGACGTTGCATAATCCTGGGTGTTGATAATCGTGCCGCCCAGTGAGGTAAAGGTTTGGCTAAAGACCATTTGCAGTCGGTTCCCCCATTCATTATCTGGTCTTAGTATCACCGCTTTGTGTTTGCCCTGTTTGATTGCAAGTTCTGCTACCTGTCTGGCCTCATCCTCGGGCGCGAGTCCAAATTGAAACAGGTTCTCAGCCTGCTGCTGGTCATTTTCGCTATAGTTTAATGCCAGCACCGGAACAGGGAGATTATGTTGTAGTAAAAGCTTGTTGATCAGATTTTTATTGAGCGGCCCGATAACATTGGTTGCACCTTCTGAAATGGCGCGTTGCAACAGTGCGCTGAATGCGACGGTATCATCAGCGGTATCGTAGAACTGTAACACCGGTCTACCGGGTGGGTGATTGTCGGCATAATAAGCACTTAGCAAGCCGTTTTTAATGGTTCGTGCGGCATCGGCAAATTTACCCTGCTGAGGTAATAATATGGCTATTTTTTTAACTTTTTCTGTAGTAGCGATATAATCATTCATTAAATTCGAGACAAACTCATGGCTTACGGGGTGTTCCGGGTAATGTGTCTCCCAGTTCAGCACGGCATCCTTAACATTGCTGACATTAGTTTGGCCTTTTGTGGTAAAACCCCGCATAATACGTGCTAGTTCAAGCCATGCCTGGATACGTTTATCATCTGTCGTTGTCTGATTAAGTGTGCTGGTTGGCATGGCTGAAAGTATTCGCCAGATCTGCCTGTCATTATCAAGTTTAGCTGCCGATGTTTCGAGTAATGGTTCCAGCTCAACCCGTGCTTTTATCGCTTTCAATGTATAACCTGATGCGGCGTTTATATCTGCCAGTAATGATTTCGCCTGAAGCTGTTGGGAGGGTGTCAGTGCCGATAAAGCAGGCATTAAATGAATGGCTTTTTCAGGATTGTTCTGAGCCAGTGCAATACGAGCAGCGAGTAACTGCGCCTGAATGTGCAGTGGCGATGAAGCAGGTATCAGCGAAATGGTTTTACTGGCGTTGTTAAAGTCGTGGTTATAGTGGAAAATCTGTGCAGATTTCAGCAGTAAATGGTCACGTTCTTCGCCGCTGCTCATATTGGCTTTTTGCAAGGTCTGCTTTGCCAGTTCGGTAAGTTCGGTGGCACCAAGACCGGTATATGTGCTGGCCTCAGGTAACACTGGTGACAGTTCTTTTGTCGGTGGCGTGCTGCAGGCCGATAACAGGCACAGGCTGCATACAATCAGTAATTTTAAAATAGACAGTATTGAAACAGGGTTATTCAAGGTTTTATGTGTAAAGTTATTCGTCAGACATCAGAACAGGCTAGTATGTTTTGCGGGAGTGATTATGTCAATTGAAATTTTACCCGGAACTCTCTATCTGGTGGCAACGCCGATTGGAAATCTTGATGATATAAGTCAGCGTGCGGTTGAGGTGTTAAAACAGGTTGATTGCATTGCAGCGGAAGATACTCGTCATAGTCAGACATTACTTTCACATCTGGGGATTCAGACTCGTCTGCTGGCCTGTCATGAATATAATGAAGAAAGAATTAGTCCAAAATTAATTAAACAGCTTGAACAGGGTGCCAGCCTGGCGCTGATTTCTGATGCGGGTACGCCGCTGGTGAATGATCCTGGTTATCGGCTGGTTGATCAGGCACATGCACATGCGATAAAAATAGTGCCAGTACCGGGCGCCTGCGCTGCTATCGCCGCCTTGAGTGTAGCCGGGCTGGCAACGGATCGATTCAGTTTTGAAGGTTTTCCCCCAGCGAAAAAAGGCACACGCGTGCATTTTTTCGAAGCTTTGAAGACAGAACAGCGAACGATGATTTTTTATATTTCCTGCCACCGTATCAGTGATACGTTGGTTGATATGCTCACGATTTTTGGTCAACAGCGGCGCGCATGTTTTGCACGTGAAATCACTAAAACATTTGAAACAATCAAGCGTTGTACACTGGCGGAGTTACAATTATTTGTTGATGCCGATGAATATCAGCAAAAAGGTGAAATGGTTATTGTTCTGGAGGGGGCGGGTAAAGCCGTTGATGATATGGCACAGGCAGAAATATATTTAAGAATATTGCTCGAAGATTTACCCGTTAAACAGGCGGTGAATCTGGTCGTGAAAATGACGGGGGCAAATAAAAATAACCTGTATAAAACAGCGCTGGAGATAAAAAATGCATAGTGAATGCTTTTATTAAGGTGCTTTCATAAAGATACTTTTATAAAGATTGCCTGACTCAATGTATTCTTTACAATGACAGCTTTTTCTCAAGATAATGAATATTGGTGCCACCTTTCTGAAAATTAGCATCGTGTAACAGTTCTTTATGCAGACCAATGTTGGTGTGAATGCCGGTAATACTGATTTCATCCAGTGCGCCCTGCATACGGGCAATGGCAACCTCACGGGTATTACCGTAGGCAATCAGTTTACCAATCATCGAGTCATAATATTGCGGCACAGTATAACCGCCATAGATATGTGTATCGACCCGAATACCGGGGCCACCAGGGGGATGGTAATGTTCAATTTTACCCGGCGATGGCATAAACGTTTTCGCATCTTCTGCATTGATCCTGCACTCAATGGCATGCCCGCGTATTTCAATATCACTTTGTCGGTAACGTAGTTTTTCACCTGAAGCGATATATAGCTGTTCCTTGATAATATCGACGCCGGTAATCATTTCTGTGACCGGGTGTTCGACCTGTACACGCGTATTCATTTCGATGAAATAAAAGTTATCATCCTGATACAGGAATTCAAAGGTACCCACACCACGATATTTCATTTTAATGCAGGCATCCACACAACGTTGACCGATTTTTTTACGTTGTCTCGGGGTGATGCCCGGTGCGGGAGCTTCTTCCAGAACTTTCTGGTTTCGGCGTTGCATGGAGCAGTCGCGCTCACCCAGATGGATAGCATTGCCCTGAGCATCGGAAAGGACCTGAATTTCTACATGGCGCGGGTTTTCCAGGTATTTTTCCATGTATACCATATTATTACCGAAGAAAGTACCTGCTTCCTGTTTGGTTAAGGCAATGGAGTTTTGCAGGGTGGCGTCGGAATGCACCACGCGCATACCGCGACCGCCCCCGCCGCCAGCCGCTTTTATAATAATGGGGTAACCAATTTTATTAGCCAGTTTCGTATTGATGTCAATGTCATCGCCAAGTGGACCATCTGAACCAGGTACGCAGGGTACGCCAGCACTTTTCATGGTTTCGATGGCGGCAACTTTGTCTCCCATGGTACGAATGGAGTGAGGTGTCGGGCCGATAAAAATAAAACCACTGTCTTCAACACGTTCAGCGAAATCGGCATTTTCGGAAAGAAAGCCATAACCGGGATGAATAGCCATGGCATCGGTTACTTCAGCTGCACTGATAATTGCTGGTACATTCAGGTAGCTCATTTCGGACGGGGCAGGTCCAATGCAGACTGATTCATCTGCCAGGCGTACATGTTTTAATTCACGATCAGCATCAGAATGAACCGCCACCGTTTTTATACCCAGTTCACGGCAGGCACGGAGTATACGTAATGCTATTTCGCCACGATTAGCGATAACAACTTTGGATAACATAATTTCGCCTTATTCAATCACAATCAGCGGCTGGCCAAATTCAACCGGTTGAGCATTTTCAACCAGAATGGCTTTTACCGTACCAGACTTGTCTGCTTCAATCTGATTAAGGATTTTCATCGCTTCTATAATACAGACGGTCTCGCCTTCGTTTATATGGTCGCCAGTTTTGACAAAATCAGGTGCACCGGGTGATGGGGCGGTATAAAAAGTACCAACCATAGGCGCATTGATCGTGTGCCCATCAATGGCGGTGCTGGCAGTTGCATCTTCCGTGGCTGTTTCTGTCGCTGGTGCCGGGGCTGGGGGTGCAGGCGCATAGGCATAGGGTTGCTGCATGGGTACGGCGGCAGCGGAGGCAGGGTACCGAGAAATACGTACTGACTCTTCGCCCTCATTAATTTCAATTTCAGCAATACCGGATTCATCCAGTAGTTCGATAAGTTTTTTAACTTTGCGTATATCCATCAGGATTAACCTTTGTTTAAATAAGTGACTGCAGCCTGTAAAGCAAGGTCATAACCCTGTGCACCAAGGCCGGAAATAACACCCAACGCTATATCGGAAAAATAAGAATGGTGACGAAATGTTTCACGTGCATAGATATTGGATAGGTGGATTTCTATAAAAGGAATTTGCACCGCACTCATCGCGTCACGCAGTGCAATACTGGTGTGGGTGAAAGCGGCGGGATTGATTAAAATAAATTGGGTACCATCGGTTTGTGCCAGATGGATACGAGTAATTAAATCTGCCTCGGCATTGCTCTGCAAGCCGCTTAGCGAAAAACCCTGCTGTTCGGCCAGGTTCTGTAAACGGAGGTTGATAGCATCCAGAGTATCGGCACCATAATGTTCAGGTTCGCGTGTACCCAGCAGGTTTAAATTAGGGCCATGGATGACTAGCAGGTCAGGCATTTTCGTGTATTTGCAATAAATGTTGGTTGATTGTGTGGATTGTGCATAAACGTGAACGAAAAGTCCACTATTTCGTCGTAGTGTGGTGAAAATTAGTAAATAATCGTTAAACCTGAATTAATAACGAAAATTTTGGCCTGATTTCCCTATCGAGTGGTAATACCCAGTTTGTTCATAATGGTTATTGCGCGGTTTTTGCTGAGTTCTCCGGTGATTGTGGCGACAATTTTATGCTTTTTGTTGATAAAAACGGAATAAGGCAAACCGCCAACTGAATTACCGTAACGCCTGGATAGCTCGGCAGCTTCCTCTTCGGCAGCCATTACCGGGTAATTCATGCCGGTTTTTTTAACGAACCTGCGTACCGCATTTTCCTCATCAACAGCGATGCCGATAATCTGAAAATGCTGTTTGCCATAGGTTTTCTGCAATTGAATAAACCCGGGTATTTCTTCTTTACAGGGCGGGCACCAGGTTGCCCAGAAATTTAATAATATAATCTTGTTATTCCATTCTTTAATATTGCGCATTTTCCCGTCAAGATCACGGATGGCAAATTCAGGGCGTTGCTGGCCAATGATTGAATGGCTGGCAGAGTGTTGATGAATAGCAGAATTAGCTGATGGTGGCTGTCTGGTCATCGTGGTTTTCAGGGCAAAACCGGTGCCGCCAGCAATAATAACCATAAGAAAAATAAATGTTTTTTTCATGTCTGCTTAATCACTTTACCAATTCGTGGTGACTATTTTTTGTGGTGACTATTTAATGGCTTGTTTAATGTGCTGTTGAAACGGCTTTGCTTTCATAAAACCCACCACACGGTAGTTTTTTAGTTCTTCGCCCTGAGTATTAAAAAACATAATTGACGGTGGACCAATAATACCAAAATGTTTATATAGATCAGTATCCCTGGCATCATTGGCGGTTACATCCGCCTGCAATAAAACCACGTCTTTTAAAGCCTGTTGTACGCCAGGGTCGGTGAAAGTAAAATGCTGCATCTCTTTACATGACACACACCAGTCAGCAGCAAAATCCAGCATGACCGGTTTGCCTGCTGCTTTTGCCGCAGCGAGCGCAGTATTAAGGCCATCGACACCTTTTATTTGCTGGAAGTTTAATTGTGTCTGTTGGGCGTTTGAAGAAATCGCCGAGCCGCTGGACAGGCCTTTTAAAGGCTGCAGGACATTTCTGTTGCCGGCAGCCAGGCCGATAATGATGATGATGCCATAGATAAACAACAGTATACCCAGGCCTTTCCATAATTTTTTCCAGCCGCTGCCAGCCTGGCTGAGTGGTTCCATGGCCCCCATATAAATAGCAGAAACAATCATTAAACCTGCCCATAAAGCCATAGTGAATGTGGTTGGGGCTACACGTTCAAGCAACCAGATAGCCAGCCCGAGTAACAGTACGCCAAATACCGCTTTAACGGCATCCATCCAGGCACCGGCATGAGGCAGGAATTTACCGGCTGAGGCACCGATAATTAATAACGGTGTACCCATTCCCATACTCAGCGTGAATAGAGCCAGACCGCCGAGTAGTGCATCACCTGTGTTAGCAATATAAATAAGTGCGCCAACCAGTGGGGCGGTGACACAGGGGCCGACAATCAGCGCAGATAAAAAGCCCATAATGGCGACACCTATCAGGGTACCACCCTGCTGGCTGTTGCTGGCGACAGTCAGTTTACTTTGAATACTGGCTGGCATCTGTAATTCATAAAAACCAAACATGGAAAAAGCCAGTGCGACAAAAATGGCAGAAAAACTGCCGATAATCCAGGGGTTCTGGAACCATGCCTGGATATTTTCGCCTGATAGCCCGACAAGGACACCAACAATCGTATAGGTGGCGGCCATTGCCAGAACATATACCAGGGATAATGAAAAGGCTTTGCGGGTGGTGATTTTTTCACCCTGGCCAACGATTATTCCTGAAAGAATAGGAATCATCGGGAACACACAGGGGGTAAAAGCGAGTAATAAACCAGCGCCAAAGAACACGAGTAGAGTTAAAAACAGGTTACCGCTTTGCAGTGTCTGAGCAATCCGATCCTGCTCGGACACGGGGTTGTGGTTATTCTTGATTGGGTTGCCGGTGGTTGCTGCCTGGCTGGTGGCGGACTGCACGGGCTGAGCAGCCTGTGTAGTAGAAACAGGGGAGAGCTTAACGTTAAAGGTACGTGTTTGCGGGGGGTAGCAAATTCCGGAAATTTCTGAGCAACCCTGGTATTTAACCTTGAATTTAACGTCTTTGGCCACATTACCCGTATAGCGGTATGGTAAAGTAACTTCGGTAAAATGATGATAGACGTGCAACGTTTTTTTGAAAACAGGATCTTCTTTAGCTTCACCGGCAGCCAGAACAAGTGATTGAGGGATAACGCTGGCATCGTTGGTAATAATTTTCATTTTATCGCGATATAGATAGTGCCCTTTGGCTATCACCCATTTAGCGGTAAATTTGCCTGGTCTGGAATCAATGCTGAGTTTGTATGCCTGGTCGGGGCTGAGAATGTTATCCTGATTCCCACCGAGACCATCGAGAAGATTTAAGCCGTTGTCGGCAAGTAGCGGTAAACTGAAAAAGGATAATAGAAAAAAGATAAACAGGTTTTGAAAGTGTTTTGTCATGGTTTTTTTAGTTGCTAGAAAGATTATTGCGTTACGGTTAGACAGGATTTCACTGCAGGGTTCATCAATTATTGTGTAATTAGGCGTACTTAATCTATATAGGCGTACTTAATCTATATATGTACTAATTTATTTGACTTCTTACACGCTGGTTTAGTCAATCAGGTTCCATACACCTGATTCTACAGGAAAATTATTTATATGCTTAGAAGCTGGCCAATTTTATTTATTGTGGTTCCTCTTGTTGAACTCTACTTTATAATAAAAGTAGGTGAGATTATCGGGGCTTTCTGGACTATTGTACTGGTATTACTTACCGCTTTTATTGGCATTAATCTATTACGTTATCAAGGGTTGTCCATGCTGGCACGGGCGCAGCAGAGTATGTCTCAGGGGGTGTTGCCGGCCAGAGAAATGCTGGAAGGAATGGTACTGGCCGTCGGTGGTGTGTTACTGATTACACCTGGATTTATAACCGATACCCTCGGTTTTCTCTGTCTTATTCCGGCGACTCGTCAGGTCATTATCCGTGCCATTATGTCGCGGGTAAATGTACCGGCACAGGGACGATATTATTCCTCGAATTATGATGATGACACGGTGCACAGACAGCATTCAGGTGATGCTGAATTTATACAGGGGCATCATACGAAAGAAGCGCATGAAAAATCATCGTCTGATCCGAAAACAAAAACAGGTCGTGTCATAGAAGGGGAATGTCGGCGTGAGGATTAAATATCGAATATTTTATAGAAACGCTATTGTGTAGAAACGCTATAAATTTTTCCAGGCCGAATAAATATTTTGCCCTGTCATGCTTGAAATTTAGTTAATAATCCCTATTAGAGTAAGCATTGACCTTTTGGGGGTTGGTAAGAATGGGCTAAAAATATTGCCTGAATACTTGACTCCCACCGTTTCGTCATTATGATTAGCACTCACCACAGGAGAGTGCTAAATTTAGCAATCTCATTATAGTTATTATATTTAAAGAGGATTATAAAAAATGAAAATACGTCCGTTACACGACCGCGTCGTTGTTAAACGTATGGAAGAAGAACGCACCAGTGCTGGTGGTATTGTTATTCCTGATTCTGCAACTGAAAAACCCCAGATGGGTGAAATTATTGCCGTCGGCAATGGTAAGTTGCTTGATAATGGTGAAGTCAGAGCGCTGGACGTTAAAGTTGGTGATCATGTCTGGTTCGGCCAGTATGCCGGTCAGGCAATAAAAATTGAAGGTGAAGAAGTGCTGGTGATGAAAGAAGAAGATATTCTTGGTGTGAATGCTGCCTGATAACTTCTTTATTACCGGCTCCGTAGCAGTAATAAGAGCGCGGATCCGATTGTAATTTATGATCGTAATTTACTCGTTAATTTAATTCAAGAATCCTAAAGAGGAATAAAAACATGTCAGCAAAAGAAGTACGTTTTGGCGATGACTCACGTAGCCGTATGGTAAACGGGGTTAATATTCTCGCCAATGCAGTAAAAGTAACCCTTGGCCCGAAAGGCCGTAATGTTGTACTGGAAAAAGCTTTCGGTGCACCCACTATAACCAAAGATGGCGTTTCTGTGGCCAAAGAAATTGAACTTGAAGACAAGTTTGAAAACATGGGCGCGCAGATGGTAAAAGAAGTTTCATCACAAACATCTGATATTGCTGGTGACGGTACCACTACCGCAACAGTACTGGCTCAGGGCATTGTTCGTGAAGGCATGAAATCTGTTTCTGCCGGCATGAACCCGATGGATTTGAAACGTGGTATTGATAAAGCCATCGAAGCAGCGGTTGTCGCCTTACGTAAATTATCCAAACCCTGTTCTGATACCAATGCCATTGCACAGGTTGGTACCATTTCTGCAAATTCCGATACCAGTGTCGGTGATATTATCGCTGAAGCAATGGACAAAGTTGGTAAAGAAGGGGTTATTACCGTTGAAGAAGGTAACTCGCTGGAAAATGAACTGGAAATCGTTGAAGGTATGCAGTTTGACCGTGGTTACCTGTCACCTTATTTTGTTAACAATCAGGAAAGCATGAGTGCTGAGCTGGAAAATCCGTATATATTATTGTTCGACAAAAAAATCGCTAACATTCGTGAATTGCTGCCCACCCTGGAAGCGGTAGCAAAATCCAGTCGTCCACTGTTAATCATTGCTGAAGATGTTGAAGGTGAAGCGCTGGCAACACTGGTGGTTAACAGCATGCGGGGTATTGTTAAGGTCTGTGCAGTGAAAGCACCGGGTTTTGGTGACCGTCGTAAAGCGATGATGCAGGATGTTGCTATTCTGACTAATGCGAACGTTATTTCTGAAGAAGTTGGCCTGTCACTGGAAAAAGCGACACTGGAAGATCTGGGTTCAGCTAAACGCATTACCATTACCAAGGAAAACACCGTTATTGTTGATGGTGCTGGTACAGCCAATAATATTAAAGCGCGTGTTTCACAAATTCGTGCGCAGATCGAAGAAGCTACCTCTGATTATGATATTGAGAAGCTGCAGGAACGTGTGGCTAAATTAGCCGGTGGTGTTGCGGTGATTAAAGTTGGTGCAGCCACAGAAATTGCCATGAAAGAGAAAAAGGCTCGCGTAGAAGATGCTTTGCATGCCACCCGCGCAGCAGTGGAAGAAGGTGTTGTACCCGGTGGTGGTGTGGCATTGATTCGTGCCTGTGCTGCGGTCGATAAAGTGGAAGGCGACAATCAGGATCAGCAGGTAGGTATCAGCATTGCCCGCCGTGCCATGGAAGATCCATTGCGCCAGATTGTTGATAATGCAGGTGATGAAGCCTCTGTTGTTTTGTCAAATGTAGCGGCCAAAAAAGGTAACTATGGTTACAATGCCGCAACCAGTGAGTATGGTGACATGATCAAAATGGGTATTCTTGATCCTACTAAAGTTACTCGAACTGCGTTACAGAATGCCGCTTCAGTGGCCGGTCTGCTAATTACTACTGAGTGCATGGTGGCTGAAATTCCGAAAGAAGAAGCTGCTGCACCGATGGGTGGTGATATGGGCGGTATGGGTGGCATGGGTGGTATGATGTGATGTCACCATCCTGGCTATAACAACCCGGATATAAAAAAGCCCCGCTTGTGCGGGGCTTTTTTTGGGTTATTGGTGCAACAGAAATTTATTTATTCGCGCCGCACTTACCTTCATGTTCCTTTTTCATCTGTTCCATTTTCATTCTTTTCATTTTATTGGCACCGCACTTGCCTGAGCCGCATTTACCATTGATTTTCTTTTTCATTTTATTCGCGCCGCACTTGCCTTCATGTTCCTTTTTCATCTGTTCCATTTTCATTTTTTTCATTTTATTGGCGCCGCACTTGCCTTCGTTTTCTTTCATCATCTTGGCACCGCATTTTGCATCGGCCAGTTGCATATAACCATTATTCAGCTTTTGCATGCCAAATGGATTGGTGTCAGCATTGGCTATTGGTGAGGCAGTAATGACCGCAGCAAAAGTAGCGCCCATGGCGAGAGACAGGGTTTTTTTCATAGTTCGTGTTGACATCGTTTTTCTCCTGATCAAAATATTTTACCCCTTAGGGGGGTGTTAAGTGTACATTGACTACCCAAACAAAGACAAGTGTCTGAGATGTAAAGTTCATAAAAACATGATAAAAATGTAATTGATTCCCGTTCTTATCTGATTTATCCATATTTAGCACTCTTGTTACATTTTTTCATCCACTTATTGATTTTATATGGCTGATTACGGCTTTCTCTCGATACGATTACCTAAATCCGAAAGGCCTCTGGTTATATATTGCGGATGAGCTTTGTTAAACAATGGATATAGGCATTTTCATCAGGCAGGGTATGGTTGCGTTGTGCCTGCCAGATACTTTCACCCAGACATTCCATCATCTGATGTTCGGCATCGTGAGCAGAACCGTATTGATGGCAGAGTGTCCGGTAAATGGTGTTAATACCCGAGGGTCGATTTGTGCTCAGCTGTTCATGTAAGGCAATATGCATGCTCATGTGCAGAAACGGATTGGTTTCGCCATTTTCAACCGGGAAATCTTTTTCCAGTGAGTTTTTATTATTGAGCAGCGCGTGGTACTGTGGGTGCAGGTCGATAATATGAAGAATCGTTTGTTGCATAGTATCGGCTGGCTGACCACTTTGTTTTAGTTGCCAGCAGTCGAAAAAAATCTGTCGGAGCTGATTGCGATTATTGCCAAACATAAAAGGTTGGTACCATAATAAATGATTGTCTGAGCAGTTACGGTTACATCTGACTACTTGCTGAGTCGTTATGTCTGATTCCTGTGTTACTGATTCAGTGTATCCCGGGTCGGTGTTATCGGTTTGTGTGGATCTGCCTGTTGATTGGTATTATTCGTAACCGGTTCAAGTAATTTATTATAGGCCCAGGCAATGGTCTGCTGGTCAGTCGGGCTGTTAATAATACCAACCTGGCTCCATTTACCCTGTCTGTGCAATTCTATAACCGGCTGGTCATGTTCCAGCCGGGTAACAATTTTACCTTGCAGTGAAGGGGTCTGGCGGATATTAAGACGGTTGGCTTTTACCTGTAAACGAGGGCCTAACAGGTCGCCATATTGATTAATAAGCTGTTGTTTTCGTCCCTGAATAGCTTTGTCATCACGCATTAACATGGAGCGTAATATAGTGATCGCATCATCATTGTGGCTGGCGGCAGCCAGCAGATAATAATCCACGGCTTTTGACAGGTTTTTACTGACCCCGCCTTCACCCTGATTGTATAGACTGGCAATAGCAAAACTGGCATCGGTGTTACCCTGTTCTGAAGCTTTTTGCCACCATTCAAGTGCCAGATTGTCGTTGACTCTTAAACCATAACCATTATGGTACATCCAGCCGATAGTGTACTGGGCCTGTTGATTTCCCGAGGCAGCCAGTGGTTTCATCATACAATAGGCTTTGGCGTAGTCACCCACGCGCATGGCAGCAGCAGCATTATCCATCTCGCTGCCAGAACCGGTGATAGAAACCAGGCTTAGTAATAGTAAAACAAATAGCTGTCGCATCATTAATAAATAACCCGCAGATTTAGATTCAGTCATACACTATGCAAAAGAAACCTGAAAATATCAATAGGTTTTAACCTGAACGGGCAAAATACGCTGATAAATAGCTATCAAAGTCAGTATTGTCTGAGTTTTCTATTTGCTGCTGTTTTTTTATCGATTCTCTGGCGAGTTGTTCAAATGCATGGCGTTTTTTTTCACTTAAAGCCTGTTTTTTATAATACATAGCGTGACGCAAAGACATGCGTCTGGCGTAATGATAGAAGCCTTCACCAGCTGCCCGCATGGCTGCCAGCATTCTGGCGGAAGGGGTCAGGTCGGGGTCATGCACGCTGGCAATCTGTGACTTGACGCTGGAAAAATAGTTCTCACAGAAATTTGCCTGGTCGAGTAATGTGGCAACGGCGAGCATTTCATGGCATAACTCCCCGGCCCATTGTTGCAGGCTTATTGGTTGATTATCACGCTGTAACACAAGCCCCGGTTTACGCCCCTGATGAGCAACCAGCAGCTGGTTCTGATCAATCGCATTGATTTCATTGTCGGTTAATGGCGGGCTGTCATGAAACAGACAGAACAGCATAAATACTTCGAGGAAATACAGTTGTTCAGCATTGATACCATGCGGGTCAAACGCGTTGACATCCAGCGAACGCAGTTCAATATAATGAATACCGTGTTTTTTTAATGCTATTGCTGGTGGCTCGTTAATTGGTAACGCAGGTTTTGGTCGAACGGAACTGTAATACTCATTTTCAATTTGCAGAATATTCGCATTGAGCTGCTGATATTTTCCAGCAACTTTTACGCCGATATTTTGATAAGCAGGGTGCGGGGTGTTGATGGCACATAACAGACTGTCTGCATAACACGCCACATTATCGTAACAGGCCTTGATGCCGGCAATATCCTCCTTGTTATTCTGATAACCGATATTACCCAGACGTAATGAGGTGGCATAGGGTTCATAATAGGTGGCGTCGTTAAATTCCTGCAGCAGGGTTTTTTTGCCATTGAGAAAAGATTTACACACAGCGGGCGAAGCGCCAAACAGGTAAGGAACCAGCCAGCCGTAACGTAACAGGTTTCTGACCTGTCCCATTGATTGTGTGGATTTGAAGGTTTGTAATGAAGCCGTATCTTTTTCCAGTTGTTGATAATAAAACCAGAAATCATCGGCGTAGGAATAGTTAAAGTGTACGCCTGCTATCACCTGCATGGTACGGCCATAACGCAGACCCAGGCCACGTCGATAAACGGTTTTCATCTGTGCGATATTGGAACTGCCATATTGTGCCAGGGGGATACTGGTTTCACCGGCAACCACACAGGGCATGCTGGTTGCCCATAAAATTTCATTGTCGAGATGGCGATAAACAAAATGCTGAATATCATCAAGTGACTGTATGACTTCCGTTACCGAATCACAGGGTGGGGTAATTAACTCAGCCAGGGCTTCGGAAAAGTCAGTGGTAATCATCGGGTTGGTCAACATGGAACCCCAGGCGGCGGGGCTGGGTTGTTGTGAAATACCACCTTTGGGTGATACGCGCAGGCTTTCTTTTTCCAGGCCGATTCTGGAAGTTGCCAGGGTTTCTTCTTTACCGGAATGGTGTAGTCGAGCCAGGCGCTGGTGAAGTTGCTGGTACAAGGGTATGCTCGTTAAACGGATGATAGATGATGTAAAACTAATGCCTTAAGTGCAAAGAGTATTCTGAAAGTATACCCTATAAAGTCAGACATTGCGCTGACTTTATAGGGCAGGCTTGTTGCGGACTTTAATCAAGTACGTGAGAAACCAGCCCATCTGCCAGTTTGGGTTCGAACCAGGTGGATTTTGGCGGCATGACTTCGCCGGCATCGGCGACCGCCATCAGGGCTTCCATGCTGGTGGGGAAGAAAGCAAAAGCCACTGCCATTTCACCACTGTCAACGCGTTTCTCCAGTTCACCCAGACCACGAATACCGCCGACAAAGTCGATGCGATTATCGGTGCGCGGGTCAGCAATGCCTAACACCGGTTCAATCAGGTTATCCGCCAGCAGGCTGACATCCAGTGATTTTACCGGGTCATCGGGGATCAGCTCGGGGTGAATGGCCAGGCGATACCATTGGCCATCAAGATACATACCAAATTCGGTGACTTTTGCCGGACGCACTTCCGCCGATTCTGCGGTTACCGTAAAGGCCGACTGTATTTTTTGAAGAAAGTCGGTGTCGCTTAAACCGTTCAGGTCGGTAATGACTCGGTTGTAATCGAGTATCTTCATCTGTTTATGCGGGTAGATAACCGAGAGGAAATAATCGCTGTTCTGATTGCCATCGCCGCCCCGGGTTTTTGCAATCCGCGAAGCCGAGGCTGAACGGTGGTGGCCGTCGGCAATATACAGTGCAGGCATGGCATCAAAAATAGCGGTAATTTTTTTGATGGTGTCAGTATTATCGATTTTCCAGAAGGTGTGTTGTACGCCATCGTCGGCCGTGACATCAACCAGTGGTTGGGCTGCGGTTGCCGCTTCAAGGATGGCATCCATTTCCGGTTGAGACGGGTAGGCCAGTAATACCGGGCCGGTCTGTGCATTCAGAGCAGTAATCTGCCGAACCCGGTCATCTTCCTTTTCGATGCGGGTGAATTCGTGTTTACGAATCCGGTTGGTATCATAATCGGCGACCGAAGCAACCGCTACCAGGCCGGTCTGTGCATGGCCGTTCATAATTAAACGGTAGACATAATAACAGTCTTTATCCTCGCGCATTAAAATGCCTTCAGTCAGCATTTTTTGCAGGTTTTCTGCCGATTTTGCATACACGACCGGGTCATAGGGGTTGGTGTTTTCCGGCAGATCAATTTCAGCTTTGGAAATATGCAGAAAACTCCACGGCCGACCACTGGCACGCTGACGCGCTTCTGTGGTATTCAGTACGTCATAGGGTGGGGCAATAACTTCTTCGGCACGTTCAGGAACAGGGCGCAGGCCGGCAAAAGGATGAATTAAGGACATGATAGTTCTCACCATGGTTAAATTAATGGCGGCGATTATACTACTTTTGGCGGATGTTTATGCCAGTAAAAAATTAACAGGAAACCAAACAACATGCCACCGAGATGGGCAAAGTGCGCAACGCCAGCTTCGGTACCCGATACCCCAAACCATAGTTCAATAAGGCCGTATATAATAACAAACCATTTGGCTTTGATCGGTACAGGAGGGATCAGTAAAATCAGTATCTGATTGGGGAAAAATAAGCCAAAAGCCAGCAATAAACCAAACACGCCGCCACTGGCACCGATGGTAGGGTAATAATCACCACTGATACTGGTAACAACTAACTGAGTGAGACCGGCACCGAGGGCGCAGACAAAATAATAGATGGCAAAAACACGCGAACCCCAGAGATTTTCCAGCCCGACACCAAATAACCACAGGGCATACATATTAAGAAAAATATGCATCACACTGCCATGTAGAAAAGCATAGCTGATAAGTTGCCAGGGCATGAAATTATTATTCAGTGGGCCGCCAGCCAGTATCAGGTCGGGTGTCAGTGGCCAGAGAGCAAAATGACCAATGATGAAATTGGGCCACAGCTGTTCAAGCAGGTAAATCATCACGTTGCTGATCAGTAAAAAGGTAATCACCGGGGGGTGCAAAGTGTTGTGCTGCCGTAATTGTGTCATGTTATAAAGCGTTTTTTGTCAGGGTAACTGGCCAGTTTTACAGTTATCAGATATCGCCTCAAACTGAAAGGTTGTATGATTAATATGGAATTGATCATGCATCAGTTTTTCGAGTTTTTCTCTAAGTGTGCCCACTCGGCTCAATAACTGATCTTCGACGGTGATATGGCCTTCAAAATGAATGTCTGTATCCGATACGGCCCACAGGTGAATATGATGTACATCATGGATGCCTGTTTGTTCACGAATAAGTTGTCTTATGGTATTCAAGTCCAGTGTTGAAGGGGTCGCCAGCATAAATAAATTCAGGGTATGCCACAGAATCCGTATGCTTTCCTTTAAGACATACAGGCCAATTAATACTGTTAGCAATGGGTCTACCCAGTTGATATGGAAAAACATGATGGCCAGGCCACCAAGTATAACCCCAAGACTGGAAATAGCATCTGAAAAAAGATGTAGATACACGGCGCGCAGGTTCATGCTCTGTTTTGCGCCATGATGCAATAACCAGGTGCCGATTATATTGGCAATAAGGCCAATGGTAGCAACCAGCGTCATGATATTACCAGCGATGGGCTGTGGGTGTATGACGTGCTGCCAGGCTTCATAAAACAGATAGATGCTGATTGCCACCAGCGTGCCGGCATTGATAATGGCAGCTAATACTTCAGCGCGTTTTAAGCCAAAGGTATAATGGTCACTACGCGGCAGGGTACGCAGTCTGATTGCAATCCAGGCAATAATAACGGCCACACCGTCACTGAAATTATGCAGGGCATCCGATAGCAGCGAAAGACTGCCAGACATTATGCCACCTGTAACCTCGGTGACAGTAATGAGAAAATTAAGTGCAATAACGATGGTCAGCCGTTTACCTGACTCCGGTGCGTCATGAGAATGGTGGTGTGACATAGATTAAAATCATTAGAAGTGGCCAGTCTTTATGGCTTAATGTTGCCATAATATCAGATTTAATTCTAATGGCATGACAACCCCTTTGTAAACCGGCACTACACGGGTGGTATAATCAGCTGACGGTCGTCGTGCCGGAATCGTTATTGCATAGAGATAACCATTGATGGAGCCTGGCAATGCCTGTGTCTGTTGTAGAGTATGTCGTTCACTTGACTGTGTGCCAGAAGGTTCAGCATAGAGTTCCACCTGAACACTTTCTGGATTGAGGTCATCAAGATATAACTGGATCTGAAAATGGTATTGCCGGGCTTCTTCAGTGACCAGCACATTGCCAAAGTGTAATCCCGACCAGTGTTGCTGCAAGGTTTGTTGCCAGCCATGGATATCACGGGCCATGGCTGCCTGATTTGCGCTACGGTTGCGATAGCGTTGTGCCATCGGCAGATAATACTGTTCGGTGTATTCACGTACCATGCGGTTACTGGAATAGGTGGGGGTGAGTTCCGCCATACTGTGACGGATGCGGTCAATCCATCTCTCGGGTATGCCCCGGGCGTTGCGCAGGTAGAACTCGGGGATGACTTTCTGTTCCAGTGTCCGGTATAAAATTTCTGCTTCCTGCGCATCGATTTCGGGGCTGGCCGCATGTTCCTGACGATCGCCCATTGCCCAGCCGACTTCCGGTCGCCAGGCTTCTGCCCACCAGCCGTCCAGTTCAGAAAAATTAAGACCACCGTTGACCAGCACTTTCATTCCGCTGGTACCACAGGCTTCCCAGGGGCGACGCGGGGTATTGATCCATACGTCTACGCCCTGTACCAGATATTCAGCGGTGAGCAAATCGTAGTCCACCAGAAAAATTACTCGTGATTGCAGTTGGTGCTGATTAATAAACTGAATCCAGTCGCGAATCATTGCCTGACCTTCATGATCCTGTGGATGCGCTTTACCGGCAATCACCAGCTGTACCGGACGTGCGCTGCTGGATAAAATGCCAAGCAGACGTTGCTGGTCGTGTAACAGTAGATTGGGCCGTTTGTAGGTAGCAAAACGGCGGGCAAACCCCAGTGTCAGAATATTCGGGTCAAGCAGTATTTCTGTACTGCTGCCAACAATCTGGTGATGAGGCTGACGCTGGCGTATCCACGTAAGCAGGCGCAAACGGTTACGGCTGCGCATTTCCCATATAGTCATAGCCGACAACTTGCTAATAAGCTGTTCGATATCGCGTAAGTCTTCACGCCAGCGTTCCTTGCCACAGGCTTCTGTCCACAGACGGTCAGCATCCGGGGAATCCCAACTGGGGATATGTACCCCATTGGTTACATAACTTACCGGTACATCGCTACCAGGCCAGCGCGGAAACAACGGTTGAAACAGTTGCTGACTGACGCAGCCATGCAGTCGGCTGACGGCATTGATAGCACCGCTGCCATGAATGGCCAGCCAGGCCATATTAAAAGGTTCCGCAGTGGCAGCGTGCTGACTGCGTCCCAGTGCCAGTACATCCTGCCAGTCTATTCCGGCTTCGGAGGCCCAGCTACCCAGATACTGTTTAAGTAAGTCGGCTGGAAAACGGTCAAAACCGGCGGCGACCGGGGTGTGGGTGGTAAACAGATTGCCGGCGCGGGTGGCAATGAGTGCGGTCTGAAAATCCACTTCAGCCTGCTGCATAAAAACCCGAGCCCGTTCAAGGATAGCAAATGCTGCATGGCCTTCATTGAGGTGGCAGATGTCGGGTGTCTGTTCAAGCCGTTTCAACAAACGATAGCCGCCGATACCGAGTACCATTTCCTGTTGCAGACGGCGTTCTGAACCACCGCCATAGAGCTCACTGGTAATGCCTCGATCTGCGGGATCGTTCAAGGGGTCGTTACTGTCCAGCAGATACAGCAGGACGCGGCCAAGCTGAATTTGCCAGGCGCGTAAGTGCAGCTCACGGCCAGGTAAGGCAATGCTCAGGCTCAGCCATTCACCATCACGGGTGCGCAACGGTGTTACCGGCAATTGAGACGGGTCGTTGAATGGATAAAAAGCCAGTTGTTCACCCGCATCGTTTAATGCCTGTCTAAAGTAACCCTGCTGATACAACAGGCCGATGGCACGTACCGGAACCCCCAGTTCGCTACAGGTTTTAAGGTGATCGCCGGCCAGAATTCCCAGCCCGCCTGAATACAGCGGCAGGGCTTCACTGATGCCGAATTCCATACAGAAATAAGCCACCGGTGACAGTGATTCGTCGGCATGGTTTTGCTGAAACCAGTTCTGATCCGATAGCGCGCTGTTCTGTTCCTTGCGCAATTGTTGCAGCTGGCGACGAAACTCGGCATCATCAACCAGCTGGTTGAGACGTTGCAGGCTAACAGTCTGTAATATCAGAGTTGGATTGCGCGTATGTTTCCACAGGTTTTCATCAATGCGCTGCCATAATGCATCCGCCGCATGGCTCCAGCACCAGCGTAAATCCAGCGCCAGCAGGCGCAGATCATCCAGTTCGGCAGGCAGGTCGGCGCGCAGGTCATAAGGATTGGGATTCATGGTTAGTTACCTGTGCTGTTTTGCGGCCACTTCCAGTCACGAATCGCAGGCATATCTTCGCCATGACGGTCGATGTATTCGCGGTGTTCCACCAGTCTGTCATGCATGGCCTGATGCAGATGCCCGGCCTGATCCTGTAAAGAGGGCACTCTGTTCACCACGTCCATCACCAGATGAAACCGATCCAGTTCATTGCGTACTACCATATCAAAAGGTGTGGTAGTGGTGCCTTCTTCCTTATAACCGCGTACATGGAGCTGCTCATGGCAATGACGGCGATAAGTGAGCCGGTGGATTAACCAGGGGTAACCGTGGAAGGCAAAAATGACCGGAATATCATTACCGAACAGGGCATCAAAATCGGTATCAGTCAGCCCATGCGGGTGTTCTTCATGCGGTTGCAGGGTCATTAAATCGACCACATTGATTACCCGAATATGCAAAGCAGGAATATGCTGGTGCAGCAGATCGACGGCTGCCAGGGTTTCAATGGTTGGCACATCGCCACAGCAGGCCATGATAACGTCAGCTTTGCCGTTCTGGTCATTGCTGGCCCACTCCCAGATACCAATGCCTGTACTGCAATGTTTTATTGCCGCATCCATGGTTAGCCACTGCGGTTCGGGTTGTTTGCCGGCCACAATAATATTGATCAGGTTGCGTGAGTTAAGACACTGGTGGGTAACGCATAACAGGCTGTTGGCATCGGGGGGCAGATAAATGCGCACAATATCGGCTTTTTTATTGACCACGTGATCGATAAAACCGGGATCCTGATGCGAGAAACCATTGTGATCCTGACGCCAGACGTGGGAAGTCAGTAAGATATTCAGCGAAGCGATATCCGCACGCCAGGGGATTTCATTGCAGACTTTCAGCCACTTGGCGTGCTGGTTAAACATCGAATCGACAATATGAATAAAAGCTTCATAACAGGAAAACAGACCGTGACGACCAGTGAGCAAATAACCTTCCAGCCAGCCCTGACAGGTATGTTCGGATAATATTTCCATGACCCGGCCATCGGGAGCCAGGTGATCATCATAATCATAAGTATCCGCCAGCCACACCCGGTTGGTCACCTCCAGCAAAGCGCCAAGACGATTGGACGCGGTTTCGTCCGGGCCGACAACACGGAAGTTGGCCGCCTGCATATTCAGTTTCATGACATCACGTAAATACTCCCCCATACGCCGGGTAGCTTCATTTAAACTGGCACCGGGCTGACTGACTTCAACTGCATAGTCCTCGAAATCGGGAAGATGCAGCGGTTTCAATAACAGGCCGCCATTGGTATGCGGGTTGGCGCCCATACGGCGCTTGCCAACGGGTGCCAGTGCAGCGATTTCAGGTATCAGCGAACCGTTGTTATCAAACAGTTCCTCGGGTCGGTAGCTTTTCATCCAGTTTTCGAGAATCTGCAAATGTGCAGGGGTTTTGACATCAGTGATGGGTACCTGATGGGCGCGCCAGTAATCTTCCACTTTCAGGCCATCGACTTCTTTCGGCCCGGTCCAGCCTTTGGGTGTACGCAATATAATCATTGGCCAGCGTGGCAGTTTTAAATCGCCATCATTGCGTGCCCGGTTCTGGATAGTACGGATTTCTTCCATAATGGCATCGAAGGTGGCAGCCAGTTGCTGATGCACCTGCATCGGTTCATCACCGGCAACAAGGTACGGGTGATAGCCATAACCTTCAAACAGTTTAATTAAATCGGCTTCATCAATACGCGCCAGCACCGTCGGGTTGGCAATTTTGTAACCGTTGAGGTGCAGTACCGGCAATACCGCGCCATCACGAGCCGGGTTAATAAATTTGTTTCCCTGCCAGGCAGTTGCCAGCGGCCCGGTTTCTGCCTCGCCATCACCAACCACACATAATGCCAGTAAATCGGGGTTATCAAAAACAGCGCCAAAAGCATGCGATAAAGAATAACCCAGTTCCCCACCTTCATGAATGGAACCGGGCGTTTCCGGTGCACAATGACTGGGGATGCCACCGGGAAAGGAAAACTGTTTGAAGAGTTTTTTCATCCCGGCTTCATCGGCAGAAATATCAGGATACAGCTCACTGTAACTGCCTTCCATCCAGGTGCTGGCTACCAGTGCCGGGCCACCATGACCGGGGCCGGTAATAAAAATAGCATTGATATCATCACGTTTGATGATGCGGTTCATATGTGCATAAAGTAAATTCAGCCCCGGTGTGGTACCCCAGTGGCCAAGTCGGCGGGGTTTGATATGTTCGGGCAGCAGGGGTTGTTTTAACAGCGGATTATCCATCAGGAAAATCTGCCCGGCGGCAAGATAGTTTGCCGCCCGCCACCAGGCATGTATCAGGGCAAGTTCTTTATTATTTAAGGTATCAGGTACTGGAGAGTGTGTTATGTCTGCTTGAGTCATTGAATTTTTCCTGGTTGCTTTTATGTCGTGTATGATCATTTTCACCTTAACTCACAGGGTACTGAAAATTTTATCTGGCAGTTCTATCTGGAACTTTTATGCTTTTGTTTTCAAAGGTTCCATAACAAAACGATTCGTACTGGCGCAGACAAGTCAGTTAATCAGTATCTCTGACGTTTATTGTATTTTATCGTTCCGGCAAAAAGTTGATCTAGATTAAGTTTTGGTAAAAAAAATAGATGACTGCTTGTTTTTTATTCGCAGACCCAGCTGGCGGGTTTGCAAAAAATAATATTGATGGGTAGGATATAAAATAGATTTTCTGGTGTCTGCAATTGACAATAAAGATACGGGTTCCTTTATATAATTATTCAGTCATTTGCCTGTCTTTATTGTATGCTGCTTTTTTACTACGACATAAAACTGGAGTTTAATCGTCATTACTCTGGTTCTCAGATCAATAAAAAAAATATGGATTGTTATTGAATTAAATCTGGAAGTACCCATTCTAAAAGGGACTCGTAATTATAATTTTTTTAAACTATTTTTTAAACTATCCTGTGGCTGAGGAAAGAACAGATGGCAACTGACACGAATAACAATGCGACAGCTTCAGAACTGGATGCTCTTACTGGTCTAACTCAGGATGAGGTGCGATCACGACTCGAAAAGTATGGTTACAATGAGATCGAAGAGAAAGAGGAGAGCTGGTTCCATCGTCTTTTCATGAAATTCTGGGGACCAATTCCATGGATGATTGAAGTGGCTTTGGTGCTTTCAGCGATCGCCAGACGATGGGAGGATTTTAGTGTCATTCTGCTCATGCTACTTATTAATGCATTTGTTGACTTTTATCAGGAAGCCAAAGCTTTAAGTGCCATAGCGGTATTAAAGAAGAAATTAGCAAGAAAAGCTTTAGTTTTGCGGGAAGGTCAATGGCAAAGTGTTGATGCCAGGGAGATCGTGCCTGATGATATTATCAAAATCAAAATAGGTGATGTCGTACCGGCAGACTGTGATTTACTGGGTGGAAGTGATTTTTTGCAGGTGGATCAATCAGCATTAACGGGGGAGTCACTGCCTGTTAATAAAAAACCGGGTGATTCCATTTATGCCAATGCAATTATCAAACAGGGTGAAATGGTAGCCAGGGTAACAGCTACTGCTTTAGAAACCTATTTTGGCAAGACGGTTGGTCTGGTTGCAAAAGCGGAACGAGAAGAGCATGGCCATTTTAAAGCCATGGTTATCCGCGTCGGCGATTTTTTGATATTAGTAACCCTTGTTTTAATTTCAGTCATCATTTATTACGGTTTAAAACGTCATGAACCTGTTTTAGATCTATTAATTTTTGCACTTATTTTAACGATTGCCGCTATCCCTGTAGCTATGCCAGCGGTATTAACAGTAACGATGGCTCTGGGTGCCCGTGTGCTGGCGACAAAAGAGGCAATTGTTACCAAACTTTCTGCTATCGAAGAAGCCGCTGGTATGGATATTTTATGTTCGGATAAAACGGGAACCCTGACACAGAACAGGATGAGTCTTGCAGAACCTTATATTGTCAGTTCACACACTGCCGAGAACTTGATGCTTTACGGTGCGTATGCCAGTAAAAAGGAAAATGATGATCCGATTGAAAAACCGATTTTTGAATATCTGGATGCGCATAATCTTAATGAGAAATTCATACAGGCAAAAATGATCAAGTTTGTTCCTTTTGATCCTGTGCATAAAAAGACGGAAGGTATTTTTCAGTCTGGCAGTTCATACACAAAAGGTGCTCCTCAGGTAATTATCGAGTTATGCGATGCTAAGGAGTTTGATAAACAAGCTGCCTATGCACAGGTAGAGAGTTTTGCACAGAAAGGTTTTCGAGCCCTTGGTGTTGCCTATAAACACAAGGATCAAGAAGTCTATCATTTTGTCGGACTGATACCGCTTTTTGATCCGCCAAGAGAAGATTCCAGGTATGCAATCGCAGAAGCTGGCAAGAAAAATGTCAAAGTAAAAATGGTTACGGGTGACAATCTTTCTGTAGCAAGATATATCTCAAATCTTTTAGAGATCGGTGATGATATTCAAAACATTAAAGAGCTTAAAGGTGAGAGCCAGAAAGAGTATCTTTATCTTTCCAGAATTATTTCACGGGCTATCGTACAGACACTGGAAACTGAAACTACCGAAGAGCAATTACAGCATAAAGTAGATCATATTCTTAAACTCGTTCAAAAAGAACTGGATGATCAGCCTTTGCCAGAGGGTAGTGTTAAACAGCATGAATCTGAGATTATTGAAGCGATTGAGAGTGCCAATGGCTTTGCGCAGGTCTTCCCTGAAGATAAATATTTTATTGTCGATAAATTACAGAAAGCAGGTCATATTATCGGTATGACGGGAGATGGTGTTAATGATGCACCAGCACTCAAAAAAGCTGACTGTGGCATTGCGGTTAGCGGTGCAACTGATGCGGCCAGAGCTGCGGCAGATATTGTCCTGATGGCTCCAGGGCTTTCGGTGATCGTCGATGCTATTGAACAGGCACGTGTAGTGTTTGAGCGCATGAGAAGTTATGTTATCTACAGGATTGCTGAAACGATAAGAATAATTCTGTTTATCACTTTAGCTATTGTTGTCTTTAATTTTTATCCTATCACTGCCATTATGATTATTCTGCTTGCGTTGCTTAATGATATCCCGATTATGGCGATTGCTTATGACCATACGAAGGTGCGTGAGAAGCCTGTTAGATGGGATATGAAAAGTGTTTTTGTGCTTTCAAGCTGGCTGGGTATTGCCGGGGTTTTAGGTTCATTTACACTTTTTTATATCGTTATGGTATTTTTAAAATCACATCCAGATGCTTCTGCTTTTTTACCTGATATTCCACGCTGGATTGATGTGAAAGACACAAAATCTTATCTTGGTTTTGTACAGACACTTTTTTTTATTAATCTAATCATTGCAGGCCATTATACGATTTTTAATACAAGGATTTCGAATTGGTTTTATATGCGTCCATTTCCTGCATGGCAGTTGTTGGCAGCATCTTTTGTTACTGCTTTTGGTGGTTCAATAGTTGGTGTTTATGGTTTCGGATTGATGACAAAAGTCGGTTGGGAATGGGCTATTTTTGTTTGGGGCTATGCTTTCGCATGGTTTGTATTTAATGATGTCGTAAAAATGGGTATCATTAAATATTATAAAAAACGTTTTGGCGAAGAAGCAATGTAGATTCGTTAAAATGGCTGTGTAACAGGAATCTTATGCAGTATGAGGTTAATCAGAATTTCGCAGGGAAAATAGTCGAGTATGTTCTGATTTAACAGGGTTCTAAGGGGTATTTATACTCCATATGTTTGAAGTTTTATAATATAGTTTTTATGTAAAAATACTTACAGGTAGGGTTAAGTTATGAAGAAAAGATTAATACAATCAGTAGTTGCTACGTCATTATTATTGGGTTCAGGTGCGATTTTTGCAAAGTCACTCGATGATCTTAAGGCTGTGAACTTTAATCAGGAAAAAACAAAAGCAGCTGTTAATGCATCTCATGAAGAAGATGTAGATGAAAATCGTTTTGTCTCTTTTTTAAATAAAGTTGATAATAAGAACTTTGAAAAAGAGATAAATCAGCATGAGACGCAGAGGTTTAAGGATGTACTGAGAAAAGAAGTTAAAAGGCATAAAAAAGCATTAGCTAAAGCACCAAAAGAATTTATGAGTGGTTTAAATAATGTAATTTTAACGCTCCATGCAATTCGCTCAAATAAAATCAATGAAGCTAAAAAACTTCTGAAGAAATCAGATGCCGATTTCAATGTAGCTTTTAAAGAAAATCCAAAATTAAATCTTATTCCTGTTACAGATACTGCTTCTGTTGTGAGTTTTAATGGCGATGTGAAATTAATCAAGTGGATAAAAAAATCTGCGATTAAGCTTCTTGAAAAGAATGAAACTCAGTTGGCTATAGATATATTAACCCCATTGCAGGATGAACTTACACTAACAACGCAGCAGGTTCCTGCCTATTTATATCCTGTAGCTGTTAAACAAGCCGTTAAAGACCTGAGTGCTGGAAAAAAAGATGCTGCTTCTGCTACTTTGACTGACGTATTAAACTTAACACAGATCAATACGGTTATTATTCCAATACCATTGCTTACTGCTGAAGGAATGATTGTAGAGGCATCTAAATTAAATAAATCTCATAAAAAAGAGGTAACCAGACTTTTAAATATGGCGCAGGAAGAGTTGCAAAAAGCTGTATTACTTGGGTATACACATAAACATTCAGCAGATTATAGAGATATTAATAAACAAATAGAAGCCATTAAACATGGCGTTAAGGGTAATAATATGATTGAAAAATACTATGATAAATTATTAAATAGTTTTAAAACATTAGAAAAGAAACATGAAGCTGATGTTAAAGTAAAAAAAATAAATAAATAAATAAACAGTAAGTATCTAAGGCCATGTGTTATAAGTTATAACGCATGGCCTTTTAGTCTATGGTTGTTTATTCTGTTTTAATTTCTTCACTCCGCCTGATCCAGCCACTGAACAAGCTGATGGCTAATAATTGTCGCGGCTTTATTCAAGGCCATTACCGCACCCTGTGCATTATTGGCGGGCGCAGGTGCTGTTGCCATAAACTGTCTGCTTTTAATCACCTGCCGGGTTACATTATTCACAAGGTAAAATCGTATACTGATAACGCCGCTGGAATGTTG
>WFMW01000071.1 GCA_015488885.1 Gammaproteobacteria bacterium | reverse complement strand
TTTTTCTGCTTTAACCACACTTTTTCTGCTTTAACCAGTTTTTGCTTTAACCCGTTCTCGTTTAGCGTCGTTTATTTTTTAACAATGCCAGAAAACAGAAAAAGTGCATCCCCTGATAGGCCTGCCTGTTCCTGAAAAGGTTAATTTTTTTATGGCGTTTTTTATGATTAACATCATGCTGACGACGGTGGCGAATCAGCGCCACCTGTTGATGAGAAGTTATTGTCTGTTGCTGTACCCGAGTAGACAATGGTTTTGCTGATAATTTTACTGAAACCGCAACACTCTGCATTACTCCACTTTTTAATACTGTAGAATCAACAGGATAAGACTGGACACTGGTCAGTGGTAGCACAACCAGTGTTAATAATAGAGGTAATCGCATGATAATCCCGCCTGGTAGTAAAACAAAGGGGATTTAGAACATTTAATTTATTGCAACTATTTATATAGTCTATTTTAAAAAAAATACACGAATTAGCAGAAAAAAATTTGCCCTGGATTAACCAAAGCGACGGTTTGCCTGCATTCTCAGACGCAAGGCATTTAACTTGATAAAACCTTCTGCATCCTTATGGTCATAGGCACCGCCATCATCTTCAAACGTCGCAATATCTTCATCAAATAATGAATCATCCGACTTGCGCCCGACAATATCCACATTGCCTTTATACAGTTTTACCCGCACCACACCATTCACATATTGCTGTGAAGCATCAATCATCTGCTGTAGCATTTCACGCTCGGGACTCCACCAGTAACCGTTATAAATTAATTTAGCGTAACGCGGCATCAGTTCATCCTTCAGGTGAGCAACTTCACGATCCAGCGTGAGTGATTCCATCGCCCGGTGTGCGCGTAACATAACCGTCCCGCCCGGCGTTTCATAACAACCCCGTGATTTCATCCCTATATAGCGGTTTTCAACCATATCCAGACGCCCGATACCATTGATCCCCGCCAGATGATTTAACTCGGTTAGCACCTGTGCCGGTGACATCGCCTTCCCGTCAATCGCCACAATGTCGCCACGGTGATAATTTAATTCAATATAAGTGGGCTTATCAGGCGCCTGTTCGGGTGATACTGTCCAGCGCCACATAGCTGCTTCCGGCTCTGCCCACGGGTCTTCCAGAATGCCGCCTTCATAGGAAATGTGCAGCAGATTTGCATCCATGGAATAAGGCGATTTTTTACCTTTACTAAAATCCACCTCAATACCGTGTTTGTCGGCATATGCCATCAGTTTCTGACGTGACAGTAAATCCCATTCTCGCCAGGGGGCAATCACCTGAACCCCCGGTTTTAATGCATACGCACCCAGCTCAAAGCGGATCTGGTCATTACCCTTTCCGGTCGCACCATGCGCAATGGCGTCTGCCCCGGTTTGATTAGCAATTTCCACCATACGTTTGGCAATAAGCGGCCTGGCAATAGACGTTCCCAGTAAGTATTCACCTTCATAAATGGCATTGGCACGAAACATAGGGTAAACATAATCACGCACAAACTCTGCTTCGAGGTTATCAATGTAAATCTCCTTCACCCCCAGCGCTTCGGCTTTACCCCGTACCGGTTCAACTTCTTCGCCCTGGCCAATATCTGCGGTAAAAGTTACCACCTCACAGTGATATTCATCCTGCAGCCACTTCAGTATGACCGAGGTATCAAGCCCGCCAGAATAGGCAAGCACGGTTTTTTTAATCTTTGCATTAGCAGACATGGCAGCTTTCCAGTTAAAAATTTTTATCAGGCAGGCGATTATACTTAAAAAATACGCAGCAGTCATACTACATACCTACACATACTACATACGATTCGACTAAACAGGTATTAACTTTTATAATAGCCGACAACTAACCCCAACGTGTGAGACCCGAATGACAGATCAACAGACGACTACCCACATCAGTGATATTGACCCTGAGGAAACTCGGGAATGGCTGGAAGCACTCAGTGCTGTGATTGAGAATGAAGGGGTTGACCGTGCACATTTTCTGCTTGAGCAACTCATCGACAACGCGCGTCGAAATGGTGCCAACCTGCCATTTACCAACAACACCGCCTATCTGAATACCATTCCCACACATCTGGAACAACACACCCCGGGTAACCCGGAACTGGAATACCGGATTCGTTCGTTTATTCGCTGGAACGCCATGGCCATGGTAGTACGTGCTAATAAAGAAACCTCGGAGCTGGGCGGCCATATTGCCAGTTTTGCCTCGGCGGCCACCTTATATGATGTTGGTTTTAACCACTTTTTCCATGCCCCGGACAAAACACATGGCGGTGACCTGGTTTTTATGCAGGGTCATTCTGCCCCCGGTATTTATGCACGCGCCTTTCTTGAAGGCCGTTTAACCGAAAAACAACTGGATAAATTTCGCCAGGAAGTTGATGGTGGTGGTTTATCTTCCTACCCGCATCCGTGGTTAATGCCTGATTTCTGGCAGTTTCCCACCGTCTCTATGGGGCTGGGGCCGATCATGGCCATTTATCAGGCACGGTTTATGAAATACCTGCATGACCGCGGTATTGCCCATACCGAAAATCGCAAAGTCTGGGCATTCTGCGGCGATGGCGAAATGGACGAACCCGAATCACTGGGTGCGATTTCCCTCGGCGGTCGTGAAAAACTTGACAACCTGATTTTCGTTATTAACTGCAACCTTCAGCGCCTCGATGGCCCGGTACGCGGCAACGGTAAAATTATTCAGGAACTGGAATCCGTTTTCCGGGGCTCCGGCTGGAATGTGATTAAAGTTATCTGGGGTTCCTACTGGGATCCTCTGCTGGCCAGAGATAAAGATGGTTTACTGGCAAAACGCATGGCAGAGGTGGTCGATGGTGATTACCAGAATTACAAGGCCAAAGATGGTGCCTTTGTGCGTGAATTTTTCTTTAATACACCCGAACTAAAAGCCATGGTGGCCAATATGTCTGACGATGATATCTGGCGCCTGAACCGTGGCGGTCACGATCCACATAAAGTCTATGCCGCCTATAAAGCTGCCACCGAACACAAAGGTCAGCCGACGGTTATTCTCACCAAAACTGTCAAGGGTTATGGCATGGGTGAAGCCGGTGAAGGTCAGAACACCACCCATTCACAGAAAAAAATGAACATCGAAGCGCTGGCCGCTTTTGCCAAACGGTTTAATATTCCGGTCACTGAAGAACAGATTGAAAATGCAGAATATTACAAACCTGCAACAGACAGCCCGGAAATGCAGTACATGCAGGCACATCGTAAAGCGCTGGGTGGTTATTTGCCCTGCCGCACCCACCTGGCTGCCCCGCTGGAAGTCCCCGCATTATCAGCATTCGATGCCCTGTTACAGGGTTCAGGCGAACGTGAAATGTCTACTACCATGGCCTTTGTGCGTATCCTCACCACACTGGCACGGGATAAAAAAGTAGGCAAATATATTGTGCCAATCGTCCCTGACGAAGCCCGTACGTTTGGCATGGAAGGCATGTTCCGTCAGCTGGGCATCTATTCTTCTGTCGGCCAGCTCTATGAACCTCAGGATAAAGCTCAGGTGATGTTTTACAAAGAAGACATGAGCGGGCAGATTCTGGAAGAAGGTATCAATGAAGCCGGTGCCATGTCATCGTGGATTGCAGCAGCCACAGCATACAGTTCACATGGCGTCAACATGGTGCCGTTTTACATTTATTACTCCATGTTCGGCTTTCAGCGTATTGGTGACCTGGCCTGGGCGGCAGGTGATATGCAGGCACGTGGTTTTCTGATTGGTGGTACTGCGGGTCGTACTACACTGGCTGGCGAAGGGTTACAGCATCAGGACGGTCATAGCCTGCTGGTGGCTTCAACCATTCCCAACTGTGTTGCTTATGATCCCTGCTTTGCCTATGAACTGGCGGTTATTATTCATCATGGTATGCATCGTATGGTACAGGAACAGGATAATGTGTATTTTTATATTACCGCCATGAATGAAAACTACACCATGCCGACAATGCCCGAAGGTGTCGAAGATGGCATCAAAAAAGGCATCTACCGTTACCATGAAGATAAAGCAAAAAAAGGCCAGCCAAAAGTACAGCTGTTTGGCAGTGGCACTATTCTGCGTGAAGTGATTACCGCCGCCGACCTGCTGAAAACCGACTGGCAGATAAGCGCCGATGTCTGGAGTGTTACCAGTTATAATGAACTGACGCGTGAAGCGGTGGATTGTGAACGCTGGAACATGTTAAACCCCGGTAAAAAACCGCGTATTCCGTATATCACTCAGCAATTAAGCGACTGTAAAGGCCCGGTGATTGCATCCTCCGATTATATCCGGGCTGTTGCCAGACAGGTGAATCCCTATATTCAAAGTCGTTATACGGTTCTCGGTACCGATGGTTTTGGGCGTTCAGATACACGCAAAAACTTACGGCGACACTTTGAAGTTAATAGCCATTACATTGTACTGGCAACATTAAAAACGCTGGCAGATGAAGGCAGTATCCCTGCTGGCAAAGTCAATGATGCCATCAAAAAATACCATATCGACACAAAGAAACCTAACCCGATAACAGCATAACAATACTAGCACAAGCTTAAAAAAGGCATACGTATGGCAGAAATAAAAGATATTCTGGTTCCTGATATTGGTGATTTTTCAGGTGTGGAAGTCATTGAAATCATTGTTTCACCTGGTGATACGGTCAAACCTGAAGATCCTCTGGTTTCACTTGAATCAGATAAGGCCGCAATGGAAATACCGTCTGAATATGCCGGTGTGGTAAAAGAGATTAAAGTCAAAACAGGCGATAAAGTCTCACAGGGTG
The DNA here is from genome assembly GCA_015488885.1 of Gammaproteobacteria bacterium. Lineage (GTDB taxonomy): Bacteria > Pseudomonadota > Gammaproteobacteria > SZUA-229 > SZUA-229 > S010-25. The sequence goes on along the minus strand of WFMW01000071.1, from coordinate 3,120 downwards.
ATCCATTACTGACAATGGAAATGACCGATTCTGGAACCCAGGCTGAAACTACCGCACCAGCAACCACAACCGAAGCGGAAGCTGTGGTACAGACTGCGACAACAGTTAAAACAGCGTCACCCGTTACAGCTGCTCCCCCACAACGTCGAACTGCCCCCGTGCAACCAGGCAACATTGATGACAATGCCTTTAATAAGGCTCATGCCAGTCCGGCAGTCAGAAAATTTGCCCGTGAACTGGGTGCTGATCTGAGCCGAATGAATGGTTCAGGCCCCAAAGGCCGTATTCTCAAAGATGACGTAAAAACCTGGGTAAAACAGGCACTGGCTACAGGCAGCAATGGCAATATGCTGGGTGTTGAACCTATGCCAGATATTGATTTTAGTGCATTTGGTGAAATCGAAACCCGGCCACTGACTAAAATCAACAAACTCACTGGTAAGTTTCTGCACCGTAACTGGGTACAAATTCCTCATGTCACCCAGTTTGACGAAGCGGATATTACTGAACTGGAAGCTTTTCGCAAACAGCTGAATGAAGAAAACAAAAAAAACGGTACCCGGGTTACAGTGCTGGCTTTTTTAATGAAAGCCCTGGTCTCGGCACTCAAGGAATACCCACGATTTAATGCTTCGCTGGATAGCAGCGGTGAAAATCTGGTATTAAAAAAATACTTCAATATCGGTGTTGCCATGGACACTGAAGCTGGCCTTGTGGTGCCGGTGATTCGTGATTGTGACCGCAAGACTTTAATCGAACTTGCTAATGAACTCATTGACACCAGCAAACGCGCACGCGAGAAAAAACTGTCCCCCTCCGATATGCAGGGTGGCTGTATCAGCATCTCCAGTCTGGGTGGAATTGGTGGAACTGCATTCACGCCTATTGTTAATGCGCCGGAAGTAGCTATCCTGGGCGTGTCACGTTCCAGCATAAAACCGGTTTATCAAGATAATGAACTGGTACCACGATTAATGCTACCACTATCCCTGTCCTACGATCATCGGGTGATTGATGGTGCCGATGGCGCACGTTTTTCCTCTTATCTAACCCGGGTACTGTCCGATACACGCCGATTGTTACTTTAAAGAAGCTTTGCACAAATCTCTCAATAAATAATTTTAATTTTCCGGATATAGATTTATGAGCAAAATAGTCAATGTTGAAGTACCCGATATCGGTGATTTTACCGATGTTGATATTATTGAAGTACTGGTTAAGGAAGGTGATGTCATCGCGGTCGAAGACCCGCTTATCACCCTGGAATCAGACAAAGCCACCATTGAGATTCCATCACCTTCTGCCGGTACTGTTAAACAGTTACTGGTTAAGGTTAATGACAAGGTCAGCCAGGGCAGCCCGATCCTGAAACTGGAAATTGCCGAGCAAACAACAGCTGGCACGGCAACTAAAACCAACACAGAAAAACAGCCTGAAGCAGCCACACCCTCTTCAGCACCCGCTTCCCATAGTACCGAGGGTGAGCTGCACGCCGAAGTGCTGGTACTCGGTGCCGGACCCGGTGGCTATACCGCAGCTTTCCGCGCTGCCGATTTAGGCAAACAGGTTATTCTGGTTGAAAAATATGATGTCATTGGCGGGGTTTGTCTGAATGTTGGCTGCATTCCTTCCAAAGCGCTGCTGCATACCGCCCAGGTTATCAATGAAGCGGCTGATATGGGCGCACATGGCATCCATTTCGGACAGCCAAAGATTGAACTTGAAAAACTTGTTGGTTTCAAGGATAGCGTCGTCAAACAGCTGACCGGTGGACTGGCCAGTTTAGCCCGCCAACGTAAGGTACAGATTATCACCGGCCACGGTAAATTCACCTCACCGCATACCGTTGAAGTGACCACCCGCGACGGCACACAGACGATTTCATTTGATAATGCGATTATCGCCACCGGTTCGTCCGTTTTTAACATACCCGGTTTCCCTTATGACGACCCACGCCTGATTGACTCCACCGGCGCACTTGAACTGGCCGATATTCCCAAACGTCTGCTGGTAATTGGTGGGGGTATTATTGGCCTGGAAATGGCCACTGTTTATGCTGCACTGGGCTCAAAAATATCCATTGTCGAGCTGTCTCCCGGTTTAATTCCCGGCTGCGACCCCGATCTGGTACGGCCATTGATGAAACGCGTTAAACCACGCTATGAAAATATCTGGCTGAAAGCCAGGGTAACGGGTATCAGTGCCCTGAAAAAAGGCCTGAAAGTCAGCTTTGAAGGTGAAGGTGTGCCCGCAACAGACACTTTCGACAAAGTACTGATGGCAGTAGGCCGTACGCCTAACGGGAAACAGATTGATGCTGACAGGGCTGGCGTAACCGTCAATGAACGCGGCTTTATTCCTGTCGATAAACAGCAGAAAACCAATGTCGGGCATATCTATGCCATCGGTGATATTGTTGGCCAGCCTATGTTGGCACACAAGGCAACCCATGAAGGCAAGGTTGCCGCCGAAGTGATTGCCGGCAAAAAAACCTTCTTCGATGCAAAAACTATTCCTTCAGTGGCTTATACCGACCCGGAAATCGCCTGGATGGGCATTACCGAAACACAGGCCAAAGCCGACGGCATGGCTTATACAAAAGGCGTTTTCCCGTGGGCAGCAAGCGGTCGTTCACTCAGTATTGGCCGCAACGATGGCATGACGAAAATATTGTTCGACAAGGACACTCAACGTATTATTGGCTGCGGCATGGTTGGCCCCAATGCGGGCGAACTCATTGCTGAAGCGGTACTGGCGCTGGAAATGGGTGCCGACATCGAAGACATCGCCCTCACCGTTCACCCACACCCGACCTTATCAGAAACCTTTAATTTTGCGGCTGAAGTAGCGGAAGGCACCGTAACCGATCTGTATATACCAGGCAAATAAAGTCGCAGGAAAATAACATCAGCCACCTTATTCTGCCTGCAACGTTGCATTTCGAGATACATCGTCAGATTCAACAGGCTGGCACGTCTGCGCCGGATTTTTTAGCCGCGCAGACCAGCTTGAGCCGACAGCAAATCAAACAGGCCATGCGCAATGGTGCTGTCTGGCTGGAAACAGCCAGGGGTATCAAACGTATTCGCCGGGTAAAAAAAAGCCTGGATAAAGGCGACC
>WFMW01000070.1 GCA_015488885.1 Gammaproteobacteria bacterium | reverse complement strand
CTCATTGGGATGAAGCCTGGTTTATGCTGGGACTGCTAGCGTTAACCGGTTTTCATGGCATTACCATGATGCCATTTTGGGAACGTGATATCAGGTATCTGGCACAGCTTATCGGCGATTCCGGGCAATTATTGTGGAGTTTTACTATCGGCCTGCTGATCTGCATGCTTGCTGTCATCAGCTTTTATGCATTAGCCGTTAAATTCACCCAGGCTATCAGCCGTGCTGATATTTCCTATCAACGTTTATTTGCCAGCCTTGCCTTTGTTACCCTGCCACTGGCTTTTGCCTATCATGTCGCCCATAATCTCACCCATCTGGTACGTGAAAGCAGCGGTGTGGGTGCAGTTATACTTAATCCTTTTGGCACCAACACACAGCCTGTCGGCATGGCAGAAATGCATCAGCGCATGATCAGCATGATGATTTCACCTGCCACCTTACATGCTATTCAGGCCGGTCTGATTGTTGCGGGTTTTCTGCTTGCGGTGCAGATTATCCGTTATCGGTTTCGGCCTTTAAAAAAGCAATCCATCAGTCTATGGGCAATGCTACCGATAGCATTATTTGCCGCAATCATGTCATGTTTCCATTTATGGCTTTTGATGCAACCAATGGTTATGCGGATGTGATGTCATGAATTCAAAATCCATGGACAGAAGAAACTTTTTCAGATCAGCTTTAAGCAAAAGCGGAAAAACGGTTGTTAAAGCCGTTGACGCCAGCGTAACCAGACAGGCCACACGCTGGATACGTCCACCTTTTGCGCTTAATGAACTGGCATTTATTCTCGCCTGTACCCGTTGCAGAGATTGTATTGAAGCCTGCCCACATCAGGTAATATTCAGCTTACCGGCAAAATTAGGGGCAAAGTTTGTCGGCACCCCCGCCCTGAATCTTCTAAATAAAGGCTGCCATCTTTGCGAAGACTGGCCCTGTGTCAATGCCTGTAAAGCCGATGCCCTGTGTTTCCCCCACCCTGTAGAAGAACTCACAGATGACGCTGAGGCCGATACGACCAACATAACAACTGATAACACCCAGGATAGCCCAAGATTAATGCCTGAACTGGCCAGGGCTATCATTAATAAACAAAACTGCCTGCCATACAATGGACCTGAATGCGGTGCCTGTTTTAACAGCTGCCCCATCCCTGATGCTTTTATCATAGACAGCTATAAACCAGTTATTAATCAACTGCAATGTAATGGTTGCGGTATGTGCCGGGAAAGCTGTATAGCTGAACCAAAGGCGATTTTGATTTCATCATTATAATAAAGCGAACCATGCTGAATATAATGACAGTGATATAGACTACAGAGGATATATTGATGAAGCAGAATACCCAAAGCCACCAACCCATGCTTATCGATCCGTATGGTCGGCATATTGAATACCTGCGTCTGTCAGTCACGGACAAATGTAATCTGCGTTGTTTTTACTGTATGCCCAGTGGTTTTAAGGACTTTGAAGATAAAGAAAGCTGGCTTACTTTTGATGAAATTGAAAAAGTCATTAAAGCATTTACCGAACTGGGTGTTGCCCGTGTGCGCCTGACCGGTGGTGAACCGCTGGTCAGAAAAAACATCAGTGAACTGGCTACTCGGTTGACCACCCTGCCCGGTCTGGATGATTTATCCCTCAGTACCAACGCTGTTTTACTCGCTAAACAATCTATTGCATTGCATCAGGCCGGTATATCAAGAATTAATGTTAGCCTCGATACTTTAAAACCGGAAACATTCAGCAAGATTACCGGTGGGTTATTGCAACCTGTACTGGATGGTTTGATGACTGCAAAAGCAGCCGGTTTTTCCCCTATCAAAATAAATATGGTGGCCATGAAGGGCATTAATGATGATGAATTTGAGGAAATGGTAGAATTCTGTTTAGAACATGATTTCACCTTACGCTTTATCGAAACCATGCCAATGGGCAGCACCGGTGACGAAGCCGGTAAACATTACATGAATTTACAGTCGGTTAAACAACAGCTGGCAAAACACTACCCGCTTATTCCGGGTGTTATGCCCGGTGGTGGCCCGGCCAGATATGTACAGATCAGAAATACCGGACTTCGCATTGGTTTTATCACACCTATCTCACAACATTTTTGCGAAACCTGTAATCGGGTACGCCTGTCTGTCGATGGCACACTTTATTTATGTTTAGGCCAGGATGATAAAGTGGCATTGCGCCCATTATTACGTGATGGCATCAGTCATAATGAATTAAAAACCGTCATTATCCATGCCATTGGTCAAAAACCTGAAAAACATGAGTTCAACCATAAATCTCATCAGGTTGTACGCTTAATGAGTATGACGGGAGGCTGATCTTATCGTTCTATCATTATTGCTCTATCTTTTCAGTAACACAGGAATAAAAAATAGCCAGAAAATATAAAAAAGCCACAGACCAGGTTAATAGCCTGTGGCATTCTTTATCATAAAAAAATATCACTATTAACTTTCTTTCTATAGCCGGGATATTTTATAAAAAATATCCCGGCTAATAGTTTTACAGCTTGTTACTATGACAATCAGAACAGGTAACCTGATGGCCTTTCGGGAACAGGACACTGTTACCGTTTGGACAAAATGCTGTTGATTTATCACATTTGAGCACCCGATCAACGTGCATAACGGAAAGATCAGTACCCTGCCCATTCTGCCCATGACAGGCTCGACAGGCATTCGGATTACGCTCAGCAAGGTCATCGTGACCACCATCGGCAAACCGGGCACCGGCTGTACCAACCGGATGTATCCCATGTGGACCATCAAGATTGATACCCAGATCACCAGTATGACAGGTACTACATTCACTGATTACCCCGGCATGACCCTGCAGCTGATTGGCTGCAACATTATCATTTGCATTCGGGTTACCATTTGGCCAGATCGCATGCGTAGCACCATGACACGATTCACATTGTACACCGCCATGGCCGGTACTTACCCGATACAGCTGTGGATTACCGGTTGCAGCAACGGCAGGTTCAGCAAAGCGTTTATTGGTTGGTACAATCGGGGTTGCTTTTGGATCACCTTTTAACCATGCCTGCAATAAACGAATACCGTCAGACGAACCAACTGTTCTGGTATTGCTATGCATATTGTTCATGGCATCACCGGTATGACAGGATCCACAGGTTGGTACATTCGCCCAGGGTACACGTGGTGTAGCCGGGTTTGTGTAGAAGTCAGAAGCCAGTTCAAAAGCACCGGGGTTAGAGGCACTCACATTACGCGTGAAATCATTCCCCACTTCAGCCATATCACCGTGACAGTCCTGACAGACGATACCCGAACTTCCCATGGCACCACGTAAACAACTGGTACGCCGTCCAGGGTGACACTGATAACAGGTTTCGTTAACAATTTTACTCGCCAGCACAGGATCACGCGGTTTGCCATTGGCATCAATCGGTGGTGGCATTGCCGGGAATAAAGCTTTGCCATTGGCATCAGTAACCGTGGCATGATGGCTGTGCATGACATTTGACATGGATTTATTTTTCACCTGATCACGTCCGTTGGAAGGGTTACCTGGTGAGGTATCGTTTTCCGGCCCACGTGGTCCAACCTGAGCCAGATCCAGTGCCGGTGTGTAGTGACAGGTTTGACACACAACCGGGGTTGAATTTTCCAGAAACGTCCCGTGCTTCTGGTCATGCAGTCTTAATATGTTGATATCAGATGCATACTCCTTGCTTACCACCAATGGCACCTGACCCAGTTTCGGGTCATCCAGTGTGGTTGCCAGATTAGTCATATTACGCGTTGCAGCGCCATTACCACCATCAACCGGTGCACCATGACAGCCCTGACAGTTAGCTTCACCTGAAATCGGTGCGACCGTATCAACAGAAGCCAGTACTGTGCCACCGGCATCTTTTGCCTGTACACGGAATAATGGATAAGGATTTTCCCGACCCGCATCATCAAAGGCAGTGGCAGAAACACCTACTGCTTCATACCAGTTCACTTTGCTGGATGTGTAACCAAACGGGAAGTTGATAAAGAAAGGCAGATTGGTCACATAACCTTTAAAGTCCTCTGCATCATTCGTCATATAAGGCGCAACTACCCCCGGCATAAAGGCCTGATCTGCCGTAAGCGTACCATCGCCAAGATACAGGCGTTCAACATTGGGCATCGGCAATCCCTGGTCAGGAACGGGGGCAAATGCATCGAGTATTCCCGGTGGATAAAATGGACGATAGGCTTTTAAGGCAATCGACTCTGTTGAACCACTGGCAGTATCCCAGAAATTGGTTTTAAACACCTTACCGTTGGTAACGCTCAAACGTAACGGTAACCCGGATGGGCTCTTACCCAGAAGAATGGGATCAAGCGGGTTTGAAGCAGCAGAATAACTCACGCTGGTTCCCGATGCACGGGAAAGAATTTTAGGTGTAGCGCCTCGGCTAATAACCTGTGCGTGAAGAATATTAAATGGCGGCAGAATACTGGATACCCGCGTATCAAAGTCACCACAATGCATACCCAGATCATTAATCGCGAAAATCGAATAACCACTCAGCCCGGTCTGTGGCAGTTCACTCACGGAGTTTAATTTCAGCATACCACTCTGACTGGTGGAATTAATGGATTTTGTACCACCGGTTGTGGGTGGAGGTGTTGTCGATGTCGTCACCGTAATAGTAATGGTTGAGGAATTACTCAGTACACCATCACTAGCCGTAAAAGTTATCTGCACAGTGCCTGCAGGGCTGGCATTATTCCAGTTAAAGGTGCCACTGCCATTACCATTATCGGTAAAACTTGCACCTGACGGTAATTGACTGGCAGTAAGCGTTAATATTCCATCAGGCTGGCCATCATCGGTTGCACTAACAGTAAAAGTCAGGTTATTACCCTTAACCACAGACTTATTGCCTATGGGGGCTAATACGGGTGCCTGGTTACCTGTTGCAGGTGGTTGACCATTGCCGTCATCACAGTTTGAGGGTGCATCTTTAACGGTTTTATCCGCTGACTGACCATCTGCCTGTACGGCTCGAACCCGACACGGTATGGAATCAGGATTGCGTTCTCTGACTTTCCATTTATCATCATTCACCGTATCTTTACCCACTACAGAACCCGTATCAGCATTGCTTACGGTGACGGTTCTATCGTTACTGCCCTTCCCTTTGACAGTGAGACGATGTTTCTCATGATCCCATTTGGCTTCTTCGATACTAAAAGCATGGTTATTCGAACGGTGTTTTGAACTGTTATCTCCAGACTGTGTATCAGAAGAACTTCGGTCTGCCAGCGTTCCAGCTGTTGCCGCCTGTGCAGCAGCTGGATTACCTGAGCCACCACCGCCACAGGCAGACAATGCAAGGCAACCCAGTATTGCAGGCACGGCCAGCGAATGCCTGGACAGCATTATTGGTTTAAATATTTCCATATCAGTATTCCCCCACGTTTTTCATTTATATTGTAAAAAAGAAGAACAAATTGCTACTTTTTGTTCAAAATACACGACTTGACACACGATATAACGAATATAAATAAATCGGGGTTCCATAAAAACTGAAAAAAAACAAACTATATTTTTAATAACGGATATTTCATGTACTTATACATGAAATATCCGTTATGAATGAAAGAGGTACGGCAGAGGCAGGATATTTAATCCATTATTATGACTATTACAGACTCCTAGACCATAAATTTTCCTTTTTCATGCAGATGATTTTCCATCATCTCAACTTCGTGGGCACCGGAATAAAAGATTGATTCATCAACCGTGTAATTCAGATCAAGATTTCTATCTTCATATTGCACTTTATTTAAAATACTTTTAATCGCATTAAGCCGGGCAAGAAATTTATTATTACTACGAATCACATACCATGGTGCGGTATAAGTATGTGTCTGTTTTAACATCTGATATTTCATTCTGGTGAACTCATCCCAGCGTTCCTGCATTTGCACATCAATTTCACTTAGTTTCCACTGTTTTAATGGATTAACTTCGCGTTCCTTGAAACGTGCTGCCTGTTCGCGCTTGGAGACAGAAAAATAAATTTTTAGAAAAATAATACCATGTGCCACCAGATCTTCCTCAAAACGAGGTACCGTTTTCATAAAAGTGGCATATTCATCTTTACTGCAAAACCCGAATACAGGTTCAACCATCGCCCGGTTGTACCAGCTGCGGTCAAACAGAACGATTTCGCCACCCCGGGGAAACTGTTCGACGTACCGTTGAAAATACCATTGGCTTAACTGTACGTTAGAGGGTTTACCCAAAGCCACAACACGATAATGTTTTTCATTCATAAACCGGGTGATACGACGAATAGCACCACCTTTACCCGATGCATCACGCCCTTCCACAAGAATAATCATCTTCTTTTGCTGTTTCTCCAGATGATTTTGCAGTTTAATTAATTCAGCCTGATAAGGTCTTAAGGTTTGCTCCTGTTGATATTTATTAAAGCGTTTGTAAACCTTTTTTTTAAAAATGTCATCATCACTATTAAGCTTTGTAAAAAATTCGTCGTATTTCATCGGTTTCCTGGGTAAATGATTAAAGATAAGGGTATTGTAAAACGTTATGGATTAACTTTATATGCTGGCTCCTGATGCAAATCAATTACCACGGCAATTATTAGATAGATTAACTGTTATAACCAATTGTTTGATTAATTGACGCAAAGCCTTCTTTCTGACCATTAATAAAGCAAGCTCCACATCAACAAAAAAGCGTTGTCTAAAATACTGTTCCGGCCACTTTTTTAATCTGCGTTCAACCTGCATAGCATAAACAAATAATATTACCGGGCCACTGCTGCTCCTGTACTTTACCATCTGCACAGGAATATTGTTATCCACACGGGTCAATATACCTGCTTCTTCATAAACTTCTTCAAGTGCCACCTCCTTATCAGAAAGGTGCTTTTCAATCTGACCTTTTGGTAATATCCAGCGGGTCTGTTTTCGGTTATTAATCAACAGCAATTGTAAATGCCCGTGTTTAAACCGATACACAAACGCACCAATTTCTTTCCTGCTCATAAGTAACAAACCTTCATCAAATAATGACCGTGAGAAAATATTCAGAGAAACCCTGCATAAAAACACATATTTTATTTGCTTTCGACACGCAAAAACCAGACAATACGCACCTGAATTTTATGGATGCTGAATCTGACCCTGTTCGATCAGCGCATCCTTAACGCAGGCTGAATATACTACCTGCTTTTATTAACCATTTTCGAGGAAAATCGATGAAACTGATTCTTTTAGGTGCACCCGGTGCCGGTAAGGGTACTGTAGCAAAACTTTTAACAAAAATGGACGGTTCTGTCCAGATCTCAACGGGTGATATTCTGCGTGGTGCAGTTGCTGCCGGTACCGAACTGGGTAAACAGGCGGAAGCAGCAATGAAAGCCGGTGATCTGGTTTCTGATGATCTGATCATGGGTATTATGGAAGAACGTCTGCAGCAGGATGACTGTAAAGCCGGTTATCTGCTGGACGGTTTCCCGCGTACCATTCCACAGGCTGAAGCACTCAAGGTACTGCTGGATAAAATGGGTGAAAAACTCGACTGTGCAGTTGAAATTGATGTACCCCGTGATGTTATTCTCGACCGTCTCACTACCCGTCGTACCTGCACCCAATGCGGTGAAATTTACAACGTTAAATCTAATCCACCAAAAGTTGAGGGTGTCTGTGATAAATGTGGCGGCCCTGTCGTACAGCGTGATGATGAAACTGAAGAAGCTATCAGTAACCGCTTGAATGTCTATAATGAACAAACTGCACCACTGGTTGGTTTTTATAAAAATGAAGGTCTGCTGCTATCCGTGAAAGCTACATCATCGGATGCTGTTATTGACGCGATTAAAGAAAAACTTGGCCAATAAATAACGGCTTTCCGGTTTTCATGCCCCGCATGGAAATCGGGTCTTTAATGCTCTGCATTGTACAACGCAGAGCATCCATTAAAACTATCTGTCTGCAGGCAGACAGGCGCTTAATCCACCTTCTTCATATGCGGGAATAAAATAACATCCCGGATTGAAGGCGAATCCGTCAGCAACATCACCAGCCGGTCGATACCAATGCCCTCACCGGCAGTAGGTGGTAGCCCATATTCCAGAGCCCGGATATAATCGGCATCATAATGCATGGCCTCATCATCGCCTGCATTTTTTTCTGCCACCTGCGCACGGAAACGCTCGGCCTGATCTTCGGCATCATTGAGCTCGGAAAAACCATTGGCAATTTCCCTGCCACCAACAAAAAACTCAAACCGGTCAGTCACCAACGGGTTGTTATCGCTACGCCGCGCCAACGGTGATACCTCAGTGGGGTATTCGGTAATAAAGGTTGGATTCATTAACCGATGTTCAACCGTTTTCTCAAAAATTTCTATCTGTATTTTACCCAGCCCATAACTGTCTTTTAAGGGGATGCCCAGCTCCTCGGCAATTTTTGTGGCACTCGCCAGACTTGACAGGTCAGCAGCATGAATCTCTGGATTAAATTTTAAAATAGAATCAAACACCGATAAGCGATCAAAGGTTTTACCCAGATCATAACGATTACCCTCGCTGCTTATCTGTGTTGAACCTAATACCTTTTCAGCAAGCTGGCGCAGCAGGTCTTCGGTGGTATCCATTAAATCATGATAATCCGCATACGCCTGATAAAACTCAAGCATGGTAAATTCGGGATTATGGCGAGTAGAAACTCCCTCATTTCTGAAACTACGGTTGATTTCAAACAAGCGTTCAAAACCACCTACCACCAGGCGTTTTAGATACAACTCGGGGGCAATGCGTAAATACATAGGTAAATCAAGCGCATTGTGATAGGTTTCAAACGGTTTAGCGGTCGCGCCGCCAGGTATCACCTGCATCATCGGCGTTTCTACTTCCATAAAATCATGGTGATTAAAATACTGACGAATAAAACTGATAATACTGGCACGCAAACGAAAGGTCTGTTTAACCTCTTCATTCATAATTAAATCAACATAACGTTGACGATAACGAATTTCAGTATCCGTCAGACCATGAAATTTTTCTGGTAGTGGCCGCAGGGATTTGGTTAACAGGCGGATATTATCAACTTTTACCGATAGCTCGCCTGTTTTAGTTTTAAATAGAACCCCGCTGGCACCGACAATATCGCCGACATCCCATTTTTTAAAGTCATTGTTATAAACGCCTTCAGGCAGACTGTCACGTTGGACAAAAAGCTGAATACATCCAGTCATATCCTGTACCTGAGAAAAACTGGCCTTACCCATAATACGCTTTGCCATCATCCGCCCGGCTATGGATACACGTACCTGTTGTATTTCAAGTTCCTCACGAGTCAGTCCATCATAATCCTCATGTAAACGGGCTGCATAACAGTCACGACGAAAATCATTGGGAAAGGCATTACCTTTTTCGCGTAAACCTTTTAGTTTATCGCGGCGTTGCGCCATCAATTTGTTTTCATCCTCAATACTGACGGTTGAATTATCAGCTTTCGGCTCAGTAATATTTTCTGTTTTCATAAATGTATTTTCTTTAATGTATTTTCGTTGCTAACGACGTAGTCAGGTTTGTTTAGAGCCCGCTTTTCAGACTGGCTTCAATAAAGGGATCCAGCTCACCATCCAGCACCGCCTGGGTATTACCCGTTTCTACACCCGTGCGTAAATCCTTGATGCGCGACGCATCCAGCACATAGGAACGTATCTGGCTGCCCCAGCCAATATCTGATTTGGTCTCTTCAATGGCCTGCTGATCGGCATTGCGTTTCTGCATTTCAAGTTCGTAGAGTTTTGCCTTAAGCTGTTTCATCGCTGCAGCTTTATTTTTATGCTGTGAGCGATCATTCTGACATTGCACCACCACACCAGTTGGATTGTGGGTGATACGTACCGCCGATTCGGTTTTATTAATATGCTGCCCGCCAGCACCACTGGCACGGTAAACATCAATACGCAAATCAGCAGGGTTAATGTCAATTTCAATATCGTCATTGATTTCCGGCGACACAAAAACAGCAGCGAAGGAAGTGTGGCGACGATTACCTGAATCAAAAGGCGATTTTCTTACCAGCCGGTGGACGCCGGTTTCTGTGCGCAGGCGGCCATAAACATAATCCCCTTCAATACGGACTGTGGCACTTTTAATGCCAGCGACTTCACCCGGTGAGACTTCCATTAACTCGGTTTTAAAACCGTGGGCCTCTCCCCAGCGTAAATACATCCGCAACAGCATTTCAGCCCAGTCCTGGGCTTCGGTGCCACCCGAGCCGGACTGGATATCCAGAAAAGCATTACTGGCATCCATTTCGCCTGAGAACATACGCCGGAATTCCAGCTCGGCAATTTTATTTTCCAGCTTGTCTAAATCTTCTATAATGGTTTTGACACTGCTTTCATCTTTATCTTCAACAGCCATTTCCAGCAGTAGTTCAGCATCTTCAAGTGCACTGTCCATCTGTTCGATAGTAAGCACAATTTTTTCCAGTCGTACCCGTTCCTGCCCCAGTTTCTGTGCATTTTCCGGGTTATCCCAGACACCGGGTTGCTCTAACTCGCGATTAATTTCCTCAAGTTCTTCTTTGCGCCGGTCAAAGTCAAAGATACCCCCTGAGCGACTCGGTGCGCTCACGAAGGTCATTGATCTGGTTTAAAATCGGATTAATTTCCATGCCTGCTATTACACCTGATTGTTATGGCTGAAACGGATGAGGGATCATTATTGTATTTATTTTACCGGAGAAAAAGACAAAAGGATAATCCGTTATTTATGAGGTTGGTTCATAAATAAGATCTATGATTCTGAGCTGATCGTATTCCCGTTCAGCAAAGCCATAAAGGTTTTTTGCCGGGGTTTGCTGGCCACATTATTACGCAGATAAACCGGTTGTGCCTGCTCTGCATTAACCATCCTGCCATGTTGATAGTTATGGCAGGCGATACGGGCGATGGCCGCCGCGCTCGGCAAACACGCTGGCAACAGTGTTTCAATTTCGATGTTACTGTTTTTTAACCGGTCAGTCATACTGTCAATATAGCTCGCCCAGCCTGTCCCCGCCGCTGTCCATCTGCCGTGTTCGGGGTAAATCATGGTCTGCGGGTCACACACACATTCATCAATAACTTCCATCCATTCACCCTGATTATTATACTGGTATGCCGCCCAGTAAATTTCTTTCATGCGCGCATCTATAGCACATAGTACATGTTCAGCTGTAGTTTGCTTTCTAGTTACCTCTGCAATCGCCATAAGATTAGATACAGGAATCACCGGCAAATCTCTGGCATAGGCAATACCCTGTGTTACGCCGGCAGCAATCCTAATTCCCATAAAGGCACCAGGACCTTGACCAAAGGCCAGGGCATCTAAGGCGGACAAGCTTAGCTCTGCTTCACACATTAAACGGTCTATCATTTTAAGGATTAACCGGCTATGTTCACGCGGTGCAAGCTGATAACGTGTAATAACCTCATTATCAATCGATAAGGCTGCCGAACAGGCTTCGGTTGCGGTATCAATGGCCAGTATTTTCATTCTGTCAATGCCTCGCAATGCGCCACTTCAGCTTGCTGAAAAAAATGACTAACCTGTTTAATATCCGTACATACCGGCATGGCTGGCAGGCTGTTTATAAACAGCCTGCCATACGCTTTCTGGCTGATTCTCGGGTCACCTATCATCACCACACCGCGGTCTTTTACATCACGAATTAACCGGCCAACACCCTGTTTCAGAGTAATCACCGCCTGCGGCACCTGAAAACTCATAAACGCATTACCACCTTTTTTCTTAATTACATCAATACGCGCCTGCATCACTGGATCGCCCGGTGAGGCAAACGGTAACTTGTCTATAATCACACAGGACAGCGCACTTCCGCGCACATCAACGCCTTCCCAGAAACTGGCAGTACCAAGTAAAACAGCATTATCTGTGGTACGGAATTTTTCCAGTAACTGATGTTTTGGTAAATCACCCTGAACGAATAATGGATAGGAAACGCTGGTTTTTAGCATCTCAAAAGCCGTGTGCATAGCGCGATAGCTGGTAAATAACAGAAACGCTCTGCCCTGGCTGGCAGCTAATACCGGCAGGGCAGCATCAATAAAACAGCGGGTGTATTCGCTTGCAGAGGGTTGTGGCAAACCAGCAGGTAAATACAATAAACTCTGTTTCTGGTAATCAAACGGGCTTTCCCAGACCCCACTGTGATATTTCTCCGCCTGACTATCAATGCCAATATTCTCAGTGAAATGGGTAAAATCCTGGTTTACCTGTAAGGTCGCCGAGGTAAATATCCAGGCTTTTTCAAATTTACCGGTATGTTGTTGAAACAGATCTGCCACCTCAACGGGTGTTGAATGTAACATAAAACTTCGGCTGAACGTTTCATACCAGAGTACATCGGTGTCTGTACTGGCAGCCTGGCTACTTGCTGCTTGATTACTGGATGTTTGATTACTGACAGTCTGATTACTGCTGGTTTGATGATTAGCAGCCTGAGCATCAACACTGTTCGGTAGCAGAAAGCGGGTCAGTTGTTGCAATACAATTGCACAACGTTCACAACACTGATCTAGCCCCCGACTTCTATCTGCAGCCAGTTGCAATACCTTTAATAAATCCTCCAGCGCACCGTGTAGTCGGTGAACGCCCTTATCAACGGATGATTTATATTGCACGCGTAGCCAGGCTTCACGCAGACCGGCTTCGCCAAGTACCAGCCTGAAATCTTTTGCGGCGGTTTCAAGGTTTTCTGCATAGTCTCTTAGTTCCGCCATATCCGGTGCGTCATTAACCTGTTCAGCAATCGTATCTCTGGCCAGAGAAGTTAGTTGCCGACTGCTTACGGTGGTACCAAAAAAACGTGCGGCAACATCATATAACTGGTGGGCTTCATCAATAATATAGGCTTCCGCAGTGGGTAAAAGCTCTGCAAAGCCTTCATCTTTCAAGGTCATATCTGCCAGTAATAAATGATGATTAATCACCAGTAAATCAGCGTCCTGAGCCTTTTTTCGTTGTTTAACAATAAAACAGTCAGCCCAGTAATCACAGTCACCACCCAGACAGTTATCGGTCGTTGACGTGACCATCGGCCATACATAAGAATCTTCCGGGATCTGGTTGAGTTCGGCAATGTCACCACTGGTGGTTTGTTTCGACCACTGACCAATACTGGTTAATAAGGCTGCGGTTTCACGATTAATAAAACCCAGGTGGGGAGCAAGTTTTAAGCGGTGCAGGCAAAGGTAATTACTGCGACCTTTTAATAAAGCGGTTTTCGTATTCAGTGCCAGTGCTTTAAGGACACGCGGTAAATCAGTGCGGAAAAGCTGATCCTGCAGATGGCGGGTGCCGGTTGAAATAATGACTTTATGTTCAGATAGTAAAGCAGGTACCAGATAGGCAAAGGTTTTACCAATACCCGTACCTGCTTCTGCAGTCAGCACACCCTGTTTTTCAATGGCCTCCACGATAGCATGACACAAAGCCAGTTGATTTTCTCTTACCTGAAAACCGGGAATCTGCTGACAAAACGAGCCAGCCGACCCGAGGTAATCCTCAGCGTGTAAGAAAGTGTCTGCCATGTTCTAAATTTAAGGATAAAAAAGGAAATTACCCTGAATTATACCCTTAAAGAACAGATATATTTATAGCGTTTTTATAAAATGTCCAGATTAACGACAGGTAGATAAAAAGCGAGCAGACTTACCGCTGCAAGGGTCAGATTCAAACTGCATTTTATGCCTTCTTTCATCGGCAGCGCGTTTTTTGAGTAAGGCCTGTTTTTGTGCTTCAACTCTGCGAAGTTCTGCCTGCTGCTGAGCAAGCTGTGCCGCTAACTGTTGATTTTTCTTTTCAGCCGCTTGCTGTGTGGCCAGTAAAGCAGCAGTTTTACCCTGCTGTTTTTTATGTAATGCTTCCGCCTGTTTCTTTGCCAATAACTTCTGTTGCTGCTGTTTTTGTAATTGTAGTTTATGCTGGGCTATTTTTTTCTGCTTTTCAGCCGCCTGCATGGTGGCTAACTGAGCATGTTTTTTCTGCTCTGCCCGACGCTTAGCGAGTTGCTTACGTTGTTGCGATTCTCTCACTGCAGCCATGGCTGTCTCCGCATTGGTTACACCCGCTAATGCCGCTTTATTTAACCATTCAAGCGCTTTGCTATTACTGGCTTTTACACCTACACCCTGCGCATAAGCTTTGCCAAGATAATACATAGCCTGAGGATTTTCCGCTGCTGCCTTTGCTTGCAGATCTTTAAAGCGGATGTCGTTTTTACCGGTTATGCCGTTTTTCTGTATATCACGGTATAACAGTTCGAAGCGTGCGGTTTCATGCCCCTGATTAGCGGCTTTGGTAATCCATTTCAATGCGTTTACTTTATCCTGCTTAACGCCAAAACCGGTTGCATACATTTGCCCGACTTTAAACTCGGCCTCCGCATTACCTTTTTTTGCCAATTTCATCTGAAAATCAAATAAACCCTTTGCCTGTGAGAATAACGGTAGTGTTAAAAAGCAGACAAACAGCGCTGATAAAATAAAGCATTTTTTCATAATAATATTATTCGCTAAAAAATTATCTGATTTTAATGTTTAACCATCAATAAAGAATAAACAGAAGCTGTTAACCAGAATATGCATATATCAGGCATATGTTTTTACCAGACGGCTACTAAAAAATAACATCCAGCGCAACACTGAAGATACCGACATTTTTAGTGGGCAAATTGCCTGGAAAACCGGAAAAATCGGCATTAAATAAACCGTAATTTACATAGGGAACCTTTTGTCCATTCGGTGCAGTACCACCACCAGGTTCGTTTGCTGCGGCAAGTTTACCCTGGTCTGTTTCAACATTTACCAGCTGATATTCCACTTTTAATGCCGCACTGTCATTAACTTCATAACGTAACCCTGCAGTGACTGAAGTTTGTATAGCTACCGGAAAGTTTAATGATGCATTAGGTGGTAAATTAGGAGGACCTTGAGGGTTACTACCTGTAATTGCACCTTGCCCATTGTTTAAACCAAATGTCGAGGCAGTACCATCAATACTGGCAAAAGTCAGGTGGGGTAACCATTTACCGATGCGATAACCCAATGTTGTATACCAGCCAGTCTGATCACCAAATGCGCGGGATAATTCATCGGTTGTTGTACGTTTCTGCCATTCGGCATAAACCACAATATTGGACATATCCAGATTAAAACCCACCGCACCAACATTACATTCACCCACACCATTCAGGTTAATATTTACATTGCCTAATGGCCCTGCCGGTACATTATTTAACTGTCCGGTCGTTTTTACCCGGTTACAGTGAAAATCACTGGCATGGACGGTATAACCCTTACCGGAATATTTCACATCCATACCGTAGATATTATCCGCTTCAAAGTAAGCACCACCTGCATTAGGGATATCATCACGGTTAGAACCAAAATAAGGCTGGAAGGATAAGGTACCTTTGCCAACGGGAAACTGTAATAATGCTTCAATACCATTAATGGTATTCAGTGGATTGTTCAGGTAATAAACTTCCCCCGGTGGACGTATCCATGGGTAGGCATAACCCACTTCAACATAATCGTTGACCAGATAAACCGGCTGCTTGATTTTACCGACATGGATACTGGCAATATCATTGATAGCATAGTCTATATACGCCCATTCAATGGTTGCATTAAAATTGCCGCTGACACCGGTTCCCAGTAACTGAGCCACCACGGACATATTATCTGAAATATCCGAGCTTATCTGTAAGCCAAAACGGGTATCGGTTTCAAAAGATAGATTATCGGTAATACCTCGATCACCCAGACTGCCAACATAGACATTACTGCCACTATCGTGAATCGATGCACCTGCTGTCATAAACCCATCAAACTGAATAGCCTGTGCTGATTGCGTTGCCAATAAAGCAAAAATGGCACAGGTTAATCGGTTAAACTGTTTTTTCATCAGAGAGACTCCGCTTATTATTATAATAAACAGAAGATAGCTCAAATATACCGCTTGGCAAGTAAACTGATGTGATTTGTAACTTTTTGTATATTGTGTTATGAACTTAGTGCTGCCGATAAACGTCTGGAAGTCTAACTTTTTCGGCTGTATTTCTTGCGGTCTGCTACAGATTTTATTGATTTTCGCTGATTGGCATAGGGGTTTTTATTTCCACCTTTAAACTCGATTTTTATCGGTGTACCTACCGATTTAAGTTCATCACGAAAAAAGTTAGTTAAATAACGTTGATACATAGAGGGTACTTTATCCACCTGATTACCGTGAATAATAATTCTCGGCGGATTCATGCCGCCCTGATGCGCGTAACGAAGTTTTATCCGCCTGCCATGTACCATAGGTGGTTGATGTGACTGGACAGCTTTTTCCAGTAAGCGGGTTAACTCGGCAGTCGGGTAATCTTTTGTGGCTGAATGATAGGCACGGTTAATAGCCGCATACAGCTTGCCCACACCGGAACCATGCAGGGCTGATATAAAAAAGGTTTCTGCAAATCGAACAAAGGGCAGTTGTTTGTCCAGACCAGCATGAATTTTATCCTTCTGATAATCATCCAGCCCATCCCATTTATTAATGGTGAGCACCAGCGCACGCCCGGCTTCCAGTATATAGCCAATCAGATGTAGATCCTGATCGGCAATTTCAGTACGTGCATCAATCATCATAATCACCACATTAGCCTGATCAATAGCCTGCATGGATTTGATCACGCTAAATTTTTCCACCGCCGCAGAAACAGCACGTTTACGTCGTACCCCGGCAGTATCAATAAACGTATAGTGTTT
Organism: Gammaproteobacteria bacterium; assembly: GCA_015488885.1. GTDB lineage: Bacteria > Pseudomonadota > Gammaproteobacteria > SZUA-229 > SZUA-229 > S010-25. Next base: position 75,596 of record WFMW01000070.1, on the reverse strand, counting down.
ACCATCACGTTCGAAAGGAATATAAATACTGTCACGCGTGGTACCGGGGCGGTCGAAAACAACGACTCTCTGTTCACCGAGAAAACGGTTGATTAACGTCGATTTACCTACATTTGGCCGCCCAACGATAGCGACCTTAATGCCATGAACACTGTCATTATCTGGTAGTTTTTCAGAGATGCCAGCCATTATTTCTACATGCTGCACAATATCTGCCACTAGCTGTTGAATACCTCGATTTTGTGATGCGGCAATCGCAATCGGCTCACCCAGTCCCAGTGAGTAAAAATCATTAGCAACCAGACGACTATCCAGACCATCAGCTTTATTGACTACCAGCAAAACTTTTTTTCCAACCCGGCGCAAAGACCGAGCTATCTCTTCATCAGCAGGCGTCAAACCTTCTCTGGCATTAACCATAAATACAACCACTGTCGATTCCTCGACCGCCAGCAGAGTCTGTTTTTGCATCTCGGTATCAATGGCCTCAGATTCTTCGCCCAGGCCACCCGTATCAATGACGACAAAAGTATTGCCCCGATAGTTAACATGGCCGTATTTTCTGTCTCTCGTCAGACCAGGGAAATCAGCCACCAGTGCATCGCGCGTTTTGGTTAATACATTAAACAGGGTTGACTTACCAACATTAGGCCGTCCGACCAGAGCCACCATAAAACCAGACATTGTTATATTGCACCCTGACCAGAATTATTCATAAATAGTCCAGACCAGACGCTTAGAAATTATCATCACGTTTACGCAATGCTAATAAATAAGCCATACCACCACGACTTACTACCAGTAATTTTTTTTCATTAAAAACGATGGGGGGAACGATAATACCTGTTGCATACTGCCAGCCAGGCTGATCATATTGACCGAGTTGATACCGGGCTATAAAGTGACCATCAGCTTTTGATAATAGATGAACATAGCCTTCAAAATCACCCACAGCAAGATAGTTACCAATAATAGTTGGTCGGGTTTCTCTGCGATGTAAAAGTTTTGTCTGCTTCCATAAGGTTTCGCCACTAAAACGATCGAGCGCCCAGATAATGCCATTTTGATCGGTACTGTAAACGGCTTTTGCATCAACCGTTACCCCCGTCTGACTGGAAAAATCACGTGCCCATAAAATTCGACCATGTTCCACGTCAATAGCAACTACCCTGCCCTGATAACTTGCTGCATAGAGGATTCTTCCATAGAGCTCAGCGGAGCCATCAATATCGACCAGACGCTGAATTTCTGAACTTCCTTTTGGCACGGCGAGGGCAATATCCCAGAGAACTTTACCGGTATCAGGCGATAATGCAATCTCACGGCCATCAGCAAGACCGACTATAATTCGGCCACGAGAAATAACTAATTCACTGTTACCCCGCAAGGTTAAATTGGGTATAGAATGTTCATATTGCCAACGAATTTTCCCACTGGTTTTATCCAGGCTGGTAACTTTACCGTCAATGGTTCTTACCAGTACGGTATTCTGATAAATAACGGGTTTGGCAAGCACTTCACTGGAGACACGGCTTCGCCATTTTTCTTTAAAGCTGCGGGCATCAACTGCAATCACATAGGCATTGCGCGAGGCAACCAGCCAGAGTTTATCATCCCCCCCCACACCGGCACTAATGGTTGCATCAAGATCAAGATCTTTAACAAAAACACCCGTGTGACGATTGATAACATTAATGACACCATCACGGCTAGTGGTAATGACGGTATCTTTAAGAATTAAAGGTTCAAGAAAAAGGTACTGATCACCAACACCCTTACCAGTAGAGGCCAACCAGGTAACGTCCAGATAATAATGACTGCTGAATGGTTGCAGCTCGGCAGGCTGATCCAGATTGCTGTCATCACCACAGGCAGAAAGCAAACAGGAAAAACCTAATAGCAGGCAAAAGTTAACTATAAGTTTTAATTTATTTTGCCAGCTTTTTAGATTAGTTAAAAGTAAATACACAATAGAATAATTCTGGTTTAGAAGTGGTTTATGATTACAACCATGATAGATCAAAGCCGATTAATTATTGAACCACTGAATAACAAGGGCTTATCTGGTTTACGTCTGTTATATTACAACGGAGTATATTACAACAGAGCAACATTATCGTGCTTGTCTATTTCGCCCAGACTCTGACGTTTTAGCAGCAAGCCTTTATTTGTTTTGCCACTCAAGCTAATGGCTTTATCATACGCTTTACGCGCCTCAGCAAGCTGGCCTTTAGCCGCGTAAACATCACCTTTTAATTCAGCATAGAGAGCATCATAGCTTGCACCATGTTGCTGGTTTAAGTATGACATGGCTTTATCGTATTGTTTGTTTCCAATCAGTATCCGGGAAAGACGTAGTCGTGCAAGCTGTTTGATCTCGTCATTTGTAGCATGCTTCACTGCCCATTTAAGCTGTGAAACTGCATCATCAAGATCACCTTTTTTATATTCATTACTGGCCATCAACATGGATAATAATGCGGCATAAGGTGTGTTTTCATACTTGTCATTCAGCTGATTATTCACATCAATAACTTTATCATCAACGCCTTTAATCATAATATGTTGCGCGGCCTGCATATAGATATTACTAGCCTGACTGGCATGATTATTACGCTGATTAATGTAATATCTCCAACCTCCCAAAGCCAGTATACCCAGACCAAGGCCAAGCAGAATTGAAGCGCCGTTTTCCTTGAGCCATTTTTTTAATGCTTCTATCTGTTGTTCTTCTGTTTCATATTCATTCATTATTTATACCTGTAGCTATATCTATTCTGTTTGTAACCATTCATCAATATGACGGCTGATGTCCGATTGTTTAAGACAGATCTGTGGTGCATGTTGACGTAAAAATTTAACCGTAACCGTCCTGTCAGCCAGTTCCTGCTCGCCAAGTATTAACGCGACAACTGCACCACTTTTATCTGCTTTTTTCATCTTGCTTTTAACCGAGCCGCCGCCACAATGCATAACTATTTTTAGACCGTCACATTGTTCACGTAAGTTCTCAGCCAGCAGTAAAGCCGCTGCAATACTATCGGCCCCCAACGGTATTAAAAAACAATCTGCTGTACGTTGTACGACATCGCTCTGAACCTGTTCAAGTAATGCCAGCAAACGTTCAACACCCAGAGCAAAACCAATAGCTGGCGTCTGTTTACCGCCTAACTGTTGTACCAGCCCGTCATAACGGCCACCAGCACAGACCGTTCCCTGAGCACCAAGTTGATCGGTTACCCATTCAAAAACGGTTTTTCCATAATAATCCAGACCACGTACCAGACGTTGATTGATAGTGTAGGCAATACCCGTATTATCCAGATAGCTTTGTAATAAAGCAAACTGGTCACTGGACTCTGTATCCAGATAATCATTTAGCGCCGGTGCCTGCACCAGCAAGGCCTTCATCTGTGGATTTTTACTGTCAAGAATCCGTAACGGGTTAGTATTCAGGCGGCGCAAACTATCATTATCGAGCTGCTCACGATGCGCCTGTAAATAGTCAACCAGGACGGTTTTATATTGTTCCCTGGCGGCGCTGGAACCCAGTGTGTTGATTTCCAGACGGATATCTTTTAAGCCCAGTCGTTGCCACAAACGCGCACCAATCAGAATTAATTCTGCGTCAATATCAGGGGTATCAATCCCATAGACTTCAACGCCAAACTGATGAAACTGTCGATAGCGGCCTTTCTGCGGACGTTCATGGCGAAACATCGGGCCGTTATACCATAAACGCTGCACCTGATTATGTAACAGGCCATGTTGAATGCCTGCACGCACGCAACTGGCTGTACCTTCTGGACGCAGGGTTAATTTGTCACCATTGCGATCATCGAAAGTGTACATTTCTTTTTCCACAATGTCGGTAACTTCACCGATAGAGCGGCAGAAAAGATCGGTGGATTCAACCAGTGGCATGCGGATTTCACTGTATCCATACTGTAACATGGTTTGTGCAACAACGGCTTCCAGAGCCTGCCAGCGCGGCGACTCATCGGGTAGTACATCATGCATTCCACGAATGGACTGGATAAACTGTCTGGAAGGTTTGTTCACAATAACCCCGAAAAACGCTGTATCAGGGCAAAACAAAACCAGACCATTAAAAATGAATTATACTGCATTATCTGTTTTTTGAGGTTTTGTTATGAAAATTTTGTTATTAAAATATTGTTATTTCAACCCGCTTATTGAAAGCGAATTATCTGCTGCCCGTTATGTTTCGTGGTAGACAGCTTGAATTGAGCCGTATTATTTGGGCGAATATAGCTCGATATATCAGCATTTAAATGATTGATTCTGATCTTTGTGGAACGCGCATTACCCATAGAAACGTTAAACGGGGCTTTACCCGAATAAGCTTGCCATTTTTTACCAGAAATCATGCCATAATGCAGGCGTTTACCTGTCGCATCGGTTATTTTAACCCAGGCACCTTTTTTTGCCAGTAATTCAATCGTATCCGTTTTTACTACTCCCTGCTTCAGCACCGATACTAACGTTGCGGGTTTGCGGGTTTTCAGTTTGTCTACCACTTTGGTCGTTGCTTTTATTTTGTTATTAACAGCTATGGTTGGTGTTTTATTGTGTTGAGTTCCCGTACTGCTATTACTGCCAATAGTATCGACAGCAGACTGATTTGAATACATTTTGCTACCAGACTCCACTTCTTTTGTTGAAGCTGGCGTATTTTGTGATTCATGTAATGGCTGGGGAAGCAGTGTTAGCTTTGGATTATCTACTGAACTGACCTCACTGGCATGTTGTTCTGCCAGAGCCTGTGAGCTGGCTTTTAGTTGAGCGGACTGCTTATTATAATACTGGTAGCCACCGTATATCAGCGCTAATACCCCGAGAATAATCAGCACAAAAGTAACTGTTTTAAATAAAGGTGACTGACTCGATTTTTCATTTGGTAGATTGGAACGGGGTTTCAGAGGGACATTATGCGGTACTATCCGATCATAATCAGCAAGCATATCCGTATCCTTTATTTCCAGATATTTTGCATAAGCTCGTAAATAACCACGGGTATAGGTGGCCGAGGGTAACTGCGACAACTCCGATTGCTCCAACGCTGAAATAATTTGTGACGGCACCTTTAGCTGTTCAGCAATTTCTTCAATACTGAATTTTTGTTGTTTTCGTGCTTTATACAGTGCGTCACCGAAATTAATCACTGTCTCTTCTTGATCATCTGAACTGTGCATGTTTTTCCTGTGCCTCTACCCAGCCGGCCTGATCTGAATCTGGAAAGTCATGAATCAACTGACGTGCATATTTCATATAAAACTGTTTATTTCCCAGCCCTTTTTCTGCCTGAATCTGTATCCATAAACTATCTGAAGAAGGCCTTCTAATTGCATGATAACGTTCAATATAAGCGCGCGCCATTAAATAACGTCTGGTTTTTATACCTAAATCTGCCATCGACAGTAATGAACCAGCTAACTTCGGTTGTATGCGTAAAGATTTGCGTAATAATGCCTCGGCTTTAGCATATTTACCCTGTTTAAGATAACAACTGCCGGCATTACTTTCAGCAAGATAAAGAGATGGATAGAAAGGATTGCTGTACGCCTGTTTAAATTTTTTCTGCGCTTCATCCATTGCCCCTGTGGAACATAAAAACGCACCATAACTGTTTAGTAGATCCGCATCATCTGGTTTTAACTCAATCGCCTGTTCATATTTTTTTCTCGCCTGATCTTTTAAGCCCAGAATAGCATACAGGTAAGCCAGTGTTTTATAGGCAGAAACATTGCTATCATCCTGTTTCAGGGCTTTTTCCAGTTTTTCTCTTGCCACTTTATACTGGTGGCGCTTAATGTAACCCACACCCAGCTCAGTATTAATTTTTGAAGCTTCCCTGAGATTCTCTTTCACTGGCACAAATTGGTTATCAACAGCCGGGTTATCAACAGCCGGGTTATCAACAGTATCCACTTCCCTTTTAGACACACTGCTACAGGCAACTAGCCCTGTAACAAATAAAATAATTAGCCACCGCATCAATAAGACCATTGCTTCATTACGGCATTTATTATATTGAGACACTCAGCACCTGTCCGGGAATAAAAATTTCATATTGTTTTAATATTAACCACAGACTCCTGACGCATACCATATCTGGGTTCGGCAAAGCGTCGGGCACGTCGGCTTTTATCCTGAATTTTACCTGCCAGTTGTCCGCAGGCGGCAGCAATATCTTTACCGCGTGTTTTACGAATAACAGTGGTAAAACCAGCCTGACTAAGTTGCTCACTAAAATATCTGAGTGTCGCTGCAGATGAAGTTTTATAGCCAGAACCGGTGAACGGATTAAACGGGATCAGGTTTATCAATGCTGGCAGGCCTCTTAATAATCGAATCATTTCTCTTGCATGTTCAGGTTTATCGTTGATACCATCAAGTAGAACATATTCAAAGGTTATTCGATAGCGGGCTTGCTGCTTATCTACAAAACGGTGGCAGGCTGATATTAGCTCATTTAACGGATAGCGCTGGTTTACCGGTACCAGTTTATTTCTCAAGTTGTCATTGGGAGCATGAAGCGAAACGGCCAGACGCACATCGAGGATGTCTGCCAGTCTGTCCATGGCCGGAATAATACCTGCGGTACTGATAGTTACCCTGCGTTTACTCAGGCCATAAGCAAAATCATCCAGCATAATCCGTACTGCTGTCACCACATTATCAAAATTCAATAAGGGTTCACCCATGCCCATCATCACTACATTAGTAATTTTTCGGCCTGGCTTTTTTTCTTCCTGCAAACATTGCAAGGCTAACCAGAGCTGTGAAATGATTTCACTCACTGCCAGATTACGATTAAATCCCTGCCTGCCCGTTGCACAAAAGCTGCAATCCAGTGCACAACCAACCTGTGAAGATATACATAAGGTACCACGGTCATCTTCAGGAATAAAAACGGTTTCAATTAGATTCCCATCAGTCAGCTGCAACAACCATTTACGGGTACCGTCAACCGACAGGACATCTTTTTTAATTTTCAGGTTGTTGATAATCGCCGTGTCTGCCAGACGCTGACGCAGGGCTTTGGAAAGATTATTCATCTGCTGAAAATCAGTAACCGCAGACTGATGTATCCATTTCATTACCTGTGTGGCACGAAAAGACGGCTCACCCATGGTAGCAAAATAAGCTTCAAATGCCTGGCGGTCAAAATCAAGCAAGTTCTGTCTGTGGACAAAACCGTCAGTATCGTAAGTCTCAACTTGTGGAAAGATCGTTTTCATCAGTTCCGGGCACGTATTTGGTATAGTGAATCAAATGGATATTCTACCCGGGATTTTGTATTTAAGACAGCTCTGCACAAAAAGATTCAATCCTGGCGTTCATCAATCCAGGCCTGTTGAATAGCTTCAAGAATCTTTTCCCCACAATGTTCTGCCGTATCATCAAAATGTTCCAGCGCCAGTACCCAGTGTTGTAAATCGACAAAATTTATCTGCCTTGGATCAATCTCAGGATATTTATCATCCAGTTCAATCGCAATATCAAGTGAATCCACCCATTTTAAACCCATAGAACGCCCCTTTTTAATGATTCTCAGACACCATATTGATGGTGTATTTTGGAATTTCTACCACCAGATCTTCATTACCGACAATGGCCTGACAGCTCAAGCGTGAATCTGGCTCTAGTCCCCAGGCTTTATCCAGCATATCATCTTCATCCTCCGAGCTTTCATTCAGCGAATCCATGCCTTCACGCACATAAACATGACAGGTGGTGCATGCACAGGATTTTTCGCAGGCATGTTCAATTTCTATATGATGCTGCAAGGCAGCATCACAAATGGAGATACCCGGTTCAACCTCAATGGCCATGCCATCAGGACAGATTTCGGCATGGGGAAGAAAGATAATTTGTGGCACTTCAGATTTCTCCTGTCTATTCTTTATTTTCACTGTATTCATTAATGGAATGCCCTTGCATAACATGACGAATATTACTGTTCATGCGTCTGGCAACATAAGCTTCACAGTCTGACTCAAGTTGTTTGATTGCTGCTTTTATCGACTCGGCATCGTTATTATCAATATTATCAAGTAAATATTGCCGTGCCTGCATAATGCTGTCTTTCTCAGCAGCAGACAATAACTCATCCCCGTCTTTTGCCAGCGCTGCGTCCAGGGCCTCAAGGGTACGCCTGGCATCGACCTGCTGTTCACGCAAACTACGTTGCAGCATATCATCCCGTGCGTAATCCATCGACGCTTTCAGCATGGTTTCAATCTCATTATCAGTAAGGCCGTATGAGGGTTTTACATCGACACTGGCCTCCACCCCGCTATTGCGTTCTTTTGCACTAACAATCAGTAAACCATCAGCATCCACCTGAAAGGTTACCCTGATTCGGGCTGCACCAGCCACCTGTGGAGGAATCCCGCGTAATTCAAATCGCGCCAGGGAACGACAGTCATCAACCAGTTCGCGTTCACCCTGTACAACATGAATAGCCATGGCTGTCTGGCCGTCTTTATAGGTGGTAAAATCCTGCGCTTTTGCCACTGGAATAACCGTATTGCGATGAATAATCTTTTCTGCAAGGCCTCCCATGGTTTCAATGCCTAACGATAGAGGAATAACATCGAGCAAAAGCAGACTGTCATCGGGTTTATTCCCCACCAGTACATCAGCCTGTAATGCTGCACCAGTTGCAACAACCCTGTCCGGGTCAATACTGGTAAGCGGTTCACAGGCAAAAAACTCACCTACTTTTTCACGTACCAGCAAGGTGCGGGTAGAACCACCTACCATAATTACTTCATTAATATCATCATTGGTAATTTTTGCATCGCGCATCACACGACGGCAGGCAAGCAGGGTATTTTTAACCAGAGGCAATATAAGTGCCTGCATTCTCTCCCGCGTTAAACACCCCTGCCAGTGTAAACCTTCAATCTCGATATTGATGTCAGTCTGTGGTTGTTGTGCCAGACTTTCTTTTGCACGACGGGCATGCTGCAAAACGCTACGAATTAATACCGGATTAGCTGCATGTGTGGCGAGTTTATCCAGGCCAGCCTCAGCCAGTATCCAGTTGCCAATAGCCTGATCAAAATCATCACCGCCCAGTGCACTGTCACCACCGGTTGCGAGAACTTCAAATACGCCTTTATTCAACCTGAGAATGGATATATCAAAGGTTCCCCCGCCCAGATCATAGACTGCGATGACACCGTCATTACCCGCATCAAGCCCATAGGCAACGGCAGCGGCAGTGGGTTCGTTCAACAGCCGCAATACATTGAGCCCGGCCAGTTTTGCGGCATCCTTGGTTGCCTGACGTTGCGCATCGTCAAAATAGGCAGGCACAGTAATCACCACACCATCAAGCTCCCCGCCCAGTGTGGCAACTGCACGTTGTTTAAGTGTCGCTAATATCTGTGCAGAGACTTCAATAGCACTGACTTCACCGGCCTGGGTTATTATTCTGGGTACGGCACTGTCATTTTGCGCGAAACGGTAGCTGTGAAACTGCTGATTATTCTGCATATCAGCCAGCCCCCTGCCCATCATTCGCTTTACTGAAACCACGGTATTATGCGGATCAGTCAAACTGTACTCAAGTGCAGGGTTGCCAACCAGCACCGCTGTCTTGCCATAATAAACCACGGAGGGTAACAGGTGCCGGTCGGCTTCATCCGGCAGGGTTTCAACCTGGCCGCTGCGTACTGTTGCTACCAGTGAATTGGTGGTTCCCAGGTCAATGCCGGCAGCCAGTTTATGCTGGTGAGGCGCGCTAGATTGACCGGGTTCGGCGATATGTAATAATGCCATATAATAAAACTCATTAAACCATTAAATCATTAAATCATTAAATCATCTTCAATCTGAGCACTGAGGACATCAATTTCTTTTTCGGCTTTTTGTAAAAACTGTAGTTTACGCAACCATTCTCTAGCTGTATCAAGCTGCATCTTGCTGTACGCGGCAGAAAAATGCTGCATGGCCTTTTTGACCTGCTGCTTTACCTGCTGTGATAATTCATCTAGTTTATCCAGTGCCCCCTCACCATCCTGATTGTGTTTTATGGTTTCCATGCTTTCGCGTAATTCCAGCTGCTGCATGAGAAACTCTGCGTCCACAGTGGTTTCATTATCCAGATTGATATCCACGCCCTTTAATTCAAGCATATAAGCAGCTCGCAGTACCGGATCGGTTAATGTTTGCAGAGCTTCATTTATACGCGAGGTCATCTGCATGGACAAACGTTTTTGTGTTGCCTCGGCGCTGGCAAATTTATCAGGATGCAGCTGCGACTGCAAAAACCGGTAACATTGTTGTACTTTAGTCAGATCAACATCATAAGAAACGGGAACATCAAATAATTCAAAAAAACTGGCAGTTAATATATCGTGAGTCGTGCTCATAAGACGATTACCACATTGCTATACAGTAAAACTTTCACCACAGCCACACTGGTCTTTTTCGTTTGGATTATTAAATTTAAAGCCTTCATTTAAACCTTCTTTAGCAAAATCCAGCTCGGTACCATCAATATAAACCAGACTTTTTTTATCTACGATAACTTTTATGCCATGGTTTTCAAAAACTTCATCGTCGGCATTGATCTCATCAACAAATTCGAGCACATATGACATGCCTGAACAACCTGTGGTTTTAACGCCCAGACGTAAACCAATGCCTGCACCACGATGAGCCAGAAAGGTATTGACCCGATCTGCCGCAGCCTGTGTCATTGTAATAGCCATAATTTTTTACCCAGTCAGCCTGTGTATTTTACCGTTATCTTTTGTAATTACTCGTTGAGTTGTTTCCTTTTTTAATGCGCTGCCCATTCGATACTATCCAGATCGATCCCGGCTTTGTACATATCCCACAACGGTGATAATTGACGCAGTTTTTCGACTGCACTGCGCAGATGCTTAATCGCTCGATCAACCTCGTCTTCCGTCGTGTATCGGCCCAGCGTAAAGCGGATAGAGCTATGTGCCAGTTCATCATTTCTGCCCAGAGCACGTAATACATAACTGGGCTCGAGACTGGCAGATGTACAGGCACTGCCACTGGAAACGGCCAGATCTTTTAATGCCATCAACAGACTTTCGCCTTCAACAAAATTGAAACTGATGTTGATATTACCGGCAACCCGCTGATTTAAATCACCATTCACATAAACCTCTTCCATGTCTTTAACCCCGTTCCAGAGTTTATTGCGTAGTTCTAACAGACGTTCGTTTTCGGCTTTCATTTCCTGCCTGGCGATACGGAAAGCTTCACCCATACCAACAATCTGATGGGTAGCCAGGGTACCCGAACGCATCCCACGTTCCTGACCACCACCATGCATCTGGGCTTCTATGCGAACCCGTGGCTTTCTTTGTACATAGAGTGCGCCAATACCTTTTGGCCCATAGATTTTATGCCCTGAAAAACTCATTAAATCTACCGGCAGATTTGCCAGATCAATCTCTATTTTACCTGCACTTTGAGCTGCATCCACATGAAATACAATTTTATTTTCACGACATATATTACCGATAGCGGCAATATCCTGAATCACGCCGATTTCATTATTCACATGCATAACAGAAGCCAGAATAGTGTCTTCACGAATGGCATTACTAAATACATCCAGATCAATCAAACCGTTTTCCATGGGATCAAGATACGTCACTTCAAAACCTTCGCGTTCCAGCTGACGACAGGAATCCAGCACCGCTTTATGCTCAGTTTTACTGGTAATAATATGCTTACCGCGTTTTTGATTAAAATGCGCTGAGCCTTTAATTGCCAGGTTATCCGATTCAGTTGCGCCAGAAGTAAAGATAATTTCTTTTGGATTAGCCCCAACCAGATCAGCAATATTTTTACGTGCCTGTTCAACCGCTGCTTCGGCCTCCCAGCCATAACTATGGCTGCGTGAAGCAGGGTTACCGAACGTACTGGCTGGCCCCATGTATTTTAACATTTCTGTGACAACTCGTTCATCAATGGGTGTGGTGGCTGAATAATCCATATAAATGGGCCGATCACTGATTTGACTATTAGCGGCCTGATTATCTATTGCCTGACTGATTTGTTTGCTCACTTTTTCACCTTCTTAATTCTATAGACTCATCTTACAAAAGACTCATCTTACAAACTGGGTTATATAAACCGTTTCAAAGACTCGCTGCCATCATGACCGGCGAGCGCCGATTAGCATTAATAATTTCATGCAGAACGTTTAACAATGTTTCAACCTCTGCAACCGTATTGTTCTCACCAAAACTCACGCGTATGGCAGCTAATGCGATATCATCGGGGATATGCATAGCCTGCAGCACATGACTGGGCTGTGTTTTACCACTGCTACAGGCCGAACCGGATGAAACTGCAATAGCTTTTCTATCCAGCTGCATGAGTAAACTTTCACCCTCAAAACCAGCCACCGCAAACTGTACAGTATTGGGTAAACGATCTGCCTGTTCAGCAAAAATGGTCACTGCCGGTATTTTTTTCAGCCCCTGTTCCAGTAAAATACATAGCTGCCGGGTATGTGTCTGCCTTTGTAACAAACCTTCACTCGCCATTTCAGCGGCTTTACCAAAACCAGCAATAGCGGCAACGTTTTCCGTACCTGCGCGCTGGCTTTTTTCCTGTGAACCACCAAACTGTATCGCATTTAATGGTACTGTCTGATCAACGATTAAGGCACCAACGCCAGCAGGGCCATATATTTTATGGGCGGATAAAGTCATCGCATGGATGCCATCCGCAATAAAATTCAGCGCAATCTTGCCTGCTGCCTGTGTTGCATCGGTATGAAACAGGATACCTCTTTGCCGACAGCAATGTATTAATGGCACAAGAGACTGAATAACACCTGTTTCATTGTTTGCTGTCATGACCGATACCAGCCCTGTATCAGTATCTAGAACCTGTTCCAGGTTTTGTTGATTGACATAACCCTGTGCATCCACTGCAATATAATCTACCTTATCAAACAGAGCTTGCGCAGGCTTAAGCACTGACATATGTTCAATCGTACTCACTGCAATACGCTTAACAGGTTTTTTTTTCTGCACCCGTCCGGCACAGGCCGACAGCCCCCGCAAGATCAAATTATTGGATTCTGTACCACCGCTGGTAAAAATGACCTGATCTGCCTGTGCACCGGCCAGTTTAGCCACCTGTTCACGCGCCTGCTCAATCGCATCACGCTGCAGGCGACCGAAACGATGCAGACTGGACGGATTACCACAAACACGCCTCATAAAAGGCAACATAACATCCAGCACCTGCTGGTTTAATGCTGTGGTTGCGTTGTTGTCTAGATAAATCGCCATGGTATTCTGCGTTTAACCTGGATTCACACCATTAGAATTTAAATTTTCCTGACGGGCGCTAATCTCATGCACAGATTCTGCTGACATAACCTCTGCCAGACTGATACCGTCCAGAAATCCCCGAATTTCATTACTTAATTCCTGCCATAAATCATGCGTGAGGCATTGATAACCATCCTGACAACCATCACTATCCTGATCACAGTCAACAACCTGACAGACTTCATCAACAGCAATAATAATATCTGACACACTGATATCCTCGGTGCTGCCTTTTAATGTGTAGCCACCACCCGGCCCGCGGGTACTGCTGACAATTTCATTACGTCGTAGTTTGGCAAATAATTGTTCAAGATAAGAAAGCGAAATACCCTGGCGTGCTGAAATTGCCGCCAGCGATACCGGGCCAGCATCCTGATGCAGAGCCAGATCTAGAACGGCGGTTACCGCATAGCGGCCTTTTGTGGTTAAACGCATAATTTTTCACCTGTACTGATAAATTTTAACTCATTTTACTTAATCCCGAGTAAATTAGTCAAGTATTATCCCTGTCGTACGGTAAAAAACAAAAGAAAAGATTAATTAAACTATTTGTTTACAATATATATCAATACTATAGGACGTATAGTTAATGTTTATTATATAATATAACCCACCTCCATTTAATCAATAATCAAGCAATATTATCCGTAATTTATGCGCAGACAAGCTTCAGGAATCAATTTTTTCTTTTTCCTCGTCCAGATCATCTTTGCCTGAAGAAAACGAACAGGCATCCAGTTCTGGTAAACGAGAAACATCAATTTCAGCACCAAACTGCTTTAACGCCCCACACATGGTTTCCATTTTTTTATCCATAAGATGAATATGATCAAGCATTTTATTAATGGCCGATGCCACTGGATCGGGTGCATCACTGGTTACCCCGTAAGCATCAAAGCCCAGCTTCGCGGCCACTGCCTGACGTTTGGCCGCATTATCATCCGCGCGGTGTACAACATGACCGGGCACGCCAACCACGGTCATATCCGCTTCAACCGATTTTGTCACCACGGCATTAGAGCCGACACGTACACCATCACTGAGTATAATCGGCCCCAGCACTTTAGCACCGGCCCCCACCACCACATTATTTTTTAATGTTGGATGACGTTTGCCTTTCTCCCAGCTGGTACCTCCCAGCGTTACCCCATGATACAGCGTACAGTCATCACCAATTTCCGCCGTTTCTCCAATGACTACCCCCATGCCGTGATCAATAAAAAAACGCCGCCCGATGGTTGCCCCCGGATGAATTTCAATTCCAGTAAACCAGCGCACCATATGTGAGGAGATACGAGCCAGCCATTTAAAACCCGATTGCCATAAAAAATGGTTAAGGCGGTGAATAATGACGGCATGCACCCCCGGATAGGCCGTTAATACCTCCAGCGTATTACGCGCTGCCGGATCACGTTCAAACACACATTGAATATCTTCACGAATTTTAATAATAATGACTCCGTTAGTCAGGTAATACTCAAATGAATGAAAAGGATGGTTGCTCAAGCCCGTATGGATATATGGACAGAATATCCTTAAGTAAAAAATTTGATACTGATGTTATACCCCGAAAACTTACGAATATTCAACACACCTGTATCAAGGATTAAATACTGGCCTTTAATACCCAGCAACTTACCTTCAATTTGTGGTTGCTTATCAAAGTTTAATGATTTGATTTTTAGTGGGTACGTATTAACCGGATACTGAATATCTATCACTGACTCATCCAGCCGGACAATTTCCCCTTCACCGTGCTGCTGTTGTATTGCACTTATCTCGACATTACATTTCGCCAGTAAATCATCAGCAATCTGTTTCAGGTCAAGCGGTTCTGCAATCGCTTTGAGCATTTTACGCCAGTCAGTACGATCTGACACGTGTTGTTTCAAGACAACCTCAAGCAACCCGGATTGATAACGTGAAGCGACTCGGAATACGGGCAATGCCTGGGTGGCACCCTGATCCATCCAGCGCGTAGGAATCTGGGTGCCACGGGTAATCCCCACTTTTAAACCGGATGAATTCGCCAGGTACACATAATGCGGCTGAAAACAATGTTGTTCCCCCCATGCCGGTTCACGACAGGTACCTGCCGCATAATGACAGGTTTCGGGTTTCATAATACACATATCACAGGCAGCCAGACGGCGAAAACAGGGGTAACAATGCCCCTGGGCAAAACTTTTACCGGTTTTACGTCCACAGGCCACACAATTTATTTCACCCTGATAATGCAGACTAACTGTCTCACCGATATGTTCATCCATTGCCAGCAGATCATCACCAACTGGCAAATGGTAGGCAACCGGCTGAACCAGTGAAGTTTGCATTTTTTTAATATTACCTTGCATTGATTCTCCAACGGTTATTTTAGCCCGGATATTTCAATAAAACGTTTCATACCTGATATTGCCTGCACCAGCACATCAACAGGCCGGGTATAGGCAAATCGACAATAATGGTGTGCATTAAAATCACCAAAATCCACCCCGGGGGTAACAGCAATACCCTGCGCCTCAAGTAATTGCCGGGTCCAGGTAAAACTGTTATCAGTGAAGGCGTCACACTTTGCGTAAACATAAAACGCCCCCTGTGGTTTTACTGCCAGCTTAAACCCTAGCGAGGCCAAGGCAGGCAGAAAATAATCCCGGCGGATTTTAAATTCATCTCGATGCTGTTGTAAAATATTTTCTGTTTCAGGCTGTAATGCGGTGATGGCCGCATATTGCGCAATGGTTGATGGTGCCAGAAAAATATTCTGGCTGATCCGCTCAATCGCCCCTATATATGCTGTTGGAACCACCATCCAGCCAAGGCGCCAGCCAGTCATGGCAAAATATTTTGAAAAACTATTAATAACAAAACAGTCATCACTTAATGCCAGTGCCGTCGAGTCTGCGACATCATAAACCAGCCCCTGATAAATTTCATCAATAATCAGCATGCCATTTTTTTGCCTGACAGCATCCAGTAACCGCTGTAAATGCACGGGTTTTATAATCGTACCCGTCGGATTTGAGGGGCTGGCCACCATGGCCGCCCGCGTGGAGGCTTGCCAGTATTGTTCAATATGCTGCGCTGTTAACTGATAGCCAGTGTCGGCGCTTACCGGCACGGCAATTTCTTTTGCGGCCAGTATCTGGGTAATATTCCGATTACAGGGATAACCTGGATCCGTCAGCAAAACACTGTCACCCGCATCAAGCAGTACCAGTAAAGCCAGTTGCAATGCACCGGATGCACCAGGCGTTATAATAATTCGGTGACTATCAATAGAAAGTCCAAATTTACGCTGATAATAACCTGCAATTGCCTGACGTAATTCAGGCAGACCAGTTGCTGGCGTATAATGGGTTTTACCTGCTGAAAGGGCGGCAATACCAGCTTCAATGATCGGTGCCGGGGTAATAAAATCTGGCTCTCCCACTTCCAGATGTACTACCGACCGTCCCTCAGCCTGTAACTGCCTGGCTCGCGCCAGTATGGACATAACATGAAACGGGTTCAACCTGGCTGCACGATCTGACAGCCTGCAGGAAGACGAATCTTGCTCTTTTAAATTTGAACTGGATACTCTGAATTTGCTCATTTTTAGAAAACTAATTAATATTTGGGGACAAAGTACACTACAATAGCAGCTTGAAATCCTACACTATTAAATCCGATAACATGTAGACTCAAAAACATGCAACGCTTATTATTTATTTTCTGCCTCATCTTTTCCCCCGTTCTCTTTGCCCTGCCGCAACAGGCTTTGGTACCCGGTGGTATTGCTTTATTACAGCTGCCGCAATACAAACCTGACACAAAGGTGTATTTCAGGGGAAAACGCGTGGCGGTGTTTGCCTATAAAAAGAGCTGGATAGCAATGGCCGGTATTGGGCTCAGAACCAGACCCGGCGACTACGAATTTTCTGTGCATCAGCATAACGGTATTACTTTTAACAGTAAAGTTCATATTAAAACCAAACATTACCCCGAACAGCACCTTATTATTAAAAATAAACATAAGGTCAACCCGGATAAAGCCGATATGATACGAATTATCGCCGAAGCCAAACGTAAAAAATATGCCAAACACCTTTATAGCGATAACTTACCTACGGTAAATTTTATCTGGCCCGTACATGGTCCAATCAGCAGCATTTTTGGTTTAAGGCGTTTTTTTAACGGCCAGGAACGCCGCCCGCATAACGGTCTGGATATTGCAGCAAAGGAAGGTACTGCGGTTAGAGCAACAGCCAGCGGCAGAGTGATTGATGCCGGCAATTTCTTTTTTAGCGGTAATATGATTTTTATTGATCATGGCGAGGGCATTATCAGCCTGTATGCACACCTCAGCAAAATTAATGTTAAACCGGGCGATGTTGTCAAACAGGGCGAAATTATTGGCAAAGTCGGACATACCGGACGTGCCACAGGTCCGCATCTGCATTTTGCGGTCATTGCCAATCAGAATCTGATCGATCCAATACTGATGTTACCAATAAAAAGCACCGCCTCGGTTAAATAAAACAGCAGAACCCGTGAATAAGCCTGTTTTTCTGCCAAAATTACAGCAAAACGATAAAAAACACTTGCGCTCGGCGTAAAAACGACGATAATTGCGCCAACTTTATAAAAGATTCCCGACTGGGATTCCCTACTGATTTCTATACACGACTAATTTATTATGGCTAAAGAAGAAGCAATACAAATGGAAGGCACGGTAACAGAAACCCTGCCAAATACCATGTTTCGCGTTGAACTGGAAAACGGTCACACAGTAATCGCTCACATATCCGGTAAAATGAGAAAACATTATATCCGCATTATGACCGGTGACAAGGTAACGGTTGAATTAACCCCGTACGACCTGGAAAAAGGCCGCATCGTTTACCGCGCAAAATAAAATCATTGGTAATTACTCAGCTAATTGCTGAAATCTACTGGTTCTGCTGATTAAATTCAAAGCTAAAAAACAGGATTTACAAGTGTAAATATCCATTTTTGCCTTGATTCTGACTAATGTCGGCGCCAATCCAGGAGCCTGGGCCGTTACAATCATTCCTGACAGGTTCCTGATGGTTGAGTCAGTCTGTTTTATACTTTAACCGATTCAGATTCAACCGAAATGTCCAGTTCGTGTGCAGAGGTAACTTTCACCTCAACATGCCCGCCTTTTTTCAGTTCACCGAATAGAAGTTCATTGGCCAGGGGTTTTTTAAGCTGTTCCTGAATTACCCGTGCCATAGGTCTGGCGCCCATTTTAGGGTCATAGCCTTTTTCTGCCAACCAGGCTCGGGCAGCCTTATCAACACTTAAAGTGACTTTCTTTTCATTGAGCTGTATTTCCAGTGCCACCAGAAATTTATCTACCACATTAGCCAGTGTATTGGCATCCAGTGAGTCAAAATGCACAACAGAGTCAAGACGGTTACGAAATTCCGGTGTGAAGATTTTTTTGATTTCCTCCATACCATCAAGTTCATTCTGTTGTTCGGTAAAGCCCATTGAACGGCGCGACATTAGCTGCGCCCCGGCATTACTGGTCATCACTAAAATAACATTACGGAAATCAGTTTTACGCCCATTACTGTCTGTCAATGTGCCATGATCCATTACCTGCAATAAAATATTAAAGACTTCAGGATGCGCCTTTTCAATTTCATCAAGCAATAATACACAATGCGGATGTTTATTTACCGCTTCGGTTAACAAACCGCCATCATCAAAACCGACATAACCCGGCGGTGCACCAATCAAGCGTGAGACGGTATGACGTTCCATATATTCAGACATATCAAAACGTATCAGTTCAACACCAAGCGCTCTGGCAAGCTGACGACAGACTTCTGTTTTACCCACACCGGTAGGCCCGGCAAACAGAAAAGAACCAATAGGTTTTTCCGGTTCCGCCAGCCCGGAACGCGACATACGAATGGAGGTAACCAGCGTACTGATGGCTTCGCCCTGACCGAAGACAACCAGATTTAAATCACGTTCCAGATTCTTCAGGGTTTGCATATCCGAAGTGTTCACGGTTTTTTCAGGAATCCGGGCAATTTTTGCGACAATATTTTCAATATCATGCACACTGATGGCTTTTTTGTTGTTCTTGCGTGCTTCACTGGATTGTAATTGCCGACTGGCACCCGCCTCATCAATCACATCAATAGCTTTATCGGGCAGAAACCTGTCCATAATATATCGTTCAGACAATTCAGCCGCAGCACGTAAAGCCCTGTTACTGTATTTCACATCATGATGTTCTTCAAAACGTGTTTTTAGACCCTTCAATATTTCTACGGTTTCTTCGACACTGGGTTCTTCCAGATCAATTTTCTGGAAACGGCGAGACAGGGCATGATCCTTTTCAAACACACTTCTAAATTCACTATAAGTAGTAGAACCAATACATTTAAGATCACCACTGGCCAGCATGGGTTTAATTAAATTAGACGCATCCATCACCCCGCCAGAAGCTGATCCCGCACCAATAATCGTATGTATTTCATCAATAAATAATATTGAGCCAACATGTTGTTTTAGCTGTTTTAATACGCCTTTCAGGCGTTTCTCAAAATCACCACGGTATTTTGTGCCGGCAACCAGCGAGCCAAGATCAAGCGAAAATATCGTACTTTCCAGTAACACTTCCGGCACTTCTTTATCGACAATACGTTTGGCCAGACCTTCGGCCAGCGCCGTTTTACCTACTCCAGCCTCGCCAACCAGTAATGGATTGTTTTTTCTGCGTCGACATAATACCTGTACGGTGCGCTCCACTTCTGCTTCACGGCCAATTAATGGGTCAACCAGACCACGCATGGCGCGCTGATTTAAATTGGTCGTAAAATTTTCCAGAGGTTGTGATTCAGCTTCTGAGGCACCCGCCTGTGGTGAAACATCATCAAGCTTTTCGGCATTGTCAGGCACTTTGGTAATGCCATGAGAGATGTAATTAACAATATCCAGTCGGCTGATATTCTGCTGATTTAATAGATACACGGCCTGCGATTCCTGCTCACCAAACATGGCAACCAGAACATTTGCCCCCACCACTTCCTTTTTACCCGATGACTGCACATGAAAAACGGCACGCTGTAACACTCGTTGAAAGCCCAGTGTGGGCTGAACTTCACCACCCACCACATCACCAAATACCGGTGTATTATGCTGCAAATATTCGCTTAGTTCACGACTCAGTAATTCAATATCGGCACCACATGCCTGCAGAACAACATTGGCACTGTTATTTTCCAGCAATGCAAGCAGTAAATGCTCTACTGTAATATATTCATGTCGTTTTTCTCGTGCATCATTAAACGCTTTGTTTAATGATAACTCCAGCTCTTTACTTAACATGTCAGTACCTGCAACAAAAATTATTTATAATTTAAACCTATGCCTCTTCCATCGTACATAATAACGGATGTTGATTAATGCGAGAAAACTCATTCACCTGATCAACCTTGGTCTCGGCAATTTCATGGCTGAACGTACCACAAATGCCCTTGCCTTTAGTATGGACAGACATCATCACACGTGTTGCTCTGGTATTATCCATCGCAAAAAACATCATCAAAACTTCTACCACAAATTCCATGGGTGTGTAATCATCATTATTAATTATGACCTTATAACGTTTCGGAGGTTTCAGTTTTGGCTTCTCTTCCTCAACGGCAAGCCCACTATCATTATCATGTTCAAAATCAGCATTACTCATGTCTTACCTTTCAGTGTAGAACATACTGTTCATTTTTTAGTCAATATGGAAAAAATAATTGTAAATCTGACAGACTCATGAAGACAATTTTACACCAGCATCTCGCCCGATGCAGACTCCTGAATACATTTTACATCAGGGACATACTGTACTGTAACATTGCAGAGTGGATAGTACGTGTATAGACCAAAAATAGCGGCATTGACCATTTAATCTGCACTATTGGAAGAAAACCACAAACACAGACTTTAACCCGGATTTTTCATGGGAATGCAGGATTTTGGGACAATCTCAGTGAATCAATTTGGATGATTCGACGAAAAGCGTAGCTATAATGGGAGCAAGCAAAAATGACCTGGATGATACCACCACCATTCACCCAACCAGCGTTGAAGAACCGGTTACTACGCGCTAATCCCCATTGCTTGCTCTGCTTACCTGCAGGATATTTCTTAACAGACTGAGCTTATCCATAACCCGGTTTAACTGCAGCAAATCACGTATTTCTATGGTGACAGACATTTTTGCTGTCTGGTCTTTTTTATTCGACTGGGTATTGACGGCGATGACATTTATTTTGTCCATTGATAAAGTGGAAGTAATGTCGCTGAGCAGACCACGACGGTCGATTGCCTGAATGAAAAGCGTTACCGGATAATTATGGAGTTCGCCTTCACCCCATTCCACTTCAATCAGGCGCGACTGATCTTTCTCCTGCAGGTAGAGGATATTCTTGCAGTCTTTACGATGCACGCTGACACCTCTGTCTTTGGTGATATAACCGATAATCTCATCATTCGGTACTGGCATACAGCAGTGCGCAATTGAGGTCAGTAAATTACCCACGCCGGAAACATTGACACTGCTACCTGATGCCTGTTTTTTTTCTCGATGCGCAGGTGGATGAAGGGGAAAATCCAGCGGTGTTTTTTGCGCAGATTGTTCATGCAATATAGCGGATAGCTGTGCCACACTGATGTCACCACAACCCAGTGCGACATACAGATCATCGGCTGATTGCTGTTTGAAATGCTGTACAATTTTGTCCAGCTCTGGTTTGATACCATGGCGTTTCCATTCACGTTCAAAAAGATTTTTTCCATCCTGGCTATTTTTTTCACGATCCTGTTTGCGAAACCAGCTGCGTATCCGGTTGCGCGCGCGTGAGGTTTTAATAAAACCCAGATGCGCAATCATCCAGTCACGCCGTGGTGCCGCTTCTTTTGACGTTAAGATTTCTACACGTTGGCCATTTTGCAGCGGGCAGGTTAATTGCACAATACGCCCATTCACTTTAGCACCACGGCAACGATGACCAATTTCGGTATGCACAGCATAAGCAAAATCGACCGGGGTCGCGCCCTCGGGCAAATCGATTACCCTGCCTTCCGGGGTTAATACAAACACCCTGTCCTGAAACATTTCGGCGTTGAAATTTTCCAGCAGTTCTTCATCGCTGGTGATAGAACTATCCAGTAATTTTCGTAATGAATCGATGCTGGATTGCATGCTGGCACCACTGCCTGATTCCTTGTAACGCCAGTGAGCGGCCACGCCATTTTCGGCAAACTCATGCATTTTACGGGTACGAATCTGTATTTCTACCGGCTTACCCTGAGGGCCATAGACTGCCGTGTGCAGAGACTGGTAACCATTCTTTTTGGGGTTGGCAATATAATCATCAAATTCTTTATTGATATGTCGCCATTGTGCATGTACCAGCCCCAGCACGACATAACATTCAGCAACCGTTTCCACCACCACGCGCACGGCACGCACATCAAATAATTCATCAAAACTGCGCTGTTTCGATGACATTTTTTTCCAGATACTGAAGATATGTTTAGGTCGCCCGTAAATATCAGCGGTAATAGCTTCCTGGTCCGTAATAGTTTTGATTTTTGCGACCACATCAGTGATAAACTGCTCACGTTCATCACGTTTTTCATCGAGGTGCGAAGCAATAGAGCGATAAGTAGCTGGTTCAAGATAACGAAAGGACAGATCTTCCAGTTCCCACTTTAACTGGCCAATACCAAGACGATTGGCAACAGGCGCGAGAATTTCCAGACTTTCCTGGGCGATTTCAAGCTGTTCCTCCGGTGAAGCCAGTTTTAACTGTCGCAAACGCTGCACCCGATAAGCCAGTTTGATCAACACTGCCCGCACATCATCAACCATCGACAGTAACATACGCCGCAGCCGTTCTGCCTGTTCTGGCGCAGACGATATTTTTTCACCGTGAAAATCATGCAGCTGCAAGACGCTCTTCACCAGCCGCATGATTTTATCGCCAAACTGTTGTTCCAGCGATAACATCGGTTGCACGGCATCATCCTGTTGCTGTAAACGGCTGGTACTTAATAATGCGGCGATTAATGTGGTTTCATCCACACCCAGTTCACTTAATAAAAAGGCCACATCCAGACTTGAGGGTACGCTCCCCTCTATGGGTAAATCCCAGACCCGTTCACAGGCGCGGCGTAATAAACTGTCTGCAGCAAGCGTTTTACCGGTTAACTGATACAGATATTCGTCAATACTGTAATCCTGTGGGATCTGGTTAAAACGTTGTGTGCGCCGCATAGTACATCATTACACTGAAGTTTTAGCGAGTAAGGTTATTCTGGAGATTATTGACAGTCGGGACATTTACCATACAATGTGAGACTGTGTTCAGTGACTTCATAGCCCAGTTTACGGGCAATTTCACGCTGGCGCTGTTCAATCACTTCATCGACAAATTCTTCGACCTTACCGCAAACAATGCAGACCACATGATCGTGATGCCCCTGTTCACTGAGTTCAAAGACCGCCTGACCACCTTCAAAATGATGGCGCTCAACCAGTCCAGCTGCTTCAAACTGGGTTAACACGCGATATACCGTTGCCAGGCCAATTTCTTCACCATCATCAAGCAAGGCCCGGTAAACATCTTCTGCGCTCTGGTGGCGAACTTTGGATGCTTCCAGAAGTTCAAGAATTTTCATTCGGGGCAAGGTAACTTTAAGCCCGGCTTTTTTTAAATCACTCGATTCCATATATTTCCTGCTGATTAATCATAGTATTTACGGTATCATTTCCATTCTTTAATAGAAACCCTGATTTTTATCTCTATGCGTCCTGGAACAAGCCTGAAAGTTCAATACAACAGCTATTCATGTCTGCTTGGTATTTTAATGCTATTTGCACTGAGCGCCTGTGCACAATGGCTACCACGTGCCCACCGCATGGATTTGCAACAGGGAAATACGGTAACCCTGGAACAACTTAAAAAACTTAAACCCGGCATGAGCAAAACCGAAGTCCGCAAAGTAATCGGCTTACCCATGCTTGCCGATCCCTTTCATAACCAGCGCTGGGATTATATCTACCGCTTCATTCCTGACAAGGGTTTTGAAAGAAAATCCAGACTAACCCTCTATTTTGACCATAACCGGCTAAAAAGCATCGATAAAACCGACTATGTTGAACCTTAAGAGTCCTGTTGCGTTGAACGCAATCTACGGTGAAAAAGCCGACAGACTCGCAGTATCAACAGGAATTAGCCGCTACCTTTTTTCATCACCTTACCTTCGGCAGCACGTTTACGCCGAACTTCTTTGGGGTCGGCAATAAGCGGATGGTATATTTCAACCCGATCATGATCGTTTAATACGGTTGTCATGCTGGCAACCTTGCCATATATGCCTACTTTGGCATTTTCCAGATCAAGTTCAGGAAAGTCCATCATAATACCGGACTGCACAATTGCCGCACCCAGCGTGGTGCCGGCATCAACATTAACAGCGCGTATTTTCTGTTTTTTTAATGTGGCATAAGCCACTTCAACATTAATGGATTTTTTCTCAGCAGTCGATACCTGTTCATTAACATTCATCTGTTCAACTGTATTGCCTTCAGAAACGCTCACCATATACCTCCACAGCACGCTTGCAAAAAGCTTCGACCAGCGTGTTGGCAATTTGCATAAATATGGGTTTTGCTGCAATCGAAATCATTGCACTATCAAATTCAAATTCAAGATCAAGGTTAATTTTACAGGTATTGGGCATCTTTAACGCATCAAACTGCCAGAAACCCTGTAATTTCTTAAATGGCCCATCAGCCAGTTTAAGATCGATACGCTTACCTTTAATTAAAATATTGTGAGTAGTAAAGGTTTTATTTAACACCCCTTTGGCAATTTCTATACAGGCAACACTCTCGGTTTCGGTTGCTGACAGGGTACGGGCAGAGCGACACCAGGGTAAAAAACCGGGATAGGCATCAACATTATTGACCAGTTCATACATTTCAGCCGGTGAATAATGTACCAGTGCACTACGTTGTATATGTGACAAGTAACTAACCTGTTTAGTTATATTTAAGAAAACTGTATTGTACAGCGAGACCCTGATAGAAAACAGGGGTTAGGAAATCAAAATTAAACAGCACCTACCGCTTTAAGGAAAACAATAATCACCGCAACGGGCGCAACATAACGAACCAGAAAACGCCAGGTTTTATATATTCCGGCTGTTGTGGCCAGTTCATCACTCGACGACGTTTTATGCATTATCCAGCCTGCAAACAGGGCAATAAATAATCCACCCAATGGCAACATAATATTTGCAGTTAAATAATCCAGCGTATCGAAAAACCGGTAATTTTTAAATAGAAACGGAATGCTCCAGGTAACATCTTTCCAGATATTAAATGAAAAAATAGTGCCTAAGCCAACCAGCCACGTCATGATTCCCATCACCACAGAAGCATAAACCCGACTATGCCCACGATTTTCAACCAGCCAGGCAACCGCCGGTTCAATTAATGAAATAGCCGATGTCCAGGCAGCAAATACCAACAGGGTAAAAAACATCACCCCCACCAGTGTGCCACCAGGCATATGTCCAAAAGCAATCGGTAAGGTTTGAAAAATCAACCCCGGCCCGGCACCTGGCTGAAGACCATTAGCAAAAACAACAGGGAAAATAGCCATTCCCGCAAGCAGAGCCACCAGAGTGTCAGCTAGTGCAATGACAATTGATGCCTGCACGATGGAATGGTCTTTTGTCAGATAGGAGCCATAAACCATAATTGCTCCCATACCGAGACTCAGAGTAAAAAACGCATGTCCCATGGCAATAAGAATAGCTTTACCGGTAATTTTTCCCGGGGTAAATAGAAACTCAAGCCCCTGATAAAAATAACCGGTACTCATGGCGTAGATCACCACAACAAGCAATAAAACAAATAGCATGGGCATCAGAAAAGTCACCGCCGTTTCCAGACCGTTTTTTACCCCACGCGCCACCACAACCATGGTCATTACCATAAACAATGTATGCCAGAGCAGTAATTTTTCGGGATCACCGACAAAATCATTAAAAATACTGTTAACACCATCTGCCGTGGCACCAAGAAACAGGCCGCTACCAGTACGAAAAACATAAGCCAGCGCCCAGCCGGCAATCACACTGTAGTAGGATAAAATTAAAAACCCGGCAATCACTCCCATCCAGCCCAGATATTTCCACCCCGGATGCCTGCCTTCTTCACGTGCCAGTGCCGCCATGGTATTAATCGGGCTTTGTTTACCACGCCGACCCAGCATGATTTCCGCAATCATAATGGGAATACCGATCAGCGCAACACAACACAGATATATAAGCACAAAAGTTCCACCGCCGTTTTCACCAGTGATATAAGGGAACTTCCAGATATTCCCCAGACCAACAGCAGAGCCGGTAGCTGCCAGAATGAAAGCAGTGCGACTCGACCATTGTTCATGTATCAATTTCTTTTGTGTGGCCATAAAAATCCAGGGAGAAAATAATCAAAGAGGCATTTTCAACAATTTAGCGGCATGACTCAATAGCAAAATGGATAATTTATTCATGTTTATGAATAATAAATGACAGCTTTTAATGCATAATCTATACTTGCAGACCTTCTGAAGGCAGGCAGGAATCGACTTTATGGCAAAACAATCCAGAAAAAAATCCAATGATAATACGATTGCCCGCAATCGCCGTGCCCGCTTTGACTACAGCATTGAATCGAATTATGAAACCGGTCTGGTACTGGAAGGCTGGGAAGTAAAAAGTCTGCGTGCGGGTAAAGTGCAGATTGATGACAGTTATGTGATGGTAAAAGACGGGGAACTTGAATGGGTAGGTGGTACCATTACCCCACTGATAAGCACGTCAACACATATCTTTGCCTCACCAACCCGCAGCCGTAAATTATTACTGCACCGGCTGGAAATCGACCGTCTTATCGGTCAGATTGAGCGCAAAGGTTATACGCTGGTACCGCTGGCTTTATACTGGAACAAAAAAGGCCGTGTCAAGATGGATATCGGCCTTGCCAAAGGCAAAAAAGAACACGATAAACGCGCTGCCATTAAAGAACGCGAATGGAATCGTGAAAAATCCCGTATGTTAAAAATTCGTTAATAGAAAATTTATGGAATGCCTTTATTCCCGACCCCATAGGCATTTCTCGCCCATTTTTTCGATAAAGGCCTGATGTTCCAGCAACTCTTCCTCACTGGGGTGCACAATTTTCAGTGCCGACCGATCTGCTGATAGTCGCCTGGGCTGATTGCTGGCTGTTGCCTGCTGCCCGCTCTGTACGGCTTCGCTATCTAATAATAATGCGCTTTGCCCACCAGTCATGCGCAAATAGACTTCAGCCAGTAATTCGGCATCAAGCAATGCGCCGTGCAAATCACGTTGCGAATTATTGACCTCGTATTCCTTACACAGCACATCGAGATTATTCTTCTTGCCCGGGCGTTTTTTCCTGGCCATCACCAGCGTATCCGTGATGCGGCAATAAGTATTGACACTGCCATACTCAGGCCCGATCTGCTTTAGTTCTGCATCTAGAAAACCCACATCAAAGGGGGCGTTATGGATGATTAGTTCAGCCTCGTTCACATATTCAAGAAAATCAGCCACGATATCAGCGAAACGAGGTTTATCCGCCAGAAATTCATTCGAAATGCCATGCACCGCCTGTGCGCCTTCGTCTATTTCACGATCTGGCTGTAAATACTGGTGATAATTATTCCCGGTCAAGCGTCGATTAAGTAATTCGACACAACCAATTTCTATTATCTTATGCCCCTGTGCCGGATCCAGACCGGTGGTTTCAGTATCCAGTACAATTTGCCGTGTCATGATTTTTCACTCAACATTTCATCAATACCCTGATTAGCCAACGCATCCGCGCATTCATTTCCTTCGTCACCTGAATGGCCTTTTACCCATTTCCAGTCCACCTGATGCTTTTCTAAAGCGGCATCCAGTTGCTGCCATAACTGTACATTTTTCACTGGTTTTCTAGCTGCTGTTTTCCAGCCATTTTTTTTCCAGTTGGATAACCATTGGGTAACACCATTGAGCACATACTTAGAATCAGTATATATTCGTACGGAGCAAGACCTGCTCAATGAATTTAAGCCCTGTATCACTGCCATAAGTTCCATACGGTTATTGGTTGTTTCAGCCTCAGCCCCGTATAAATCTTTACGATGCCCATTAAAACGCAAACTGGCACCCCAGCCACCTGGCCCCGGGTTACCTCGACAGGCACCATCCGTATAAATTTCAACGTTTGAAAATGATTTTACAAGTTTCTGGGGTTTAGTCATTTTTATTGATAAATATTATTGTACAAAGGTCACTTTCTAGTTATTTAGATGCATCTGGTCGTATCGGCCCGTTTAAATTTGCATTAAAATAACATCAACCCATTTTGAACATATTCAGGTTAATTTGATTTTTAACACCTATTATATAACCATAGAATAGCTTCACAAATATACCCTGTATCACTGATGAAATTTATTTTGCCAAATATATTCCAACCTGTTTCTAACCGTTATACTGATTATCCCCAACGTAGGATTAATCTTTACTATTTATACCTGTGCCTGTTTATGTCCATTTTTCTCAGTGCCTGCGCCAACCAGAAACCCGATAATCAGGACACTTTAACGCAAAATAACACTGCTGTAATACTTAATCAGACAGATATTAACAAAACACCAGCGCAACCAGCATTAAGCAGTCAAATACAGGCAGAATGCCTGAATCACGACGCTATCGTTATAACCCCGGTGAACGCTGATGACAAACTACCTGAAACGAGCCATCCAGCTACTTCTGAGATAGATAAGAACAGCACTGTCGAATCCATTGCCAATGACCAGCCTACGCCTGTTACTCGAAATGATAATATCTGGCCGCGTATACGAGCTGGTTTTGAACTACCTGACGATATTACCCATCCCGCTTTGAAAAGTGAAATTGCCTGGTTTAGCCGACATGACAACTATCTGGGTCGGGTAATGAAACGGGCTGATCCCTTTTTATATTATATTACGCAGGAAACTGAAAAACGAGGTTTACCCACAGAACTGGTACTTTTGCCCATTGTTGAAAGTGCCTATCAGCCCTTTGCCTACTCACAGGGGCGAGCCGCAGGAATCTGGCAATTTATTCCTTCCACCGGACGTTTATATGGTTTGAAACAGAACTGGTGGTATGATGGACGGCGAGATATTCATGCTTCCACCCAGGCAGCACTTAATTACTTAAGTAATTTAAATAAAATTTTTAAAGGTGACTGGCTACTGGCTCTCGCCGCCTATAACTCAGGTTCCGGCACAGTAAAACGCGCTATCCGCCGTAATAAACGCCTGCACCGCCCGACTGATTTCTGGCATTTAAAGCTGCCTGATGAAACCAGAGCGTATGTCCCGAAATTACTGGCTTTAAAAGCCATTATTGAACAGCCTGAAAAATATCATATCCGTTTACGTTACATCGCCAATGCTCCCGGTTTTGTCCAGGTTAAAACTCACGCCCAGATTGACCTGGCACTGGCAGCAAAACTGGCCGATATAAAACTCAATGATCTGTACCGTTATAATCCGGCATTTAATCGTTGGGCTACTGATCCTGATGGCCCCTATACATTTATTCTGCCTGCACAGGCCGCGAAAACCTTTAAACAAAATTATGCCAGCCTGCCCGCAGATAAACATTTAAAATGGATCCGCCACAAAATTAAATCGGGTGAATCGCTGAGTGTGCTGGCAGTGAAGTATGAAACCTCGGTTCGACATTTACGTAAAGTGAATCATCTTCACAGAAAATATATTCGTGCAGGTAAATATCTGTTAATTCCTGTTGCCAGTCGCCATCGCTCAGATTATGCCCTCAGTGCCCGTGAACGCTTAAGAACCTTACAGTCCAGTGGCCATCGTCATGCACAACGCATTAAACATACGGTCAAATCAAATGAAAGTTTCTGGACTATCGCACGCAAGTTTCACGTCAATATGCACCAACTGGCCAGATGGAATGGCATGTCAACCCATGACATATTAAAACCGGGGCACACACTGGTTATCTGGTTAAACAAGCATGGCAGGCATCACACAAAACATAAACTTTCAAGTAGACCGGTTTTATCTACCCAGTCGAGATATAGTAAACCCATGTATATCCGGTCGATTTCCTATACGGTGAAATCAGGCGACTCACTCTCACGTATTGCCAGTCGCTATAATGTGAGAATTAAAGATCTGCATCGCTGGAACCGGCTGAAAGGTAAATATCTACAGCCTGGTCAACGGTTAAAAGTCTATATTGATGTAAGCAGACAATCGAGTTAATGCGCCACACCACCCTTGATCAGCTGCGCTGGATCAAGCAGTTTTTTCAGTTCTGCTTCTTTTAAGTTGGTTAATTCCATTGCCACATCAATCACTGCACGGTTTTCAGCATAAGCGGTTTTGGCAATCTTCGCCCCCAGCTCATAACCGATAACCCGATTTAACGCGGTGACCAGTATCGGGTTTCTGGACAGCGTTGCGGTAATAGTCTGCCGTTGGACTTTAAACCCGGCAATCGCCTTGTCTGCCAGAATCAGCGACGCATTCGATAAAATAACCAGGCTCTGTAATAAATTGTGGGCAACCAGTGGCAACATGACGTTTAACTGAAAATTACCCGACTGCCCGGCAAGGGTAATAGCCGTATCATTGCCGATCACCTGCGCGCACACCATGGCGACCGATTCAGGAATAACCGGATTGACTTTGCCCGGCATAATACTGCTACCTGGCTGCAAAGTCGGCAGTGCAATTTCACCAATGCCAGCCATTGGACCACTGTTCATCCAGCGGCAGTCATTGGCAATTTTCATCAAGCTGACTGCCAGCGTTTTTAACTGCCCGCTTAAGGCAACGGCCGCATCCTGTGAACTCAAGGCCTCAAAATAATTATCCGCAGTAGAAAAGGCTATCCCGCTACCCGCGCTTAAGGCAATGGCAACCTCATCGCCAAAACGCACATCCGCGTTGATTCCTGTACCCACCGCCGTGCCACCAATGGCCAGTTGCTGCAAGCCCGGCAACATTGCCTGAATACGCCTGCTACTATGGTTTATCTGCGCCGCCCAACCGGATAGCTCCTGCCCCAGACTCACCGGCGTCGCATCCATTAGATGGGTACGACCGGTGGTTATCACTGTTGCCAGTTCTTCTTCTCGCTGTTCGATAACCTGCTGTAAATGCGCCAGTGCAGGCAATAATTGCTGTGTGCAGACAATACTGGCTGACACATGAATAGCTGTAGGAATGACATCGTTGGAACTCTGGCTCATATTAACATGATCATTGGGATGAACCGATTGTCCCGCCAGTTGCTGTGTTGCAAGATGAGCAATTACTTCATTGGCATTCATATTGGTACTGGTCGCTGAGCCGGTCTGAAAGACATCAATCGGAAACTGCGTATCCAGCTCGCCATGGATTATGCGTTCACACACTGACTCGATCGCTGTTGCCCGGTCTTTATCAAGCAGACCAAGCTTGTGGTTAGCTCGTGCGCAGGCACATTTTACCCGCCCTAATGCATGAATAAATGGTGTCGGCATAGCCAGCCCGCTAACCGGAAAATTATTCACAGCACGTTGCGTCTGGGCACCATACATGGCATCGGCAGGTACTTCCAGTTCACCCATACTGTCTTTTTCTATTCTGTATTCAGTCATTAATTCTATTCAGTTAATTAATTCTATTCAGTTATTAAATATGACTGCCTCACCACGGATTGCAATGATATAATCGGATTTGAATCACATAATTGTAAACCATCCTACGTAAACCATCCTAACAGAAAATATATCATCATGGAATTAACCGAACTTACTGCTATTTCCCCCGTCGATGGCCGCTATGGCTCCAAAACTTCCGCTTTGCGCGATATATTCAGTGAATATGGCTTGATTAAACATCGTGTACTGGTCGAAATCCGCTGGTTTCAGGCACTGGCAGCAATGTCGGCCATCAGGGAAGTCCCTCCGTTAAGTAAAGCCAGCATTACCTTACTGGATGCTATTATTGAAAACTTTACTATTCAGGATGCCGAACGTATCAAAATGATTGAACGCACCACCAATCACGATGTAAAAGCAGTTGAGTATTTTCTCAAGGAAAAAATCAACGGCAATGCTGAACTTGAAGCTGTCAACGAATTTATTCATTTTGCCTGCACGTCAGAAGACATTAATAACCTGTCACACGGACTGATGTTAACCGCTGGACGCGATACTGTTCTACTGCCTGCTTTTGACCAGATCATTGATAATTTAGCCGCAAAAGCCCGGACATTCTCGGCCCAGCCCATGTTAAGCCGTACCCATGGGCAAACTGCATCGCCGACCACGGTAGGGAAAGAACTGGCCAATGTGGTTTACCGACTCAGGCATCAGCGCCAGCTTATTGCAGCCGTCACCATTCTCGGTAAAGCCAATGGTGCAGTGGGTAATTATAACGCACATTTCAGCGCCTACCCTGAAATCGACTGGCCGACATTTTCCAGTCAGTTTATCAGCAGCCTTGGGCTTACTATAAACCCCTATACTATCCAGATTGAGCCACATGACTACATGGCTGAAATATTTGATGCAATCAGTCGTTTTAATACCATCCTGATCGATCTGTGTCGAGATATCTGGGCCTATATTTCACTGGGTTACTTTAAACAGAAAACGGTAGAAGGAGAAATTGGCTCTTCCACCATGCCACATAAAGTTAACCCAATTGACTTTGAAAATGCTGAAGGTAATCTGGGTATTGCCAATGCGCTGTTTTCCCATTTAAGCAGTAAATTACCCATCTCTCGCTGGCAGCGTGACCTGACTGACTCGACCGTATTAAGAAATCTGGGAGTAGGTTTTGCACACTGCCTGATTGCCAGTCAGTCACTACAGAAAGGCCTGAACAAACTGGAAGTGAATGCCAGTGTGATTGAAGCCGATTTGAATACCAGCTGGGAAGTGCTGGCTGAACCGGTGCAAACCGTGATGCGGCGTTATGGCATCGAAAACCCGTATGAAAAACTTAAACAGCTGACCCGTGGCAAAACCATTACTCGCGAAATATTTCGTGACTTTATTGAAACGCTGGATATACCGGAAGCAGCCAGAGAATACCTGCTGCAATTAACCCCGCTTACCTATATTGGTAACGCTATTGAACAGGCTGAAAAGATTTGAAAGCAACGACTCAGCTAACCGCTAAAATCCACCAGCTATGCGTTGAAAAATGGACATTTACACTTGTAAACTCACATTTTTTAGCCTTGATCTGTTGAATTTCAGCGGCAATCTGAGCAGTTACAATTATATTTGACTACTCGCTGAGTCGTTGCATTTGAAATAAGACTGAAATAAGATGACCGATATTTCCTGATGCTCTGAATAAGATAGAGCTGTTATCCATAATGCGATAATGACAAACACTCATTCTCAGCCTCAAGCATCTGGGGTTTTCCTATAAGGTAACCCTGAACATAATCTATACCAATTTCTTTTAACACAGATAATGTTGCTTCATCTTCAACCTGTTCAGCAATCGTTTTTAGATTCATGGCTTTACCTACTTGATGGATGGACTCTACCATGGCACGATCCACTTCATCTATCGCAACACCACGGACAAAACTACCATCAATCTTAAGATAGTCAACCGGTAAGGTTTTTAAATAGGTAAACGAGCTGAGGCCGCTGCCAAAATCATCGAGGGCAAATTTACAGCCATGTTGCTTTAATGCATTGATAAAAGATGTGGCTTTGGTTAAATTACTGATCGCGACCGTTTCAGTAACTTCAAAACAGATATTGGATAACGATATATTGTAAAGCGTTTTCTGCTGTAGAATAAAGTCTAACAGCGAATCATCATTGATTGAGTCACCTGAAAGATTGATGGTAATTATTCCGTCTGTACTGGTAATCTGTTCAGCAATATTCTTACCACCCCTGCCTTTACTCGCCATGTATTTAAAAGCTTCTGCAATCACCCATCGATCGATATCCGGCATTAAACCATAACGTTCTGCTGCCGGTAAAAAAGCCCCCGGGGGGATAATATCACCGGTTTCATCCAGCATCCGTATCAGGATTTCATAGTGATCAGTAACTTCCTCTGAAATACACATTATTGGTTGCTGAAATATTCGTAATCGATCATTGACAAATGCGTCTGATATTCTTGCCGTCCAGTGCATCTGCCCAAAACGTTCAGAAACAACTTCATCTGTTGATTCAAAAATATGCACTCGATTTCTACCTGAATCTTTAGCAGCATAACAGGCAATATCTGCTGAACTGAGTATTTCGGCCATACTGGAATGTTTACTGTCTATGCCGACAACGCCAATACTAATACCTATTTCGAATGTTTTATCATTCCAGACAAAACGGTAGTCTTTGATTGTCTGACGAATTTTATCGGCAATAATGACTGCCTGCGGTAATTTACAGTTCTCCAGTAGAATCCCGAATTCATCGCCACCCAGCCTGGCAATCAGATCACCACTGCGTAACACATTATTAAATAATGCAGGCAACTGTTTTAATAATTCGTCCCCCGCAACGTGACCACAGGTATCATTAACAATTTTAAAATTATCCAGATCCATATAAAAAAGCGCATGAAACCGCTCATTTTCGACCACATTAAGTAAAATTTCCTCAAGGCGCTCTTCAAACTTCCTGCGATTATACAAACCGGTTAACAGGTCGTGGCTTGCCTGATAGGATAACTGTCGGGTTAAACGCCGGGTATGACTTACATCCTGAATAACGACCACCGCTCCGATAAGATCATCATGTTCTGATTTCATCGGTGCAATGGAGGCCTCTACTGAAACCAGACTGCCATCTTTAATGATTAAAGAAGAATGTTCTGGCAGATGAATGATCTGTCGGCTTGCAAAACACTGATGTATCGGATCATCAAATGCAACCAATGTTTTCTCATTAATAATATTGAAAACATCCTTAAATGGTTTACCTTTCAGCTGATTTGCCGTTTTTCCGACCAGTAATTCCGTTGCCGGATTAACAAATGAAATAGATTCCTGTTGATCTACGGTAATCACCGAATCAGTAATTGAATGCAGGGTTATTTCTGCA
The DNA here is from genome assembly GCA_015488885.1 of Gammaproteobacteria bacterium. GTDB lineage: Bacteria > Pseudomonadota > Gammaproteobacteria > SZUA-229 > SZUA-229 > S010-25. Next base: position 40,028 of record WFMW01000070.1, on the reverse strand, counting down.
TATTCTTTCTGTACATTTAATGCCTGTTCGGATTTCTCTACCCGTTTTAACGCAGCCAGAAGCTGGTTTTTATGCGCCACAATCGTATCAATGGCATTATTAATAAAGCCGCCAAGATAGCCAAATTCATCCTGACGTTTATCATCAAATCGGGCATTCTCATCACCCTGTGAGAATGCGCTGGCAGTGGTTACCATTTTTTGAAACGGCGTAGATAATATTCTCTGTAACAACATCTGTAGAAAGAAACCGAAAACAATAACACTGATACCAACTGAAAACAGAATTTGTTTACGCATGCGGGCAATTGTCGATGCCACAGAAGGACAATAGAGTTTTAACTGTATTGTCTGTAATTGGGCTGTATGGGGCGAGTAATAATGAATCTGTTCGGTATAAACATTATCCTGCTTATTAATAACGCCAACAGATAATATTTTATTATTTTCAGAAAGTTTAACTGCATGAAAATTCATGATTGATTGAAGTGAATGAATTTTCAGTCTTAAACGACTAGCGGTTGTTTCGAGCACGGATGCCTGTGGGTGTTGTTCAATAATGTTTTCAATTTCATAAGCTAAAACGCGTAAATTGACTAAATTACGCTGCTTGACATCCTTTTCAATATTGTGCAGAAAAATAACAGCAGCCAGTAAACCTATAAAAACCAGCCCCCAGAAAACCAGGCCGGTTATGCGTGCAGGTAGTTTTTCTTCAAATTGCTCTAATTCCATATCGATATCCTTTATCTAAACCCGATCCAGCGCAAAAAAAGCAGCATTGGACAAATCCCACTGACACCCGCACCCATAATAGCAAACCCCATAAACCATGGCAAAAACCAGAGCACATCCATACTGTAGTTCTGTAATAGAAGCATTGCGCTACCCAACACGAAAGCAACCGTTAAACGCCAGGCTCGAAATGCATCAAATGAAAACCGTTGCTGGTGTTTAAATACGGTTAAACCTGCGGATATCGTGATATGTCTTGCCTTCTGTATTAAAGTCGTCAAGCGTATATCCGTCATACCTTCAACAATCAACCAAAAACATAAACCATAAATAATAATATTCTGGACAAAATACAGAGCCACTATAATGACTGCGCCAACAAGAATAAGGTAACTGCGTTCACTCATAAATCAGATTACTCGAATAACATCTATAGATGTTAAACTATAGCAGATCACACCAATTAGATATGTAATCCAGCTTTTATACCTGCTATTTATTACTCAAACAATATTATTTTTTTTACCTGCTAAATCAATTGATTGCGAGACCAATGCCGGACCACTATAGATAAACCCCGTATAGATCTGCACCAGTGAGGCACCGAACTGTAATTTTCGTCTGGCATCTTCAGCTGTCATAATGCCTCCGGCGGCAATCACCGGAATTTTACCCTGCAGTAGCTCAACCAGCCTGAGCAGAATTTTATCAGCAATCGGCGTTAATGGTGCCCCGCTCAGACCACCGCTCTGCTGTACCAGGTCCTGAGCCAGCAGGGTTGGCGGTCGCTGACAGGTGGTATTACCTGAGATGATGCCATCCATGCCGGTATCGATAAATACCTGTACCATTGTCTGTAAATCCTCATCCGTCAGATCAGGGGCTATTTTTACTACCAGGGGTACATAGCGACCGGTCTTTCTGGCTAAAACCGCCTGTTGCTGCTTGAGTTCAGTAAGTAAAGATACCAGACCTGCACCATGCTGAAGTTTTCTTAAGCCCGGTGTGTTTGGTGAGGATATATTGATCGTGACATAATCCGCATAAGCATAAACCTGTTGCAGACAGAATACATAATCATCCACTGCATGTTCCAGTGGGGTGATTTTATTCTTGCCAATATTGATACCGATAAGACATGGGTAAGCGACCCGATGCGTCAGCTTTTTTTGATCCTGCCGTTTATGATCCAGTCGATTACGGTAAAGTTTAACCTGTTCCAGCATGGCTTTAACCCCTTTATTGTTAAAACCCATCCGGTTAATAATGGCCTGATCCGCCTGCAATCTGAATAAACGCGGTTTGGCATTTCCCGGTTGTGGCAACGGTGTAACCGTACCAATTTCAATAAAACTGAAACCGCATTGTTCCAGTGCAGCAATATGTTCACCATCCTTATCCAGCCCGGCTGCCAGGCCAACAGGATGAGCAAAACACAGACCCATAACTTCAACAGAATGATTAACGCGACGCTTATGGCCCGTCTTTTTTTGACCACAGCCAAGAAAATACAGCCCCGGTACTAACAGGCCAATACGGTGCATGAATGACATCAGTGTTAATGATAATACATGTGTTTTTTCTGCATTAAACAGAAACAGGCATTTTCTGATAACAGGATAAAAATTCATCGTTATTATGCTGCCGCTTCGATATGATTAACAATCAGTTGCAGGCTTCGATTGCCTCGAAATTCATTAACATCCAGACGGTAGACAACACGAACAGGTATATCTCCAGCCGGTAGGACAGATTCATCCATATTAAAGGCGATGGCATTATACACACGCTGATGATCAATCTGTTTTAAACGCATCTTCAGGTGTTTTTTGCCCACAATAGACCAGTTATCAACGCTGAACACATCATCGAATAAGGGCTCGGGAAAAGCCTGCCCCCAGGGTCCGGCATATTTAATCAGTAATGAAAAATCTATGGTCATAAAATCCGGTGGTACAGAACCATCGGTTTGTCTGACCATGGTTAAATCTTTTTCATCGAGCAATAGACTAACCTGATGATTAAACAACTGTCTGAACAATTCGAATTTTTCAGTCCTGATACTCAAACCTGCCGCCATCGCATGACCACCAAATTTAAGGATTAAATCGGGACTGGATTTGGCCAGCAAATCCAGAGTATCACGAATATGCAGGCCTGGAATAGAACGACCTGAGCCTTTTAACACGCCGACCTGTTCTGCGTTAGCAAAAGCAAATACTGGACGGTGATATTTTTCCTTGACGCGAGAAGCAATCAGCCCGACCACCCCCTGATGCCAGTCCGGGTGATACAGTGCCAGACCCGCGTCGATCGGTGTGGACTGATTTGCTGGATCAGGCAGGGCACAGTCTGTTTCCAGTTTGTGTAATGCCTGGCTGAGCATATCAGCTTCAATCTGTCGGCGTTGATGATTGATATCATCAAGCTGTTGCGCCAGTGACAGGGCTTGCGCATCATCATCACTAAGCAGGCATTCAATACCGATAGACATATCTTCAAGCCTGCCTGCTGCATTAAGCCGGGGACCAATCACAAAACCAAAATCCTGACTGCTGCAACGAGCACTATTTTTACCGGCAATACTTAATAAAGCATTAATTCCTGCACAGCCCCGATTTTGTTGAATACGTTGTAAACCCAGCGCTACCAGCAGGCGGTTATTCCTGTCCAGTGGCACCACATCAGCAACCGTACCCAACGCTACCAGATCCAGAAGAACGGCCATATTTGGCTGTGTGGCCGCACTAAAGCGGCCACTTTCACGCAATCGGGCGCGTACTGCCAGCATCACATAAAAGGCCACCCCGACACCTGCGGTATTTTTACAGGGAAACAAACACCCATGTTGATTGGGATTAACAATCGCTGCCGCTGCCGGTGTTGTCTCAGCCGGTAAATGATGGTCGGTGACCACAACTTTAATATGCCGTTGGTTGGCTTCGGCAACGCCTTCAATACTGGCAATGCCATTATCAACCGTAATAATCAGCTCAGCAGACTGTTCATCGGCAAGCGCAACGATTTCCGGACCAAGCCCATATCCGGTTTTAAACCGATTCGGTACCAGGTAACTGACTCGGGTTGCACCAAAGGCTTGCAATGCTCTTATCATCAATGCAGAACTGGTGGCGCCATCAACATCGAAATCGCCTACAATAATAATTTTTCTGTTTTCGATAATATGTTCGGCGATAATATCAGCTGCCGGTTGAATATCTTTCAGCTCATGGTAATCAGCCAGCTGTGACAATGAATAATCCAGTTGATCCAGACGCGTAACACCCCGGTTGGCATACAGTTGCTGCAACAGTGGATTAAGCTCGCTGCTGGCTAATTCTTCACTAACCGGACGCTTGCATGGTTGAATTTTCGAAATACAGGCAGACATAACCGCTTCAGTATCAGTATCTGTTTCAGCAGCTGCTTCAGTAAGTATCGACATAATTTTTTATTTTTGCCCGGCGCCAGAACCGGCAGGCATAATAGTGATGAAAATGGTATTTTTTATCTGGCATAGTATCGTTAAGTGGATACAGGTCAATATTTAATTTACCCTGACGCACCAGAACCAGCAAAGGTAGCAGGCAGTATTGATAAAATAAATTTACCTGCTGCTGCCACATCCGTGTATCCGTATAATGTAACCAGGGTAATAAACAGTCAAAATATAACAGCGGTTTGCGGTAATTTTTTATACGCCGATAAAAATCAACCGACCAGTTACCGGCTTTTATATCGTCTATTTCACACCACGGTATCTTAAAATAATCTGCCAGCCCTGCTAATAAAAAATCATTCGCGCATACCAGGTCGATATCGCCTGTCCCCCTGGACTCAGCAGCCGGTAAACAACCACCACCGTGTAACCACAGACTGTTTAAGGTCAATTGCCCGGTTTGCTCCCGACGCTGATTGGCTGGATGATTAAACAGCAGCATCTGAGATTCATTCAGAAACTGTTTCCAGTATATCGCATCTTCACCGGCAGGCAGAATAAAATGAATATTACGCCCGATGGCGTGTTGCAGACGGGTTGTATGCAGCAACTGTGGCTTTTTGATACAGACATAGCAGTGACTCGCATCAGTCGCAAAAAAGTGAATGCCATCGGCTGAAAAATGGGCCTGCTGCTGTTCACAAAAGGCGATGGTTTCTGCTGGTGTTAGCTGTAAATCCGCCGGACTCTGTAAAATAGCATGATCCATTTCAACCCGCAGATGTACTGGATCGGCATGTAAAAAATAATAGCCTGCCTGCAGATAATGAGCAATATCAGCGGTTGAACCAAATAGCATATCAGCCGGTTTATATTGAAGATAAGCTGACAGACTTAGGGCCGCTGCGGGAAATTCAGCGCTGACATGCATCGCAAATAACGTTGATAATAATGCATAGCCATTTTCTTTTTCTACTGCATTATCCTTTTCTATGGCATTATTTTCTTCCCCCGTCGCAACCCTGGCTCGTGCCAGCGTATTGAATAAACGGATTAAAACCGGGTCATGTTCAAGCTGCTTATTATCGGGTAATGGCCCACACAAACCGGGAACCAGAAGTTGTAACTGCACAGTGGCTGACATATCAGTACAATTTTTTTATCATCCCTGCGATGCATTCATGCCATGCATCCGCTGGCGAATCGTAAACAGACAGATACCGGTAGCCACTGAAACATTCAAACTTTCTACCGATCCCTGCATGGGGATAGCAATAAGCTGGTCACAGGATTCTCGCGTCAAACGGCGCATACCCTTGCCTTCAGAACCCATCACCAATGCCATACGCCGGGTAGTATCCATGTCATAAAGGCTAACTTCAGCATCACCACTGGCACCCGCTACCCAGATATTGTTATCCTGTAGCTGTCTAATAGTACGTGCCAGATTAGAGACCTGAATATAGGGAACTGTTTCCGCCCCACCGCTGGCAACATGACTTATAATCGGCGTTAAGGCTGGACTACGATTTTTTGAAACAATCACTGCATCCACACCACTCGCATCAGCAGTACGTAAACAGGCACCGATATTATGTGGATCCTGAACTTCATCAAGAATTAACAATAGCAGACTTTTACGCGCAAACAGCTGTTCGAGGGAACGTGTATTTTTACCGTTTGAACGCCGTTCAGCAACCACCCCCTGATGATGACCATGTGGGCATTTTTTCTTTAATTTATCACTGCTGATCGCCTGCACGGTGATACCAGCTGTTTTTGCCAGCTGGGATAAATGCTGAAAACGCTTATCATGCCTGCCCTGTTGCATCCACAGTTGTAAAATATCGGCTGCATGATGACGCACTGCTGATTCAACCGCATGGTATCCAAAAATAATTTCAGTATGATTATTCACGTGATTATTTATTATGATTACAATTCATTGTTTTTATATGAACAGCTCATCTTTGATATTGTTTCACAGGCTCAAACAGATTTATTAATACCAGAATGATTAAACAAGATTATTAAACCAGGTTATGAAACCAGTTCAAAATCAATCTTGCGTTCATCCATATCGACGCGAACCACACGTATCGTTACCTGATCGTTTAAACCAAATTTAAGCTGATGATTTTCACCCACCAGCTCATGGCTGGCAGGTTCAAATTCATAAAAATCTTTGGGCAGACTGGTAATATGTACCAGGCCTTCAACATATTCATCATCAAGCTCAACAAAAATACCAAACGGTAAGACACTGCTGATATGACCGGCATATTCGCGACCGATTTTATCTAGCATATATTCACATTTCAGTGCCGATTCAGCGTCTCGCGAAGCTTCATTGGCACGGCGTTCGTTAGTGGAACAGTGTTCTCCCATTTTCATCATATGATCCATCGGGTAGCTATAATCCCGATACGCCCGTTTATGGATAATATGTTTGATGGCGCGATGAACCAGTAAATCGGGATAGCGCCGTATCGGTGAAGTAAAATGCGCATAATGGCTCAAAGCCAGACCAAAGTGCCCCATATTCTCCGCTTTATACACGGCCTGTTTCATGGAACGCAACATTAAAGTCTGAATCACCAGCACATCATCACGCTCCTTGATCTGATCGGCTAATACCGCATAATCCTGCGGGGTAATCTTACGTTGTGGTTCACCTAGAGACAGACCCAGCGGACGCAGAAAACCGCGCAAATCTTCAAGTTTTTCGTCAGTCGGTGCTTCATGTACCCGGTAAAGACAGGGTAATTTACTTTTCGCCACATATTTTGCCGCACATACATTCGCTGCAATCATGCATTCTTCAATGATCTTATGGGCTTCATTTCTTTCTGTCGGGTGGATATGGTTAATACGTTTTTCATCATTAAATTCAATCACGCTTTCGGTAGTTTCAAATTCAATTGCGCCACGTTGCCTGCGTTTTATATCGAGCTGCTGATACATGGCAGATAAATCGGTAAGTTGTTCATACACCGCTGCCACGGATGCTTCCTCGGTATTGATCTTTTCCCTGTCCTCTAGCGCATTGGCTACCTGTTTGTAGGTTAAACGTGCATGTGAACGCATCACTGCTTCAAAAAAATGATAACTGTCTATGCCTCCATCAGGGCTAACCATCATTTCGCAAACCATACATAAACGATCGACATCCGGGTTAATAGAACACAGACCGTTGGAGATTTCTTCCGGTAGCATTGGCAGCACCCGACCCGGAAAATAAACCGACGTAGCACGTTCATAAGCAGATGCATCCAGCGCCGAATCAATGGGAACATAATGTGCCACATCAGCAATAGCTACCAGCAAACGCCAACCTTGTTTTGCTTTTTTACCACGCGGTTCACAATAGACCGCATCATCAAAATCCCGGGCATCTTCACCATCTATGGTTATCAGTGGAACATCACGCAAATCTACCCGATCCTGTTTATCGGCTGTTTTAACAGTATCACCCAGCACCTGTGCCTGTTCAATAACATCCACTGAAAACTGGGCGGGTAAACCATGGCTATGAATGGCAATTTCAACTTCCATACCCGGTGCCATATGGTCACCGATAATATCAATAATACGACCAATGGCCTGCCGCCTGAATGTTGGCTGTTTGACAATTTCAATTTTCACAATCTGGCCAGTTTCGGCACCAGCAAGTGCATCATCAGGAATAAAAATATCCTGAGTAATACGTTTATTATCTGCCACCACAAAGGCCACACCATCATCGGAAAACAGCCGCCCAACCAGCGTTTTATTGGCCCGTTCGATGACACTGACTACCGCACCTTCACGGCGCCCCCGACGATCGATGCCGGCGACTGTTACTACTGCACGGTCACCGTGCAACAGGGTACGCATTTGTTTGGCAGACAGAAACAGATCGTCTCCACCTTCATCAGGTACCAGAAAACCAAAACCATCAGGGTGAGCAATAACATGACCTTTAATCAGGTGTTTTTCATCAACAGCTAAGAAACCGCCACGCCGGTTACGCACCAGCTGGCCATCACGCACCATCGCACCCAGCCGACGACTAACCCCTTCTTCCTGTTCAGGCTGCACCTTAAGTTCACGCAGCAAAGCCATCATCGTCATGGTGCCTTTGTTACGAATGGTATCCAGCAATAAACGACGACTGGCTACCGGATTTTCATAGCGCGTGGCTTCAATCGCTGCGTCCGGGTCAATATTTGATAAAGAGGTTGAATCAGCAGATACTCGTTTATGTTCAGACCGCCCTTTGCCTGCATGCTGCTGATTTTTAGCCGGTTTTTTTACCGTCTTTTCAGGCACTTTTTTAGCTACTTTTTTAGCGATGCCCTTGCGAGTTGTGCGTTTTCCTGGTTTGACAGGTTCTGTAACAGCAGTAGCTTTTATTACTGCTTTCTTGCTGGTGCGCTTTTTTTTAGCAACTGATTTTTTTTTAATCGACTTCAACATAATTCCAACATAATAAATACAAATTCGATAGAAAATTCCTTATCGGGTTAGTCCAGATACTTCATGAAAATATAGAATGTTGAGAAAATATCCGGGTAGGCTATTGTAACGGACTTCCGGGCAGATAGGGGCTTTTTTGTCAGCAAACAATAATCTAATGCCCCCGGATTAATCAATTTTATCAGCTAAATTTCTTTATAATTGATTGACAGCAGGATTGCTGCCTTGTAAAGTTCGCGACTTGTAATTTCAACACTTTGCCGAGGTGGCGGAATTGGTAGACGCGCTAGCTTCAGGTGCTAGTGAGCTTTGGCTCGTGGAGGTTCAAGTCCTCTTCTCGGCACCATTTCTTCTTGCAGAAACAGGCCAGGCATCATAACGTAAGACATTGTTTCCATTATTAATTAATACCTCCCTGATTAACATTTTGTTAGCGACCCACACCTAATAGAAGCACAAAAAACAGGCTTTGAATAACACCTGTATTTTCCGTACCCACGTCTGTCCAGTTAATCAGCGAAGTTATCAACAAGTCTGGGTCGAAAAGTCTGGGTCGAACAGATTGTGATTATACTGAATCAGCTTGTTACCATTGGAATAAAATGATTTCTCAGGATAAATTCGTCAGCAATGTGCATTATTTTCCGTAAGCTCACGCTGTGCATCCCTGATGATCTGTCGCGCACCGTTAAAGATCACCATTGCAATAAAACTTCCTATTAACAGATCCGGCCAGCGCGCATCCAGCATCCAGACCAACAGACCACCGATAATGACACCAACATTGGCAATGACATCATTTTTCTGAAATATCCAGCTGGCGCGCATATGGACTTCGCCGTGCCTGTGTTTTTCGATAAGCAGCAAACAGTAAATATTCGCAAACAGTGCTACCACTCCCACCGCCATCATAAAAACCGAAGCCGGTTCGCTGCCAACAAAGAGTCGGCGTACAATATCAACCAGTATAAGCAGTCCCAGGCCAGCCTGAAACCAGCCACTGATTAATGCTGCTCTGGCTTTAATTTGCAAACTTTTACCAATCGCATACAAACCAATAGCGTAAACCAGTGCATCGGCCAGCATATCAAAAGAATCCGCAATTAAACCTGTGGACTGCGCATACCATCCCAGTATAATTTCAACCATAAACAATACAGCATTGATAGCCAGCAAACGGACTAATACATTTTTTTGCTCTTTATTCGTTATTTCAACCTCACAACCACAACCGGCCATGCTTTAACCTCCAGGCATTATTTTATTACGAAATTTTACTTTCATTCCGAGATGCCCTGAGTATATTTACTCAACGGGATGACTCTGTTGAATGGTCATTACATAAATCCAGCCAGCATTGTCCTGTCCGGTACGACCTTTTTCACGAATAATACTGACTGCCTTATCAACATAATCATCCTGACAGAAAATTTCTATTTTCACTTCCGTTATCATTTCTATACCCAGCTCAATTGAATAGTTCTGTTCTTTTGCATCCAGCGCCTGCAGTGATGCACCCTGAACATGAACGATGGATAGACTATTATACGCCCCGTCATAAGCTTCACTTTTTAATGCATTAACCACGTCCGCGACTCTGTTACGATGAATAAATGCTTTTATCTGTTTCATTATTTTTCTCCTGTTGAAGCATCGGTTTGCTGATCGGATTTTTCCTTACGGGTTTCCATCCATTCATAAATTACTGGCAACAATAACAGCGTTAACAGCGTCGAGGTAATTAAACCACCCACCACTACGGTAGCCAGTGGCCGCTGGGTTTCTGCCCCCACCCCTGATGATAACAACATCGGGATTAAACCGAGTATCGCCACACTGGCTGTCATCAATACCGGTCGTAAACGAAGTTCTGTGCCCCGACGAACCGCCTCGGCAACACTCATGCCTTTTTCACGCAGTTCATTGATAAAGTTTACCAGGACGATACCATTGAGCATTGCCACCCCGAATACGGCAATAAAACCAATCGCTGAAGGCACCGACAGGTATTGATTGCTGATGTATAAAGACACAATACCGCCAATGGTAGCAAAAGGAACATTGGCGATAATCAAAGTCGCATACCTTACTGAATTAAACGCGGTATATAACAATACAAAAATAAAGAAGATAGTCAGCGGAACAATAATAGCAAGTCGATGCATGGCGCGCTGCTGATTTTCGAATGCACCGCCCCATTCAATCCAGTAACCTGGTGGCATGGTTACTTTCTGTTTGATAGCAGCACTGGCATCCTTAACAAAGCCATCCACATCCCGACCGCGCACATCCATCTGAATAACCGCATAACGTTGTAGTTGTTCACGACGAATAAAGGAATAACCCTCAGCCACACTCACATCAGCAACACGTGACAGGAGAACAATTGCACCGCTGGGGGTTTGTAATGGAATATTTTTTATCGCCTGCACATCCATTTTCGATGCCGGATTAAGCGGCGCGGTGATATTGAAACGTTTAACCCCATCAATCAGGGTGGATACACGCTCATCACCGATACCGGTGCGTACTACCGTGAGAACATCATCAGCACTAAGACCATAACGGGCAAGTTCGGTACGATTCACCTGAATACGGATTTGTGGTTTACCAATATTGGCCTCCAGTGACAAATCGGCCACCCCTGGAACACTGCTGACAGCATTTTTAATTTCCTCACTCAGGCTATCAAGCCTGGCTAAATCCTTACCGTACAGTTTTACCGCGAGGGTTGCGCGTACCCCGGAAATCAACTCTTCCACACGCATCTGTATCGGCTGGGTAAAGGCAATGACCGATGTTGGGATAGCTTTTTCCAGCCGTTCACGCATGGCTTCGGCAAGTGAGTCATAGCTACGGCTGGTTCCCCACTCGTCATGTGGTTTAAGTTCGGTATAAATTTCCATATAATTCACATCGGCAGTTTCGCCTTTTTCCGCCCGGCCAATCATTGCCAGGGTTGTTTTTACCTCAGGAAATTTCGTTAAAATCTTTGAAACCTTCCTGGAAATTTTAATCGACTGTTCCAGTGAGGTGGAGGGAATCGAGGTGACTCGCCACATAATGGAACCCTCCTGTAACTGTGGCATAAATTCTTTACCTAACAGCGGGAACAGCAGCAGGCTGACAATCAACAGCAATACCGCAGACAATACGACGGTTTTTTTGTTCGCCAGCGACCACGCCAGTACCGGCAGATAGCCACGTTTAATCCAGCGCACCAACAGGGTATCACGTTCCTCTTTCGGTTTGAGAATCAAGGCGGCCAGTACCGGAATCAAGGTCAGGGTTAACAACAATGAGCCCGCCATGGCAAAACTGATATTAAAAGCCATCGGTTTAAACAGTTTGCCTTCCAGCCCCTGCAGGCTGAATAGTGGCAAAAACACCACAATAATAATGATAATGGCAAAGGTAACCGGGTTGGCAACTTCACGTGCAGCAGTTAATACTGCCGCAGTACGATTCACCGACTCACCGCTTTTACGTCGTTCTGCCATAATACGAAAAGCATTTTCTGTCATCACCACTGCGCCATCGACCATCATACCTATACCAATGGCCAAACCCGCCAGCGACATTAAATTTGCGGATAAACCAACCTGCCCCATCATAATAAAAGCAATCAACATCGCCAGTGGCAACGCCGCTATCACTACCAGTGCCGAACGGATTTCTCCCAGAAATAAAAACAATACAATGGCAACCAGTATCGAACCTTCAATCAGCGCACGTTCAGCAGTATCAACGGCTTTTTCGACCAGATCAGTGCGATCATAAACCGGGCGTATTTTTATTCCTTCCGGCAGTGCAGAAGCAGCAATTTTTAATTTTTCCTTAACAGCACTCACAACATTTTTGGCATTCTCACCAATACGCGCCAGCGCCATCCCCAGAACAACCTCTTTTCCATCTCGCGTAACTGCCCCGGTGCGCAAAGCGGGCGCCTGTTTAATCTGCGCGACATCACGCAGATAAACCGGCACACCTTTGTCCACTTTGACCACAATCTTGCCGATATCATCCACATTTTTTACCAGCCCGAGACCACGGACAAGATATTGCTCCGGGCCGATATTGACATATTGTCCGCCGACCTGCCGATTGTTAGCGGTGATGGCCTTTATCACCGCACGGTAATCCAGTTTATATTTGATTAAACCTAATGGATTGATAACCACCTGATACTGGCGTTCCTGACCACCCCACGACATAACATCATCAACACCCGGCGCAGTGCGCAAAATCAACCGCACCGTCCAGTCCTGCCAGCTACGTAAATCCATGTCACTAATATGTTTCAGCTTTTTGTCGCTGCGTTCCAGGGTGTACCAGAATACCTGGCCGAGACCGGATGTATTCGGCCCCATTTCAGGTTTCCCATAACCCTCAGGAATGCGGCTGGCAACTTCCTGCAGGCGTTCCATCACCAGACGACGCGCAAAATAAATATCCACATCATCTTTGAAATAAACGGAAACATAAGACAGACCGAACAGGGATACGGAACGAATCTGCTGCACACCGGGCAACCCGGCCATACCCGATTCCACTGGAAATGTCAGCAACTGTTCAACATCTTCGGCAGCCAGACCTGCCGATTCAGTATAAATATTAACCTGTACCGGCGTAACATCGGGAAATGCATCAATCGGCAAGGTCATGACCGCACGCACACCTGCAAAGGCTACCACCAGAAAAATAACCAGCACCAGAAATTTATAGCGCAGTGAAAGTTCAACCAGTTTTTCTAACATCATATTCTCCCGGAATTAATCCGCATCGCCAATCTGGGATTTAAGTAATAATGACTTGAGCATAAACACACCTTTAACGGCGATTTTTTCTCCTTTTGCCAGTCCCGCCGTTATTGCAACCCAGCCGGCACTACTGTCACCGGTTTCGACCGGGGTTGGTAATAAACTGTCACCATCAAGTTTAAATACGGTTGGTGAACCACGTAATATCACCACCGCGGATTCGGGAACGGCAATCTGTTTTTTACTCGCTCTGGTTTGCAAACTGACCTGGACATATTCACCGGGAAACAGTAATACATTGTTGTATTTTTCATTGTTGCGAGAAACTTCTATACGCACACCCAGCGTCCGACTGTCAGCATTAAGCCGCTGGTGCAACTGTATGACGCGACCTGTCAGCCACTTCTTACCATCCACACTAATATTGGCCAATGCACCAATTTGAATACTCGCTGCCTGCTGCGGGCGTAGCTTTGCTTCAACCCAGAGAACAGACTCATCACTGACTTCAAATAACAAACGCCCGGTTTTGACGACTTCACCAATAACAAAGTTGTCGAAAATAATGGTACCTGTCTGCGGGCTTAATAAATTAAATTTGCCTGTTGCCAGTGAGGCATCGCGTCTGGACAGTAACTGTTTTACCTCCTGCTGATTCATACCGTACGCCAGCACCGTGGCATAGGCTCGCTGACGTGCAACCTGTGATGATAGATAACGTTTTTCTGAAACCACTTTACGACCAAGTTTTTTTACCCGTTTCCATTCACGCTCAGCATCAATCAGCGCCCCCTGGGCTTCAGCCATCGCGACGCTGGAAAGGGTGACCAGTTGCTGAGCTTTTTTTACCCGTTCACCCAGCCTGGCATGACGTGAAACAATCTGCGCGGAAATGCGTGGAGTAACCTGCGCCGAGCGATACATATCTATCTTTACTTCGCCCGGTGCCTGAATCGTGGCATTTAATGCACGCAGACCAGCCGGTGCTGTTTTAACACCCAGTTGCGTACGTTGCTGTGCCGTCATGGTAATAAAATTCGTATTTTGTTCATCTTCCTTGTCCGCTTCACCTGCCTGCGCAGTGAAACAAAACAAGGTTAGTAAAATAAGTATATAAGGTGACATATTTTTCTCTCTATAAATTTTCAAACAGATTTTGCCCAGGGATACGCTGTGTCTATTCTTTGTTTGTTGAGGTTTGCAACCAGTGTTTGATTTTTCCTGAAGCCAGCAACCACGCACTCCAGTTCGTCCACATCTGACCGCGTTGTTGAATCGCACTGGCACGGGTTTCCAGCGCCTGTTTTAATTGCACCAGATAATCGGTGGTACTGAGTTCACCGGCTTTCCACAGACGCTCAAGCAAGGTGATCTGGCGATTTAAACTACCGGCGGCACTGGCCTGCCAGGCAAGCCATGCCCTGCGACTGACCGCATAAGACAATCTGGCAATATTTAAGCGGGCTTTGAGTTTACGAAAGCTGGCCTGTGATTCAGCTTCAAGCTGGATCATTTGTGCATTGGCAACATCAACTTCAGCATTGAAGTTATTACGCACCTGCAGAGGAATAGAAAGGCTAACACCAAGCAAGCTGTCCTGATTTTCATTGCCGGCACGAATTGCAATGGTTGGTTTTGCAGTCGCTTCGCCACGACGCACATTTACCTTTTGCCGCGAAGCCGCAATACGGGCAAGCAATGACTGTATCTGTGGCAGCTGCTGTATGGTCTGTTCTATATTCTGTTGACTTGCCTGCGGGTCGGGAAAGCTGGAAATAAAATCGGGCAAATGTGCATTGCCGGTTCCGGTCAGGATAATAAGGTTCTGCCGGGCGTGTGCCAGTTTTGTCATGGCATCAGCCAGTTTGAAGCTTGCCTGCGCATAAGCCAGATTCGCCAGATCAACTTCAACCTGACTTATATCACCGGCCTCAAACCGGCGTTTGGCCAGTGTTGCAAACCGTTGCATCAACTGTTTTGTTTGCCCGGCCAGGGCTTTTAATGATAAATCAGTATGATATTCGGCCAGTGCATCAAGTAATTTAGCTGCCACATCACGGCGGATACTTTCAAGTTTAAACCTGGCAGCCAGTTTCTGTGCCGTCGCCATTTTTGTTCGGGCACCACGAATATCTCCCCAGTCAATCTTCTGGCTTAAACCAATTGATCTGACTCTGGTTTCAGCATTTTCTGCATCAAGTTCAAGCTCGGGGTTATACAACGCCTTATCGGCTGCAACCGTTCGATAGTTGGCAGCATCCAGCGCTGCCCTGGCTGCAAGCACCTGAGGATGAGTTTCAATACTTCGATTCAACCAGCGTAGCAGTAAATCTGTATCAACAGACTGTTTTTTCGGTAGTGATTGCGCAACAGCAGCGCTGACAAAAGGGGGAATAATAGCGAATAACAATATAAACAGGCAGCGCCTGAAATATAACTTTAATAACATGATCTAATTCCTGTACGAATACAACAGACAATAGAAACGGAAGTCTTCTTCCGGGTATTGTCCTAAACATATAACAGGAAATAATCAGCTTCAGGCCGATAGCCCACAGTAGAATCTTGTGGAAAAAGTTCCTGTTACAGGGAAAGCTAAGGAATTAAACGCGAGGAGGTCTTTGTACGGGACTGATAATCAGCGATACAAGCGCTGGTGCATTATTCAGCCGTGGTGTTATTTTATAACTGCTAACCTGCCAGCTATTTTGTGTAGCTATCGCCAGCATATGGGCAAAGGCATGACAGCTATGGTCACAGACGGTTGTACTGGCAGTTTGATTAGAGGCGTGACTGGCATTATCAATAAATAAAGGAATCAGATGATCAGTGGGATCGAGATGATCAGATTCAACCGCATGTATATCATACGCCCATGCACTACCATACCCCAACGTACAGAGGACAAGCACATACAGCAGATATTTTTTAAGTTGAACTTTCATTAATACCTTGAGTGTTACTAACACAGCCAGAAACCTGATGCATAATACATTAATCATCCGTATTTGCAAGCACTTCTGGCATGTTTCCAGAATGAATATGCAGCCATTTTATAACAAAACCTTATAACAAAACCTTACAACAAAATCGCCTGCATTTTTAACTGCAATGTTTCTGGTAGATAGGGTTTCTGGATAAAACCGGCCAGCCCCTGGCCGGCAAAACGGCTGGTTGCTTCCTGCTCGTTATAACCGCTGGAAAGCACTACTTTTACTGCCGTATTAATGCGTCGAAGTTCGGTGAAGCAGGTTTTGCCATCCATATTCGGCATGGTCATATCCATCAACACCGCAACAATTTCATTATGGTGTTGACGATAAATGTTTACTGCATCTTCACCATCAACTGCCGTGAGTATAGAAAAACCCATATCTTCAAGCATAACACTGGCAATTTCCCGGATACTTTCTTCATCATCCACTACAAGTACTGTGCCACTGCCCTGCCAGCTGTCTTTGTCCGGCATGGCGGATGATGTTTTCTGTGCTGGCTGATTACATACTGGCAAAAGCACCTTGAACGTTGTACCACGACCAGATTCTGAATAAACCTTGATAGCGCCGTGATGACCACGCACAATACCCATCACCGCACTCATTCCAAGACCGTGGCCGGTAAATTTGGTGGTAAAAAAAGGTTCAAACAACCTGTCCTGTGTTTCTTTGTTCATGCCGCAACCAGTATCACTCACCTCAAGATAAACATATGACCCGACAGAGAGGTCATCGTCCAGACAGGTTGAGGCAAGATAGGCGGTATCCGCCTTAATTAATCCAGTTGCAATAGAAATCACCCCACTGTTATCATCAATGGCATCAGAAGCATTCATCACCAGATTCATAATTACCTGTTGCATCTGAGCAGCATCCGCTTCCACCGCTGGCAGGTTTTCAATCAGGTGGTATTTCAATATCACATTGCTGGCAATGGAAACTTCCAGCAGGCGAGTAATTTCTTCTACCATGACAGACAGGTCAAGGGCTTTCACCACAAACTTACCCTTACCCGAATAAGCCAGCATCTGTTTACACAGTTCAGCTGCCCGCTCACTGGAGCTAACAATATTTGCCAGATATTTTTTTGCAGCCTGTGGGTGGAGCAGTACCTTGTGTTCTGCCATAGAAGCATTACCCAAAATGGCAGTAAGAATATTATTAAAGTCGTGGGCAATGCCACCTGCCAGCACGCCTAGTGAATCAAGTCTTTGCGTGTGTTCAATCTGAGCCTGCAATTTTATCCGCTCCTGCTCGGCTTTTTTTACTTCTGACAGATCACGTATGTAAGCAACAAAAATACACCCGCACCTGGGATCAGATTTGGAAATAGATAGCTCTATAGGGAATAACTCACCTTTTTTATTTAAAGCACTCGCCTCAAAACGTTTACCTGGCAGTGTTTTTTCACCCGCCTGCCTGAACAGATTAATGCCATTAAGCTGTTTTTCTCTATATTGCATGGGGATAATTGTTTCATAAAGTGTTTTTCCAATAGCTTCCTCACGTAGCCAGCCAAATATTTTCTCTGCCTGCCTGTTCCATTCAACGATAATATTGTTTTCATCAGCGGCAATAATGGCATCCATCGAACTTTCGATAATCTGATCCAGACGTGAAGCCTGATCTTCCCTGTCACGTTGCATTCTGGAATTTTCAGTTACATCGTGAAACACCAGCACCACGCCCAGTATTTCATTAGTATTGCTTTGTATCGGTGCCGCACTGTCTGCAATTTGATAACGCTCACCCGTACGTGAGGTCAGAACAGTGTGATTTGCCAGACCAGTAATCCGGCCATTTTTAAGCACGCTATCCACCGGGTTAGTAACAACCTCACCAGTAACAGCATGTTCAACTACAAACACCTCAGGAAGTAATTTCCCCCTTGCCTGTTTAAATAACCAGCCGGTCAACTGTTCAGCAACCGGATTCATCTGCTGAATACAACCATATATATCCGTTGAAATGACGGCATCACCAATAGAATGCAGAATAGTGGAAAGATTTTTTTCACGCTCAGACAGTTTACGACGTGATATATTCTGTAATATCAGAATAATCAGAAAAAGATAAAAAATAAATCCTGCTACGGTAACCTGAACATAAAACCTTACTAATGAACCATCACGAATATCTTTATGTATTGGCTTTTCTGCATTACCAAGTATGTTCAGTGTACCAAGCAACATCCTGTCTGCGTTTATCAGATGTTCATGTACATAATTAACATTATCTTTACTATGTTGAAAAATAGCTAATTCTTCTGTAATCCATTTTTTATATGACTTAGAGAATCGTTCAACAATTGTTAATAATGCCTTATTGTACTGACTTGCTTTAATGAAAGCCGTTAATGTACGCCTTGCTTCGCTATCAACAACTTTAATTTTATCAACTGCATCTAATGTAACTGTGCCCGACATAAGCTGATTTTCAATGTTTTTTATTCTTATTAATGGCCGTCGCATTTTATCCAGTTTTTT
The DNA here is from genome assembly GCA_015488885.1 of Gammaproteobacteria bacterium. Lineage (GTDB taxonomy): Bacteria > Pseudomonadota > Gammaproteobacteria > SZUA-229 > SZUA-229 > S010-25. The sequence continues at coordinate 21,155 of WFMW01000070.1, read as the reverse complement.
AATTGCTATCTGTGCACTGAGACCATGTTCAATGCGCTGAGGGATATTTGTGTAAACAGCAATAGCAATAAATAGTACAACAATGAACAGGGTTAATAATAGCAGTCGTGATTTTATTGATACAAATATTGCCATATTATTATATCTCGCCTGTTATTAAGTTCTGATAAAACGTATTCGCTTTGATTATGTCTATTCATTGATGATATAGATTGGAAGCAGAAAATTATCTGATTACAGACAATCTAGAACAACTATAACGTATATCTTATCCAGTTTCCATAATGCATTATGACAGTCAGGCAGGTAAAATTATAAAAATATAGCATTGCACATAAAAACACTGACTGAAAAAAAATAAACCGGCTGGATCAACCACCTGCATTGAATAGTTAAATTTTCAGGGCAACAGACGATTAATCCACTTCACCACTTTTCTAGTGCGAGCGCTAAACAGCTTTGGGCCATACAGCGTATTAACCGTACGCCGGTGGATCTGTGCCAGTGTTGGATAGGCATGAATGGTGGCCGAAATTTCACTGAGTTTTATCCCCGTTTGCATCGCCAGGACTATTTCATGAATCAGCTCACCGGCATGCGGCCCGAGTACACTGGCCCCGAGTATTTTACCTTTATGGGTAACCAGTTTGCTGAAACCGGTCGTCTCAACTTCCGCCAGGGCACGGTCGATATCACTGAAATCAAAGCGCAGTACCGTTGGTTCTATGCCCTGTTGTTTTGCCTGCTGTTCGGTTAAACCCACACGCGCCAGTTCCGGATCGGTATACGTTACCCACGGCACGACCCGGTAATCGGTTTTTTTCGGAAAACGAAAAATGGCATTGCTGATAATAATACCCGCCTGATACTCGGCCATATGGGTAAACGGAAACGGCCCGCAGACATCACCCACGGCATAAATATGTTTCTGTGACGTGCGCATTCGTCGGTCGATAGTAATGCCTTTAGGTGTCACGCTGACACCGGCCCTGTCCAGCCCCAGGTTTTCAGTATTGGGGCGACGCCCCACGGCAACCAGAATCTGTTCACATTCAATGCTAATGCCATCACTGCAATAAACTTTTCGGCACACGTCTTCCTTAACAACGCGTTCAGCACTGATACCCATATAAAAAGTTATGCCTTCAGCAGCCAGTTTCTGTTGCAGGGCATCAGACACTTCAGGGTCTTCCTGCGGTAATAGATGCGGCAGGCGTTCGACAACACTCACCTGACTGCCAAGCCGGTGAAATGCCTGTGCCATTTCCAGACCAATCGGCCCGCCACCCAGAACCACCAGGCGTTCAGGCAGCTGTTGCAGTGAAAAGATATCGGTATTGGTTAAATACCCTGCTGCCGCCAGGCCATCTATCGGTGGCACAAAGGCACGTGAACCGGTTGCGATAACAAAACGTTTACTGCTTATCGTCTGCTCATTTATTTTTATGGTATGCGCATCAATAAATTCCGCCTTGCCGAAAAGCACTTCACAGCCATAGTTGCGAAACCGCTGCGGATCATCATGCGCTTGTATATGTTCAATCACCGAGCGTACATGCGCATTAACTTTAGCTAGATCAACTTCAGGATTGACCGCAGGCAGGCCAAACTCCTCACCACGACGCATTAATGAAGCCACCTTAGCTGCCTGAATTAATGTTTTGCTGGGTACACAGCCATAGTGTAAACAATCACCACCAAGTTTCTCTTCTTTCTCAATCAGCGTAACGTTTAAACCCAGTTGTGCAGCAACACTGGCGATAACCAGTCCACCGGCACCACCACCAATAATAAGCAAATCACGTTTATTATTTAAACCCTCCCTGGTACGTCCCCCTTCGGGGCTGGCTTGATGCATTATGCCTGATGATTTATTCATTTATTTTCCTGTTTATGTTTTTGTGCAGGCCCGGTAAGCGTGTTACCCGCTGACAATAAAATCTGTTTATGAAATACGTCATAATTAATGAGTGTGGTATTTTTATAACGAATGCGTTTACGCCGATCTTCGCCCAGTAGATGATACTTTACCACTGCCTCTACTTTTAGTGCAGCACTATTATCGGCGACTTTTATTTCATAATGACGTGGTTGCCAGCGGGGTAATCGGGTATCCCAAAGATCAACGATAAAGGGTCGCCACATCAGTGTACGTTTAATCGTATCATACTGTTCATCCAGCACCTGCCCATGTTTGCCCAGCACACGCAAAGAAACAGAAAGATAGCGATCAGGCAGACCGGTCGGCACATAATGTTCTGCACCGGTATTGGTTATAGTCAGGATAAATTTTCTGCTACCAGCAACGGCTTTGCTTTCAGCAAAGATGATATTCAGTGCTTTTTTAACCATGCTCGGGTCATGTCCACCACGCCATAAATGCTGCCGGGTAATACGTACCTTACCACCGATAACAAGTGATCGTTTAATCAGAGGCATATGACATTGCACACAACCGAGCGACTTATAATCATTAACCGGGATTTCCTCCGTTTTAGGAGTTTGTATGATTGGCGTTATGCTGGCGACAGTTTTTTTAACCAGGTCATTTAAAGTTTTGTCAGAATTTTTTTGAGCGACCAGCTGTTTATTCTTCTGCACATCCTTTCGGGTAGCACTTATTTCAGCGACAGTGCCACAGGGAGGAAAACGAAAAAAAGTATCCCAGCGTTTTCCTTTTACAACATGACAGCGCACACAGACCTGATTCGGATCTTTAAGTATTTTTACCGGATGCGGGGCGTGCGTATTATTGAGTACACCAACTATTTTACCATTACGATAATGACAACCGGCACAGGTAACACCCTCATGTTGAAGTTGATGGTCGAAGGCAGGATTATTTTTTAATACCGGATCCCACTTATCTTTATCTCGGTAGGCCAGAATCGTTTGTGGTTGCTGTTTATCCAGTGGGGTGTGACAAAGTCGACAATTATCCTGTGAGCCATCGAACTGCCAGTCAGTCTGGAAGTATGGATCCGTCCATGCCTGACTGTGAATCGTGGTTTTCCACTCTTTATAAAAATCAGGATGGCAGGCACCACATTGCTGTGCTTTTAACTGACCAAGCACCGTAGGTACTTTTGATGTATCCACCGGCCAGGCAAAACGATCACTTACTACAAATATATTTAATGGACGAATAAGACGCCAGCCCATAAATACGATAAAGGCAAGCAGAAAAATAAGCAGATAGTGTTTTTTTATTAGCTGGATCATGGTTTACAATGATAGAAATCAAAAATTAAGGAATCTGACATACCATTTTGTTATCAACTGTTATTCAAAACACTATCAAACTATCACTGGCTTTTACCCGGACAGCCAGTGCAGCACCAGCAAAACGCACTTATACCTCAACCGGATAATGCTTTTTCAGCCAGCCCGTCATGCCGGTTGCTGCCACATGCACATCGGCAAAACCCTGTTCAGCCAGGTATAAAGCCGCTTTACAGGATTTTTTATCGGTTCGACAAATGGTTACTACCGGTTTTTCCAGATACTCATTGATTTCATCCAGGCGATCTTCAAGCTCATCCAGCGGCAATAACCTGGCACCGGCAATATGCCCCTGCTCACCATGAAAATCTTTCTCGGTTCGGACATCCAGCAATAAAAAATCCTCCCCATTATCCAGACGTTGCTTAAGCGCATCAAGCTGTAACATTTTACCTTCACGCAAATGACCAATTATTCGGGGTAGAAAAGCCACAAAAGCAAGCAGAGCAATACCCAGCATCATTTTCTGAATCATACCTTCACCACCAGTTGCCGCTTCTTTGCCAAGGTAGCCCAGCCAGGTATAGGCCAGTGCACCGGGAAGCATAAAAATAAAGGATGCCAGGGTAAAATGCGTTAATTTTATTTTTGTCAAGCCAAGGCCATAGTTTAAAAAATTAAAGGGAAACAAAGGTACCAGACGGGTAAAAGCAACAAAGCGCCAGCCCTCCTTTTCAACCCCGTTGATGAGTCGTTTTAACTTTCCCCCGGTTTTCTTTTCTATCCAGTCAGCCGCCAGATAACGGGAGATAAGAAAGGACAGGGCTGAACCTGTGGTTGCTGCAGTCAGATTATAAAAGGTACCGGCAACCGGGCCGAATAATGCCCCGCCAAGCAGTGTTAGCAAGGTTGCCGGAAAGAAAAAAACAGTAGCTGTTATGTAAATGAATATAAATAACAAAGGCGCAGCACTACCTGCCCGGGTTATCCAGCTTTGTATCGAAGCAATATCCAGTTGATGATGATAGTTGATAGCCAGGCTAATACCGGCCACCATGATGACAAAGATAAGCAGCCGTATTAGTTTATTTTTCATTTTCTTCCCACTCGCGCCGATTAATAACATAACCGGATATTTTGCCGACAAAAGGCATTAACAGCATACCACTAAGCCATGAACTCATGGCGGGTTCACGAAACCCGTGAATGCCGAATATCATCCCCTGCTGGCCGGCGCGTGGTTGTTCACGATACGTCCCCAGCAGGCGATCCCAACAGCTCAGGTTAAAACCAAAATTACTGTTGGTTTCATCATCTTCAATGGAATGATGTACCCGGTGCATATCTGGTGTGACAATAAAAAAACGTAATAATTTATCCAGCCTTGCAGGTAATGCAATATTTGCATGATTAAACATGGCCATGGCGTTTAGTAACACTTCAAAAATAACCACAGCAACCACCGGCGGACCCAACACCGCAATGGTGGCAAATTTGATTAGCATGGAAAGCACAATTTCAACAGGATGAAATCGGGCACCCGTCGTGACATCATAGTTCAGGTCAGCATGATGCACCCGGTGCAATCGCCACAGAACGGGTACTGCATGCACCATAACGTGTTGCAGATAAATAATAAAATCAAGCACCACAACCGAAGCTATAATAGTTATAAGCGGTGGCAATGAGTAATAATTAAACAGACCCCAGCCCTGGCGTTGGGCAAATAAAGCCATCCCTGTTGCCGCCAGTGGAAATATCAGTCGTAATATCATCGTATTAAGAAAAACCAGACCCATGTTATTAAGCCAGCGTACAGTTTTGGAAACGGTTAAGCTACGCCGTGGCGCAATAAGTTCCCAGATAGCCATCGTCGCAAATACACCGCAGAAAAAACTCAGGCGGATTAGCGCTTCGTTATGCATAATAAATTCATTCATATTAATTATCTCATTGCAAGAAAGTCATAGACACCAACACCGCAAACACGTTTATGCAGATAAATGCCTGTGTTATACTTATTGTTATTCCACTATTCAAGTGATTAGTTGATTAATAGAATAACGAATATTTTCATAATGTCAAGTTTGAGGAAGACGCATGGCTTTTAAACAGGATCTATTTACGCAGTTCGCCCGCGTTGGCAAAGCTCTCAGCAATGGTAACCGACTGGAATTGCTGGAATTTATTGCCCAGAGTGAACGCAGTGTCGAACAGCTTGGTAAGCTGGCCAATCTGAGCATGGCCAATACTTCACAGCATTTGCAGCAACTTCGACATGCGGGGCTGGTTAGCTGTCGCAAGCAGGGGTTAAAGGTTTTTTACCGCTTGAGCAGTGACGATGTTATTCATCTGCTCGATGCCCTGCGCAAGGTAGCAGAACGTCACGTCACCGATGTTCAATATCTGGTCAACACCTATTTAACCGTGAAAGATAATCTTGAACCGGTACCGCGAACCGAACTACTGCAACGTGTACAGGATGGACTGGTAACGGTACTTGACGTGCGTCCGCCTGAAGAATACACCGCCGGACACGTACCTGGTGCCATTAATATCCCGCTCAATGAGCTGGAGCAACGGCTGGCTGAACTGGATAAAAACAGCGAGATTGTGGCCTATTGCCGGGGTCCGCACTGCATTCTGGCCTTTGATGCTGTCGCCAGACTGCGTGACCGGAATATCACCGCCCGGCGTCTGCAGGATGGTTTCCCGGAATGGAAAACCGCCGGTCTGCCCATTGAGACAGGAAGCAAGCCAGATTCATAGATCAGCATTCAGTAGATAATAAGCCGGGGAATTAACCCGACTATTGTCTATTCCCATGAAATATCCAGGTTAACCGTGGAGACACTTACCTCAAGCACCCCGGCCATATCGCTCATATTTAACTGATGCCCTGAAAATTGCGCCAGGAGAATGAGAAAACGCCTGAAATTATGGATATTCAGCCTGGGGAACAAGCCCCTGATGTCTCTTCCCAGGTAGTTGCGTGCTGTAGAAAAGCACGTCCATGAAAGCTGGCAACGGTTGTATATCAAAAGATGGTTGCAAGTTCCGGTGCAATATAAAGACGGTCGCATAGAACAGCGCACGCAAGGCACACCACAAGGCGTAATCAGTCCACTATTGGCAACTTGTACCTGCACTATGTGTTTGATCAATGGGTAGAGCAACACTGTGAAGGGATACAGTTTGAACGCTATGCAGATGATATTATCTGCCACTGCAGAACTGAACAGGAAGCGATAAAGTTAAAAGCGGTTATAACAGACCGGTTTCAACAATGTGGTTTAACGCTACACCCGGAGAAAACAAAAATCGTCTATTGTAAAAGCTGGAAAAATAAAGCCAAGTATGACCGAATAAGTTTTGACTTTCTAGGGTTCACCTTTCGCCCGAGATTAGGCAGAACGAAAAAGGGGAAATACGTAGTGGGTTTTACACCAGCGATTAGTCAAAAAGCAGCAAAGCGGATAAGAACCGAGATAACGAATTGGTCTTGGCAGAAATGGCAGCAGTGTGATATAAATATTATCATACAACATTGTCAGAGCAAGCTACGTGGCTGGATGAATTATTATAGTATCCATGGGCGTAAAGCAATTGTTTACGTCCTGTTTCACTTTGATAAGAGACTCAGTCGCTGGGCGATGCATAAATATAAAAAGATCAATTCGATTGCACAGGCGGCAAGCAGAGTACAGCTCTTCAGGAGTAAAAATATAAACCTGTTCGCACACTGGAGTAGAGTATGTTTTTAAGGTTGAATGATAAGAGCCGTATGAAGCGAGAGTTTCACGTACGGTTCTGTGAGAGGCTGAGGGGGAGGTTCCCTCGGCCTACTCGACTGTGTTTAACGTCAAGTTAGCTCGGCGTTAGCCCCTTGACAAAAAATCATGCAGTTGTACAATTGTCTTCATGGACATTATATCTGATACAAATATCTTTTTGGCGGTTGCTCTAGATGAGCCGGAAAAAGACAATATTATCCAGCTCACATCAGAATCCAATGCAATTGCACCTGAAATCCTACCCTATGAAATTGGCAATGCATTAACTGCCATGGTTAAACGAAAGCAACTAACGGGTGATGAAGCATTATCAGCATTTGATGCGGCCAGCTCAATTCCTGTGCGACTGGTTTCTGTTGATATTCAAAGAGCATTAAAATTAGCGCTTGATTATAACATTTATGCTTATGACGCATATTTTTTACAATGTGCAAATCATTTATCAATCCCATTAATAACATTAGATAAACGCATGAAGAAAGTTGCGTACAATCTCAATATTGAAGTGATGGAGTAAGTTGAAATGAAAGTATTTACCTATTCAGAAGCTCGTCAAAATTTGTCTAAGCTATTAAATATTGCACAGAAAGAAGAAGTTGAAATTCAGCGAAGAGATGGATCCACTTTTTCTCTTATGTCCAAAAGAAAAAAAGCAAAATCGCCTTTCGATGTGAGTGGAATAAAAACAAAAGCAACAATGAAAGACGTATTAAGTGCTGTCAGAGAATCAAGATTGGGCTAAATCGGGTAAGGGCTGACTACTAATCAGCCCTCCCCACACCACCCTGCATGCGGCTCCGCACAGGGCGGTTCCTGAAAGTGTTTAAAATAATCAGGCCGATAAGCTCCCAATTACTCCAGTGCTGGCTACTATATTACACCACCAATTCATCTAAGCCCGGTCGGGTATGATAAATTGAGATGCAACAGAGGACTTTCACCTCATTAGTTCACGCCCATGCTAGGCGTACCAATTAGCTCAACATTGACAGGCGCAGAAAACGCGCCTGCAAGTTAGCATGGGCGTTATTTGCGACACGATGTTGCATATTTATTTGTTGAGGTTTAATAAAGTTTAAAAGTTTTTTTTAACATTTTATTAAATTTTTCAACCTGCTGTTCTGTCAGCAGTTTCCTACCAAACTATGCGAAACGGAATGGGTATAAAGCGTTTGGGACAACGTACCCTGTTAAGATGAAGCCGTGAGGTGGATCGGAACTGCTAGTGCAAAGCGGTCGGGGGCAAGGAAAGACTTATACGGTAAACACAAGTGAATTCGTGTTGACATTGCGTTATCTTGCAAACAGCCAAAAGCACTGACAGGCTGTAACCAAAAGGTAAGTGATCCCGGTATTGTTTGATAACGTGGGCAATACACAGACACCGCATCACCGCAAGACAGCGAATACCTAAGTAAGTCGTAATGGTAAATATGCAGAACGTGGCAATGTCGTATTGTCCTTCAAGGCTGAAGAAAGCTGCCCGTGAGGGGTGCCGGTGACAATGCGTCGATAAGAAGATGGAAAAAGCGAATGATTTTCTGTAATGGAAGATATACGGGTTCAAACTTTGCCCGACATGAAAATGTGCCCACGTCCATTCGGTGTTTCATTGCGAGATAAATTGAACCAAACGATTTTATGAAGAAAAGCAAATGACAGCCATCGTAGCTGGTGCAGCTTCAAACACTACGCACAACTGGAACCATGTAAACTGGAAGCAGATTCGTCGTAATGTCTATCGTATGCAATTGCGTATCGCAAAGGCTGTGCAGGAAAAGCGCTGGGGTAAGGTAAAAGCCTTACAACGGATCTTAAGCTGCTCAAAGTCAGCCAAATTACTGGCTGTCAAAATGATTATGAGTAATAAGGGAGCCAAAACGCCGGGCATTGACAAGGTACCGTGGAAAACACCTAAACAATACTGGCACGCGGCTTTTTCCTTGTGTACTATTACGCAATGGAAATAACTTTATTACAAATAAGCAGCCGGGTCGTAAGTGATCGGCTTAAGAAAGGCTTGAGCTGTATGATGGGAAACTATCGCGTACAGTTCTTAGGGGGGAACGGGTCGTAAGACCCTGACCTACCCGGTGTGAAAAAAAAATCATCAAACTTGCTATTCTTTATGTTATCAATTATGATAACTTCGTATGAAGTGGAAAGTTACGTTTTACAGCGGAAAAGTTGAATCTCAAACACTAAAATTCCCAACAGGTATTTTGGCTAACTTCCTGCACATAGCTGAAATGATAGAAAAATCAGGTCCAAATTTAGGTAAACCTTATGTTGGTAAATTAGATTCAGGGCTTTATGAAATAAGAGCAAAAGGAAAAGAAGGTATCGGTAGGTCTTCTTATTGTGTGGTTAAGGGCAAAGAAGTTGTAATTCTTCATTCATTTATTAAAAAAACACAAAAGACATCTAAAAAAGATCTGGACTTAGCAAAAAAGCGAATGAAAGAGGTTTTATTATGAGCAGAACATCATTAGCAGAGTTTAAGAAAAAAGCACTTTCTAATCCGGCGGTTAATAAAGAGTATCAATCTTTATCTCCAGCATATGCCTTGCGTAAAAAATTAATAGCATTACGTCAAAAAGCAGGGGTTACCCAGGAGCAGATTGCAGAGGTTTTGCACACAAAAAAAAGCAATATTTCTCGTCTTGAAAATGCAAACTCTATTATCTCACCAAAGCTATCAACAATTGAGCAATATGCTGACGCAATAGGCTACGATATAGAAATAAAATTTAAACCTAAAAATCACATAACAAATCATTCAATCGGACACAAAAAACGCGCCGATTAATTCGGTCGTTATGTAAGGAGAAAAATGAGTCCTACAGTATTTAGAGATAGTGGATATAGATTTTTCTTTTTCTCAAGAGAAGAAAATCGTATGCATGTTCATATCTTATCAGGTGATGGTGAGGCTAAATTTTGGCTTGAGCCAGAAATTGAACTGGCAAAAAATTATAACTATTCAAGAAAAAGTCTTAAAGAAATCGAATCATTAGTGGAGGTTCATTACCATGAACTCATTAGCGCATGGGAAAAACACTTCAGCAGTTGAAGTAACAAATATTTCAACTCATGGTGTATGGCTATTAACTCGTAAAACTGAACTATTTATGTCATTTGATGATTTTCCATGGTTTAAAAATCAAATTATTGAATCTATCATTAATGTAGAAGAATTATCATCTGGTCATTATTACTGGCCTGACATTGATGTTGATTTAACAGAGGAAATGATTGAACATCCAGAGAGATTTCCCCTTAAGGCAAAGATTACATAAATCGGGTAAGGGCTGACTACTAATCAGCCCTCCCCACACCACCCTGCATGCGGCTCCGCACAGGGTGGTTCACTTAAATTATCCGTTAGGATAATGAACCTTTATCCAACCCTCCATCAATGAGAAGAGACCTTCCTCTTTCAAACAGTTATTGCTCAACGCCTGTTGAATACCGGGTGTTTTTGAACTTCGCCATGGACCTTTTCTTGTGCTGCCACAAGTCACTGCCCATTTTGTAGATACACCAAGCTTCAACAGTTTAGCTACTTTTGTACGGGGCTTGCGCCACTGACGCCAGTAGCACATGCGTACACGCCGCCTTATCCTGTGATCTAGATCAATGCATTTTTGGTAGGCGTTTGCGATACCGTAATAGTTAATCCAGCCTCTGAGATAAAGTGTGATCTTATATAATTAATACTGCATACTCACACCCCAGTTTCGGTTGGTGAGTTCGCGCACCTTTTGTTTAAACTTGTGTACTGTTTTGCTGTGCCATTGGATATTACCTCGTGAAAATGTAAACCCTAAAAACTTGCTTTGGGTAGCCAGCTACTCCTGTTTCTGTCGCCACTTTTGAATTCGGTTATTAGCAAAATCGACAGCAAATACTGATCCATCATCCGCAACAGCGACCGCAATTGCTTTTTCAAATTCACCTTGACCTGTTCCACGATGGCCCAGTGATGTCAGAAAAACGCCCTCTGGTGAGAATTTTTGAATACGGTTGTTATAAAAATCTGCCACATACACATTATCTTTTTTGTCAAAGTTAATACTTGTCACAGTAGCAAACCAGCCATTAAACGGTCCCCAGATATTGCTTGCAAAAGGCCCACCCCACTTACGCACAAATTCACCATTAGCATTAAAAACCTGTATTCGATCATTGTAACCATCTGCAACATAGATCATCCCGTTTTTTGCTATGGCGACATCAGTGGGGTAATTAAATTTTCCAGCCGTAATACCAATTTTACCTGTGTTACCCCATTGTCCAATAAACGTTCCATTAGCATCAAGGTGCTGTATACGCTGGCCGTAAAAGTCTGCCACATACAGATCACCGTTGTTAGCAACCGCAACCCCGCCAGGTGAACTAAACTCACCCGGACCGGTACCAGTATGACCAATATCACGATGCGGCTTGCCATCAAGCCCAAAAACCTCAATACGATCATTCCAGTAATCGGCAACATACAATTCGTTATTCGCTATCGTCAGATTCATTGGCCGACCAAGTTGACCCGGGCCATCCCCTTTTGATCCAAACTGGCGTTTAAAATGACCATTCAAATCAAAAACCTGTATCCGTGCATTGCGCGCATCACTGACAAACACTTCATTTTTAAATACGGCAATGCCGGTAGGATCGTGAAATTCGCCCGCAGCCTTCCCCGCTGTTCCCCAGCTCATATCAAACACATAGTCTGGCTCTTTTGATGAGGGAATAAAGAACAACCAGATAAGCACTATCAAAGCTATTACTACTAAGAAAAGCCGATACAGATACTTTTTGATATTTTTACTGTTCATCTCACTTATCCTTTTTTAATTTTAAAAATTAAATCGTACGCTCAGTCGGCCAATGTAATCATTTTCCAGTGCTGTTCCATTCAGATTCTGTACTACTGGAATTTGCAGCGCCGCTTCACCAATCCAGCGTTTGGTGACGTACTGTATGCCCGGTGTCAGAAACAGGCGCGTCCCGCCTGAGTCAGGTTCAGTATTACCATTAATACGATTTTTCTGCTGGTTGACAAGATTGACTTCAACCACACCATAAAGGAAGTCAGGCAGTCCACCAGTGAATTCCCGGGGCAATAAACGATACTGCAGTGAAGCATCAAAGCGTGCGACATCACCCGCTTCGAAACCATTTGCCTCATTTTTAATCTGGTAGCTGAACTGACTGTCAAGTTGATAAGCCAGTGTCTGGTAAGTCATAACAACACCGGCAAGCGGATCCCAGGAGCCTGAGCCAACTTGCACGGCTGGAGGCAGAAGACCCAGACTGTCTCTTTCATTATCTTTGCCTGTCGGTGCTTTAATCCCGGCAAAGGGCGCAACGCGAAAATTACTACCCATCATGTCACGCTGAATCCATGTATAACGGCCAAATATTGTGAGGTCGCCAAAACCTGAGGCAGATCGTGTTATGCGTTTGCCACCAACAGTCACTTTCAGGTCAATATTCTGGTAAGGCAACACAGCAAAGATTGCCAGCTTATGATTAACGCCATAACCTAATACCGATACCGCAGCTTTCGCTGTACGATCCCTATCCGTAACACCAGGATCATTACCCGACTGATTAACAATCAACTGTTCACGTACAAGGTATTCATCTTCGGCCACAGGCAAAGCCGTATTAAAAGTAATGGGTGCACTATGGGCTTGATTACTCATTCCGATAATACTCAAGGAAACGAATGACAAAACCCGCATCGGCTGGCTCGATGTTTTTAACTGTTGCAGTGTAGCCATTTTTAATCTCATTATTTTCGACTAAATGAACGTAAACTAAACCCCGCCTTCTTTACTTTTTCACGTGCTGCCTTTTCTTTTAATTCAACACCTTCCGCCATGGTAACGATGACCACGCCACTGGCTACATCCACCTGAGTATTCTCAACCCCTTTGATTGAACTTAATTTCTTTTCAATCCCATAGGCGCAAAATGGACAGGCCAGACCGGCCACCTGTAACTGGTACTGGTTGCCTGCGGCCAGTACGGTATTTGCCCACGTCAAAATCAGAAATGAAATAATTATTAGTTTCTTCATATTATTACCTCCAATATTTAGCTTGCTGGTGCTTGTGACAACATGGAGTTAACTCCAGGTTCAAAAAGATTTGTTTTTTTCGAATTTTTTTTTGGAAAATGACAATAATTGTCAGATTACAGGCAGAAAAAGAATAATTTCCACCGATGAACGCGGATAAACAAAGATAAAAACAGGTATTCAGGTTTTTTAATGAGAAAGCTGGAAATTAAAAATCGCTGTCTATTTTTCATCCATATTATCAATAATCGGACATCCCTGTTTTGATCCGGTGCATAGATTAATTAACAGTGTTAGTTCTTTCTGTAACGTAGTAAGTGTTTTTATATGTGTTTCAACTTCTGTTAGCTTGTCTCTGCTAAGCTGACGTACACTGTTTTTTGCATGGCCGGGGTTTTCCCGCATCTGCAATAACTTTTCTATCTCAAGCAATGAAAAATTCATCGTTTTGGCCCGTTGTATAAAACGCAGACGGGACAGATCCTGTCTATTGTACAAACGTACCCCTGACGGAGCGCGGCCAATTTTTTTTAACAAACCGATTTTTTCATAATAACGTAATGTATCCGCACTGAGGCCGGTTGTATCAGCAACTTCACTAATCTTATACGTTTGTGTTTTATTTTCTTTTTCCGACATTAACTCAATGTCCGCTATTTTTCGCGATATACTGAGTGGCCTCAATATGATCAGGTATTCTTTTTAATACCTTTCTGTAGATAGTCACTGCATTTCTCACCTTTCCTTTCCAGGCGTATGCACGAGCAAGATAGACCAGTGGTATTGCAGCTGCCGGATAAACTTTAGCCAGTTGTTTAGCATGGGTAATAAGATCATCCCAGCTACGCATTCCCTGCTCTGCCATCATTAGACGAAGATGTGCCGTATAATTCCAGTGAGATTGCTGGAGTACCTGCAGCGTATATTTTTTAACCTGGCGCCAGCGTTTTTGCGCCAGCAGGGGTAAGGTAACGCCCAACTTTGCATCCATGGAGGCAGGATCTAATTTTATTGCTTGTTTATATTTATTGATAGCCGTGTTGTAGTTACCCTGCAGATAATTCAAATAGGCATAACGTAATAATGCATATTCACCATTGGCATTAGCTTTTACTAAAACCGTTATTGCCTTTTCATAATCGCCTTTCGCCTGCAAACTGTAGGATTCCTTCCATACAGACTCAGCTGAATATGAAGAAAAGGAGAACAAAAATAATATTATTGTGAATAGATACTTTACTTTCTGAGACATAGTTTTATCCTGATTATTTTTACATTACCAATGTTTTGTCAGACCGAGGTACAGATATTGCTGATTATATGAGTTACTAATGGATTTATTTTCATATCGATCAACACCTGCTAATGCAGTAACATCAATATTATAATTAAGATCCCATGTGACGCCTGCAAGCAACGAACCTTTCTGAACATCTGCAAGGTTATAGACAGAAAAGGCATCATTATCAACTGCAAAAATACGTTGTCCTGCAAGTACACTTATAAAAAAATGGTTAATATTAAGTAATGCGTCTGGTGCCAGCCAGTGAGTCCACTTAATATCCAGCGATTTCATGGCATCCTCACCCTGTGAAAGTCTACGATCACTTGAATCAATTAAAAATGCTTTAAAACCTAACCAGTCTGCTTTATTATTAAAGCCAAAACCAAACGAAGGCGTCCATTGCGTCATCACAAGACCATTATTACTGGAATATTTCGATCGTACATATTCAATACCAAGAGACAGACTTCGATTGACGTTCTGGTAGAAAAAACCTGGCGATATTATAGAAACATTATCGGTGAGTTTGTTGATATCATCGTTTGAAATATCATAGGCGACAAGTTGTGCGGTCAGCTTCCCCTTAAAAGTATCACTAAAAAAATGATATTGCATTCGGCCTGCGAATTGATCCTGATTAATGTCCGAGCTGATACCATTAACCGGTTTAAAATTAATTCTAAAATTATTGTATGCAACAGCAAAACTGAAAGCGTCTAGATAATCAGCGTTTAATATAATACTGCTGGATAGCAAACTGTTGCGTTGCTTTGAACCTGAATAGTTTCCAGGCATAACACTTGCTGTCGCAGAAACATACCAGATATCACCGGCAAAAACAGATTGGCTTGATAATATACTCAGAAGAAACACAAATAGAACAATGATTTTATATATTAGTTTCATAGATAGCCTGTATAGATAGTTAATAAGTGACCTGAAATGCTTCATCTTCAAAATTGATAAACGATTTATAACGTCGTACACCATAAGGCCATCGATATTCTGTTGCCATAAGTGCTGGATTGTAAACGGATGTATAGAGCGTACCAAAGCCTTCCTCGTAGTTATTGGCAAACAATGGTTTATATTCAAAACTGTCAATAAAACTTTCTATATTGATCAACGGGTCATAAAGCTTGTCGATAAGAAATTTCTTTCGTTCGTAGGATCGAGAAAAAGCCGCATAATTGGTTAGTTCATAGTCGCCCTGATGATTAACTGCTATCGGTATATGTGATACCCGGGTAATTGTACCTGGATTTATTTCTACCGTACTCACATTATAACCTGCATCAAGAATAGTCACATTATAGGCCATATGGGAAGGAACCCTCTGCAGAACCTCGACAGCCTGCTGTGTAGTCTGGCAAAACTCAAGAATATATCGAAGAATAACCGTGATTCCAAAGCCAACGCCTCGATCACGAGTGCCACCGAAGGCTAACGATACAATTAAGCCATGCTGATTCATTCCATCAAGCACGCCCCATAGACAGTCTGTCGAAGCAATCACATCCGTATCAAACCAGTGTGATTTTAGTATCCTCATTTCACACAAATCCAGAGCATAGTCATAATTACGAACCAGAACAGGGCTGTACTTCGACCACACAGCCTGGCTACAACCACTGACATAGGGAGAGGGACAGTAAAAACTGAGTAATCTTGCTTCAAGGTCATTGGCCTCTGTCAAGTCAATCAATGACAACCAGAATGACTCAAGTTCGGGCATATATTTTTTTATTGCATTATGACAGGCCTGGTAATTCGGTCTGCCAAATTCACCTTCATTCAAAAACCATTTTCTGTAGCCTGGAATAACCTGTTTATAAAATGCCAGCCATTTATCACCAGGTTGATCTTCATGGACAAATTGTACGAGCTTTGTATTTTTCATTCGACATTACACATACGTTTTACTTTCTGGCCCCGTATCAATAGAAGACTTAAACCCGGCACGTTTACCATAACGTTGCGTCAGCTGATATTCCTCATCGCTAAGCGCTCGATAATCAACCGAGTTTTCAACTGAACCAATAAGTGATTCAGCAATTTCAGTAAGCTTATTATCATCACCCTTAAGTTGCTTATTAGCGAATAAAACAAGAATATCAGCCCCTTTATATACATATTCATCAACACTGAGAATTCGTAGGATAAAAATCTCATTCCTGTCCAGAAAGCGGGGATTATTTGAATGACGAACAAAATATAGCTTATTATCCTTCATTGTATAGATACCAGTATCGGGTATTCTAGTGACAATCTTTAATTCTTTTTGCGTATATTTAAAAACAAGCTGACCAAATGGCGGATGTGAAAAATCCTTTACCTGCTGATTAAACCAATCCGGGTCGAGATCAAATTTAACCTTACTAAATTCAAGCAAATGAAACAGAAATAGAGGGATCATCTGATTACAGCATGCCGACATATTTGTAATCGCACTGATCCCGGTAATTCGTGGATTAATTTCACCAAGGTAAACCTGTGAATGAGCATCAACTGTCTCAATCAGGTAATCTACTTCAAAATATCCTCTGTAACCCTTTTGATATAATGCCTGACCAATTCGTTGCGTATAGTCATACATCGTGTTCTGTGTTTGAGCATCAAAAATATCAGGATTAATGTCATTACCACACCACCCTCCCTGGTAAGGTGTTAGCCTGGGATGACCAATGATTTCAGTCAGGATGGGGCCGATAAAGGTTCCCTGACGTGTTGCACAGGCTTCCATGGCGACCTGCTGGCACTGGATGCGTTTCATTACCTTGACTTTATCTTCTGCTTCAATGCTGTCAGCGACTGCATGATAATCTTCTTCACTGGAAATAAAGAAGGTGGTTTTTCCTGAATCACCGTAAGCAGTCTGGATAACCACTTCATCACCCAGATCGTTGTTTTCGATAGTCTGCCTCAACTGGGTATAACTTTTTATTTTAACCAGCGCATTCGGTACACTGGGCACATCAACACTATTACCTATTTCAGTTGTTGTAATTTTATTATCAACCAGCTTTACCAGAGTATAGGGTGGCATAACAAGGTTCATTTTTAAAGAATCAACCAGTTTCTCCAGCTCTTTGTCATAAAACAGGAACATAGCATTGGTTTGATAGCCTTTTTGCTGACTTTGTTTTATATGTTCGACTATTGTTTTATTACCGAGTAAAAACTGATTAATTGATTCAATATCATTAAAAACCGGTGCCTCATTATATTCAGCGATCATCACGCTTTTGTTTCTACCATTATAACAGTCAATAAAATTAACGTTAATCCAGTTTTTTACCCAGTCCGATACAAACATAAGATTAAAATTGGTCGCACTTATAAAATAATAGATTGTTCGGTTATTTATAAAATAACGCTGTATATCTTCTATGGAGTGAAGTGTTGTTTCAGTCATGTAAATTACCCTGTAAAAATGTCTCGGTAAATATTTTCAGCCCCTTATTAGCATGATAACCATGAATTTCCTTAATCCGTATATTCTGCAGATAGAGTAACATGTCATAGCTAATCAGTTGACCAGGAACGATAACGGGAAACCCGGGTGGGTAAGGCGTAACAAAACCGGCTGAAGTAATCTTTGTATTATTCATAACCTGTTTCATCAGCTTATCCGATAATGGTATGAATTCAACATTATCTGATTCGAGGCCTGCATAATAGGCTTTTCTGATATCAACAGCCTGAAAATCAGAATATTTTCCCGATTGAACCTCGACAAATAATTTGTGGTAATGACGTGTAAGTGGAAGATTGACTACATATTTGTTCTGCTTTATCAGGACTGGTGACGCATCAAGTTTGCTGGCAATATGATGCAATGATTCAAGAAGATACCGAATACCATCAGCATTAACGCCAATATTGATAATAAACAAAACAGTATTATGCGAAGTTTTATTTACCTGTATATCATATTGAGTCATTAGCATTTGACGAAAATTGGGACCATCAATACCCGTTGCACTAATATCCAGAGTAATATGTGTTGGATCTACAGAAAATCTCTGCTGTCTGTAATACCTGAACAGTTCAGGATAAAACATTAAGAATGACTGATCATTTACTTCGGTATAACAATATTCATCAGGCACAAGATGTTTTTCTTCAAGTATCGTAAAGTATTTTTGCAATTGTGTTGATTGTTTGATGGCATTACGTAATTCCCAGGCAAGCTTCAGTGAATTTTTTACCAATGCGTAACCTTCCAGACTCATCTGCCGACGGGAAAAATCCAGTGAAGCAATAATCTGATAATTCGGCGATGTTGAAGTATGGGTTCGGTATGCTTCATAAAAGTCATCTTCGACAAACAGACAATCATGGACATGTAGCATGGATGCCTGTCTGAATGCCGTTAATGTTTTATGGATGGATTGTGTGGCATAAACCCTGACCATAAACAGGTCAGGATCAGGGTACAGATCATTATGCAACAGAAAATCTTCATTATCCAGATCAACATTCTGTTTCCAGTTGTTATATATTGTACGGTATACTTCATCATGGAGCATCTCATTCAGGGAATTTGCCGCACTCATTGCGGTTTTTCCTTTGTAAAGCGGGTTGAAATATGCCGATGAGAACCATGCTTCATCCCAGTGAAATATAATATCCGGTTTTATCGATAAAATATCCATCATATAACGTTTCACATCATAGATAACACCATCGAAGGTTGAATTTGTCAAAGTAATCTGTTTTACACGATGTAACTGATTCTGCTTTTTTAATTCAAGCAAAACCTGCTTGATACGTTCCAGGGTAACGCAGCCGTATAAATCATACTGATCAAGGGGATAAGTCTCCAGAAAAACAGGTTTTGCTCCTGAAAGCAAAATTGAATAGGGAATAGATTTATGACAGTCAGAAGATACCAGCACAAGATCATCTGGATGCAGATTAGCCTGCATAACAATTTTATTTGCGGTGGTGGTTCCATTGGTAATAAAAAATGTTTTTTCCGCTCGAAACAGTCTGGCTGCCTTGTTCTGTGCCTGCGATATTGAGCCTTTCGGATCCATGATAGAATCCATTCCACCCAGGGTAGATGACGTTTCTGCAGAAAATATTCCCTCACCATAAAATTCTGCAATATCCTTGATCCAGTATGATGACAGAATAGACTGACCCTGAGATATAGGTAAAGCATGGAAGGCAGCTTTGGGTCGTTTTGCGTAGGCACGCAAAGCATCGAAAAACGGCGTTGAAAAACGCTGCTCGATACCGCTTAGTATATGATGATGAATATCTGCAAAAAAACTCAGACTTTGGGTATAGATAATTCGTGAAAAATTTTTAACATATGAATCAGAAGCATAAGCTTCACAAATATAATAATGGTCAAGATCAGGTCGCAGACAGGCCAAATGCTTTTTAAGTGAAACCGTTATGTTTTCACTATTGTTTTCAATACCCTGAAGAAAGGGTGAAAATTCGTATTCAAATTCAGCTGCATCAGCAGATGTCAGGCTAAAGTTATCCAGATATAAACATGCCTGGATAGAAGGATTTGATAAAATTGCAATGACTGCATCCTGATAATTATCCACAAAAAAAATATCATAAAGTGACTGATCATAATAGCTAATATGACTTGAAAGCGAGTTTCGATATAATGCTTCATATCCTCTGGGATCGGGATGAATAATAAGCACCTCAAAACAGGGTTTTAGACCCTTCCTTCTCACTTTATCAGCATAACCTGAATGCAATAACTGGCTTTGAGGTTTATCAAGATTATCAAGATTTGTACTAAAAGGTATAAATTCACCTGCCAGAAAAGTTTTATTTTCTAATGCAAACAGCAGGTTTCGACATAATAATTTGAATGCATTGAAATCGGTGGTTGAAATATAATATTGTAGTCGCTGAATGGTAGCTGCACCAGGATAGGCCCAGTAACGTTCAATTCGACTAATTTCATTCAGTTTATCCGCCATCAGCGGAGAATCTTCCTTTAAAGAAGCAGCATAAATTAACCGCCAGCATTTAATGCGATAATTTTCCAGATCAAATACAGGTTCAGTTTTATTCACAATAGGCTCGTTCACTATAGCTGTTGGTATTTTTCTATGAAAAAGCTGTCCTGTTACGATTATTTTTCCAGTGACAGAAGAATGGACTTTGCGTCAACGTTTTCAGGATCAAGGGTAAGAACTTCGTTCATAATGGCTCTGGTTTTTATCATATCCTTCTGTTGAAAATTTAGTAATCCAAGTTCAGTTAGATAAAGTGTATCACCAGGATAGCGTATTAGCATTTTAACCAGTATCTTTTCTGCAAGGTCAGTTTTCTCCATCTTACGTAACACAAATGCCAGACGTAAATTTCCATAATAATTATAATAATCAATACTTAGAATCTGATAGCCGAGTTTACTTGCTGCTGAATAATTCTGCGCCTGCAGATAAACATACATCAGACCAAGTTTTGGTGTTAACGAGTCGGGCAGTGCCGTAATTGCCTGTTTATAATGACTTTCGGCATTTTTATACAAATGCCGCAGGCGATATAAATAGCCAAGACGATTATTCACACCATAGGTCTTGCTATATTCATGATAAACAATCTGAAGGGCTTTTATTGCATCAACATAATTACCTGATTTCTCATAATTATAGGACTTGTAGTAAGCCTGGGAAATTTGCACACTGCTTAGTTCTCTGGCAAATGATACACCATCAGATAGCTGAAATAGTATAAATCCCCATATTAATATTCGTATCGTATATTTCAAAATGTATACCCG
>WFMW01000069.1 GCA_015488885.1 Gammaproteobacteria bacterium | reverse complement strand
CCGACGCCCAGTAAAGGAATAATACCAACCAATACTAACAATGGCGTTTTTATCAGGCGTTGCATGAGTCGAGAGTAAGCCTGTTGTATTTTTGTGAATACTGGTCCTGCATCTTCTTTTTCCGCATCTTTTTTCGTGAGTAGATGTTCAGCGAGTAATGGTACGGCCAGCAGGGCGAGCAGATAGGAAATGAACAGACTGCTGGCCATGGTCAGTGACAGGGCTTTAAAAAAAGCGCCCGTAACACCACCAAGAAACGCCAGCGGTACAAAAATAATAATGGTTGCAGCAGAAGAGCCGGTTAGTGGGGAGGTAAACTCTATCGCTGCATCACGAATAGTCAGCGCGACATTATTACTGTGCTGGCGCAGGCGACGGATGATATGTTCGATCATGACAATGGCATCATCGACAATCAGGCCGACAGCAGCGGCCATACCGCCCAGTGTCATAATATTAAAACTCATGTGTAAAATGTTCAGCAATAAAATGGTCGTTGCCAGTACAGCTGGCACTATCAGCATCGCTACCAGCGTAATCTTCAGGCTACGTAAAAAAACCAGCAGGACAATTGCCGCCAGTGCGACCCCGATAGCAATTGCATCACGCACACTTTTGGCTGATTCAGTAATCAGCTGGCTCTGGTCATACCAGTTGGCAATCTTTACGCCGGCAGGTATTTTGCTTGCATAGTCTTTCAACTGTTGTTGAATGTCGGCAACAATCTGTACGGTATTTCCACCCGGTTGCTGATAAACCTGCACCAGCGCAGCATCGTGACCATCGGCAGTAACGCGTAACCACTGTGGTGTGGTGCTGGCATAAACAGTGGCAATATCATCCAGCCGCACCAGTCCGTCTGCGCCACTGCGTAATATCGTTTCTTCCAGTGTATGCAATGAACGGATGCGGGTGTCGGATAACAGCAGATATAATTTGTAATGGTCTTCAAGCCGACCGACTGCCTGCAAAACATTACTGGCGGATACTGCTTTGACGACATCGCTGAATGTTAGTTCGTAAGCGGCCAGTTTATCCGGGTTGATTTCAACCCGGTATTCAGCCTGCTTGCCGCCCATTACCCTTACTTTTGCCACGCCGTTAATGGCCGACAGCAGGGGGACCAGCTGATATTTGGCGAAGTCACGCAGTTGTACCAGTGACTGAGTGTTTGAGGTTAAGCTGTAGGCGGCAACCGGAAAAACAGTGGGATCCATACGCCGCACACTGAAGCGGGTGCCGGCGGGTAATGCCGGCAGGATCTGGTTGATGGCGGATTCCACCTGCAGCATTGCGGCGATCATGTTATCACCCCAGCCGAAATTAATGGAGAGTTCTGCACTGCCACGACTGGTTTTCGAGCGCACTGAGCTTACACCAGGCACTGAACGCACCGCCTGTTCGACGGGGCGGGTAAGTGCAATAACCATCTGACTGGCTGGTCTGTCTCCAGCCTCCAGTGATACCACGACGCGCGGAAAATCAACATGTGGAAACAGTGCAACCGGAAGTTTCAGGGCGGCAACCACGCCACCAATCGCCATAATAAGTACCAGGAACAGGATGGAGCGACGATGACCGGCTGCCCAGTGTGAAAGTTTCATGGTGTTGTTCTCACTGTCATACCATCACTCAGCTCATAATTACCGGAAGTGACAACCACGTCACCGGCCTGAATATTGCCACTGACTTCGGTTGATTTTTCTGTCTGGATGCCGGTTTTTACGGCGACTCGTACTGCTCTGCCATTTTTTACTTTGTACAGATATTTATGGTGTTTTGCACCAAGGACAGCACTGCGCGGCACCACCAGCGCTGTATGCTCAGGTAAATGAATATAACCAATAATGCGACTACCCAGAACCAGCTTTTTCGCCTGAGCACCGGGTATCGGCGCCAGTACCTCAACCAGATGAGTGTGCGGGTCGATCATGGCATGGATTTCACGGATTCGGCTGTTTACCCTGATATCGGCAATGAATACCGACATAATCGTCACTGGAATTCCAGCGCGTACTTCACTCAGATCTTCGGGTTCAATACCCATTCGTGCAATTAATCGCTCCTGCGTGGCAATCAGTGCTGCCGTGGTATTTGTCGGTACACGCTGTCCCTGAGAAACATTAAGCTGAGTAATAATGCCATCAGTCGGTGCGTATAAGATTTTTTCTGCTTTATTCAGTCCGCGTTTGTGTAAAGCATCAAGGGTTGACAAGGCGTCCTTTAACTTCTTGCGGGCAGCATCAAATTGTATTTTTGTTGTCAGTTGCTCGGCCAGTAACTGCTGTTTACGTGCGAGCTCGCGTTTTGCAAAATCAACCGCACTTTTTGCCTGTAGAAATTGCATTCTCTCATCTGGCGCAGTAATTACTTCCAGAAGTTTATCGCCGATTTTAACCCGCTGCCCCAGCCTTACCCAGACACGATTAATCAAGCCGGCGTGCGGCAGGGACAGGCTGATAACCTGATCCGGGTCCGGCTCCAGAACACCATAACTGACGAGCGTATCACCAAGTTGGGTGCGAATGACAGGGGCTGTTTCTATCATTACAGCAGGTGCTTTGTCGGCTTCAGCCGAACTGCTGATTAAGCACAACAGGCTACCACTAAAAATAATCAGATAGTTAAAGAATGGTTTTATATTCATGATATTGACAGATGTTTTCGATGTAATAGTGAATGGCGCAGCAGTTACTGTTACATTTGACTACTTGCTGAATAGTTACTTATTTTTTAACAGCTGGTTACCGGTTAATGAGTGGTCTTCATTTTCCGGTAGCGCCAGCAGGGTTTTCAGGGCGATATAAATTTGCCACCGGGTTTGTTGTAAGTTGATGACTTCCAGTTGTTTGTTGAGCAGTGTGGTTTCCAGATTGAGAAAAGTCAGTGCATCAATATCACCACGTTTATAGGCGCTACGGGAACGGCTGACGATAGCCTGTAATCGTGGTAAATATGTGGTCAGATTAACCTGCTGCTCTGTGATGATAGCCTGCTGATCCAGCAAACGATTTACATCGTTATCGGCCTGCGCCAGTCGTGATTGGTATTCGCTTTGCAGCAGACTCCGGGTAGCTCTTTCAATGGCAATGGCGCCACGGTTGCCACTAAACACCGGTATGGTCAGGCCAATGGTTAAACCGCTGGTATTCACACTGCCGGTATCACGGGCGCGACTGATGCCCAGAGTGAACGAGGGAAACTGCGCCAGAATAGCGGCTCTGACTCGATTCTCCTGCGCCCGGTAACCGGCTTTTAAGGCCAGTAAATCCGGGCGTACATTGGTAATCTGCTGCAGTCGTTTTTTTATCTGTGAAGAAGTTAACGTATTGTCAGCAGGTAAAGGGCTGATGGAGAAAGAGACATCTGCCTGCAGTCCCAGCAGCAGGCTGAGGTCGTGCCTGGTCTGATTATGGGTTTGTTCAAGCTGATTAATCTGGCTGAATGTTCCCAGTAGAGCAGTCAGGTCGGTGCCATTAACATCCAGTGTAATATTGCCCTGCTTCAGACCCTGCAATGAATGCTGAAAACGTTTTTTATAGAGACTGCGCATGTGGTTTAATAATGCCAGCCGTTGCTGTTCAAGCCGGTAACGCACCGCCAGTGTCTGCGCCTGCTGTATCACCTGCCATTCCTGCCACAATAGCCCCAGTCTTATTTGGGTTTTTGCATTCTGTTTGGCATCAATTCGCGCCTGACGGGTAATCAGCGGTACGATATCAAATGCCATCCCGGCACCCCATGCATTAACCAGTCCGGTGGTGTCGCCCATGGGTTTATCCAAACTGGCGGACAGTTGCGGGTCGGGCAGTAAACCGGCGGCAAAGGCCTGAGCGCTGGCTACGCCCAGTTTTGCCCGCTGAGCGCGTAACTTCGGGTTACCGAGTACCGCTAATGTTGCCACTTCGGTCAGGTCGAAGCCGTCAGCCGGATTAATTTCATGCACAGTGTGTGGATTATGCAGCGCTGATGCCTTAAGTTGCAGTATTTTAAGGCTGGTTGCCAGCGGTGATTGATCCACTAAGGGTTGTGGCTGATAGGTAGCGCAGCCGCTTAATATGCCTAATGCACCAGTCAGCAATAGAGATATACGACGTTGATGAAGTAGCATATAAATTCCTTTATTTTAACGTTGGCAGTGTCACATTGACGCCAAGGTCATACACCAGATGGCCACCAAACCAGGCAGTGGTTATGACAACAGCAAAGACAAGCATACCTGCCAGCAGGGTAATCCAGTTAATACTGATGCTGGTTGTCTGTTTGAAGTAAAACCAGATTTCAAAAACACTTAACGTGGAAATAAGAATAGCACTTAACTGGCCAAGGTCTTCATGGGTTTCCAGTAAATCGGCAGGCACCCCGGCTGCCACTGCCTGATCCAGCGCCATGTCGCCAAATACCGCCGCGATAATTGCACTAAGTGCAGCCAGAAAAATCAGGCTTACTGCGCTCGAAGCAAGACAATGACGACTGAATAAATTCTCACCTTTATACATGGCAAGCATTTGTGCCGCCAGTGCGACAGGTAGCAGGGCAAGTGGAAAATGCACTAGCATAGGGTGTATATGGGCAAGATTAATCATGATAATTTCCTCATTGAATAACGATTTTGTGGTTGCTAACGGCATAACGCTACCGATAATTATGCCACAGTTTGGCCTGCCAGTAGTTGCCCTGAACATTACCAAACCGTAAGGAATGAATAATTGAAAGTTGCTACAATAAAGGCTATGAAAATAAAGGCTATGAAAATAAAGGTTATGAAGATAAGGTCTATGAAAAAAATAAAATCAGTCTGTGCATGGATGAAGACACAATGTATAAACTCTGGCTTACTACGATTACTCCCTGTTGCTGTGTGTTTGCTGCCCGTGCCGGTGGCCGCTACGCCAACGACGGCTGCAACATCAATGACGACTGCAGCGCCAACGACGGCAGTTGCGGTGGCTGGCAGCTGGCAACCCTCGGCTATTGCTCCTGGACGTGTTAGCGCACGTCAGCAGGTTGTTCTCAGACTGCCATTTGCTGCACGCATTACGGCGTTGACGGTTGAACCCGGTGCCAGAGTAGCGGCGGGGACCGAGCTGGCGCGGTTTGATGCACCGCTACTCAGGCAATATCTGGCCAGCTGGAAACAGGCATTGCTTGAGGTGCGGCTGGCGCAGAAACAGTTACAGATAATACGCGAGAACGAATCCCAGCATGTCAGCACTCGTCAGCAGCGGGTGGTGGCGCAGCAGGTGCTGGCAAAGGCGCAGGGTAAAGCGCAACTGCAATGGGAGACGCTGGCGGCAAGTCTGGATCTTTTACATATTAAAATCGATAAAAAAATACTGGCAAAGCAACTTAAAAAAGATGATCCGAGCCTGATCATACAACAACTTGGCAGTTTAAAAGCGCCGTTTGCAGGGATAGTAACTCAACGTCGGGTAACGCTGGGGGAACAGATTGGCGCCGACAGTCCGGTGTTTGAGCTGGAAGCATTGCAGCAGATATATGTGGATGTGGGTGTGCCGCAGGCTGCACTGTCTTTCTGGCAAAGCGGTAAAACTTATGCTTACTCACCCGCGACACAGTCGGCACCCGCACACACCACAACCGCGACAGAAATATTACAGCCATCAGGTGGTGAGGCGCTTTATGATGCCAGCACCGGGCTATGGTTATTACGTTTCACAGGCAATAATCCGGGCCTGAGCTTGCGTGATGGCAGCTGGTTAAAAGTGAAACATGTAGCGGCACCCGAAGCGGTGGTGTGGGTACCGACATCGGCAGTGGTGTCGCGCCAGCGCAAAGCCTGGTGTATTGTGGTGCATAAGCAGCAGATTAAATCCGTTGCAATCACTGCAGGGGAGGCGGTTGCCGGACGCGTACCGGTACTGACGGGACTTAAAGCCGGGGACAGAGTGGTGACACAGGGTGCTTATGAGTTGCTCTACCGTGATCTCAAACAACTGATCCAGTTTGTTGATTAGAGTGTCAGCCTGATGTTTGAACGTCTGTTACGTCACCCCATAGCGCTGATCCTCGGTATGATACTACTGGCGCTGGGAGGAATGGCCAGTATGTCCAGGTTACCGGTGGATTTATTCCCGAATCTGGATTACCCGTTGATTAATATTATTACCCATTATCCGGCCGGTACGGCAGAAGACATGGAACAGCTGGTTACCCGGCCGATTGAAAATGCCATGCTGGGGTTAACGCATTTGCGCCGGGTACGTTCGACCTCTGCGCCGGGTTTCTCACAGGTAACCGTGGAATTTACCTGGGGTGTACCGGTGTTACAGGCCCGGCAACTGGTGAGCAGCCGGCTGGCGAATGTGCCTCTGCCGGCCGGCAGTACAGCAAAGCTGGAAAATATCGGTACTTCGCTGGCCATGTTATCGACCTATACCTTAAGTGGTGGCAACCCGGTGGCGCTGCGTTCCTACACGCAGTATCAACTGGCGCCCCGGCTGGCCGCGCTGCCGGGCATTGCCCGGGTGCAGGTCATGGGCGGCGGTCAACGCGCCTGGCGTATAGATATAAATCCACTGCAACTTAAACGCCACCATCTGTCTACTGCAGCGATTGCCCACGCTGTGCGTGCAGCGAATGTGCTGGATACGGGCGGTTATATTACTTCGCAGGGGCGTGACCTGCTGATTCGCAGTGAAGGTCGCCTGCTGACACTCAATGATTTAAAACAGGTGACGGTTGGTCATGGTAAAAATAATCGTCCACTACGGCTGGCGGATGTCGCCACGGTTTATGCCGGCGCCAAACCGCAACGCTATGTGATTAGCAGCAACCGCCTGCCGGCAGTGGCATTTAGTATTCAGAAACAGCCTGCTGCCAGCACCCTGGCGGTTTCCAGTGAGGTGGATAAAGCGCTGGCGCAGTTACAGTTACCAGCGGGTGTCCGCTTGCAGAAATTTTATGATCAGGCGGAAATTATTGGCCTGGCCTATCGGAATATGCGTAATAATCTGTTTATTGGCGCACTGATGGCAATGGCGGCTGTGGTGTTTATTCTGGGGCGTAACCGCGCCAGTATGGTGATTGTGATTACCTTTCCACTTACCGTACTGGCTACATTGTGGTTGATGCACGGGTTTGATCTGGGGCTTAATCTGATGACGCTGGGGGCGTTGACGGTTGCTATTGGCATGGTCGCTGACGATGCGATTGTGGTGCTGGAGAATATTGACCGGCATCGAAATTTCGGTCAGCCACCACGACAGGCAACGCTGGATGGCCTGCATGAAATTCTCGGTGCGGATATTAGCGGTACATTAACGGTGCTGGCGGCTTTTGCGCCAC
Organism: Gammaproteobacteria bacterium; assembly: GCA_015488885.1. Lineage (GTDB taxonomy): Bacteria > Pseudomonadota > Gammaproteobacteria > SZUA-229 > SZUA-229 > S010-25. Next base: position 50,975 of record WFMW01000069.1, on the reverse strand, counting down.
TGGTGTTTGTCGGCGGTCTGGCCGGTCGCCTGTTTCATCCGTTTGCTATCAGTTTCAGTCTGCTGCTGATGTTTTCACTGTTGCTGTCAGTAACGCTGATTCCGCTGGCAGCTGCACACTGGATGCGGCCAAAAACGGCGCTTAAACCACAGTCGGCCAGTTTGAGCACTCGCCTGGTGAGCGGGTTTGAAAAATTTAATTTGCGGCTGCTTGATCGTCTGTTGTTACATCGTGGTAAAACCCTGGTGATGGTCAGCCTGCTGTTACTGGGGAGTCTGCTCTTACTGGTGTTTAATCCAGCGCGGATGCTGCCCTTGCTGGATGAAAACAGCCTGTTATTGAGTTACGGTCTGGCGCCGGGCAGTTCACTGACTGAAAGCAACCGGGTCGGCGATGAGCTGGAACAGAAACTGCTGGCGATACCCGGTGTGAAATCGGTCTATCGCCGCACCGGTTCACCTGAATCGAGTTATTTTATTGAAGCACCGAATGAAGGAGAGCTGGTGATTCGCCTGGCTACCGGCAAAGTAACCGATGTGCTGGCCTTGCAGGGCAAAATTAAAAAAGTCCTCGCTGAGATGCCGGGGGTGATCGGACGGGTAAATGAACCTACCAGTGAAAAACTGGATGAATCTTTTTCCGGCCTGCCTGCTCTGTTTGGCATCACCCTGTATGGCACCAACCTGAAACAGCTGTATGCCAGCGCCAGCCGTGTCGAAGTCGCAGCGCGGCAGGTGGACGGGATAGCGAATGTGGTCAACAACACCAAAGTCCCGGTCGATCAGCTGCGTCTGTCGATAGACCGGGACGCACTGGCGCGGTTTGATGTCAGCGCCCGAACGGTAGCGCAGGCAGTCCGCACTGCGATGCAGGGTGACACTATCAGCCAGGTGGTTATCGAACAGCAGCCGGTGGATATTTATCTACGTTATAGCCGGCCCTGGCGTGACACCGTGGCTGCGCTTAAACAGGTGCAGATACCGGGTCCAGACGGCTCGCTGATTCCACTGTCGGTACTCAGCCAGAGTAAAATTCTGTCCAGTTATCCCACTATCGAACATCAACGCGGGATGCGCACCTTAACCCTCAGCGCCGAAATTGATGGCAACCCGTATGCCGTCATCAATCGTCTGGATCAGGCCTTGACTGCCCTGCATCTACCGCGGGGAATTCAGTGGGCTTATACCGGCGAATATGGCCAGTTATTAAAAACCGGTGTACAGATATTATGGATACTGCTGGCTTCGGCATTATTAGTGTATGGCATTATTGCTATCCAGTTAGGTAATTTACTCGATCCGGCAGTGGTGTTAACCAAGTTACCACTGGATTTTATGGGCGCTGCACTGGCATTATTTATCACCCGTCAACATCTGGATTTAACCGTAGCCATTGGTTTTATTACGCTGATTGGTGTGTCCACCAATAACGGTATTATGCTGCTGACCTTCACCCAGAAATTTCGCCGTCAGGGTATGGGTGCCGTCAGCGCAGTACGCGAAGCCGTGCGTCTGCGAACCCGACCCATGTTATTAACCCATTTAACCACGCTGCTGGCATTGATACCGGCAGCTTTGGGTCTGGGGGCAGGGCCGCAACTTTTGCAACCGCTGGGGATAATGCTGTTCGGCGGTCTCACCGCCGGCACCCTGTTAACACTGAATGTGCTGCCGGTGATTTATATTGCCACTGAGCGCTGGCGAACTTAAGGTATGGATGGATGTCTGGTTTTATCGTTTTATTATTATGGAATAATTGATAGCTGTTCAGTTCTATTCACTGTCTTCATGTAAGAAAAAACCTACAACCAGGCTCCTAGATATTCTCCTCGCCAATGGTTGCAACTTCAATACGTCCGCTACGCAGGCGGCGGGCTTCATCCGGGTTGTCAGTTTCAGAGCTGGTGATGTAGATTTTCCTGTTATCATCATCGAGCATGCAGGCATAGGGGCGACCTCTGGTGGTGATGCGGGTGAGAATGTTCCCACCTGGTTCAATTTGCAGGACTTCACCGATATTGGGAATGGCGACCCACAGGCTGCCATCCTGCGCCAGGCACAGGCCATCTGGAAAACCGCCATCGAGATCGACCCAGACAGTGGGGTTGTCCAGCTGGCCGTTTGCCCCAATGGAGAATGCACGAATACGAGCAGCAAAGGTTTCGGCGACGATCAGGGTGTTGGCATCGGGCGTGATGGCCATGCCATTGGGAAAAATCACATCATGGGTCACCACGCGCGGATTTTGTCCAGGTGGAATGAGGATGATTTCAGCGGGTTTGATGGCTTCGCCGCCATGTAGGTCATAACCAAAATTACCTACCCAGCAGCGGCCCTGAGCATCGACCAGCATGTCATTGCAGTGAAAACTGGCGAGTTGAGATAGATCTGCGTATTCGCGCAGTGTACCATTTTCAATGCGGCAAATCTGTCGTTGCGTCATCATAACAACCAGTGGCGTGCCATCGGGCAACCAGCCCAGGCCACCGGGTAAGTCCGGTGTTTCGGCCATAGTGTGCAATTCACCGTCGGGGTGCATACGTATCACCTTGCGCGCATGCTGGTCGGTAAACCAGAGTGTGCCATTGTGCCAGCGTGGCGCTTCCGGGAACATCAGTGCATTCGCCAGTGTGGTGGTCTGGCGGCGGTTTTGCAGCCCGAGTGCGACAATAATCTCTGTGGTGATTTGTGTCGTACTCTGATCAATATTGACGATGAGTCCATGAATACATTCTTCCAGATCGTCAAACTGGCTTGTTAATAGTTCGGGTGGCATGAAATGTTTGTCGCGTTGTTGCAGCCTCGCAAGTATCAATGCGTAATCGCCCTGCAAATGGACAAAACGGATATTGGCAGGGTCTGTGCTGAGATGTTTGCGGTAGCTTTGTTTTAAGGCAGAACAGGCGAGAATAGCGGATTGCCTTTGTTGGATACGCCGGGATAATTCATCACGCAAACGATCCAGCCATGGCCAGCGATCGGTATCGGTGAGCGCATGGCCACTGGCCATTTTCTGTATATTGGCTTCGGGGTGGAAATCGTCGGCATCCAGAAATGGCCAGTCCAGGTGCTTCGACAGCTGTTGCCCGATGGTGGTTTTTCCGGTGCCGGATACGCCGGTCAGGATAATGATCATGGCTTTGGCTCCGTGCCCCGAACCGGAATATCGCGCCAGTAACGGCGCATAACAAGATTGGCCAGCAGGCCAGTCCAGCCGGTCTGGTGTGCGGCGCCGAGACCCTGGCCGGTTTCGGCGTGGAAGTATTCGTAAAAATTGTAGAGCCGTGGATCATGACGGGCATAAGGCCCTGCGTTTCTCATCGCAGGAATCACGCCCGCGTCGTTGCTACGATAGAGGTCAACCAGTCGGTCGGCGATCATGGTGGCAATTTCGCGCATGTTCAATGCCTGACCATCCAGCTGTGGCACGGGGGCGGTAAAACCGTCACCGAGAAACTGGTGGTATTTTTCCAGTGCCTGAATCAGTGCATAGTTGGTTGGCATCCAGATTGGCCCGCGCCAGTTGGAGTTACCGCCAAACAGCCCGGAATTGGATTCACCGGGTACATATTCGATACGCGCTTCGCCCAGCCCGGGGATGTAACCCAGATCGCGCTGATGCTGGTGAATCTTGCTAACGCTACGGATGCCGTAGGGCGAACAGAATTCATCTTCGTTGAGTAGCCGTTTGATGATGCGTGGTAACTGTGAATGATCGACCAGCGCCAGCAAATGCTCGCCGCGCTCATTTTCCCAATCCGGGCAGGCGCAGATATTATTACCATGAAACAGGCCACCTTTGTGTTCACGCAGTAAAGCACGGAATCGCGGCGCGGCCTGTAGTAAGCGCTGGTCGATGACTTCGCAGGCGAACAGGGGAATCAGGCCGACCCAGGAATAGACATCGATGCGGTGTGATTCGCCCTGTGGCGTAATTAGCAGATCCTTGAAGAAACCGGCATCGAAATCCCACAGCGAAACACCGCCATCGTTGGTGCCGGCAATGGTTTCCGCAATGGCGAGAAACTGCTGATAGCATTGAATAGCGATATCTTCGTATTGCGGATTATGACGGTTAATCTCCAGCGCCATGACCACCATATTGGCCGAGAACATGGCCATCCAGCCTGTGGCGTCGGCCTGTTTCAGCGAATACCCCGGCGGCAGGTCGCGTGAGCGGTCGTACACAGAAATATTGTCCAGACCGAGAAAACCACCCTCGAACAGGTTATTGCCGCTATGATCCTTGCGATTGATCCACCAGGAAAAATTCAGCAATAACTTGTGAAAAACCCGTTGCAAAAAGCCGGTGTCACCTTCGCCACGTTGCATCTGTTCGGCGCGAAAAACCTTGAGCGCACCCCAGCCGTGTACCGGTGGATTGGTATCGCCAAAGGCCCATTCGTAAGCAGGTATCTGGCCATTCGGATGCAAATAGCGTTCATTCACCATCAGTTCGATTTGCGCCTTCGCGAAATCGAGGTCGATATGCGCTAGCGTCGCGGTGTGAAAGGCCAGATCCCAGGCCGCGAACCACGGGTATTCCCAGCAATCCGGCATCGAGATAATATCGGCTGCCTGTACATGTTTCCATTGTGCATTGCGTCCGTGTCGCCGTGCCGGCGGAGGCGGCATTTGATCGCCTTGCAGCCAGCGCTCCACATCGTAGTGAAAAAACTGTTTACTCCAGATCATACCTGCGAAGGCCTGGCGCATAATGGCGTGATGCTCAACATTGGCATTGGGTAATAATGCGCTATAAAACTCACTGGCTTCTTTACGACGTTGGCTAAACAGGGCATCGCTGTCATGAAACGGATCTTCGAGTTCAGCTTCGCTGAGCACCAGTTCGATACAAACGGTGTCGCCTGCTGCGGCGGTTCGATGGCAGGCGGCGGCGAATTTGCTGCCCCGGTTGGCCGGGTTGACGGCTACCCGCTCGCCATCAATCAGATAGCGATGAAAGGCATCCTTGACCCAGGCTGAAGCATTTGGCGCGTTCCAGAGGCGTTGCGCATTGGATTCGTTCTCGGTAAACAGCAGTTCGGCATCGTACTGGCCATATAGAAACATGGTTTTCTGGCTACGATGTTGTGTTTTCGCACACCATTGATCGGGTAACGGTTCAGGTGTTAATGATATCTCCGGTCGTGCCAGATCATCACCCCAGGACCAGTCATTACGGAACCACAGTTGCGGGATCAGCCAGATATCAGCGGACTGGTCGCCAGGATTGTGGGCACTAATGCGTAAATGAATTTCTCCGGGTGTTCGCTTCGCATATTCCACTTTTACATCCCAGTAGCGGTCATTTTCAAAAACGCCGCTATCAATCAGGTTGAAGGGTGGGTCTGTGCGCGAACGATGGCTGTTTTCTTTTACCAGTTGCTGGTAGGGATAGGCTGCCTGTGGATAACAGTAACGGTATTCCAGATAGCTGTGTGTTGGTGTGCCATCCGCATAGAAATACACCTCTTTGACATCCTCGCCATGGTTACCCTGGTTGCCGGTCAGGCCAAAGGCGCGCTCCTTGAGAATGGTGTCAACACCATTCCACAGCGCCAGCGCCAGGCATAAGTGCTGTTCGCGGTCACAGATACCGCCGATGCCATCCTCGTTCCAGCGGTAGGCGCGTGAGCGCGCATGATCATGCGGGAAGTATTCCCAGGCAGTACCGTTTTCGCTGTAATCCTCACGTACCGTACCCCAGGCGCGTTCAGACAGATACGGCCCCCAGTGATCCCAGTTCTCAGCAGATTGCAGGCGTTGTTGTTCAGCAGTGTTAGCGGGTTTGGTCATTGCTTTGCCTCTTGATGACATTATTGTGTAATCAGCTTCCAGGCTTCCAGTACGGTTGCCACTGACCAGGCCTGCGATGGCGCACCGCGCGGGTGGTGCGGGGGATCGCCATCGAAAATTTCGCTGATCGTGCCCAGCCCGGCATCGAACAGGTGATCGCGCATCGGTTCGAGTAGCGCCAGGGCGGCGGCTGTATCCTGATTCAGACGAAAATGCGCCATGGCATAATGGCCCAGCAACCAGCCCCACACCGGGCCATTGTGATAACTGCCATCGCGCGCCTCAACGCCGCCCTGATAAACACCGTGGTAGTCGGGGTCTTCCGGGCTTAGTGAGCGCAAGCCATAAGAGGTGTAGAGGTGACGTTGTACTGTATTTAATACCTGGCTGGTAATTTCCTCTGTAAGTAGTGGTGCTGGCAGGCTGATGGCGAAAATTTGATTGGGGCGAATACTGGCGTCATTTTCACCGTTTGGTGTATCGAGCACATCGTAAAGCCCCGACCCATCGGCGCGAATAAAACGCTGAAAGCCTTGTTGTGCAAGTTCGGCCAGGTTCCGATAGTGTTCCGCATCCTGCCTGAGTTGTTCACTGAATGCCTGCATGCACCGCAATGCGTTACACCACAGGGCGTTGATTTCCACTGGCTTGCCGGTTCGAGGCGTGGCCGCAACGCCATTGACGCGGGCATCCATCCAGGTTAACTGGCTGTTTTCATCCCCGGTGCGAATCAGGCCATCTTGCGCATCCATCTTAATGCCATAGCGGGTTCCGTTCTGGTAGGCGTCGATGATCTGTTTTAGCACCGGCATAATTGTTGCCAGACTTTCCATTTGGTTAATCTCGCTGTATTGCCGCCAGGCGAGAATGTACCACAGTGGCGCATCGACGCTGTTGTATTCCAGCGTGGCGTCAGATTCAGGAAAACGATTGGGGAGCATGCCCCGGTTGATGTAGGCCGCCCAGGTTTTGAGAATATGGCGCGCTGTTTCTGGTTGCCCGGTTGCCAGTGTCAGGCCGGGAAGGGCGATCATGGTGTCACGACCCCAGTCGCCAAACCAGGGGTAGCCAGCAATAATGGATTCGCCATTGCTGCTGTGCTCGAGCGGACGCTGAAACTGGAAGTCACGGGCGGTCAGATGCAAGGCTTCAATCCAGTCGGGTTGTGGACAGGTTCTGGTTTTGTGCATTAAACGGGCTGACTGTTGCTGCTTGCTAATCCGTTGCAAAGCCCTGCCAGGGTCGAACTCGGTAGTTGGTGCCAACCCAAAGCGCAGTGCGTGCCAGTTGGCATCGTTGAATCTGAAATTTACTGAGGCCACGGCGAGGTGATTGTCCAGTGCAGGCAGACCGCGTTGCTGTTCCTCGGATAATAGAAAATTACTGATCCAGTTGTGTTCAGTATGCAAAGGTTCAGAGTGGCTCTGGATGTGTAGCTGCACCTTGCTGGCAGGGATGCCCAGTATCAAATGATTTGGCTGTGGCTGTTCGGTTTCCGGGGCAAACTCCCCGGTCGTCATCTGGCCATGGTGGTCGCGGAAATTGGCCAGCAGGCGAACGCTTAGCATGACCGGTTCATCAATATCGTCGGCATTCAGGCATCGAAAGGCGATCCAGCTGGCATGTACGCCCTGTTCCATAAAAATTCGCTGCTCGATACGCACACCATCAATCGAAAATATCCACACCGGCAGACGACCATCGAGCCGAAATGATTCGATATGCCTGTGCCCCTGTGGTTCGATAGCGCCAGAACCCCAGCGATTGGTGAATAAGGGATGGTCACGACCGGCAAATTGCAGGCTTGCTTCGGCGCGCGCCAGCAGTAAATGCCGATCCAGCGCCGTATCTATCGGTGTAATCAGCAGGCCATGATAGCGTCGGGTCAGTGTGCCAGCAATGGTGCCTGAGGCATAGCCGCCGAGGCTATCGGTCAGCCACCACTCGCGGCGTTCCGCCTGTGCCAGATCACCGCCTGTCGCTCGACCAAAGCGGATCATCCGCCTTCCCGGAATCCGGGATAGAGGGTCATACCACCATCGACGAACAGACTCGTGCCAGTGACGTAATCCGATGCATCGGAAGCCAGCCAGACAGCAGCTTTGGCAATATCTTCGGGTACCCCGACGCGGTGGTAGGGAATCAGCTTGAGCAACTCTTCCCTGGCTTGCGGTGTTTGCCAGGCATCAGTATTGATTGGCGTGGCAATAGCGCCGGGTGAAATACTGTTGACACGAATTTTTTGCATTGCCATTTCCTGGGCGATACTTTGCATCATCAGATTCACACCACCCTTGGAGGCGGCATAATTGACGTGTCCGGCCCAGGGGATGACTTCATGCACTGATGACATGCAGATAATCTTGCCGGCAGAGCAGGAAAGCTCAGGCACAATACCGCGGCGAACAAATTCCCGCGCCGCCTCACGGGCACACAGAAACTGCCCGGTGAGATTGACATCAATAACGAATTGCCATTGCTGCAAGGTCATTTCGATAAAATCAGCATCCCGCTGTACCCCTGCATTGGCGACCAGAATATCGATACTGCCCCAGGCATCAATCATTTGTTTGAACATCGTCTGCACCTGATCTTCCTTGCTGACATCGGCGCGAATCGCCAGTGCATCGCTGCCATTGGCCCTGATTTCCTCGACCACTGCATTGGCATCTTCCTCACTACTGATATAGTTCACCACCACTTTTGCCCCGGCCTTGCCGAGCGCAATCGCAACCCCTTTACCAATCCCCGAATTCGCACCGGTAACCAGCGCTCGTTGACCTGTTAAAACATCTTCTGACATGTATTTTTCCTCTTTATAGCATGAATCCATATTGTGTCTGGTTAAGATTAGCAGCCTGTTGAAAAATTCCCTGAGTCAGAATAAATAGTCGTGAATTCTTTAAATGGCTCCTGGACTATAAAATTATAGACATATTAATTTATAATGTCGTTATATGAGTAGCCAACAACATCAGCACTGGATGCAGCAGGCACTGGCACTTGCCAGAAAAGCGGAACTGGCGGGTGAGGTGCCGGTCGGGGCAGTTATTGTCAAGGATAATACCCTGCTTGCTGAAGGCTGGAACCAGCCAATATCGACGCACGATGCCAGCTCCCATGCGGAAATTGTGGCGTTGCGTGCTGCGGGTAAAAAACTTAATAATTATCGGCTGGTGGATACCGTTTTGTATGTCACCCTTGAACCCTGTGCAATGTGTGTCGGGGCGATGCTTCATGCCAGAGTTGGCACTGTGGTATTTGGCGCATCTGAACCACGCAGTGGCGCCTTAGGAGGTGCATTTAATCTGTTAACGGCCAACCGGCACAATCATTGTTTTAATGTGGTATCCGGTGTGCTGGGAGCAGAAAGTGCTGCTTTATTGCAACAGTTTTTTCAGGCACGACGTTAACCGGGCTATTTTATGGGAACGCAGGTTTTCTTATAACAGGCTTTCGATAGGTAACAGGCTGAGTAGAAAAATGCCCAGACGGGTAAGCAAGCCCGCATTGGGTTCATGGTTATAATAAACCGGATGCTGATCAAGGCGGGTTGACCAGTTGAGTTTTTTGCTGGCGGGATTTATTGTCAGAGCATAACTGTTATCGGCTGAACGGGTTTTATCAAACAGTTTTGCGGCCTGCTGTGCCAGCATTGGGCTGTGAATAACCATTTCGACTTCTGTGTTTAATAATTCAGAACGCGGGTCGAGGTTGGCGGAGCCTACAAATAACTTTGTTTTATCCATCACCATATATTTTGCATGCAGACTGGCACGGGAATGGCTTTCTACAAAACGCCGTGTTTTGCTCTTTAGAAAAAGTGCGGTAGCTTTTAATTCGTACAGTTTTACACCAATGGCAAGCAGGGCAGGGCGGTATTTTTTATAACCGGCATGTACCGCCTTGACATCGGTAGCTGCCAGTGAATTGGTTAATACATGAATAGCAATGCCCTTTTTTATCATTTTATGAAACCAGGCCACACCGGATTTTCCGGGAACAAAATAGGGGGTGGCGATTAATAATTCAGACTGTGCCTGTTCAAAACAGGGTAACAGTTGTTGTCCCATACGTGTGCGGATGAGTATTTTGCTGGCGGTGATTTTTTCCGGTCGGTCGTAAAAGAAACTGGCGGTTGCCCAGCTATAGTCAAGCTGGTTATGCCGGTATTGATGGCTGAATACTGTGTTATCAATAGTTTTGAAATAATCGGTATTTTTAATTTTTCGCCATTTATCCTTAAACTTGTTTTTAAAGGTAAGCAGATGGTGGCGCAGGATTTTTATCCGGCTGATTTTTTCAATCGGTATTGCCAACTGGCTATTCCAGTAATCATTAAAACTCTGTGCTATGTGCTGTGTAATTGCCCCGGTACATAATACATCCAGGTCAACAAAATTCATGGTGTGCCGGGCATCGAAGTATTCATCACCGATGTTTCTGCCGCCAATAATAGCCTCTTCATTATCGCTGATAAAAACCTTGTTGTGCATACGCTTGCCTGCCCGCCGCAGGTTGATAATAAATTCAAGCTGGCGAAAAAAACCACGATTAAGCAACGGGTTAAAAATCTTTATACTGATATTCGGATGCTGGCTGAATAATTTCATGGCGCTGTCACGTCCGGCCATATTGATGTCATCCACCAGTATTCTTACTTTTACCTTACGCTCGGCAGCCTGTAGAATGTAGTGGGCCAGGTAATGGCCGCTGGCATCATTATGAAAAATATAATACTGAATATCCAGCGTTGTGCGTGCGTGTTCGGTAAGTTCGCGGCGTGCAATCAAGGCATCACGGTTATCGCTTAATAAATAAAAACCTGATTGTTGGACACGGGTTCTCAATGTTATGATTCCTGTAGTATGATGATCTTTGTTATTTACAGAATAATCCCCATTATCATAACATACTGTTTGTATACCAGATTGAGCCATTAATGAAACATTCACCCGGCCATTATTTTACCCCACAGTGCGTGGTTGATTTATCACATAGCAGTTATCAGACTAATCATCAGTCAGCGGTCTGTAATCCTGAAGCTATCACTGTTTTAAGCTGGAATATTTATAAAACCCGCAAACAGAATGCGCTTGCTGATTTAAGGCAGTTTAGTCATCAGCATGATCTGCTTATTCTGCAGGAAGCCCATCTTGGTGATGAGCTTGAGGCAATTTTTGTAGAGAATGATTTACACTGGACGATGAATACCGCTTTCATTTACCACAAAAAAGCAACTGGGGTATTAATCGCCTCACGCGTCAAAGCGGTTGACAGTTATGGGCTGCGCTATAAAGAACCTTTAATTCGTCTACCTAAAACCACGCTGATTAATTTTTATCCGATCGCAAATTCCAGCCGAACATTACTGGTAGCAAATATTCACAGTATTAATTTTACTCTTGGAACAACCGTTTATAACAGGCAGCTGCATGAGTTAATAAGTGTTATCAGTCAGCACGATGGGCCGGTAATTATTGCCGGTGATTTTAATAGCTGGAGTCGGGCAAGGTTGTTTCTGTTGCAAACCATGCAAAAGAAACTGCATCTGCATACCCTGGATGAAAGCACCGATATGGATAATGTACAGAGCAATAATTATGGTCGCCACCATAAAACCAGAATTTTTGGTAATGAATTAGACCATATCTTTTATCGGGGTCTGGAGCCGATTAATAAAAAGATCTGGCCGGTTGATTCATCCGATCATAATCCTATTCAGGTGTGTTTTCGATTAAACCAGAATTAAACCTGATGTGATTCATAAATTCCTGCGAATTACGCATTGAGGAGTCAAACAGTAACAGCTCAGACTACCACTAACGTCAGTCAGATCAAGGCGAAAAACAGGATTCACAAGCGTAAATGATCATTTTTTAATGTAGAGCTGGCGGATTTCAGTGATTAGTTGAGTGGTTATAATTCTTTTTTCATCTGTTGATAGCTATTAAACCGTTGCGAGCTGATGCTGTTTTCCTGTATTTTCTTTTTAATGATGCAGCCGGGTTCATTGCTATGGTTACAGTTGGAAAACCTGCATTGTCCGCTATATTGCTGGATCTCTACAAACCCCCGGGTGATACTCTGGATGGATTTATTCACCGGGGTAAAATCGCGCACGCCGGGTGAATCAATAATAATACCTTTGTTGTGCAGATGATAGAGTGCCGAAACGGTGGTGGTATGTTTGCCTTCGCCGGTGGCCGTTGATGTTTCACCAATACGTATATTCTGTTCAGGTAATAATGTTTTCACCAGTGAGGATTTACCGACACCAGACAGGCCAACAAGAATACTGGTTTTGTTTTTCAGAGCCATGTTTAATTCATCAATGCCCTCATGGTTCTTCACGCTGGTGGTAATAACTGGATAGCCAATATCTTCATATAATTTTTTTATCTGGATGATAGTCTGACGGCTATCACGATCAAATAAATCTGTTTTGTTAATAACCAGCAGGGCTTTTGCTGGCAGGTTTTCTGTGGCAACCAGATAACGGTCAATAAGATAAGTGTTGGCCTGTGGTAGCGGTGTGTAAACAATAATCACCTGGTCGATATTGGCTGCCACCGGTTTTTTTATACCGGCAAAACCGGTTTTTTCTAACAGGTTATATCGTGGCTGTAGCGCCACGGCAATATAGCAGGGCTTGTTCTCGGTATCTAAGGTTTGTTCAACAGCTACATAATCACCGCAGGTAATATTACCGAGGTGTTGACGTATCTTGCATTTTATCTGCTGTTGATTATCGGTCTCGGCAATAATCTGTTTACCATGATGGCTGATAATACGCACATTGATGGTGTCAGCCTGATTACTGCCTGTCTTATTTTTAGCTACAGTATCAGGCAGACATTTGTTTTGCTGATTGCTGGCAATACGGCGTTGCTGTTGTCTGCTGAGGCGACGTTTTGCCATATACGGGAATGCCTGTTGAGTCCGACAGAATCCTAGAACTTGTAATATTTCTGGTTCAGGAATTCGACGACAGCATTGGTGTCTTCATCAAACCAGGGGGCATTGGTGTTGTTTTTGCAACGTTTGACCTGTTTGCTTAAGGCATCGAGTGAGCGGACAAAATGATTTTTGCGGGTATAAACTTTATCGGTATGGCATTTGTAACAGTGGTTTTTATGTTCCTGTTCGCCATGGGCAATAATCTGTTGCATGGATTGTTTATTCGCTGCGAGCTGTTTTTCTGCGTGATCTGTTGTTACTGAATGATTCGCATAAACCGTTGCGGGCAATAATCCGCTAACAGCCAGCAGGTAACTGATAAGCGTGAGGGTTTTAATATGGTGAAAAGACATAATGATGGCTCCTGATAGATTTTTAATGTTGTGCGTTTAAGTGAGCAATACGTACCGGTGCAGGTGGGTGAGAATCGTAAAAAGCGGAATACATAGGGTCAGGGGTGAGGGTGCTGGCATTTTCCCGGTACATGCCCACCAGTGCAGAAATTAAAAATTTTGCATCTGTTTGCTGGGCAGCGAAGGTATCGGCTTCAAATTCGTTTTTACGTGAGAACAGGCTGAATAATGGCTGCAATACAAAGGTAAACACCGGTGTAATTAAAGTAAATAATAACAAAGCCATATAGGTTGAGGGGTGGGTGACGCCCAAACCGCTGTATAACCACGATGTTTTCATCAACCAGGCAAGGATGGCCAGCCCGATCAGGGTTGTGGCAAAGGTGATTAACAGGCCTTTGATAATATGTTTTTTCCTGAAATGGCCAAGTTCATGCGCCAGCACGGCTTCGAGTTCGTCATCGCTTAATTGATTGAGCAAGGTGTCAAAAAAGACAATCCGCTTGTTTTTGCCAAACCCGGAAAAATAGGCGTTACCATGAGATGAACGCTTGGAACCATCAATAACAAAAACGCCTTTGCTGTTAAACCCGCAGCGTGTCAGCAGGCTGGTAATCCGTCGTAGGGTTTCACCTTCTTCCAGTGGTTCGAACTTATTGAATACAGGTGCGATCCAGGTTGGGTAAACCCACATCATAAACAGGCTGAACGCGCTGATAACCAGCCAGACATACAACCACCAGGCATTACCAGCCTGTTGCATTAACCATAAAATAATATACAGCAGTGGTACGCCAATAATCAGCCCCAGGACAGCGCCTTTTATCATGTCCATGATAAAAGTCTTGATGGTAGTGCGGTTAAAGCCAAATTTTTCTTCAAGGATAAAGGTGTTATAGATAGAAAAGGGTAAATCCAGCAATGCACTAAGCAGCGTATAAGACAGCATAACGATAATGCCAGTGGTAATCGGGTTAAGTGCATAATGTCTGACAAACTGGTCGAGCAAGTCCAGGCCACCTCCTAAAGTCCACATTAATAACAGCATAACGTCATAAATCAGCGGCAAACGGCCGAAACGGACTTTAGCAATGCTATAATCGGCGGCTTTCTGATGTTCATGCAGGCTGATATCGCCATCAAATGCAGCAGGAACCTGATTGCGATGTGCTTTGATATGTGCAATCTGGCGATGTGACAGGTATAGCCGCATCAGGGTGGATATCGCCAGCATGGCCAGAAACAGAAGGGTAAAAGCCTGTGTATCGTTCATTAAAAAACCTTGTGAATATTGTCATTAGTTGTATTATCTAATGTATAACAAAATAAAACCAGTATTACTCATGCTGGATATGGAGTAAATAAAGTCAGATGTCAAAATTAAATGATGAAAACCTGATCTGGATTGATCTGGAAATGACCGGTCTGGATCCTAATTCTGACCGTATTATAGAAATTGCCACCATTGTTACCGATAAAAACCTGAATATTCTTGATGAGGGGCCTTCTATTGTCATCCATCAGTCTGATGAAATGCTCGATGGCATGGATGAATGGTGTACTCATCAACACGGTAAGTCCGGGTTGACGAACCGGGTAAAGACCAGTTCTATTTCTGAAGAAATGGCCGAAAATGTTACCCTGGCTTTTCTGCGTCAATATGTGCCGCAGGGTAAATCACCGATGTGCGGTAATAGTATCTGCCAGGATCGGCGTTTCCTGGCGCGCTGGATGCCGACACTGGAAGATTTTTTTCATTATCGAAATCTGGATGTTAGTACCTTAAAAGAACTGACCAGCCGCTGGTCACCGGATAAAAAAATGGTATTTGAGAAAGATTCCAGCCATCTGGCAATGAGCGATATTAAAGATTCGATTGCTGAATTACAGCATTATCGTGAGCATATTATGCGGATATAGGCGATATAACCGGGCCGCCACCTTTTTCCACCGATGTATCACTACGATTACCCCATTCTGACCACGAGCCGGGATAGCCGAGCACATTTTCATAGCCCAGTGACTTTAGGATCAGCCAGGAATAGGCCGAGCGATGGTGTGACTGACAGTAACAGATAATTTCCCGGTCTTTGGTGATACCCCGTTTATCCAGTTGTGCCTGCAATATGTCTGCGGGCAGGCGGCGCAGATTGTTTTGCTGGTTCATGGCAGCCGTCCATTCAAAATTTATCGCACCGGGTATATGGCCACCACGCTCGGCAAGTTTTTTTTCGCCGCTGTATTCAGCCGGCGAGCGAGCATCGAGCAGGCAGATATTTTTATCATCCAGATGGGTTTGAATATAAGCGCGGCTGGCGGTGTGATGATGAGTTTTGTTCACATGGTAGTGGCTCGAAAGCTGGGCAGCAGGGGTTTCATTGCTGAGTGGGTGGCCTTCATTGGCCCAGCTGTGCAGACCGCCATTGAGAATAACTGCGGTTTCATGGCCATAGACCTGTAGTGTCCATACAAAACGGGCCGCACAGCCACCGCCTTCATCGTCATAGGCAACAATCAGTGAACGCCTGTGAATACCCAGACTGGATAATAGCCCGGAAAAATTTTCATCATCGGGTAACAGCCCCATTACCGGTTTTTCATTTTTTACCATACTGGCATAATCAATATGCAAGGCACCGGGAATATGGGCCTGTCGGTACTGTCCGGGTTTGCAGCAATCGACAATCACGATATTACTGTTATCGTGAATAGCTTCCAGTTGGTCTGGCTCGATAAGGTAGTGGGCTTCTGGCATAGGTTGTTACTTCTTTTTTGATGATTTTTCGTTATTTGATGATTTTTATCTTTTCGTCTGTGGAGAGCCGAGCAGGATTGAGTATGGTGTTTTTTGCTGCCGAATCTTTATCGGCAAGCGGGTAATCCAGTGAAAAATGCAGGCCACGACTTTCCTTGCGCTGCATTGCGCTGCGAATAATCAGCTCAGCTACCAGACGCAGATTACGCAGTTCAATCAGGTCGGGGCTAATACGGAAATTACTGTAATAATCATCAATTTCATGTTCCAGCAGGCTGGCTCGATGCATGGCGCGTTCGAGGCGTTTATCGGTTCGTACGATGCCAACATAATCCCACATGAAACGGCGCAATTCATCCCAGTTATGGGAAACCACAACTTCTTCATCCGAATCAGTAACCCGACTTTCATCCCATGCTGGAAGATAGGGGTAGCAGTAGGGATGGTGAAGGTCAGCCTGAATATGCTGTGCTGCCGATTGGGCAAAGACCAGACACTCAAGCAGTGAATTGCTGGCCATACGGTTGGCACCGTGTAGACCGGTACAGGCGGTTTCACCAATGGCGTAGAGGTTGGCTATGTCGGTACAGCCATGGAGATCCGTATTTACCCCGCCGCAGGTATAATGCGCGGCAGGTACCACGGGCACAGGTTCTTTGGTCATATCAATGCCATAGTCCAGACAGCGCTGGTAGATGGTGGGGAAATGTGAGGCTATAAAGGCCGTGGAGCGGTGGCTGATATCGAGATAGACGCAGGGGGCACCCAGACGTTTCATCTCGTGGTCGATGGCACGGGCAACAATATCACGGGGTGCCAGTTCTGCCATGGGATGAAATTTGTGCATAAACGGCTGGCCATCGGGTAATAAAAGTTTACCGCCTTCGCCGCGAACCGCTTCGCTAATCAGAAAGGATTTTGCCTCAGGATGATACAGGCAGGTAGGGTGGAACTGATTAAATTCCATATTACTGACCCGGCAACCGGCACGCCAGGCCATCGCAATGCCATCGCCGGTAGAGCCATCCGGGTTGGTGGTATAGAGATATACCTTACTGGCACCGCCAGTTGCCAGAATAATATAACGTGACTGAAAAATTTCTACATGACGGGTTTTGTTATTAAAGATATAAGCCCCGAGGCAGGTGTTTGTGTCATTGTTGTTCTGAGCAGGTTTTGTATCCAGTTTTGCTGACGTAATCAGGTCAATAGCGATATGGTTTTCATAGAAAGTGATATTACTGTGTTCACGGGCATGGTTTTCCAGAGTCATGGAAAGCGCTTTGCCGGTGGCATCCGCAGCATGGACGACTCGGCGTTGGCTGTGGCCGCCTTCACGGGTTAAATGGAGTTCACGTTTTCCCGAGGTAAAAATCTCGGTATTAAAGGGAACTCCCAGATCCTGTAGCCAGCGTATATTTTCCGGCCCGTGTTCAACGGTAAAGGTAACGGCTTCCAGGTCACACAGTTGCGCACCAGCAATCAGCGTATCATTAATATGTGATGCAAAGGTGTCTTTTTCGCGCATCACCGAGGAAATACCGCCCTGAGCAAAATAAGTGTTACCAGTGGGGTTGCTCGGTTTGTTCAAAATAGCAATACTGCAAGAGTCGGCCAGACGTAAAGCCAGGCTTAAACCGGCTGCACCGCCGCCGATAATAAGCGCATCATGTTTATAAGTATTCGTCATAGCGTTGTTCGTCTACTCGGGTTAATATACGGCAGTTTACGCTCAGCGGCTTTATGAATGGCCGAAAATAGAGTAAGTTTGTCACCAGTTACCAACAGAATATAATAATTTTACTAAAACTGTTATTTTATCGAAAAAACAATGAGAACTATAGTGATTATAATATGTCACACCAGCAAGGTGGTTAGTCGTTTGGCATGAATGAAAACAGAATGAGTGACAGAGCGACTGACCAGGGGCTGGTTGAGCGTGTACAACAAGGTGACAAGAAGGCATTTGACCTGCTGGTATTGAAATATCAGTTACGGGTATCGAAGCTGGTTGCCAGGTTTCTGCGCAATGCCTCAGATGTACCCGATGTGGTGCAGGAAGCGTTTATAAAAGCCTATCGTGCGTTACCCAATTTTCGTGGTGACAGTGCCTTTTATACCTGGTTGTACCGCATAGCGATTAATACAGCAAAAAATCATCTGGTCTCCGTGTCGCGCAAGGCATCGACAGGTGGTCTTGATGTGCAGGAGGCAGAAGATTATGGTGCCAGTGAATGGTTAAAGGAATATTCTTCGCCTGAACGTGAAGCACTGGCCACCGAACTGGAAACCGTGGTGCATCAGGCGATGACGGATTTACCGCCAGATTTACGTGAGGCCATTACTTTACGTGAGATTGAAGGTTTAAGTTATGAGGATATTGCACAGATTATGGATTGCCCGATTGGAACAGTACGCTCGAGAATATTTCGTGCGCGCGAAGCCATCGACGTAAAACTATCGCCGTTACTGGATGTCGAAAGTTACAGGGCACCAGGAAGTTAAGCAGTCAGGCGTTCATCTGGCTTAATGACGGGATAGTGGTTTTTATTGTGGTAAAATATAGAACGTTAGAAAGGTAAATATTAATGAGTATGCGCAACGAAAAAATATCGGCTTATCTTGATGATGAAATTCATCAGGATGAAATTATGTCCTTTTCCTTATCTGCTGAGGAAGGTGATGCGGCTGTCTCGACACATTACCGTCTAATCGGGGATATCTTACGTGGTGAGCAAACTGAACTTTCGTTACTGGATGTGAGCGATGCAGTGCGTCAGGCACTGGCGGAGGAAAATCTGTTTGATGAGCCTGTTCCGCATACTGCGGCTCGGTCTGCACAGACAGCAAGGTTAGCGGAACCTTCTCTGGCCGGGGTACTGAATCGACTAACATCAGGCTGGTTAAAACCACTTGCCGGTATGGCCGTTGCTGCCTCTGTTGCAGTGGTAATGGTACTTGTCGTCATGCAGAATAATATACAGTCATCAACAGGCGGGCAAATGGCAAGTGCACAGGCAATCCCGGCGACAACGGTTACTGCGCAGAGAACCGTACAGGCTGTCCCGGTGTCAGCGAATCTTGCTGCGAACCAGCGTCTTCATGGTGATCAGCAAAATAATCAGCCAGCCAGTAATAGTGAATTAAATGCTTATCTAAATCAGCATTTTGCAACTCAGGATACCTTACAGAGCCGTATGCCATATGTTAGAGCTGTTAGCTACGAATCAGCAGAATAAGTTTTTTTCAGGTTTGTTCTTGTTGGCGGCCTTGTCTAAGTTATCCTTAAAGACAGGTATAAAGATAGCTTTAGCCTGTGGTTTTTTTCTGGCTGCATCAACAACCAGTTATGCCAGTGATCTGATTAGTATGCTGGAAAAAATGTCGGCAGCATCACAAAGCCGAAATTATCAGGGTACGTTTATTTTGCGTAAATCTGACCAGATTTCTACATTAAGGGTTAGCCATGGAAAAGATGAACGTGGCGTGTGGGAGAGTCTGGAGGCGCTTAATGGTGAACCACGCAGGGTTATCCTGCAGAATAAAAAAGTCATCTCTATTTTTCCGGCTAAAAAATTACTCACTATTCGCCAGTCTGATGCGACAACCTCGCTGAAGCATAAATTACCAGATAACCTGGCAAAGTTGACAAAATATTATACTTTTCATCAGCTTAATTCTGACCGGATTGCCGGTTATAAAACTTTTGTGTTAGATCTGGAGCCAAAGGATCAATATCGTTATGGGTATCGTTACTGGTTAGAGAATGATACGGGTATGTTACTGCGTTGTGATATCTTAAATGCCAAACATTCGGTTATTGAACAGATGATGTTTACTCAAATGCACTATCTGGACAAACCACCGATTGCAGCGTTTAAAAATATAAATTTAAAAGGCTACACTGTGCAGAAGCTGGAGGATGAGACAAAACCGGTTAACGCAGTAAACTGGCGGGTAACAAAACCACCGGCAGGGTTTAAATATATTCGAAGCCACTATAGAAAATCTCTCTCATTACCGGCTTTATTGCAATTAGTATACTCTGACGGGCTGGCATCGGTTTCCGTCTTTATTGAAAAATTGAACGATAAAACTGTGCATCTGGCAGGGAGTTCGGCATTGGGAGCTATACATGCTTATGGTGTGCAATACGGTGATCATTATATTACTTCGGTTGGTGAGGTACCGGCGATAACCGTTATGCAAATGGCGCAGACGACTAAACAGGTTAATAGTCTGAAGCAGGCCATTAATACACGAAAACAGGCTAGTCAATAAGACGATGATTGAAGAGCAGGTACAGGTAGTTGGTATAGAGGGCGATCAGCTAATACTGGAAGCGCAGGTAAAAACTACCTGTGGAAGTTGTGAAGCCAGGCAGGCCTGTGGGACTGCTGTATTATCAAAGGTGGTGGGTAGAAAGTTTAGCCATTTTAAGGTGAAAAATACCGTGAATGCACAGGTTGGCGATACAATTGTTATTGGCTTACCAGAGCGGGTTTTGCTAAGCGGCTCCCTGTTAATTTATTTTTTGCCGGTCTTTGGCATGATTATACTGGCTTTACTGGCTGATTTTATTCTGCTTGCTGGTGCCCCTGGCAGAGATATCAGTATTGCTCTATCAGCCTTTTTCGGATTCGGGCTGTGTGTATTACTGGCGCGATGGATTTTATCCTCCAGATATTCTCGTTTAAGGCTTACTCCGGTTATTATAAAAAAAATGGATTTAGATACATGCAAAGCAAATACACTGGTTAATCCATTTCCCGTGAAGACAGTGAAGCTCTGAACAGGTCATATAAATCGATGCTTGCGATTGAAATAGCCTGCAGTAAAATTTCACACCTTGCCCTAACCCGGATATTTCATGGGAACGCTATAAATATGGCTTAACGTAATAAATATACTAATAAATATACTAATAAATATTGGTATCAGAAAAATACAATATGTACCTGTTGCCCGCTATGCAGTTTTTGGAAAAATATCAGCGGCCATTTTTGTCGATTCGCCTGTAACCATAGCTATGGCTATGCTTTTCGACGAATCGACAAAACTGACACACTGACTGTTTTTATAGAATATCTCCCCATTGTCTGCATTCCCATGAAATATCCGGGCTAAAGCATAATTATGGTGTGTTCCATGCTTTGAATGAGGGCTATTTTCATCATAATCTGTTTGACTCAGACTTGTTCGGTTCCCTTGCTAAAATGTGATAAACTTACCCGCTATCGTGCCGGCAATTGCCGGTTTTTTTATTAAGGAAAGGGTACTGGCGTGGTCTTGAACTGTGGTGATGTGTCAATGAAACAGCTAACGCTCTATTTACGTAGCGGTTGTCATTTATGTGAAGCAATGGAAGCAGAATTACAGCCTTTTATAACTTCCTGCAACTTAGACGTGCAACGTATATTTATTGATAATAATAACGAACTGGAACAATTATACGGTCACCGTATCCCTGTGTTAATGTATAAACAGCAACTTGTTTGTGAATATTTTTTTGACCCTGATGTATTGCAGAAGGTAATGAGCAGAGCTTCCGGGAAATGAAAAATATTCGTAACTTTTCCATTATTGCTCATATTGATCATGGTAAATCAACACTGGCTGACCGCCTTATTCAGTCCTGTGATGGTTTGAGTGAACGCGAAATGGAAGAGCAGGTACTTGATACCATGGATATTGAGCGTGAGCGGGGGATTACCATCAAGGCGCAAAGTGTTACTCTGGACTATACTGCGGATGATGGTCAGACCTACCAGCTTAACTTTATTGATACCCCCGGGCATGTCGATTTTTCTTATGAAGTTTCCCGTTCACTTGCAGCCTGCGAAGGTGCACTATTAATTGTTGATGCTTCGCAGGGTGTCGAAGCACAAAGTGTGGCCAACTGTTATACCGCTATTGAACAGGGACTGGAAGTTATTCCGGTATTAAATAAAATAGACCTGCCTGCTGCCGACCCGGACAGGGTAAAACTTGAAATTGAAGATATTATCGGCATTGATGCCAGTGCGGCGCTGGAGGTGAGTGCTAAAACCGGCCAGGGCATACATGAGCTACTGGAACAACTGATTGCTGAGGTACCACCACCAGAAGGTGATCCGCAGGCACCGTTACAGGCACTTATTATCGACTCCTGGTTTGATGCTTATGTAGGCGTCATTGTACTGGTTCGCATTATGCAGGGTACCATCACTCCCAACCGTAAAATGCTGGTCATGTCAACGCAGCGTCATTATCTGGTCGATAAGGTAGGTGTGTTTACCCCCAAACGTCACAATAGCGACTATTTATCAGCCGGTCAGGTTGGTTTTGTTATTGCCAGTATTAAAGATATTGATTCGGCCAAAGTGGGTGATACCATCACTATGGTGGATAAACCAGCGACTCAGGCATTATCTGGTTTCAAGGAAATACAACCACGTGTTTTTGCTGGTATGTTTCCAGTGAGTTCTGATGACTACAACGATTTTCGGGACTCACTCGACAAACTGACTTTAAATGACGCTTCATTACAATATGTGCCGGAAAATTCAACGGCACTGGGGCTGGGCTTTCGGATTGGTTTTCTGGGCATGTTGCACATGGAAATTATTCAGGAGAGGCTGGAACGTGAATATGGTATGAATCTGATTACCACGGCACCTACCGTGGTCTATCAGGTATTGACAACCGGCGATGAGGTATTCGAAATTCATAATCCAGCAGATTTGCCGGAAGTTAATCTGATTGCAGAAATCCGTGAGCCTATTATCAAAACCAGCCTCCTGTTGCCTCAGGAATACCTGGGTAATGTAATGACTCTGTGCATTGAAAAACGAGGTGTACAGACAAATATGCAATACCTGGGGAATCAGGTTTCGCTTAATTATGATATGCCATTAAGTGAAGTTGTACTCGATTTTTTCGACAGGTTAAAATCTGTCAGTCGGGGTTATGCCTCATTTGATTATGAGTTTGACAGGTTTCAGGATGCTGATCTGGTAAAGGTTGATATTCTTATCAATAATGAGCGGGTTGATGCACTGTCAATTATTTCGCACCGTGATACAAGCATGCGTCGTGGTAGGGAAATAGCCGAAAAAATGCGCGAACTCATTCCCCGGCAGATGTTTGATATTGCGATCCAGGCAGCCATTGGTCGTAATATTATTGCCAGAACGACCGTCAAAGCGTTACGCAAGAATGTGACGGCAAAATGCTATGGTGGTGATGTTTCACGTAAACGTAAATTGCTGGAAAAACAGAAAGCAGGTAAAAAACGGATGAAACGTTTTGGGAAAGTGGATATTCCGCAGGAAGCTTTTCTGGCCGTACTTAAAGTTAATAACTAAGGTATATTAATAATGATATTTGATTTTTCTTTTTATTTATTTTTAGGTGTATTGATAACCGGTGTTATCTGGTTATTTGATAAATTTGTTCTGGCTCCAAAACGTATCGCAGTGATACAGGCAGCAACACAGGTACATCAGGGGGTCGAAGTGAGCCGTGGTGGAAAAGAGCACGTTATTGTCGAATATGCTAAATCTTTTTTTCCAGTTTTACTGATTGTTTTCCTGTTGCGCGGCTTTGTGGTTGAACCTTTTCGCATCCCTTCAGGCTCTATGCTGCCCACCTTGTATATTGGCGATTTTATTCTGGTCAATAAATTTACTTATGGCATACGCATACCGGTATTAAATAAAAAAATCATTAATATATCCGAACCCAAACGTGGCGATGTGGTGGTTTTCCGGTATCCACGGAATCCATCAGTCGATTATATAAAACGTGTAATCGGGCTACCTGGTGATCATATTGCTTATTACAATAAAGTGCTTTATGTTAATGGTAAGGCAATTAAAGAGAAATTAATTGGCCCCTATGAAGGGCCTGGACAAACCCATGCAATTGAATATAAAGAGAACCTGACCGGGGTTAAACATGATATTCTGTTAATGCCTTCCAGACCAAATACATTACAGGGCGAATATATTGTGCCAAAGAATATGTATTTCTGTATGGGAGATAATCGTGATAACAGTAATGACAGTCGCTATTGGGGGCCTGTTCCTGAACAGAATCTGGTTGGTAGAGCCTTTATGATCTGGATGCACTATAGTGATGAATGGCATTGGGATCGTCTGGGTAAAATCATTCAGTAGCTACTGACAAGGTTGACTATGCACCGGGTAAATTGATAAATAATGCGTCGTTAATATGTTCTTCTGTTCTCGGGCAGGTAGCCATGAGCTATACTTCCATAAATGTTTTCTAAAGAACAGGTAGTCAAGGCGAGGGTATCGTAGATGTACAGGTCGAATATTGAAAAACAGCGGGGTTTAACCTTAATTAGCTGGGTTATTATACTGGTTTATATCCTGTTTCAGGCAGTTATTGCGATGCGGGTAATTCCGGTGTATATAGCTGATGAATCGGTAAAAACTGTTTTAAAAGCACTGCCGACAGATGTCGAAGCGCAGGGGCTGACTACAAAAAGGTTGAAGATATTAATAGAAAAACGTATTCGCATGAATAATGTCTATTCAATTAAACCAGATTATATAGAAGTAAAGAAAGGACGTGGTGAGAATATTGTCACTATTAACTACCAACCTCGTGGGCCATTGATCGGCAATCTGGAATATGTTGTCAAGTTTCACCATGAAGTAAAAGTCCCTTTGCGCTAAATCATCACCACACTGTTATTTTATGTCTCAAACCGTATTACTGAAAAAACTTGATTATCAGTTTAAAAATGTTGCATTGCTTGATGAAGCCTTAACACATCGAAGTGTGGGCGCCAGGAATAATGAGCGGCTTGAATTTTTAGGTGATGGTATTCTGAATTTCGTTATTGCTGCAGAACTCTTTACACGTTACCCTGATGTTCAGGAAGGTGATTTAAGCCGTTTGCGTGCCAGTCTGGTAAACAAGGATACCCTGGTAGAAATAGCACAGACATTAAATCTGGGTGAGGTGATAAAACTTGGTTCAGGTGAATTAAAAAGTGGTGGCTTTCGTCGTCCATCTATTCTGGCCGATACGGTCGAAAGTATTTTTGGTGCAGTGTATAGTGATAGTGGTTTTGATGTCTGTCGCCAGTTAATTCTGCATCTTTATCAACAAAAACTGGCCGAACATAAAGACCTGAAAAGCTTAAAAGATCCGAAAACCCGCTTACAGGAATTATTACAGTCACGCCATTTTGATTTACCGATTTATCATGTGCAGAAAATTAGTGGTAAGTCACATAGCCAGATATTTCATCTGGAATGTCTTATCCCACAATTATCGTTAAGTATAAATGGCGAAGGTAAAAGCCGCCGTAAGGCGGAACAACATGCCGCTGAAAAAGCACTGATCAAGGTGGAAGAGGAGCTGCGTAAATAAAGGATGAAAAAGAAACCGGAACATTGTGGTTATATCGCTATTGTAGGTCGCCCTAATGTTGGGAAATCAACATTACTGAATCATATTCTGGGAATGAAGTTGAGTATCACTTCCAGGAAACCGCAAACCACACGCCACCAGATTCTGGGGGTAAAAACAGTTGCACAGGATCAGGCTATTTATGTTGATACGCCGGGTATTCATCAGCAACGTAGTAGCGCAATCAATAAATATATGAACCGGGCAGCCACATCAGTACTCAATGATGTCGATGTGGTTCTGTTTGTGGTGCAGGCAAAGCAGTGGACTGAGGAAGATGCTGTGGTGCTCAAACTGTTCGAGCATCTGTCTGTACCGGTTATTTTACTGGTTAATAAAATTGATCGACTGAAAAATAAGAATGATCTTTTACCTTATATTGATCGCCTGAAAACGCAGTATCCATTTCACTCTGTCATTCCAGTGTCTGCATTAAACAACATTAATCTCGATCAACTTGAGCAGGCAGTATTTTCCCTGTTACCGAAGTCAGCGCATTTTTATGCTGATGATCAAATTACTGATCGGAGTATGCGGTTTCTTGCTGCAGAAATTATCCGCGAAAAGCTGGTGCGTGAACTCGGTCAGGAGCTGCCTTATACATCAACCGTGGTGATTGATCGTTACCAGGAATCTACCGATATTGTTCATATTCATGCTACGATTTTTGTGGAAACAGAAGGACAAAAATCCATTATTATCGGTCGAAAAGGCGAACGTTTGAAAAAAATTGGAAGTTCAGCAAGAAAAGATATTACAACGATGATCCATACAAAAGTTTATCTTAATCTGTGGGTAAAAGTCAGGGAAGGCTGGTCGAACGATGAACGGGCACTGCGTGGTTTGGGTTATAGCGAGTAGGTTATCTTATGTCGCAGGTCAATACTCAGTTGGCTTATATTCTGCATAAACGCTTTTATCGTGAAACCAGTCAGATTATCGAGGTTTTTAGCCGCGATCATGGTCGTTTGTCGCTGATGTCTCGTGGCAGTCGTGGATCAAAATCCAGAATTTCCGGTCATTTACAGTTGTTTTCTCCACTCCTGCTCGGCTGGCAGGGTAAAGGGAGTATGCCTTATTTAAGAACCGTTGAACGTGCTGATATAAAACCACCTGTTTTACCCAGGCAGTCATTATTATCAGCAATGTATATCAATGAGCTGTTAATCTATTTAGTACACAAACATGATGTTCAGTCCGGGATTTTTGATTATTATCATCAATGTCTTTATGCACTGCAAAACTCCACGCAGATTGAAATTGAACTACGTAAATTTGAGATAAAAATGCTTGCCTTACTTGGTTTTGGTCTGCAACTGGAACATGATGCAGACAGTGGAAAAAAAATACTGGCCGCGCAAAACTATCACTATTATGTTGAACATGGCCCGGTCGCCTGTAATGAATTAAAGGTGAATCAGCCAACAGTCGGCAGAATAACAAAACAGGAAAGCAAACCGGTTTATTCAATATCGTCACCGTTTATTCAGGGGCGTACCCTGCTGGCTTTATTGAAGGAAGATTACGCGCTTATTCAGCGAGACAGGCAGCAGCTGCAACAGCTCAAACATTTGATGCGATACATCATTCATACTCACCTTGGTGGTCGGCCACTTAAAAGTCGTGAGCTGTTTTTAACGCCATAATACATAAATATATAATACATAATACATAAATATATAATAAAAACATGTAGATAATTGCATTCTTTAAATTTCATTCTATGCTTGTAGAAGTTTATTGGTTGATTTATTTATTTATTGGTTGATTTATTTATTTATTGGTCCATTCATCAGGATTTAATTATGTCATCTGCTGTTGCAAAAGAAATAGAAGATTATCAAACACTATCTCTGGCATTCCAGGATATTCTCGGTGTCGTTATCACTGAAGAGCAAAGATTATCCATTCTGGCAAAACTCAACCGGGTGATGCAGGCATTTGAGCTGGATTCTGTTATCGATCTGGCAGAAAAATTGCGCCGTAGCAATATTAATCGATTAAACGCCGCTATCCTTTCGGCTATTACTGTTGGCGACACTAACTGGTTTCGTTATTCTGCGATTTCACGTTTATTACAGAATTATTTACTGGACAATGTAGTAGGTGAAACCCAAATCTGGGTGGTTGGTTGTGGTGACGGTTCGTTAGCCTACAGTGTTGCAATTGATATTGCAGAATACAATCGTAATAATTACCAGCAAAAGTCATTTTCCATTATGGCGACTGACATTTCGGATGAAATACTTGAGCAGGCAGAAAACGGCTGTTACCCGATCAGGCGAATGCAGGGGGTACCACAGGATATGCTATCAATGTATTTTGCGAAGCGTGATGATCTAAATGATGAATTTGGTGAGGAGAGTGGCGATGTTTATCAAATTAAAAAGAAAATTCGTGACAGGGTGAAATTCAGTCACTGTGATCTACATGAACATTGCAAACAGATGGGGCCGATTAATATAATTATCGCGCCAGAAATTCTGGTTTATTTTTCACCGGTTGATCGTGCCAGAATATTAAATCAATTTGCCAGTCAGTTATCACCATCAGGTATTTTAATGGTTGCTGATGATGAGACGATTAATGCCGCTGATTTTGAGTATGTTGGCCATGCTGACGGGGTGTTTTACCGGCGAAAAACGTAAAGATTAAGCCGTTTTATGCATAGGTTTACAAACCAGGAATTGATAAATAAAAATTGATAAATAAAAATTGATAAATAAAAATTGATAAAATGTCGAAATATAAATGCAGGCTTATAAACTGCCGGGGGTTTTTAAAAATTCAGCGGGTATCGTTACTGTCCTGTTATCCGCTTCATCCACCCATTTAAGCAAATCATAATAACTACGAATATTCTCTACGTATCGTACTGGTTCCCAGCCTCTGGCATAACCAGAACGCGTTTTTTTATACCATTTTTTCTGTGCCAGTAAAGGCAGGTTTTTCTTTACATCATACCAGCTGTTTGGGTCTTCGTGCCTTAATAGGGTAATTTTTCTTGCATCTTTAAGATGACTATAACCAACGTTATAGGCGGCAAGTGCCATCCATAAACGATCAGGCTGGGGAATATTTTTATCCATTTTTTTTAGAATCTGGCTGAAGTATTTTGCGCCACCTGCAATGCTATCCGCTGGTTTCAGACGGTTTTTTATACCCAGTTCATGCGCGGTTTTTAAGGTTAACATCATAATGCCGCGTACCCCGGTTGGTGACCGGGCGGTTTTATTCCAGTGTGATTCCTGATAACCGATAGCAGCAAGTAGATGCCAGTCGAGCCCGTATTTTTTTGCTGCTGACTGGAATGTGTTCTCGTAGGTTGGTAGTCGTGTTTTTATATGCCGTCGGAAAACTTTTGTGCCAACATAATCAAATTCCTCGGCATGACCATAATTGCGTTCAATAATCCTGGCTAGCTCGCCATCATGTTTTATTTTATGAAAGAATTTCTGCACTGCCAGTAACAGGCTGTCATCATTCGTTTTATGTAGCGCCCAGGCAAGTGGTTCAGGTTCGCTGATATCAAATGCGACTCGAAGGTTAAGGTAATAGGCTTGATTGAGTGCAAATTCATTTGAGTCTGCAATGGTATAATCAATCATGCCGTCTGAAACCAGCTGTAATAGTTCATCACTATCCTGTTGGTGGTTTTCCTTCCAGCTGAGATCTGGAATAACTTTCTTAAGATACTGAAGACGTTCTTCATGACTTGAGTGAGCAACAATTTCAAGCAGGCCATTTCCCAGAGAGGCTAAATTTTTTGGCCGGGGTTGGGATGCATTATAAATGAGTTGTTCGGTCACCTCCTTATAAGTTGGGCCAAACAGAAAGTTTTTCTCACGTGCTTTGGTAATGGTCAGGCCGGCGGCAGCAATATTAACCTGCCCACTGCGTAACTGATCGAGTAAATCATCAAGTGTGTTAGCAACTTTCAGTTTTAACCTCACACCAAGTTGGTCAGCAAACATTTTTGCCAGTTCATACTCAAGTCCGGCAGGGCCGGCTGCATTCTGGTAATAGGTAGTTGGGCTATTACGGGTAATAACAATAAGTTCGCCATTATCCTTAATCTGTTCCAGCAAATTTTTGCTGTTGAATGCAGGAATAATTTTAAATGCTAATACAACACTCATTATCACCGCGATAAGTGATAATAATAATGGTTGGCAAAGAGATTGACGAATCTGAATAATAAAACCCTGAATGTAGTGAATAATTAATAATAACTTGTAGCCCTGATTCCGTTATCAAATCACGAATTCAGGTTCAAGCTTTATCTGTTATAGTCTGATTCTACTGAATTTCTGTATAAAATCATCGTATTATGCGTTAAATATTCAAGTTGACATGTTTTAACTCGTAAGCAACTGTTCTATATGATTTTTATGTTGTATGGATATGGCGCTGATTTAGAACAATATTGGATTTTCTCTCACGTTATGATACAAACCGTAATTTCTTCACGGTCATGATAAAGCTGTTTGGCCTGTATATAGTAGGAGATTTTCGCACTTGACAGGCTTTTGTCCAGTAAAGCCAGGCATTCCTGCACACAGGCAAGACGTTTTTTCATGGGTAATTTGAGATTAAAAATGGCGTGACTGCATTGTTGCTGGTTAAACCAGCGGGCGATCAAACGGCTGACATGCAAAGGGCGTTCGGCCATATCACACACCAGCCAGTCCACTTTTTTTGCCGGTGCATAAGTAAAAGCATCGGTTTGCAGGTGTTCAACCATGCCGGTATGCATTAACGCATCCTGCATCGGACCGTTATCAATGGCGGTGACCAGACAGCCACGTTGTACCAGTTGCCAGCTCCAGCCACCGGGGGCGGCACCGAGATCAACCGCATGCATACCGGGGACCAGTAATTTCTGCTGCCGGGCGGGAGATAAAAACCAGTGAATCGCCTCTTCCAGCTTTAAGGTGGAACGACTGGGTGCGGCAGCAGGCATTTTCAGGCGCAGAATACCCATGGCATGCTGCGCACTGTTGGCAACAGGCGAGAGGCCAATATCAACCTGTTGTGAGTGATGAAAAAACAGATGTAGCCGCCAGGGGGCGTGATCGTTCAGCAAATGGTGCTGTTGTAATGCTTCGAGCAGATGAGGTTTAAACTGGCGGCAAAATTTATTCAAGGCCTTGCCTTCATTGGTGTCAGCATAATCCATTTCAATCGCCTGAACATGACAATCGAATTTTTTAATCGTGTTTAAAATAGCCGGCAGACGGTTGTTGTCCGGCAGTGAAAGCGCTTTATCCGTGGTCATTATCCATTGTCGGCTAAACACCAGCTGTTTGAATACAACCGTGTGGATTAACCCGGTGATTTCAGCGTTTGAATGGCTGACGAGATAGACGATGCCACTATTTTCTCTGGCCTGAATATAGGTTGAGGATACTTGCCTGTTAGCAATCTGAATGATTTCTCCGGCGCATTCCTTCTCAAACCCCGGGCGGCACATAAGCAGAATTCTTTTAAACATACAGATCGATAATCATGTAAAAACTATGGTGTTAAAAAAAGACAGAAGCGTTATTATAATGTCTTTTACCACATCTATTTTGGTAACTACTCAGCTAACCCGAATATTTCATGGGAACGCTATAAATATGGCTTAATATAATGAATATACTAATAAATACTGGTATATTAGAAAAATACACTATGTATCCGTTACCCGCTATGCAGTTTTTGGAAAAAATCTCAGCGGCCATCTGAGTAGTTACTGTTACCTTTGACTGCTCACTGAGTAGTTACCTATTTTGAAACAGGACTGAGAGTATTATGCGCACTGAAGAAGTTAAACGTATTATTGAATCGGGTATTGATGGCAGTGAGGCCATGGTGACTGCTGATGGTAGCAAGTACACGGCAACGGTTATTGCCGATATCTTTGACGGCATGAGTATGGTAGCCGAGCAGAAAATGGTTTATGCCCTGTTGAATGATTATATCCAGAGCGGTGCCATACATGCCCTGACAATTAAAGCTTATACCCGGGCAGAGTGGGAGAAGCAAAACTGAAGGCATGAATCAATGATGCCGATACCGTTAGCGTTGCATATAGGCGCTATCTTTCACTTTAGCCTGAATAATCTGCATCATTTCCGGGAAAACTTTAGGGGCTGCGGCAATAATATCACCACTTTCCAGATAGCTATCCTGATTGTTGAAATCACTGACAATGCCACCGGCTTCGCGCACAATCAGTGCGCCGGCAGCAATGTCCCAGGCTTGCAGATTAAATTCCCAGAAGCCGTCAATACGTCCGGCAGCCAGCCAGGCGAGGTCGAGTGCGGCGGAGCCGGGGCGGCGCAGGCCAGCGGTTTTCTGCATCAGTGCTTTCATGGTTTCCAGGTAGGTATCCAGATAACTCTGATCGTAATAGGGGAAACCGGTACCAAGTAAAGCGTTATGCAGTCCTTTATGCGTGGTAACGCGAATTTTTTTACCATTTAAGGTCGCGCCATTACCCCGAGAGGCGGTAAACAGTTCCTGAGCAATCGGGTCATAAATAACGCCGACTTCAAGCCGGTTTTTATGTTTTAATGCAATCGAAACAGCAAATTGCGGAAAGCCGTGCAGGTAGTTGGTGGTACCATCAAGAGGGTCGATAATCCACTGGAAGTCGGCGGCCTCATCCTGCTTGCCACTTTCCTCAGCTAAAATGCCATGATCGGGGTAGGCGTATTTTAAGATGTCAATAATCGCCTGTTCCGACTGATAATCAACATTGCTGACAAAATCATTATTCTGTTTGGTGGTTACTTTTAAACGGTCGAGCCTGTCCATATGGCGAACAATGATATTTCCGGCAGCGCGCGCCGCTTTTACGGCGATATTCAGCATGGGTTGGGTTAACATGGTTTGTATAATTTTCCGGGTTGAATAATTTTCTACAGAACAGTTTTAATTCGGCGCATAGCATAGCAGAATAGCCACCTTGAAACATGAGAAAATACCATGTCAGACGAAATATTACAGCAGCTGCGCATCGTGATGGTTTATCCGGCGCATCCGGGAAATATTGGCGCCGCAGCAAGAGCCGTTAAAAATATGGGGCTGTCGAAACTGGTTCTGGTATCGCCAAACCGGTTTCCCAGTTTTGAAGCATACCAGCGTGCAGCCAGTGCCGATGATGTACTCGACCGGGCCAGTGTGGTGGAAACGCTGCAACAGGCATTGCGCGGCTGTATCTATGTGGCAGGTACCAGTGCGCGTAGCCGCACACTAGACTGGCAGGTGAATAGCCCGGATGTTTGTGCACAAAAATGTCTTGGCGCTACTACAGAGGGTGAAGTGGCGATTGTTTTCGGGCGTGAGCGCAGTGGTTTGACCAACAAAGAACTGGAACAGTGTAATTCACTGGTACATATACCCACCGATACTGCCTACAGTTCCCTGAATGTTGCCGCAGCGATACAGATAATGACCTATGAGTTACGTCGCACGATGCTGAAAAACCGGGCTATGCCCGTGGTAAAATCTGAACCTAAATATCGTGATGACCTGCCTGCCAGTGCTGACCAGCTTGATGGTTTATACCAGCATTTATATGCGACCTTGACCGAATTGCGTTTTTTTGGCAGCCATCATCCCGAAAAACTGATGCGCCGTATTAAAAGTCTGTTTAACCGTGCGGCAACAACACAACGTGAAGTGGCTATATTCCGTGGTATCTGTTCGGCGATACAGGGGCGAAGAACAGCAGCTAAAAAATAGACTATTTAACCAGCTGTTTCTTTTTTAACCAGCTGTTTCTTTATGTATGGAAATAGCCAGATATAACCAGGCAAACAGAAAACATAGCCCGCCCAACGGGGTAATCATCCCCAGCCATTTTATATCGCTAAGTGCCAGCGCATACAGGCTGCCGCTGAACAGGATAATACCAGCTGTCATAACCGTAGCAGTGGTTTTAATCCAGCTTGCAGGCTGCATTTTATTTAATATGCCAAGACCAAATAAAGCCAGGGCATGAACCAGCTGATAATAAGCCGCAGTATGAAATACAGCCAGATAATCAGCGCTCAGGCTGTGTTTTAATGCGTGGGCAGCAAACGCCCCCGCAGCAATGGCAATAAAGGCATTGATGGCGGCAATAGAAATAATTCGATTTGACATAGGCAGCTTGCAAATTACAGGTATAATAGGTTTCAGTTTAAAGTGTTAGTGGAGAATTTGCATGCCTTCTTTTGACGTGGTTTCTGACGTGGATAAACATGAGTTAATGAACGCCGTGGATCAGATTAACCGGGAAGTAAGTTCACGGTTTGATTTTAAAGGCAGTGATGCCAAAGTTGAATTAAAAGATTCGGTGATGAATTTTGAAGCACAGAGTGATTTTCAGTTAAAACAGATGCGTGACATCATGGTGAATAAACTGACAAAACGCGGTATTGATACCCGTTGTCTGGATCGTTCTAACGTTGAAGAACGTGGTTTGCGTGCCTATCAGGCGATTACAGTCAAACAGGGTATCGATACAGAAACAGCAAAAAAAATCGTTAAGCTGATTAAAAGTAACAAGTTCAAGGTACAGGCTGCCATACAGAGTGAGCAAATTCGCATCAGCGGCAAAAAACGTGATGACCTGCAGGCGGTTATTGCATTTTTAAAAGACGCAGATATCGAGCATCCCCTGCAGTTTACAAATTTCAGAAATTAAGCACCTGGTATTAACCGGTACAGACACAGGGTTACAGTTTTTCAATAACATAAATATCAAAGCGTGTTTTTTTAGTTTTTATACTGGTTGATGGTTTGTTGTTTGCAATAGCTGGTGCGTGAACAGGGCGCTTGACGACAACGCGTTTCCTGGCCTTGTGCAGACTGGTTGCCAGCAAAGTTTCGGCATTATCGTCGCTGCTGTGTAACTGTTGCAGGATTTGCATGGCTTTTTTTACCCGTGCTGATTTTTTTCTTTCCGGATACATGGGGTCGAGATAAATCACATCTGGCCGGTTCTTTTCCGGCAGCTGTTGCATATAGTCAAACGCATCAATATTGTGCACACAGAAGCCACGCTGGAAAACTTTGCCCAGCGATTTTTCATGCTGCGCACGGTCAATGGCATCGTTAATTAAGGTCGTCAGTATTGGCGAGCGTTCCAGCATGGTAACCGGGCAGCCCAGTGTTGCCAGAATAAATGCGTCTGCCGCTAGTCCGGCCGTGGCATCCAGCACTGTCGGTGATTTACCCTGTTTCAACCCTGCCGCTCTGGCAATAGCCTGTCCACGTCCCCCGCCGTATTGATGACGATGCGCCAGCTTGCCTGCACAAAAATCAATATGAATGGCACTATTCAGTTCACTGGAAAACAACTCAATATAATTTTCCAGGTAACATAATTGCAGGTCATATTCACGGGTTTTATGTGTCAGAAAAGGCAGATGTAAGGTCTGAGCCAGTTTTCTGGCTTCAGACTGGTACTGCATCGTTTCGCAGACAATACAGCGTGAAGTCGGGTTATTAGTCTGGCTGGTAATTGTTTTGTCCGCTCAATACGATGAAGAATATAGTTTACATGACTTCGAGAAAATTTTAACAGGACATATGTTATCAGGACATAGCCGGTCAGGCAGGATAAAATGACTTACTTCATGGTATTTGACTTCAGGCTTTCAAATTGAACAATTTTATTGTTATACTCTATAGGTAAACTACCACAGGATAGGTAAACTACCACAGGCAATGATACCATTGATTCAGCTATTTCACTTACCTACAGTTTTTTATCGACGGCTGAACAGTATAGTTGGTTGCGCCATTGTGCTCTGGCTATTACTGTTATCGCATATAGTACGGGCGGATAATCCGGTAGTTAACAGGTTAGCAATAAAAACCGATCAGCAGATTGCGCATCTACAGATGCAGATTGATGTGATGAATAAACATATCAAGCAACTGGAAAAAAGACTCAATGCCTGTCTGCCAGCAAAGCCAGGTAATACAACCGTTAACTATACAAAAAATAATCCTGCAAAAAATACAGCTGTAAAAAAATTAGCTGTCACGCCATCAGCACCTCTTATCGTTGTTCAACCTAAACAGAAAAAAACGATATTTGAGGAAGTAGGGCATATACGAAAAAACTGGGAGAAATTACATCGTGGTTTATCAAAAGCTGAACTACGACAGTTACTTGGTGAACCTGCTTCTAAATTCAAATTCAACCGGGAAATACTCTGGTATTATAAATACAAGGGGCTTGGTGTTGGTTCAGTGATGTTAGACAGCGATGGTAAAGTCAGCGAATGGCAAACACCGCCGTTTGGCCTTTAATCTATCCTGGATCTTTAACCCGAATATTTCATGGGAATGCTCTGGGTCTTTAAACTGAATCATGTTTCCGGGCTGCCAGTAAGGTATTCTGCAGCAACATGGCAACCGTCATCGGGCCGACACCACCTGGTACCGGCGTAATCCAGGCAGCGCGTTTTGCTGCTTCTTCAAATTCAATATCACCGGTAAGTTTGCCATTTTCAAGCCGGTTAACACCGACATCAATCACTGTGGCACCGGGTTTTACCCATTTACCGGGAATAAAATTCGCTTTGCCAACTGCTACCACCAGAATATCTGCCATGCCGACAAACATCTGCAAATCTTTGCTAAAACGGTGAGTAGTGGTAACCGTGGCCCCAGCGAGCAATAATTCCAGCCCCATGGGGCGGCCAACGATATTGGATGCCCCCACAATAACCGCATGTCGGCCTTTATATACTTCGCCAATGGTATTCAGTAGATGAATAATGCCATAAGGCGTGCATGGACGTAACAACGGGATACGTTGCATCAGGCGTCCGACATTGTAGGGATGAAAACCATCAACATCTTTGTCTGGGTGAATCGCTTCGAGTATTTTTGTGCTATCAATATGTGCTGGCAGGGGTAGTTGAACCAGTATGCCATCTATATTATTATCATTGTTTAAGTCGTTGATAAGGTCCAACAAAATCACTTCATCTGTGTGTGTATCCAGGTCATAGGAATGAGATATAAAACCAACTTCCTCGCAGGCTTCACGTTTTTTGCGCACATAAACCAGTGAGGCAGGATCCAGTCCAACCAGAATAACAGCCAGCCCGGGCGCAGGTTTACCCTGTGTAATGCGTTGTTCGACACTGTTTCGGGTTTGTTCTCGCAGTTGAGCAGCGATCGCTTTTCCATCAATAATTTTTGCAGGCATAATAATATAGGTGTTTTTTTAAGTGTTTGGGTTAACGGTGCTATTAGTAAAACGGTTAATTTTCGCACGTTGTGTTATACAGCGACAAGTGCTTTGCGCAAATGTCGGCTATTGTCTGTTTTGATAAGCAAGGAGACGGCAATTTAAGTCAGATTTAATTTGAAGTCGGATTTTTAAGGCTATGTGGTAATATATCTATGTTTATTAAATAAGAAGCCAGTTTATTCCCGTGTCTCGATGTAAAGCCTGCAAAATAACCCGTGAATTATTAATTGCTGCCGTTGTTGTTGTGGTACTGTATTATTTTTTTCACTAAATCTCCTGAAGATATCCTGTTGGCTGAGGGCGAGTAAATAAGGTAAACTTGTTCAAGTTTAATTTTATGAGGTAGATATGGCAACCATACAGGTAACAAAAGACAGTTTTAAAGAAACCATTGATAATAACGATGTTGTCATTATTGACTTCTGGGCCCCCTGGTGTGGTCCTTGCAAGTCTTTTGCCCCTGTGTATGAGAAGGTTTCTGAAAAACATGCTGATGTAGTTTTTGCCAAGGTAAATACTGAGGATGAGCAGGAACTGGCGGCCAGTTTTCAGATACGTTCCATTCCAACCTTAATGATTATTCGCGAACAGATTGCTATATTCTCACAGGCAGGTATGTTGCCAGAGAGCGCACTGGAAGATATTATCGGTAAGGTCAAAGCGCTGGATATGGATCAGGTGCGCAAAGATGTTGCCGAGCAGCAGGCAGAAAAAGAGAAGACAAACTGATCTTCAGGCATCTGGTTTTCCAAACGATAAAAAACTTTAATAGGCAAAAAGCACTTGTAAGTTGATTTTTAGGCTATACTATATTAGTATTATCTAATATTAGGATATAGCGATGAATAGAGTCTCTAATATTTTTGTTGGTTTGGTGTTTTCACTACTACTGGTTCTCGCATTACCCGTGCAGGCGAAGGGCGAGGTGAGTGGTGAGGTGAGCGATTTATATGTATCGGTTGTGGATGCAAAAATAGATCAATCTTTTATCTCATCATTGCTGGCCGCCGCCGGTCATGGCAGGCTATATCAGATTAAGCCGGGAAGTTCAAAAGCAGCTTTTTCTGTTCAGGGGCCGCTGGGCAGGGTGAATGCGGAATTTAAGCATTTCAAAGGTGGCGTTGCCTTACCTGATGCTAAGGCTGGTACAGCCAGTACATTGATTATTCTGGATGTAAATAGCCTGGAAAGTGATTCTGTTTTTGCTGATAGTCTACTTAAGAGTAAACAGTTACTTGATGCTAAATTACACCCTGAAATTACCTTTGTTGGTAATAAGGTGGAGTGGATCAGTTCGACCAGAGTAGTATTGAAAGGTAAATTAACCATGCATGGTGTGACCCGTCCGGTGGCTTTTTATGTGGATTTTTCAGAACCTCGAAATGTCGCCTTTTTACATAATATTATTCATATAAAGGCAACGACAACCATCAGTCGTGCACAATTTGGTTTAAATGCGCTGTCGCCAGAGGTGGATGACAAAGTCAATCTAACCGTACAGGCTGAAGCTGAGCGCTATTTTATCGATCCGCTTTAATCAGGATGTCTCATGTAAATAAACATCCTGATTAAGTGTTTGATTTTTAATAAAATAAGCATCCAAACCAGATCAGCCCGGTAATGAAAAAGGCCAGTAAAACTGCAGCAGATCCCATATCTTTTGCGCGGCCAGACAGTTCGTGATGTTCATCACCAACTCGATCGACGACAGCTTCGATGGCAGAATTGATGATTTCGACCAGCAGGATAAAAATCATGCTGGCAATGAGCAGACATTTTTCAGCAATATCATTCCCGACATATAAAGCAACCGGAATAGCAACAATCACCAGCCAGAGTTCCTGACGAAAGGCTGCTTCATGTTTATACGCCGCCCTGAATCCCTGCCATGAATAGACGGCAGCATGGAGAATACGGGTGATACCGGTTGTGCCAGTTTTAGCCATAATATTTATTAATCCTGAATTTAACTAACTAAGTGCATAATCAGTTAAGTACACAAAAGTACGGGGTGAGGGGACTGTTTATAATCGCTTTTTCAGACTAATTTTTTTTCGCTTATCTTCACGTTGTTTTTTCCAGTCGCGTTCCAGTTGTTGTAGTCGTTTTATGGTTTGTTCGGTCGCCCCCGGGCCGGGAACCAGTTTAAGATCCCAGGCAGAAAGCTGGCAACCAGAGCTGGATAAGATAACAATATCATCAATTTCTTCATCGCTCCGCCGTTCCAGGTATCTTATTGGTGGGCCTGTTCTTTCGTGTAGCCACCGATCACCCCACTGATTCAAGGCGATGATAGCAGGTAACAGGTCGTATCCTCGGTCACTAAGTTTATAGCCATGACGTCTGGCCCCAGTTTTAACGGGAACACGCAACAGAATGTCATTATCACACAGAGTATGTAAACGAGTAGTGAGAATGTTTCTGGCAATGCCCAGGTTTTTCTGAAATATTTCAAAACGATGGGTACCGAAAAATGCTTCACGAATAATAAGCATGGCCCAGCGATCACCCACCAGTTGCAAGGTATCTGCAAGCGAACAGTTTAATGAGGTAAATTCAGTGGTTGCCATAACTTATCCATAAAAAATCCGAGTTCAACTATAAAGATAAAGGTTGTGTTTTGCAATTACCCGATATCTTTATGTTAATTTTTGATAAAAATAAGCCGCTAAATTAGTAATTTTCTATTCTTTGAATATACTTACTAGCAGAATAGATAAAAAGGCTGGCTGTTATTCAGGCTGTTTAGCAGATATTGAAGTGTTAGGGAGACATTGAACTGTGTCTTGAATCATCACCAGCTTTTTGTCGATGATAGTAAATACGTAAATATTCCTTTCGATAAATGCCTCATTCGGTAACATACCGATGTTTATAGAAAGCATTTATCTACCTAAATGTAAAAAATATATTGAAACCGGATGTATCTTTGTTATCGCTATAAGTGATTGATATAACAGCGGATAAACAAAACAGGGTTGGGTTATGATTAAAATTGTCATTTTTATTATCGGCTTTATAGCTGCGGCCGGGGTTAATGCGGCTATACCAGTCAGTCACAAACAGATTAAAGGGCTGGATGAACAGGTGCAGGATATCAAGAAGGATGTGCTCGATCTGAGTACAGAACTATCTCAGCTGGAAGAAAAGCTGCTCTATCCATCAAATACTGAGGTGGCTGTGTTTGTTGCTCTGAAAGGGAATAAAAAATTTCAGCTTGATTCCATGCAGGTAAGTATGGATGGCAAAGTCGTAAACCAGCATATTTATACCTATAAGGAGCTGGAGGCATTACGTGCAGGGGGCGTTCAGCGCATTTATACCGGCAATATTAAAACCGGTGACCATAACCTGGTAATGCATTTTATTGGTCGCTCTGAATCCGGTGATGAATACCAGCGCAGTGGTAAATATGTTGTCAGTAAAGCCGTCGGCCCAAAATTTGTTGAAGTACTGATTGGTGGCAAAAGTTCATCTGATCAAAACATGCGTTTTAAAGACTGGTAATAAACAATGTTCAGGTTCCCTGAGTTTGCCAGATTATTCTTTTTTCTGGGTGGTTTACTAATAGCCACTTCGTCGAGAGCATCCATTGAATTACATCACGTTGATGTGCATGATCTGTATTTTGGCGAGGTGCTTTATGACGCCTATCAGAATAACTATTTTAAGGCGATAAGTAAGCTGGATAATGAACTTGAGCAATACAGTGAAGTGGACGAGAAAAAGCTTGATCCACTGCATTCTAATATTGGCCAGGCTGAATTTCTGGTCGGTGATCTTGCCTTGCAATATCGTATGAACCAGCGTGCGGGCAAGGCGATACAGGCCGTGCTGGGTGATGGTGTCGATCAGGCTACACGAAACAGGGCGGCATTAAAACTGGCGCAGTTATTTTTTAAAAAAGGTGAACCTCAAAAAGTTATCTATGCACTGGATCTTATCAGCGATAAGGTCCATAAATCTCGATATGAAACATTGTTCTCATTCGATCTGTTACGCAGAAAACCACCGCAAACACTTAAGAAGGAAGCCGCCTACCTACGAGCGCTTGCTTATATCAATACAGGAAAAAATAAGCCAGCGATTAAAATTTTACAATCGTTAAAACATGAAAAACTGTTTCAGGGGTTTGATCTGTATAACCTCGGTATTGCCCAGATTCAGGCCGGTAAGCTAAACCAGGGTGAACAAACTTTTGATGAACTTGGAAAGCTGGATGTCAGTGATCCTGAATTACTGGCGTTAAGGGATAAAGCCAATCTTAAACTAGCCGAACATTACGTCAAGCAGGGCAAAGCTGTGCTGGCAGAAAAATATTTCAGGCGAGTCAGGCTACAGGGGCCATATTCAAATAAAGCCCTGCTTGGTGCAGGATGGGTGGCTGCATCGCAGGGAAGATTCGATAGAGCGCTGGTACCATGGACCTTGCTGCATCAACGTAGCGAATACGATTCATCGGTGCAGGAAGCCATGATGGCCGTGCCTTATGCCTATGGGAAATTAAAAGCCTATGGCAAGTCAGCAAATTTATATGGTCAGGCACTCGATGTCTTTGCCAGTGAGATACAACGACTTGGCGAATCTATTAAAAGTATTCGTGAAGGCAGTTTCTTACACGCATTACTGGATAAACATGGTGATGCAGATAAAAACTGGGTAGTTAATCTGCGGCATTTAAAAGACGCACCAGAAACCCGTTATACCCTTGATTTAATGGCATCCAGTGATTTTCAGGAATGCTATAAAAACTATAAGGACCTTGCCAGTTTACGTCATTACCTTACAAAATGGCTTGATGACCTTAATGCCTATGAAGAGTTAATTGAAAAAAGAAGGCTGTATCAGCAACCCTTGTTACCTGTTGTTGAAAAGAAATTCAGAAAAATCGATGCACGTATGAAGTTGCGCCTGGAACAGCGTAAAAATCTTGATAAAAAAATCCAGAATATGTTAATCGCACCACGCCCCGAATATCTGGCAACCGATAACGAACGTATTGCGATGGACAAACTGACACAAATAAAAAACTATCTCGCTTTACATCCTGATAAATCAACGGATGAGATTAAAAACAGGCTTGACAGACTGGATGGTATTTTACTATGGGAAGTACGCAGTGATTTTAATCAGCGCCTGACGGATGCCTATAATCACCTGCATAAACTGGATGGCATTATAAAGATTCTCAAGTTACGTTATTACTCTTTTATCCGTACCAGACAGGCGGCAACACAAAGCTATAAGGGATACAGGATTCCCATTCAGCAATTTCGTACCCGTATTCTTGCCGTGCAGAAAAAATTAAATCAAATCATGGCACAACAGGGGCATGTCATAGAACAAATGGCATCAACTGAACTTGATAAACGACGTAAGCAACTGGAGGATTATCAGATCAAAGCTCGTTTTGCCCTGGCCGAAAGCTATGACAGAGCAATAAAGTCCCGGCAGGATAAAGAAGTAGAAAAGCGTTATAAAAAGTTAACGGGTAAGAACAGAACAGGTAAAAAAGTACCACAGAAACGACCAGTAGAAAATAAAAATGCCAGTTTAGAAAATGCTATTTTAATTAAACAACAGCTTGAACAGCAACAGAAAAAAATAAAAAAACAATCTGGCATACATGCTGACGCATTATGGTCAAAAAAGAAAAACAGGCAATATTTTTCAACGAGAAAATATAACAAATCATGGATTAAAAATAATTATAATCCAGTAGCGGGGAGTAAATAATGAACCCCCGTAAATATTTTTTACATGGTGTAATGATTGCTGTTTCAGTGCTTCTTGTGTCATGTGAAACCACCAGCACAAGTGGTACTCTGGGCAGCCTTGATGCTGTAGATTTTAAGGTTAAAGACGAAAAGATAAATGATAGCCTGGATAAGGCAATGGAGAGTTACCAGCAGTTCCTGAGTAAAACACCTGAAACAGCCATGACGCCAGAGGCCATTCGCCGACTTGCCGACCTGAAGATTCAGAAAGATTATACGATTGATAATTCGCAACAAAGCAATAAAACGGTTGTAGGTAGAGCAATCAGCAAAGTTAAAGAAAGTAATGATAAAACTACCGGCAAGCCAGACGGCAGTAAAAAAACAGTTGCTGACAGTGCAGTACAGAAAACCCGTATTGATGCGCCAAAAATGGATTTTATTGCGGCTAAAGAAATAAACAGAACACAGCGTAATACATCGATAGCAGGCAGACGACATGATGGTTCGTCACCGATTGCAGATTTAAACGGCGAAACAGAAAAGGCTTTTGAAAAACGTGCTGGTGCAAAAATCAAATTACACAGGAAAACACAGGGAAAATTGCATGGTATCGCTGTACAGAATGCTGAAGATGCCAGGGCTGCGGGTGCAGAGCAGGCAATAGAACTGTACCGTGGGCTATTAAAAAAATATCCGTTGTTTAAACGTAATGATGAAGTATTATATCAGTTATCTCGCGCTTATGAAGAGAATGGTATGGTTGAAAAAGCCATGCAAACCTTGCAACGCTTAATTAAACGCTACCCTAATTCCCGCCATATTGATGAGGCTCAGTTCAGACGCGCAGAATATTTTTTCACCAGAAAGAAATACCTCGATGCTGAAGATGCCTATCAAGCCGTAATAAAAACAGGTATACGTTCAGAATTTTATGAGCTTGCATTGTATAAACAGGGCTGGACATTTTTCAAACAGGAGTTATACGAAGAAGCGCTGACTGATTATATAAGAATGCTGGACTACAAAATCAAAAACGGTTATGACCTGGAGAACATAAAAAATAAAATAGAAAAGAAACGTGTTGATGACACCTACCGTGTTATCAGCCTTAGTTTTTCCTATCTGGGCGGGGCCAGCGCAATTGGTGATTATTTTTCATCGCATGGTCATCGTGATTATGAAGCCAGTATCTACAGTCATCTGGGCGAATATTATCTAAGTAAACGTCGTTTTTCAGACGCTGCGGGTTCTTATAATGCTTACATAAAACTTAATCCATTATCAAAAGAATCACCTTATTTTGGTATCAGGGTCATTGAGATATATAAAAAAGGCGGCTTTCCGAAACTTGTTGTCGATGCAAAAAAAGCCTTTTCTGTTACCTATGGCCTGCACGCAAACTACTGGGCCTATTTTAAAATTACAAAAAACCCGCAGATACTGGCTTTTCTGAAATCCAATCTCATCGATCTGGCAAATCATTACCATGCTTTATATCAGCAAAAACGTTTTAGAAACCATCGTGCTGAAAACTATCATGAGGCGATAAAATGGTATCACGAATATCTTGATTCGTTTCCACAGAGTAAGCAGGCACCAGGACTGAATAATCAATTTGCTGAATTATTAATGGAAGGTAAGGATTATAATAATGCCGCAAAAGAATATGAAAATACAGCTTATCATTATAAAAAGTATGCAAAGGCAGCCGATGCGGGCTATGCTGCTGTTTATGCCTATCGTGAATATTTAAAACAGGCAAAACAATCCACGCGCAATGGTATCAAGCGAGATATTATTCGCAGTTCACTTAAATTTGCCGAACATTTCCCGCAACATAAATACGCCGCCGTGGTTCTGGTTGCTGCGATTGATGACATGTATGCACTGAAAGATTATCCTGATGCAATCACAACAGGGCGTAAAATAATAAGAAATTACCCCCATGCAGACAGGAAACTGCTACGTTCAGCCTGGCTGGTTGTAGCCCATGCCTCTTTTGATATAGCAAATTACAAGGATGCTGAACTCGCCTATATACAGACTATTGCCTTAACGTCGAAAAAA
Organism: Gammaproteobacteria bacterium; assembly: GCA_015488885.1. Classification (GTDB taxonomy): domain Bacteria; phylum Pseudomonadota; class Gammaproteobacteria; order SZUA-229; family SZUA-229; genus S010-25. The sequence continues at coordinate 6,648 of WFMW01000069.1, read as the reverse complement.
GATAAAAGCAGACATTCATTAACCGAGAATCTGGCAGCCTCTGTGTATAAACAGGGTGAGCAGGCCCGGACACTGGGAAATCACCAGCTTGCCGCTACAAATTTCCTGCGTGTAGCAAAAGTAGCGCCAACATCAAAAATACGTCCAACTGCTGATTATGACGGTGCAGCAGAACTTATCCATCTGAAACAGTGGAAAAAGGCTGCCGTAGTATTGACAAACTTCAGGAGATTGTTTCCGGAAAATAAATTACAGCATGATATAACTCAGAAGCTTGCCGTCATATATCGTGAGGAAGGTAAATTTATATTGTCTGCAACGGAGTTTGAGCGTATTGAAAAAGAGAATCCGCATAATAATGCCTTGCGTAGAGAGGCACTGAATCAGGCGGCACTGTTATATGAAAAAGCCAAAGCCAGCAAAAAAGCCCTGCGTGTTTATGAAAAACTGGTTGATTATTTTCCGTTTCCGATTGAAGACGTTATTGAATCACGACACAAAATCGCTGAAATATACCTTGCCGAAAAACAGCATAAAAAATATATATACCAGTTGAAAATGATAGTCAAAACAGATGCTAAGGGTGGTAAAAACAGAACCTTAAGAACAAAATATCTGGCAGCAAATGCAGCTCTGGTGCTTGCTGAACCTGTATTAAAAGCCTATAACAGGGTGCAGCTTGTCAAACCTCTGAAAAAAAATCTGTTAAAAAAGAAACGCCTGATGCGTAAGGCTATCGATGTTTATACCAGTCTGATTAATTATCAGATTGCTGATGTTGCTGCAGCAGCAACCTATACTATCGCAGAAATATATTACCAGTTCAGTATTGCCTTAACACATTCAGAACGTCCGCAAAATCTGAATGATGAAGAACTGGAGCAATATGAAACAGCTATTGAAGACAAGGCCTATCCTTTCGAGGAAAAAGCCATTGCGGTTCATGAGAAAAATACCAAACTACTTGATCAGGGTATTTATAATAAATGGATAGATAAAAGTTTACACAAGCTTGCTGTTTTAATGCCGGCACGTTATGGTAAAACCGAGCAGCACGCAAGCCTTTTAACGACAATTCAGCCACCACTGAAAGTCTCTGATTTAAAGAAAACAGCAACTCTAAGCCTGGTCAAACAAGGTCTTGCCAAAGCGGCTCAGGTCAAATCTTCTGCAATTATAAAAAAACAGCCATTAAAACCTGTCGCTGACAAGGTTGTGATTAAAAAGGTAAACGGAGGCCGGTAATGTATCAGCAATTTGCCAATAATTGCCATTTAATCAGAAAAGCAGCTTTATCTGTTTTATTGTTGATGTTACTGACAGCTACTGTTTTATTACTCAATGGCTGTACTGAACTAACGCCGAAACCAGCACATAGCAATGCAAAAACAAAAACTGTAAAGGTTAAGAAGCAAGTCAAACGAATTACTCCTGCTGCTGATGTCAGCAGGGATTTTGATCAGGCGGTATTGCTGTTACAACATGAAAAATCTACAAAAAATACCAGACAGGCGATTAAATTACTAAATACTGTGATAGCGCGCGAAAAACGTCTACCAGCGCCATACATTAATCTGGCTATTGCCTATGAGCGGCTGAATAATGTTAAACAGGCGGAGAACATGCTGATTTCAGCATTGAAACTGGAAATAGGTAATCCTGTTGCCAATAATGAACTCGGTCTGCTATATAGAAAGGCAGGGCGTTTTAAAGCGGCTCGCGTTGCCTATCAAAATGCCATTGATGCGCATTCGGATTATTTACCGGCAAAACGTAATCTGGGTGTTTTATGCGATTTATATCTTCATGATTATGACTGTGCATTACAACAGTTTGAAGATTATGTTGATATAAAACCAGATAAAAAAATTGCCATCTGGGTGGCAGACCTAAAGCAACGCTTGCATAAATAAACCTACGGATTAAGGTAAATATTTATCCTGTATTTTTACTTGCCAGGTGAAATTATGAATTTTAAAGCTATACTGAAAGCAGTTATATATTTTTGTCTTGGACTGTCATTTGCGGTATTTGCTGCAAAGTCGAAAAATAATACGGATATAAAAGAATTATCCGGTATTTCAATTATCGGTAACAAGGAGGCACCAAAGTCTTTATATATTGTGCCGTGGCAGAACTCTGAAGTCGGTGTGGCAACCAGTCTCAGATCCGGTTTACTGGAAGATAATAACCGAGCCATTGATAAGGATGTTTTTCTTCGCCAACTAAATTTTTACACTTTAAGCCATAAAAATAATCAAAAATAATATTCTTGAATTCCACCCTGTTTTATAGCCATTTATTTGTAACAGATTTTATATTTATGAGGAAAGATGATGGATACACTCCAGTCAATTGTGCAATTTTTTCAGACCGGCGGTGCTTTTATGTACCCGATTCTTATCGTGTTTGCTTTTGGTGCGGCGATATGTATCGAGCGATATGTGAAGCTGACGGGGGTTCGGCGCATTAATAAAAAAGTCTGGGCAAAAGTACATCCATTGCTGGATGCAGGGGATTTTGACCAGGCACGAGATGCGATTAATGGTGATGACTCTACCATAGCACGATTACTGGATATGGGGCTGTCGCGACAGGGTTCAGTGCGTCGTCGTGATGACATTGAGATCGCTATGGAAGAAAGTATGATGGAAATTATTCCACAACTGGAAAAACGCACACCCTATATTGCCCTGTTTGCCAATATCTGTACTCTGCTTGGTTTGCTCGGTACTATTATGGGTTTGATTGCTGCCTTTACGGCTGTTGCAAATGCTGACCCGGCTGAAAAAGCTGACCTGCTTTCTGCCAGTATTTCTGTGGCAATGAATACCACGGCATTTGGTTTAATGGCGGCTATACCTCTGTTAATCGTCCATGCAATGTTGTCTTCACGCACCGTAGAGATTATTGATAGCCTGGAAATGGCTTCGGTTAAAACCTTGAATTTGATTGCTGATTTTGCAAAACGTCAGGCATCACTGGCTGCAAAGGCTGTCAATAATGGCTAGACGGCATCATTACAGGCGCCAGCCAAAAGAAGCTGCTGAACTTAATATAACCACTTTTCTTAACCTGATGGTTGTTCTGGTGCCTTTTCTGCTGATAACAGCGGTATTTTCACGCATTACTATTATGGAGTTGAATTTGCCAACTGGCGCAGGTTCCGGTAAAAGCCAGAAACAGCAACTTAGTATTGAAGTTATTGTTCGAAAAAACGGTATTGATCTGGGTAATGGAAAACAGGTGCTGGCGCATATACCTTTATTAACCGATGATCAACTGGATAGAAATGCCAAAACAATGGATGATGGTTTTGTTAATCATTATGATCTTAAAAAACTTGATGACTATCTGATTGGAATCAAAAAAAAATACCCGGCTAAAACAGATGCCCTTGTTCTGATGGAACCGGATATTGAATACCGGGTGTTAATATCTGTTATGGATGCAGTGCGTTCAGGTTTTATTCGTAAGAGAAATGCTGCGGGTGAGGCAGAAAATATATTGCAGCAATTAGTCCTGTTTCCAGATATATCTATTGGTGACGCGCCATGATGAATAACCGGCGTATAAAACGCATGTCACGGGCTAAAAAGCTTAATTCTTCTAGTGGGTTAAATCTGGTTTCATTGATGGATGTATTTACCATTCTGGTATTTTTTCTATTGGTTAATTCCGGTTCCAGTGATGTCATGGAACCGCCAAAAAATATTAAATTGCCTGATTCTATCGTTCAGACAAAACCACGCGAAACAGTGATTGTAATGATTACCGACAGCCAGATTCTGGTGCAGGGAAAACCGGTGATCAGTACAAAGGATGCACTTGCTTCCAAAGCTTCGACAATTAAGGCGATAAGGGACAGGCTGCTATTGCAGCGTAAAAAAGTTATTGGTATCAGCACAAAATCCATTGCGCAGGGGAAAGAAATTACCCTGCTTGCTGACCGTACTGTGCCATTTCGGTTAATGAAAAAAGTTATGTCCAGCTGTACCAGTGCCGGCTATGGAAAAATTTCCCTGGCTGTCATTCAAAAAGCAAAAAAATAATCAACCCTTAAAAATATAAACCTATACTACAAATAGAGCCATTTTAAGCATATATCACTGTGTCTAACGATATCTTACAACAACAGGAAGAAGTTAATCGAAAGATTAGTGAGGCTTATGAACGCCTTGAAAAAATCCAGAATAATGAAGGCAGCGATAGTGAGACATTTAAGCAATTAACTATCAAGCGTCAGCGTTTTGCAGTTTTAAGTGATATTAGTGAGCAGTTGGAGAAACTGGAAAAACTGGGTGGTGAAAACCTTTTCTGGGGTGATGATTATGATCCGCAGCAGGTAAAAGCACAGCAACAACGAATACATAATTTAATTGTAAATTATGATACAGACGTTGATGAATTGCGCGATTTACAGCATGATCGCGATCAGGAGCGGGAAATTTTACTGGCACAGATAAATGTACTTAATGCTGAAAGCCTGAGCCTGCAGGAACGTGAAGATGCATTCATGGATGAATTTGTCATTGAACGTGAAATGACAGCTATTCCTTACCATGAAATATCCATGCCCTGGAATTATAATGGTGATGATGAGAGACAGTTCAGAAAGGTTCTGCTTATTGTTCTGCTGGTTAGCATTGTGCTCGGTGTGTTAATTCCTCTGTGGAAAATACCTTTGCCAGATCGTATAGAACCGGTTGCAGTGCCACAGCGTCTGGCACAGCTGATTATTAAGCAAACACCTCCACCACCGCAACCCAAAAAAACTGAGCCGAAAAAAGAAAAGAAACCTGAGAAGAAGCTACATAAAAAGTCACCTGAAAAAGATAAAAAAAGTGCTTCGCCAAAACCGGATAAAACAAAAATTGCACACAGAAAAGTACAGCATTCCGGTTTGCTTGCATTCAAGGATGATTTTGCTGACCTGATTGATGATAAAGCGGATAAAAAGCTGGGTTCAACAGCACGCCTTGCCAAAGGTAAAGGCAGAAAATCCAGAAGAACTACACGTTCTCTGGTTACTGCTGATGCCGGGTCATCCAGTGGCGGCATTAACACTGCGTCTTTAAGTCGTAATGTGGGTAATGGTGGTGACAGCATGGGTGGGGTGAAATTTTCACATGTGAAAAGCTCTATTGGTACAGATTTTGCCGGTGAGGATCGACCTTTGAGTGAGGGTCCCGGGCCATCACGTACCGATGAAGAAATCCAGATTGTCTTTGACCGCTATAAAGCTGCTTTATATCGTATTTATAATCGCGAATTACGTAAGAATCCAACCCTGCAGGGCAAGATGGTTCTTAAGCTGACAATTCAGCCAAATGGCAAGGTATCATTCTGTAAAGTCGATTCCAGTGATATGGATGCACCTGCATTGAACAGGAAAATTGCGGCCAGAGTAAAGCGCTTTAATTTTGGTGCCAAGGCAGGTGTTCCGGCTATTACTATTCTCTATCCCATTGACTTTTTACCGGCCAGTTGATTATTCATCAAAATTGTCAATTTTTCGTTACATTACGTGCGAATCCTCACTTTATTACTATAATTTACGCATAAATGAGTGTACGGCCTCATAGCGACCGCTATGGATGCTCTGCCAATAAAATTGTAAATAAAAATTATCTATCAGGTTTTTTTTGCGCTTACAAAAAAAACTGATAAGAAATTCAATTAATTGGTGAGTTATCTCTTTGTATTATCCATTTGCAAACAATCTGTCCCGTGCATGGCTAACAAAAATATTTTTTGTTATCTGCTGTTTTTTAGTGCCGGTATCAAATGTACTTGCGGGTTTGCAGATAACTAAAACTGTTGATTCTGTATCATCATCACCTGCGGCAGAAGGTGCTTCTGTTCGCTATAACCTGTCAGTAAAAAATACCGGTTCAACAACGCTAAGTAATGTCATTATTGATGATATTCCTGCTAATTTGACGAGTCTTGTTTATACCGTAACCAGTCCATCACCACCAGCGAATGGCGCTGGCCCAGGTGCTAACAAGTATCACTTTAATACCCTGGCAGCCGGACAAACGGTTACCCTGAATCTGGATGCAACCGTGCAGGCTGTCGATGCCTGTCCAGTGATTAATAACACTGCTAATGTTACAGAGAATAGTGGTAATTTTACGGATAGCTCTATTGCACCATCCATTGAATATGATTTTCAGTTTACTTCCGGCCAGCCTGGTTCGGTTGTGACACATCTTGCCAGCAGTTATTGTGAACTTTGTGGACAGGGAACCGTTAGACTGAAGATACAGAACCCAACCGGGGCAGCGCTGAATAATATGACTGTTACCGAAGATTTACAGGCATCAGGTCTGGAATACATTCCCGGAACTACCACAACAACACTGGGAACAGCTGCGAATCCGGTAGTTAATGGTTCAAAGTTAACATGGACATCAAGCCAGCTTTCAGCACTGGCCGGTCTTGCTGGTGGTAATAGTTTTATTATTACCTTCGATGTTCGCAGTACCATAGCAGAAAATCTGATTACGGCTAACCGGAATATCATTGCCAAAGTCAGTTTTGATATGTCCTGCCTGACTGCCAGACAGTCGGTTAATACCGGCCAGTTTGAACTGCCCATTCATCAACCCTTGCCGCATGTTCTCAAGGACGGACGTAACTATG
>WFMW01000068.1 GCA_015488885.1 Gammaproteobacteria bacterium | reverse complement strand
TTTTACGATCAGTATGTTTTACTAAATGGTTCAAACTATGCGGTTTTCAATCACAATTCTTGATCGTTATCTGGCACGCGAAATTCTTACTGCCTGGCTCACGGTGTTACTGGTATTGCTGGTGATTGTGCTGAGTACCGAGACGGTTCATCTTTTGAGCTGGATTACCCAGGGGTTTATTCCGGTCAGCGCATTTCTGGCCTATCTGGTTAACAGTATGTTTCAGTTTAGTGTGATATTAGTCCCACTTAGTTTATTAATGGGGATTTTATTAGGTTTTGGCCGTTTATACAAAGACAGTGAAATGACGGCTATTATGTCCGCAGGCATGGGGCCGCTGCAATGGTATCGTTCATTGTTACTGGTGGTAATACCGACCACAGTGCTGGTAGTGATTTTAAGCCTGTTTATTAAACCCATGATGGAGCATCAGCGTGCAGTGATTACCGCAAAAGTCAGTAGTCGGTCTGAAATTGATTCTTTACTGGTAGGGCAATTTAATCGAGCCAGTCAAGGCGGTGCTGTTCTGTTTCTGGAAGCAGAGGGTAAAAATAATAAACAGCGTAAAAATACATTTTTTCAGCAGGAAAAAGATAATAAAACACAGGTCGATGTGGCTGCCAGCAGCAGTAGTTACATAGATAAAAATGGTAATCGTTATATGGTAATGCACCATGGTGTGCAATATGTGGGCAATGCAGGTGAAGCGGCCATGAAAATTATTGAATACGACGATTATGGCTTACATATTGATAAAAAGGAGGTGGCTGTCCATTCATCTGCTTCAACAAAAAGTATGCGTGAGCTGTGGGCTTCATCTATCCCCAAAGACAAGGCTGAATTACAGTGGCGTATATCAATACCGATAGCCGCATTGATTGTTTCATTAATTGCATTACCATTAAGTAAGACCAGTCCGCGTAGTGGACGATATTCAAAACTGGTGTTAGCACTGATTTTATACCTGGTTTATTCAAACCTGATCAGTATGGCATATAGCTGGATTATTCAGCAAAAAATCCCGGCCTGGATCGGTATATGGTGGGTGCATATACTGGCAGTGATTTTTCTATTTATTCTGTTAAAGAGCAGTGGTTATATTGGCGTTAACACTAAACGGCTGGTGACTAAACATGGTGCTTGACCGCTATATCTTTAAAACAGTCATTGTTGGTGTATTGGTGGCAACGTTGATAATGCTGATCATGTTTGTGTTTATTGATTTTGTATCGCAACTAAAAGCAGTGGGTACGGGTAATTATGATGCAATACATGCTTTTTTGTTTGTTATGCTGAAATTGCCACAACGATTATATGAGCTGTCACCCTCTATTTTGCTTCTTGGGAGTATTATTTCGTTAGGTTCTCTGGCAGCAAATTCTGAAATAATTGTTATGCGTGCTGCAGGTATCAGCATCGGTAAAATTACCGCCATGGTGCTTAAAACTGGCCTGTTTGTTGCAATTCTGGTTGCTATATTAGGTGAATATGTGGTGCCGCATACGACGGCAATGGCAAAAGTATTACGTGCAGAAGCCATAAACAAAAAACTGATTGTTGGTGGGTTTAATGATATATGGGCACGCAATGAAAATCGTTATATTAATGTAAAACATATCCTGCCTGATCATCAATTACAGCAGATTAGTATTTACCGGCTGGATAAACAACATCATCTAAGTGCCATTACTTTTGCAAAAAAGGCGGTTTATAAAAATAATCGCTGGCTTCTTAGCGGGTTGAAGCGTACAACAATAAGTGGTGTTGGTGTACCGAATGGAATTGTTGAAACAAAAACGTCCTTTAAAAAAGAATTACTGATGCCTCGATTGATATTGCCCGATTTGTTTTCTGTGCTTGAACTGGAGCCACAGGATATGTCCATCCATGAATTATATACCTACGCCGGCTATCTTGAGTCTAACAAGCTTGATGCTGATGACTATAAACTGGCATTCTGGATAAAAATATTTACCCCGCTTACCTGTCTTGCAATGTTACTGATTGCGATGCCGCTGGTGTTTACCACCACCCCTCGGAGTGGCGGTGCCGGGCAGCGTATCGTGCTGGCAGTGATTATAGGCGTTGGTTTTTATGTGATTAGCCGCACCACCAATTACCTGGGTCTGGCTACAGGTGTTGCGCCGGTAATCAGTGCCTCAGCACCGTTGATTCTGGTGATGGTAATCAGTCTGTTGTTCTTATCCCGAATTCGTTGACGTTTTTTACTCGATATCCATATGCCTGTGGCTGATGGTTTTGATTAAGATGTCCTTGTATTCCGCACTTATAGAATTTGCCCTTAGTATTATCGGTATTTGCGTAAATCCAGCATAACACTCCGACTGCTGATATCATGCCAGCATTGTTTTTTTGCGTTAAAGAATGACCATATAAAACCCATTGCCAGACAGCACCACGAGAAAAAAGCAGTTAGATAACGAATGAATGCCTGTTTCCAGTTAATATAACGGCCATCTTCAGTCAGTAGTTTCATTTGCCAGGTCTTCATTCCCAGTGTTTGTCCACCATGTGTCCAGAACCAGCCAAAATACATAAAGCTGACACCCAGTAAACTGATTACAAAGGCCGGAAATAAAAGGCTATCTCGTTCAACAGCCTGACCACCGTTTATAGCGGTAAAAATAAATGCATCAATGAACAATAAAGCCAGCAGTAAAAGGCAGTCATAAAAAATGGCAAATAAACGTCGAAAAATACCGACATAATATACCGTGGTAGTAGAGTTTGACCTGGACATAGGTTTCTTTGTTATGATTGTGTATTGATAATGATAATTTTCAGGATGATTATATCGTAAGATATCTGTTCAGAGGTTTCTTAATTGATAAAAAATGTTGAAAAATATAAAAAAAAGTTTGCTTAATTAATATAACCTTTTATACTTTCGTACGTAACTCACAAAAGGGGATATTCCATGGCTCAAACAAAAAAAGTAACAAAGAAAAAAATAACTGCTAACAGAGCAGTTAAAAAGAAAGCTCCAGTAAGAAAAAAAGTCGTTAAGAAAAAGACAACGGCAAAAAGAGAAGTTAAGAAGAAAGTGACGGCAAAAAAATCAGTAGCTAAATCCGCTGTAGCGAAAAAAGCAGCGGCTGCGAAAAAGAAAGCTGCTGTCGCTAAAAATAAAGCGCTTGCCGCGAAGAAAAAAATAGCAGCAGCAAAGAAGAAAGCGGCTACCGCTATGCTAAAACAAAAAATGCGTGAACGTGTTGCTGCTACGGCCGCTGAGCTGGCAAAAGCGAAAGCTGAAATTGCTACCGCGAAGAAACGTCATGATCTTATGGTTAAAATGGCAGCAAATAAGGAAATAGCGGTTGCCCGTTTTATCGCAAGCTGGACGAAGAGCGAAATGGCTAAAATTGAAAAAGCGCTTAAACCAGTAAAACGACGTAAGGCTAAAAAAGCATAATACCGTCTCGTTTTATTTTATGCCAGAAAAGGCCGCTCAATCTCTGAGTGGCCTTTTTGCTAACGGGTAGTTACCCCGTTTTAGTAATATTTTCAATTATGGCAAGATTTAACCAGTTACCACCATTAGAACAACAGCTGATTGAAGGCTTTATTGACCATTTATGGATGGAAAATGGTCTCAGTGAAAATACGCTGTCAGCATATCGTAATGATCTGGCCGGCTTTGCTGCCTGGTTAATGACTATTCATGTTAATTTGTCTGCTGTCAGTACGCAGCAGATTCAGGATTATCTTGCTTATAATGTTAAGCTAAAACAAAAGCAGCGTTCGGCTGCCCGCCTGCTTTCAACCTTAAGGCGATTTTTTCGCTATCTATTACGTGAAAATAGCATTGCTGAAGATCCAACCTACCTTATTGAATCGCCTAAATCCGAACAATCGCTTCCTGTTGCATTGAATGAGCAACAAATCGAAGATTTACTTGAGGCTCCCGATATTGATGATGATATAGGTTTACGTGATCGTGCCATGCTTGAATTATTATATGCGACAGGATTACGGGTGAGTGAATTAATTAATCTTGGCTTATCACAGGTGTCGCTGGAACCGGCAGTATTACGGGTAATAGGTAAAGGTGATAAAGAGAGGTTGATACCCGTTGGTGAAGTGGCACTGGACTGGTTAAACAATTATTTACCCTCGGCCAGAATAAACCTTTTACAACACAGAGCGCCAACAGATGCTGTGTTTGTTACCCGTCGGGGGCAGGCAATGAGCAGGCAGGCATTCTGGTACAGAATAAAATATTATGCGGTGAATGCCGGGATAGATGTGAATCAACTCTCACCACATACTCTCAGACATGCTTTTGCGACGCATCTGCTTAATCATGGGGCGGATTTACGTGTGGTACAAATGTTACTTGGACATAGTGATATTTCTACGACACAGATTTATACGCATGTTGCTGACCAACGTTTGCGTTCGCTTTATCAACAGCACCATCCGCGTTCCTGAAAACTGCCGATTTGTACTTTTTTGCCAGGTTTTGTATTTTGTATCCTGTTGATTATTATATAAATAAAAAAGGATATGCTGAAGGTGTTTTTATATTTAGCTATTTCAGTAAAACAGGCATCAGAGGTAGCATGTATAATCCACTAACTAATATAAGTAACTGTGGAATTAATCCCATTACAGGATGTCTTTAAGATATTCTTTTTAACATCAGAATTTTATGTATCATCAGCTTATTTCAATGAGAACAAGTATGAAAACAAGTATTTTTAGTTATTTATTAGCGATTTCACTCCTTTCACCGGTTATGGTTGTTGCCGCAAATGCCAGCAGTGATACTGGTAGTCTTAAGCAGGTTCAGAATAAAGGTGTTTTGACATTGAAGGCTGCTTTTGCAAAGCGTATGCCATCCTTAAAAGTCAGCAAGATTTCTGTAACGCCTATTGCCGGTTTATATCAGGTCGTTGTTGGTAATCAGGTTGTTTATATGGATGCCCATGCAAAATATATGCTGGATGGTGATCTTATTAACATATCAACCAGAAAAAATTATAGCGAACAGGCAAAATCGGCTATTCGTTTAAATGCTATTGCCAGCCTGGGAGAGAAAAATATGCAGGTGTTTAAACCGGCAAAAGTAGAACATAAAATTACAGTTATCACTGATGTTGATTGTCCCTATTGTCGTCGCCTGCACAGTGAAATACCTGAATATATGAAAAATAATATTGAAGTTCGCTATATCTTTCTGCCACTCAAGGGTGAGAATGACCGGAAAAAAACTGAAAGTGTCTGGTGTGCGAAGAATCAGCATGCGGCACTTAATTTAGCCATGTCTGGTGGCCAGGTTGAAGCAAAAACCTGTAAAAACCCGCTGAGTAAACAAATAGCAGCAGCTAATAAAATCGGGGTGCGTGGTACCCCGGCAATTATACTTGAAAATGGTCAGATGATACCGGGTTATGTGCCTGTCAAACAAGTGGTTGCAGAATTACACAAAAATTAAGTTGCAGAATAGTTTGTAGGGTTACGCCAGACTATTCCTGGAAATTATAACCAGATTAAACGTGCAGAAAAGGTAAAAAGAATAGCTGTTTTATAGTGAATGCCCGGCCATATTTTCTGTAAACCCCGGAGATAATAATTTAACTGGGGACGAAATTGTTCTGCATAGGCGATCAGGTTTTCATTTTCCAGAACACGGTGAGATTTATAATCAATTATGCTTATTTGTGTTTCAGTTTTAACTACGCGGTCAATAATGCCATAAACAGCCTGCTGCGGATTATGCTGTTTATCCAGATAATACAATACAGGTAGTTCGTTATAACATTCAGTGCCTGCACCAGGGCTAAAGATATGGCTAAAAGCCGGGTTATCAACGGTTTGTCTTGCTTCCCTGTAACACTGGTCGAGCATGGCATCGGTAATAGGGTAATGAAACTCGGCAGCTAGCTGGGCTATAATCTGTGTTGTATTCAAGGTTTTGCCAGTTGGGTTGCTGAGTAGTTCCAGTGCCCGATGTATCAATATCCCCCTCGACAGGGCATTGGTTTTTTCAGTGTTTTCCTGTGTTGTTTCATCGATGCCATTATTTTCTGTTTTACCCGGTGCAATAACCATCTGTCTTTTTTCGGGCATGATTATCGGCTGATATAAACGGGAATCAACCGGTTTGGTAGACTCTGGTTTTTCAGCCTGTGTCATGACAGCCGGACTGATTTGCTGGTGATTATTATACTGATAGATAAGGCAGTTATGGTTTACTGTCATATCGCGCTGGGCAAATTCAGCAAAGCCCTGCTGCAATAAGTGATACCAGCCGGAATGGCTCTTCCTGCTTTCAACACCACTGATATAAAGTTGTTGCCGTGCCCGCGTCAGGGCAACATAAAGCAGGTTTAAATCTTCACGCTGGTATTCAATTAATTTTTGTTGTTGTAAAGCAGTAGTTATGGAGTCAGTATTTTTTTTACCCAGTTGTAACATAAAATTAACTGGCCGGGTTTTTTCTGCAGGCCAGTTTACCAGTGTCGAATAAGCGGATTTATTATTGCCGACACTGTTGCAGTCAACAATAAAAACAACGGGTGCTTCCAGACCTTTGCTGGCATGAATAGTGAGCAGGCGAACCCGTGATGTGTTGTTTTCAAGCAGCGGTTCATCTAGCTGATTGTGCGAGTGCTGCTGTGAATTTTGCAGATATTGTAGAAAATGGTTAATGCCGGGATAACGCCCACTGTCATTTTCCAGCGATAATTCCAGCAAACGCTGGCAGTTTGCCATCACCCGTTGCCGGTTATACTCACCACTTGCTGCAGCATAACGTTGCAGTAGATTGGCTTCGGAAAAAATTCTGTCCAGACAGTCATGGACAGGTAGAACATCGGCCAGTTTTCGCCAGTGGGGTAACAAAGTGGCAGCACGTTGTAGTGGTTCCGAGGTAGTATCTTGCTGAGCCAGAAGTAATAGCCACTGATACCAGCAGGCTGAAACTGAGGCCTGTTGTGGCTGGCTTGCCAGTACCATTAAATCTTCATCGCTGGCGGCAAAGATGGGGGATTTTAGTACCTGCGCCAGCGCCAGATTATTAAACGGCGAAATCAGAATTTCCAGTAGTTTGATTAAATCTTGAACTTCCTGATTTTCCAGCAGACCGCCGTGTTTACTGCTGATAAATGGAATACCATAACGATGTAGCGTTTCTTCGTAAGTATCGATGTGCAAACGATTACGCATTAAAATCATTATATCGCCATATTTGATAGCGCGTTGCTGATCATCATCGGTAATTGCTATGGCCTGGCGTAGCAATTGCTGAATTTGTCTGGCAATAAAATCGGCTTCCTGACGATGATTGTCCGTGGTTTTATCAATACGTGGTTGTTGCAGTGGGTTGCGAAATGCGGGAACTGTTTCTGTTGCGGTGGTTTTATCAGCTTCAGTTACCGCAGCTTCGTCATCGGGATGAAACAATTCCAGCAGGCAGACTTTTCCCGGGAGTTGATTCAGCCAGGTTTTATGTTCACTGAAACCCGGCATAAGAGGTTTGACCTCATCCTGAGTGAAGACATGGTTAACACAGTCGATAATGGCAGGGGATGAACGTCTGGACGCGTCTAGCGGTGTTGCCTGTGCATTCAGGTTAGTAGCTAACCATGCTGATGCTCGGGCCTGTAATTCGGGGTTGGCGCGGCGAAAGCTGTAGATAGACTGTTTTTCATCACCCACCAGAAAGACACTGCGCCAGCGTTCATGTCCAGAGGCGGCAATTTCTTCCAGAATGGGGGCGAGGAGATGCCATTGTGTTGGATTGGTGTCCTGAAATTCATCAATTAGAATATGGTCGATACGCTGGTCGATTTTATACTGTATCCACTGGGCATTGTCAGCCTGATTAATCAACTGAAAACATTTCCATTCCAGGTCGGTAAAATCCAGCAGGCGTTGTTGACGTTTGAGACGCTGAAAAATTGCCAGCAAATATTCACCACAATAATACCAGGCATGGTTTAGCTCGAATGTTTGCTGACGACGAAGATAATCGACCGTTAGCAGCATCTGTTCAGCAATATATTGATGCAGGTAAAGAAATTTCTCGGCATTTTCTGTCCCCAGTTTTGTCTGTAGCGTTTTACTGTCTTTACGTTTTAACGGCTCGGTGTTTTTAGTCAGGAAAGCCGTTTTCAGGCTGTCAAAACGCTGTTTTATATCATCACTTGCCAAGACAGTGGCATCAATCGTCCGGGCATGTTTTAGATTGGTTGCTGTAGGATGTTGACGTAACAGGTTGGCAAATAGCTGTAAGTTTTCGGTTTTAATTCGCTTGAAAAAATCATCACAGGGATTGCCGAGTTGTTCCATCTGTAAATAGGTATGGAGTTGCTGGCTGGCAAAGCGAACCGGCTGGCGCTGATTCAGGTTATATGCCCACCAGTCACTGCGATGGCTGATAAAACTGTTCAGCGCTGTGCGGGTATTCGCTGCACCATGACAGTGATCCATTAATATAGCAAGTTGTCGGCTGAGTTCGCTATCAGGGGTTTGTGTGGCTTCGACAAACAATGCCTGCCATGCCTGTTGTTCCAGCAAGCCGGTGTCTTCCTGCAACGCAAACCCGGGTGGAATATCGGCTTCCAGTGGAAATCGGGCAAGAATATCCTGACAGAAAGAATGAAAGGTCACCAGGCGCACCGGGTATAAACTATGCATCAGCGTTTCGTACAGTTTGCGCGCCGTTTGTCGGGTTGCTACATCAGTTTCGCAGCCTGCCTGGGTGAGTAATGCTGTCAGCTCGGTATCGCTAACGGTAGCCATTTCGTATAAACGCTGGTGTAAACGCATTTGCATTTCACCGGCTGCTTTGCGGGTAAACGTTAAGGCAAGTATATTGCCCGGTTTGGCACCGGCAAGCAGTAAGCGTGTAATGCGAGTAATTAATAACCAGGTTTTACCGCTACCGGCAGAGGCGGAAACCGTGGCGTTGATAGAGGGATTAACAGCATGCAGGCTCATAGCTTGCTATTGTACACATAAATATCCAGTAATATGAGTGTTACCGGGGTCATCAGATAACAAATTCCATCGAACTAATGGTAAAGTACGCGCTGTACACTGTATCCACGATGAACTTACGGATTCAGGTATTATTGAAATAACCACAGGTAGCAGTATGAGTAACTATAATGCCTCGTCGATTGAGGTATTAACCGGGCTGGAGCCGGTACAGAAGCGTCCGGGTATGTATACCGATACTACCCGACCCAATCACCTCGCTCAGGAGGTAATTGATAACAGTGTTGATGAGGCTATTGCCGGCTTTGCCAGAAAAATTGACGTGATATTATATAAAGATGCGTCGGTCAGTGTGGAAGATGATGGCCGTGGTATGCCGGTGGATAAACATCCCGAGGAGGGGGTTCCGGGTGTTGAAGTGATTCTGACCCGCTTACACGCTGGAGGTAAATTTTCCAGTAAAAATTACAAGTTTTCCGGCGGTCTTCACGGGGTTGGCGTTTCGGTGGTTAATGCGTTGTCGTCACGACTGGATATTCAGGTCAAACGCAACGGTCATATCTACAGCATGGCCTTTGAGCAGGGCGCCAGAGTTAGCGCACTGACCATTACCGGCAATGTTGGTAAACGTAATACTGGCACCCGGATACATTTCTGGCCAGAGAAAAAATATTTTGATACCGCCATTTTTTCGCTTGCGCGCTTAAAACATGTGTTACGCGCCAAAGCGGTGTTATGCCCCGGTCTGGAAGTCAGTTTTGTCGATGAAAACACCGGTGAACAGCAAAGCTGGCATTACGAAGGGGGGCTGACTGATTATCTGGGCGAAAATCTGTTTGATAAAGCGACCCTGCCGACAGAGCCGTTCATCGGTCATCTGAATGCTGAAACAGAAGCTGTTGACTGGGCGCTTACCTGGTTGCCTGAAGCCGGTGAACTAACCACTGAATCCTATGTTAACCTGATTCCTACCGCACAGGGTGGCACCCATGTTAACGGTTTACGTAGCGGTTTAACCGAAGCATTGCGTGAGTTTTGTGATATTCGCAGCTTATTGCCGCGAGGGGTGAAAATCAGCCCGGAAGATGTCTGGGACAGGGTTTGTTATGTGCTCTCTGTAAAATTATCCGACCCGCAGTTTTCCGGCCAGACCAAAGAGCGCTTATCGTCGCGCGAATGCGCGGCATTTGTTTCCGGTGTGGTGAAGGATGTTTTTAGCCTGTGGTTAAATCAGCATACTGAAGCCGGTGAAGCCATCGCCATACTGGCTATCGATAATGCTCAGAAACGTTTACGTGCGGGTAAAAAAGTGGTGCGTAAAAAAGTCACTTCGGGGCCTGCATTACCCGGTAAACTGGCCGACTGTTCATCACAGGACAGCCTGCGTAGCGAACTTTTTCTGGTGGAAGGAGACTCAGCAGGCGGTTCGGCAAAACAGGCGCGTGACCGTGAATTTCAGGCCATTATGCCATTACGTGGCAAAATATTAAATACCTGGGAAGTGGATGGTGATCAGGTGCTGGGTTCGCAGGAAGTCCATGACATTTCTGTTGCTATAGGTGTTGATCCCGGTGCCACACAAATCGATGGCTTGCGCTACGATAAAATCTGTGTGCTCGCCGATGCAGACTCTGATGGTTATCATATCGCAACCTTGTTATGTGCACTATTTCTGCGTCATTTCCGGCCACTGGTTGCCGCCGGTCATATTTATATTGCCATGCCGCCGTTATATCGTATTGATGTTGCCAAAGAAGTTTTTTATGCGCTCGATGAAGCTGAAAAACACGGCATACTCGACCGCATTGCAGCAGAAAAAATACGTGGTAAAGTCAGTGTGACACGGTTTAAAGGCCTTGGTGAAATGAATCCGCTACAATTACGTGTTACCACCCTGGCACCAGATACCCGCCGACTGGTACAGCTTACGCTGGATGCCGATAATAACAGCAATGAAATGCTGGATATGTTACTGGCAAAGAAACGTGCTGCCGATAGAAAAGCCTGGCTGGAAGCAAAAGGTGCTTTGGCAGCGGTATAGATAAAAATATATGGAGTATCTATATGGAGTATCTATTTGAGTGAATTAAATCATCTATTTGACAGAAACCTTGCCTGGGCAGATGCGATCAAGAATAAAGACCCTGAGTTTTTTCGCAGACTGGCAAAACAACAACTGCCAGAATATCTATGGATTGGCTGTTCAGACAGTCGTGTACCGGCTAATCAGATTATCGACCTGCCACCTGGTGAAGTTTTTGTGCATCGTAATATTGCCAATATGGTGGTACATACGGATCTGAATTGTCTGTCTGTATTGCAGTTTGCTATTGAAATACTTGAAGTAAAACAAATTATTGTCTGTGGGCATTATGGCTGTGGTGGGGTGAAGGCAGCGCTGGATCAGCATGACCATGGGCTGATTGATAACTGGTTGCGGCATATAAAAGATGTTGGCCGCTTACATGCGGACAAATTGCAGACACTGTCACATAATGAAAAACTGAATCGCTTATGTGAACTCAATGTGATTGAGCAGGTAAATAATGTCTGCAATACCACCATTGTTCAACAGGCCTGGAAAAAAGGGCTGGCAATATCGGTTCATGGCTGGATATATAATATTGAAAATGGCATTTTAAACCGACTGGGTGATAGTATTAATTCTGCTGATCAGTGTTAACCCGGATGTTTCATAGAAATACAGGGCTTTTCTAAAAACTGTATAACGGTTTCTGGTGCAGAGTGTACTTTTCTGACACCTGTATTTGTTAGTCAATACATAATGTTAAAGTTAATCTGTAGTGGTTGTGTGAAATATCCGGGTTAAGGAACCGTGAGCAAGTCTTATGCTATCACTGGTTTACAGACATCAATACAATCAAGGCATGGCTTTGATTTTCAAGCTGTTTTATTATTAATAGATAATATATATTAAATTATAGATGTTAAATTATAAAAAATTTATTTTCAGGCTAAGTCTTGCAGGGTATCTATGTTTACTTTCTGCATGTGGTTTCCATTTACGTGGTGCTATTAAACTGTCAAGTGAACTATCGCCTGTCTATGTGCAGGATAATACTTTTTTTGATCTGGCGCGGGATCTGAAGGATCTGTTACGTAGTGACAATATTACTGTTGTTAAACAGGCTGATAATGCCAAAATGAGTTTAGTCTTACTCAATGAAACAAAAGGTGAACGTGTGCTTTCAGTGGATGCCAGTGGCCGTGCACATGAATATTTGCTTAACTATAAAGTCCATGTTCAATTTAAAGGTCGTTATATTAAACCGGTTAATGATTCAATCACTTTAACCCGCACATTATTATTCGACCCGGATGCGGTGCTAGCGGCAACCAACGAACAGGCAACATTATATAAAGAAATGCAACATGAGGCGGCTGTCCGTATACTGTTGAAGTTACAGTCGTTGTCTGAGGAAGCGACGGCTAATGCAACTGTGCCGGTAAAGACAAAAAAATAACCATGAATGTACGGCCTGATCAGTTAGCAGCGAGTTTGCCAAAACAAGTGTATCCACTGTATTTCGTTTGTGGTGATGAGCCATTGCAGCAGATGGAAGCAGCAGATGCTATTCGTCAGTATTTGCGTAATCAGGATTACTGCGAACGTGAAGTGATGGATATTGATGCAAAGTTCGACTGGCAAATTTTTATTGAACAAACCGCCAGCATGTCTCTGTTTGCTACGCGACGTATTCTGGAATTACGTCTGCCAACTGCCAAACCCGGTAAACAGGGCGCACAAATTTTAAAAGACTACTGTCAGCGACCCGCAGAGGATACGGTGGTCTTTATTAATGCCGGTAAACTTGAAACCAGTACAAAAAAAACGGCCTGGTTTAAAGCCGTTGAGCAACTGGGGCTGGTGGTACAATGTTGGCCATTAAACAGGGATAAATTACCACAATGGGTGAAACGGCGGTTTTTGCACTGTGGTATGCAGGCTGATGCCGAGGTTATTCGTTATGTTAGCCAGCAGGTGGAAGGTAATTTACTGGCGGCTGCACAGGAAATTGATAAACTGCATCTGCTAATCGGCCCTGGAAAAGTCAACTATACTGATGTGGTTGATGTGATTACCAGACAGTCACGCTACAGTGTATTTGAACTTACCGATATGATGTTAAAAGGCGATCAGTCGCGTGTAGTAACGATTGTCAATGGCTTAAAAGCAGAAGGCTATGACGCTATTTTTATTAACGGTCTGCTGGCCAGGGATATTCGGTTATTATGCCGTGCTGCACAGTCTCCGGCTTCTGCTGATTATTTATTGCGTCATGCTGGTGTCTGGGCGAATCGTATGTCTTTGTTTAAGGCCTGTCTGTCACGTCATTCTGCCTGTTTTTTTCAACATATGTTAAAACGCTGTACAATTATAGATAAGGCCAGTAAAGGGGTGTCAAAGGCCAATGTGTGGGATGAATTACTGAGCCTGTGTTTTCACATTGCCGGGTGCGGCAGCGTGAATTAAGTTAAATATAACAACGCAACGAATTGTGACGATAAACTATGGTAAGTGAATGATAATGAAGATAAATGTCGCATTGAGCGAACTCAATATTCAGGAATATATGGCTGAAGTAGGCGCAGGCGCCCGCAGGGCATCGCGTGAAATTGGCCGGGCAGAAACCGGGGCTAAAAATCGGGCATTAACCGAAATGGCCTTGTTAATTGAACAGCAGGCCGATGAGCTGACGCGGGCAAATCAACTTGATCTTGTTGCAGGAAAAGCCAAAGGGCTGGCTGCCGCATTGCTGGATCGGCTTGAATTAACGCCGACACGTATTCAGGCGATGGCAGAGGGCTTGCGTCAGGTGGCTGCGCTGGCTGATCCGGTTGGTGGTATTCATGATCTGGCATACCAGCCATCAGGTATTCAGGTTGGTCATATGCGGGTGCCATTGGGTGTCATTGGCATTATTTATGAGTCACGCCCGAATGTAACAGCGGATGCGGCAGCCTTATGTCTGAAGTCCGGTAATGCGGTGATTTTACGTGGCGGTTCCGAAGCATTTCATTCTAATCAGGCGATTGCCGCCTGTATCAAACAGGGGCTGGAGATGGCCGGTTTACCAGGTAACGCGGTGCAGGTAGTTAACACAACAGATCGTGCTGCGGTGGGTGAGTTATTACGTATGAAAGCATTTGTTGATGTCATTATTCCCCGTGGTGGTAAAAGTTTGATTGAACGGATCAGTCGTGAATCGACTGTGCCGGTGATTAAACATCTTGATGGTATCTGTCACGTTTATATTGATGATGATGCCGATTTTGAGAAAGCGGTAAAAGTTGCGTTTAATGCCAAAACCCAGCGTTATGGCACCTGTAACACCATGGAAACATTATTGCTTGCCGAGTCGGTAGCGGCAGAAATTCTACCTGATCTTTGTGGACATTTTATGGCTGCCGAGGTGGAATTACGCGGTTGTGAACGCGCACTGGCGATTTTTCCTGAAATGAAAGCCGCCGTCGATGCTGATTGGGATACCGAATATCTGGCGCCGATTCTGTCTATAAAAGTGGTGGATGATATGGATGCTGCGATTGCATTTATCAATCTGCATAGTTCACAGCATACTGAATCCATTATTACTGAAAATTACAGCAAAGCCAGGCAGTTTTTACGCGAGGTGGATTCCAGTTCGGTGATGGTCAATGCCTCGACCCGGTTTGCTGATGGTTTTGAATATGGTCTGGGTGCTGAAATCGGTATCAGTACCGATAAATTACATGCCCGTGGCCCGGTTGGGCTAGAAGGGTTGACCAGTGTTAAATATGTGGTACTGGGTGATGGTCATATACGACAGTAAATAATGTGGAAAATAGCTGACAATATAGCTGACAATACGGCTGATAAAATGACGCCTTTGTGTTATTGCCGGTAGTTCTATGCTGGGTATATTTGGTGGAACTTTTGACCCGATTCATTATGGCCACTTGAAGCCGGTGCAAGTGGTTTTGCAGGAACTGGGCCTGTCAAAGGTGCGTTTTGTTCCAAATAGACTTCCGCCGCATCGTGGATTGCCCTGGTTATCGACGGAACAACGAGTATGTCTGCTAGAGATTGCCCTGCAGGCTTATCCAGATTTTATTCTGGACAGGCGTGAGCTCAATCGTGATGGCCCATCTTATATGGTCGATACCCTGAAATCACTGCGTGAGGATTTCCCACAGGAAACGCTCTGCCTGATTATGGGAATGGATGCGTTTGCCAGTTTTGGACACTGGTTTGCCTGGCGGACAATATTGCAATATTGTCATCTGGTGGTGATGCAGCGTCCTGGTATCCATGTTCTACCATCTATGGACGATTTTTTAAAAAAACGCCTTATTCAGGATAAAAAACGATGGCAATCACAGGCCGGTGGCAAAATCCTGATACAATCAGTGCCTCAGCTGGCTATCTCATCCACTGATATTCGCCACCGTCTTCTGCATGCAGGACAGACACAGGTGCAAGCAGTGGCAACAATGATGCCAGCAAAGGTGTATCAACAATTAAAGAGGTTCCTTGCATGACTGAAACAGGCTTAAAAGCCATGGTAGTAAAATCACTGGAAGATATGAAAGCCGAAGACATTACGTTGTTAAATGTCAGCAATAAAACATCCATTACCGACTGGCTCGTTATTGCCAGTGGTACGTCGAGTCGCCATGTTAAATCCATTGCGAACAATGTGGTGGTAGCTGTAAAAAAAGTCGGTATACAACCACTGGGTGTTGAGGGTGATGATATTGGTGAGTGGGTGCTGGTTGATCTTGGGGATGTGATTGTACATGTCATGCAAAAACAGGTGCGTGAGTTTTACGATCTGGAAAGCCTGTGGCAGATAGATACCGGAAGTCTGCCCGAGAATAGAAAACCTATGGTGAAGAAACCTGAGGCAGGGTAATGGCAGGGTGGTAGTTTGAAGATACATCTAGTTGCCATTGGGCACAAAATGCCCGCATGGGTTGAGCAGGCCTGCGCTGACTATAAACGTCGTCTGCCTGCAGAAATTTGCCTTAACAGTATTTTATTACCATTAATCAAACGCGGTAAAAATCCCGATATAAAGCGTATTGTCCGTGACGAAAGTCGTAAACTGTTAGCGGCGGTACCCCCCCGTTCTGTGCTGGTGGTACTGGATGTTCAGGGGCAGATGCTATCCACAGAAAATTTTTCCAGACGGCTGGATAACTGGCTGCAACAGGGGCAGGATATTGCACTGATTATTGGCGGCCCGGACGGGGTGTCTACCGAGTTGCTGCAACAGGCGAGGTTTAAAATTTCATTGTCGGCGTTAACCTTTCCGCATACATTGATCCGGGTTATGCTGGTTGAACAAATCTACCGCGCCTGGTCAATTATAGCTAATCATCCTTATCACCGGGGTTGATCTTCTTTATGCGTACAGAAACCTTTATGTACCGTCAGCAGTATGTGCTGGCATCTGCTTCTTTACGACGTTGCCTGAGAATGCAGCAAAACACAGGTCTATAAACAAAACAGGTTAACTATGGCGAATTTATCAATCAGTAAGGAAATATTAATTAATATCACTCCGCAGGAAACCCGTGTTGCCTTTCTCGAAAATGGTATGCTCTATGAGTTGTACATTGAGCGCAATCGTAGTCGCGGCCTGGTGGGTAATGTTTATAAAGGCAAGGTAGTGCGGGTGTTACCGGGAATGGAGGCGGCGTTTATTGAAATCGGGCTGGAAAAAGCGGCTTTTTTGCACATTTCGGATGTTGCTATAAAAATCGAAAATAACAGTGTACCGCATATTTGTCAGTTGCTTCATGAAGGTCAGAGTGTACTGGTGCAGGTTATCAAGGATCAGTTAGGTACCAAAGGTGCACGTTTGACCACCAATATCACTATCCCTTCACGCTATCTGGTGTTTCTGCCTAATTCACACAATATTGGTGTATCAAGCCGGATTGAAAATGAAGAAGATCGTGAGCGCTTACGTCATTTAATGTATACGCAAACGCACCGTAATAGTGGGGCTGGATATATTCTGCGCACCGCAGCAGAAGTGGCGGATGAAAATGCCATTGCCCGTGATATTACCTATCTCAATCGTCTGTGGGAAAATCTGAATAATTCAGAACAGATTGAAGTGGGCAATGTCGTACATAAAGACCTGCCCCTGTTTTTACGGGTATTACGTGATATGGTCGATGACGGGCTGGCGGTTATTCGGGTGGATTCGCGTGAAACCAGCAGGATTATGCGTGAATTTGCCGAAAAATATGTTCCTGAGGCAGCTGACTTGATTGAACATTATCCGGGTGAACGCCCCATTTTTGATTTACACGGGGTGGAAGATGAAATCCAGAAAGGCTTGCAACGTAAAGTTCAGCTCAAATCGGGTGGCTATCTTATTATTGATCAGACTGAAGCGATGACCACAATTGATGTCAATACAGGTGGTTTTGTTGGCAGCCGGAACCTGGAGGAAACCACCTTTAAAACCAATCTTGAAGCGGCTCAGGCGATTGCACGTCAATTACGCCTGAGAAATCTTGGGGGAATCGTTATTCTGGATTTTATTGATATGCTGGAAAACGAACATAAACGCCAGGTGTTACGCGCGTTGGAAAAAGCCCTGGAGCGTGATCACGCGCGTACCAGTATCTGTGAAGTTTCTTCACTGGGGCTGGTCGAAATGACACGTAAGCGCACCCGTGAAAGTCTCGAGCATGTCCTGTGCGGCACCTGTCCGACCTGTGAGGGTCGCGGTACAATAAAAACGGCAGAGACCATATGCTATGAAATTTTCAGAGAAATTCTGCGTGAAGCCAGGCAGTTTGATGCGGCAGAATTGCTGGTGCTGGCATCTCAGGAAGTGGTGGATATGCTGCTGGATGAAGAATCAAACAGCCTGGCAGAGCTGGAAGATTTTATTGGTATTCCAATTAAATTTCAGGTAGAAGCGCTGTTTACTCAGGAACAGTATGATGTTGTAATTCTGTAAAGTGTCACGATTATAAATTATTATGCGTTGGTTATTGCGACTTCGGGTTTGTATTATTATAACGCTGGCCATTATGCTAATTGTTGTGGCGGTGGCATTTGGTCTGCTGCGTGCCTTTTTACCCTACGCAACCGGTTATAAAACTGAGATAGAAACGGCTATAAGCCAGCAGATTGGCCTGCCTGTTCGTATTGAGCGTATCGATGCGGATATAAACTGGTTTTCACCTCGTCTGGATCTCCTTCAGATAACGGTTTATAACTCAGTCAATAAAGTCCCCCTGTTTCATTTCAGAAAATTACTCTTTGAACTGGATACAATACACAGTTTATTGCGTAGGGAACTGGTGGTGGGTGACATCAGCCTGGTTGGTATAGATATTTCCATTGAAAAGCAGATGAACAAACGCTGGCTGGTGCAGGGTATTGAGATTGAAGATAGTCACTCTACTGGCATGATGGATAAGCTAATGTACACCTTGCTACATGCTGACTATTCACTTATCGACAGTAATATCTATTATCGGGATATGACGAAAAACGGGTTCGCATTAAATTTACTTGATGTTAATGTTAATGTTGAAAATTATCGTAACGCTCATCATCTTGAATTAAGCATGAAACTGCCAGAAAATTTTGGTCAGCATTTACATGTTATTGCTAATTTGCAAGGTGAGTTCAAGCAAAATATCAGTGGTAATTTCTATATTGATGCTAAAGCGATAAAGATTAAACAATGGATGAAAAAATTTAATCAGCTTCCAGATTATAAGTTAGACGGTGTCGTCGATACGACAATCTGGGGGACGCTGCATAATAATAAATTAACTCAGATTATTACTCGCCTGTCTGCGACAGAACTTTCCATTGCAAATGCAATGGCTAAAAAAAGATCTTCATCTGTCTGGGAAGTTGACAAACTATCAACCTCATTGCGATTAACCAAAATAGCCCGGCGATGGCATATCAATGTATCCGATCTTGAAATGGAACAGGCGGGTAAACCGTTATGGCCGCAGGCAGCAAATATTATTGCCAGCTATGGTGCTGAAGAGCTGTATGTTAACGCCAGTTTTCTGCGCCTACAGGATATTATTAAGATTACCGATATCCTGGCAGGCGATAAAATAAAGTCAACCCCGCTTGATAAAATGAAACTAACCGGGGATGTTTATAACCTTCAGTTATCCTATATTGTTGATGCTGCTGATAAAGACCGCTTGCGTGGTGATTTTATTAATCTTGGAATGAGGCTGGAGAATATACCCGCCAGTGTGTCAGGGGTAGATGCTAACGTCCGTTTTAATAATAATAAAATTAATCTTAAACTATTATCAAAACAGGTCATCGTTTCACTAAAAAAATTGTTTCGTGACCCGCTGCAGGCAGATGTTTTGACAGGTGATGCGGTTATCAAGTTGTCAAAGAATTTTTTAAATGATCATGCATGGTCATTATCAGCACCATTGTTACACATAAAAAACAGGCATATTGATACCTGGTCACGTTTAAGATTAAATATGCCAGCAGTTAGCAATGTGGTTGTTGCTAAAACTGCACAGGATGTTAAATGGCAGAATAAAAATAAAACATCCGATACCCCTCCCGCTAACGGTTCCAGTAAAAGCCAGTTGAAACCGCCGTCTCTTTTTATCGATATGCAGACCAGCTTTTATAATGCTTATACCAAATATACATCTCATTATCTGCCGGTAGGTATTATGAGTCCAGCGCTGGTTAACTGGCTTGATAGTTCAATTCATAATGGTTATGTCAGGCAGGGGGCTTTTATTCTATATGGTAATGTTGCTGATTTTCCCTATCACAATGGTGAAGGTGTCATGGAGGTTTTATTTCATCCAACAGATATCAGCCTTAAGTTTCTTGATAACTGGCCGGTTATTTATGGTTTATCAGCAGATATAAAATTTTATAATAACAGTATGTTTATCACCAATGCGAGCGGAAAAAGTAAACGTGCATATTTGGCAAAAGTCAATGCAAGTATTGTTGACTTAAAAAAACCATTACTAAAAATAAACGCTAAAGCCATTGCTTCCATTCAGGACTTGCAGGCATATATATGGAGTTGTCCACTGGATGATTTTCTGGGTAATACATTCAGATTATTTCAGCTGGATGGAAAAACAGTGCTGGATCTGGCATTAAATATTCCTCTGTATGAGGATAATATTATCCCCACTTATAGCGGTAAACTGGCTTTCGATCATTCAAGCTGGTATTACCCACAACTGGATTACTCACTTAAAAATATCAATGGCTCTTTTAGCTTCACCCAAAACAGCATCACTGGCAATAATGTCAGTGCTTATATTGATGGCTCCGCATTAAATATTTCTGCGCGTACTATTAATCAGCGAAATAATCCTGAAGTTATCGTTAATATCAAAGGGCCGATTAATATTGACACATTGCTGGGTAGCTACAAATGGATACCTGATAACTGGCTGTCTGGTAAATCACCGTGGAATATATCCATAAAGGTTCCCTTTCATCCAGAAGATTATCTGGTTCATGTTGATGCTGGTTCATCCCTGAAAGGGGTTTCCATTGCGATGTCAGATGTGGTCAGTAAATCAGCAAAAAAATCGATACCGGTAAAGGTTTCGATTGATGTTCTGGATGATGATATTCTGCATCTTGGCTTAACCGCTAAGGATATACTGTCATTAAATGTAGTTAGAGATAATACGGGGTTGATTTCATTTAATATACATGCCCCACTAATTTCAGGTAAAGGCAGTTTTGCAGAAGGGTTTGATAAGGATACAACAGTACAGATGAATTTTGATACACTCAATCTATCTGCATTGCTGGTTTCAGCAGGAAATACATACAATAATGGTGAAATAAAACCACAGGACTTTCCGCCACTTGATTTGCAGGCAAAAAAACTGTACTGGAATCACTGGAAGTTTAATCATGCCGTACTTAAAACCGACTGGCAACAGCAGGGCATGTTAATTGAAAAAATCAAATTAAATGGGCCAGCTATGTCACTGAATGCAAAAGGAACCTGGTTAACAGGCTGGCTGCATAATAATAAAACCACTTTATCAGGTGGTATTCACAGTGATGATATGGGGAAAACATTAACCGGCCTGGGGTTTGAGAAAAGCATAGATAAAAGCAAATTTGACGCAACATTTAACGCTGACTGGTTAGCTGAACCTTATTTACTGTCCTGGAAAAATGTTAATGGTGATGCAGAATTTAAACTTCAACAAGGTGTGATTCCCAATGTTAACCCCGGTGCCAGCGGTCGTTTGCTGGGGTTAATGAATATTTTCCAGATAACAAACCGGTTGGCATTAAATTTCAAGGATGTCTATCGTAAAGGTTTTGTGTTCGATAAAATAGACGGTAGACTGGATTTTAGCCATGGTAAGGGAAAACTGAGCGCTTTTGAAATCAAGGCACCGGCGGCTGATATTAAAATGTCGGGTAATCTGGGTCTGGTTAAGCATAATTATGATCTGCTGATGCGGGTTAAACCTAATGCCGGGGGTATAACTTTTGCTGGTGCCACATTACTGGGTGGCGTGGTGGTTGGTGCTGGACTGGCTTTAATTCAAAAGGCACTGAATATTAGTCTTATTAAAGACGATGTGTATACTATTACTGGTAAGTGGGATAAACCGTTGATTCAAAAAATTATCAATAAGGGAAATACGCCGACTGATGATGAGGTGAACGATGAAGGTTCGTTTTAACTTTTTATATCCTGTTTTATTTAGTATTGTAACAGGCATGTTTTTTAGTGTGCCGATAAGTGCAGCAACAGGATCCACATCACAGTGGATACTAAATGCCGAACAATGGGAATTAAATCGAACGGACAGGCGTATTACCACAATACCGGCATTAAGTCAGCTGGTTAAAACATGGCTGGGTCGAGTTGAAGCAGAGCCAGATTTAAAAATGATATTACAGTACCCAGGTGGTGAAGAAGGTGAAATCTGGGTGCAGGAAGTGGCGGACTGGCTGGTAACATATGGCATACCATCTCATTATATAATCATGCAACCCGGTAGTGCTGCGGATGATATGATTAAGCTGTCATTACGATAATTAACGATCTTTTGGAGAATAAATCAGGTGAGTAAAGTTGCAGCCATACAAATGGCATCGGGGCCGAATGTAAAAGCCAATCTTGATGAAGCAGAAAAGCTGATAAAAACAGCGGTTCAGCAAGGTGCCGAGTTAATTGTATTACCGGAAAATTTTGCCATTATGGGTACCTCCGAAACGGATAAGGTGAAAATAGCAGAAACTTATGGACATGGACTGTTACAGGATTTTTTAGCTGAACAGGCACAAAAACAGGGGGTCTGGCTGGTGGGTGGCACGGTTCCACTTGCCTCACGTGACCCGGCAAAAGTAGCGGCTGCCTGTCTCCTCTATAGTGATAAGGGCGAATGTATTGCCCGTTACGATAAAATTCATCTGTTTGATGTCACCATGGAAGCGACTAATGAAAGTTATACTGAATCGGAAACCATCAGTGCCGGTAAGGATGTGGCGGTGGTTGATACACCTTTCGGTAAACTGGGGCTGGCCGTCTGTTATGACCTGCGTTTTCCTGAGTTATTCCGCACTATGGTTAACCGGGGCATGGAAATTTGCGCACTGCCTTCAGCCTTCACCGGCTTGACGGGAAAAGTCCACTGGGAGTCTTTATTGCGTTCGCGTGCAATTGAGAATTTATCTTATGTTATTGCTGCTGATCAGGGTGGTTATCATGTTGGTGGTCGGGAAACACATGGCGATAGTATGGTCATTGATCCATGGGGAGTAATATTAAATCGCCTGCCGAATGGTACCGGTGTAGTGGTGGCAGATATTGATATTATCAAGCTGGAACGCACGCGTAAAATGTTCCCGGTACTGGAGCACAAGCGTATTAATTGTGAGTTAAATCTGAACCCATAATCTCCAGTCTTATCGCCATAATCTCCAGTCTTAAAATTATTTGAATAAACCGGATTCAAAATGGGCTTTGAAAATATTATCTTCGAACTGGTGTCTATTTTTGCCGGAGCAGCGATTCTTGGCACGGTTTTTCTGTATTTAAAACAGCCGATTATTCTTGCCTATATCGTCCTTGGGGTCATTGCCGGACCCTGGGGGCTGGCAATTATTAAACAACCAGATCATATTGAACAGCTTTCCCACATAGGGGTCATACTGTTGTTATTTTTGCTGGGGATGAATCTAAAAGCTGAACGCCTGTTTCATTTATTTAGTAAAACAGCTGTTGTCACATTAACAAGCAGTATTGTGTTCCTGATTCTTTTTACTTCGGTAGCTTTATTATCAGGGTTTGAGCTGATTAATAGCCTGGTTATTGGTGCATCATTGATGTTTTCCAGTACCATTATCAGTCTTAAATTAATTCCTACTACGACTTTGCATCATAAGCATACCGGTGAAATGATGACCAGTGTTTTATTATTACAGGACGTGATTGCTATTGTGCTTATCCTGATTATGACCGGCAGGCAGAATAATGACGTTGTCATCAGTATTTTATTATTAATAATAAAACTGCTGGTGCTGGCGGTATGCGCCTATCTGCTGGTGAAATACCTTATCAATCGTCTGTTTGTCCGCTTTGATACCATTCGTGAATATGCTTTTCTGCTGTCACTGGGCTGGGGGATGCTGGGTGCCGGGGTTGCTGATGCTATCGGTTTATCCTATGAAATGGGAGCCTTTATTGCTGGGGTTGCATTTGCTTCTTCCCCGGTAGCCATGGTCATTGCAGAAGATTTAAAACCATTGCGTGATTTTTTTCTTGTCCTGTTCTTTTTTTCCATCGGTGCGCAGTTTAACTTTCTGGCCTCACAGCATATTTTAATGGTGGCTTTATTACTGGCATTTATTGTGGTGCTGATAAAACCATTGATGTTTAAAAAAGGTTTTGAATTAACAGGAGAAAAAAAATCCCTGTCAACAGAGTTGGGAGTACGTCTGGGGCAGGGCAGCGAATTTTCTCTATTGTTTGCATACACTGCGGTGACGGCAGGAATTATTGATTTAAATACATCCTATTTTATTCAAATGGTGGTTATTATCAGTTTTGTACTGTCAACGTATTGGGTGGTATATCGCTATCGCACTCCTATTTCCAGTACCGAACGTAAACGTATGGACTGATTGCCAATGACTCGATTAAAAATGTCGCTATATATGGCTTGTTTCAGTTTGCTGATGCTATTGTGTCTGCCACTTCTGGTGCTTGCCCGCAGCTGCGGCGCAGAAGGGGTCTGGTTACAGGTGCTGGGTTCAGGTGGCCCGGAAGTGATACAGACCGGGCGGGCATCAAGCAGTTATCTGCTGTGGTTAAATGGTAAAGCGCGCTTGCTGGTAGATGCTGGTGGTGGTAGCGCGCTTAATTTTGCCAGGACCGGCGCCGATTTCAAAGACCTGGATGCTATTGTATTTTCACATTTTCATGTTGATCACAGTGCTGACCTGCCGGTATTTATCAAGGCCTCCTATTTTGGTGACCGATATCGGGATTTACCTCTGTTCGGGCCAACGGGAAACGATCTGATGCCCTCCGCAAAGGCTTTTGTTCATGCTGAATTTGCCGAACCTGATGGTGCCTTTCATTATCTGAGTGATTTTATTGACCAGTCACCATCGAGTGCGTATAAACTGGTGGCGCATAATATTGATGCGACGGGTCGATTACTCTGGGTCGGTTTTCACAATAAACGATTTAAGCTGTCTGCTGTTCCTGTTCATCATGGGCCAATACCAGCACTTGCCTGGCGGGTAGATGTCAATGGTCATTCCATTACTTTTTCGGGTGATATGAACGGGAACAGGCATACCCTGGCAAAGCTTGCTGCTCATAGCGATATACTGGTGGCACATAATGCTATTCCAGAAGGCGCAGGCGGGGTCGCGCGTCAATTACATATGCCACCTTCAGTGATCGGAAAAATAGCCGCCCGGGCGATGGTTAAACAACTGGTGTTGTCGCATCGTATGCGCCGCACCCTGGGTAAAGAGAAGCAGACGCGAAAAATTATTTCACGTTATTATCACGGTACAGTGATTTTTGCCAATGATCTGGATTGTTTTCGACCCTGAACGAATAAACCCCGATACCATCAGCCAGCGATTATATGGTTAAACACAGGTTAAAGTTGTAAATCAATGAACATTGAACCCATTAACCCTGAGTCACTGGTGCGTGAACATATTGGCTGGATGCTGGCGCTGGCACAACGTATGCTGGGCGATCATGCGCTGGCGGAAGATGTGGTGCAGGAGGCTTTTATCAATGTGTTTCGTGCACTGGATGATTTTCAGCAACGCGCCAGTCTGAAAACCTGGTTACACCGAATTACTGTGAATGCGGCATTAATGAAATTACGTCAGTTAAAACGTCTGGCAGAGCAGCCCATTGATGCATTATTACCTGAATTTGATCGTTATGACTGTCGGCTTGAAACACCCTGGAATAAACTTGAAACCGTGGAGGCGATACTTGCTGATGAGCAACGCCGAAATCTGGTTCATAAAAATATTCATCAATTACCGGATGCTTACCGTATCGTTTTGCTGTTACGTGACATCGAAGATTATACAACCCGTGAAGTGGCTGAATTACTGGCTATTTCTGAAGCGAATGTAAAAATACGCCTGCACCGGGCACGTACAGCCTTAAAAAAGCTGCTTGAACCCCTGCTGCGTGGTGAGGAGATGGAATGAAACAACATCAAACAGGTTGGTGGCACTGGCTGAAAGGTTTTATGTTCAGGCATATACCAGCAATGATCAGCTGTCGGGAATTTGAAAACTTTGTGATTGACTATCTGGATGGTGAGCTGAACAGCAGACAACAACAGCGGTTTGAATCGCATTTGCGTATGTGCCGTGAATGTCGTGAGTATCTGCAGGCCTATAAACGTTCCATTGATATTGACCGTGCCGTCTGTACCATGGACGATGAGGCTGTCCCTGAAAACGTGCCCGAAGAACTGATCAGGGCCATCCTTGAGGCACGTAAAAAT
Source organism: Gammaproteobacteria bacterium (assembly GCA_015488885.1). GTDB lineage: Bacteria > Pseudomonadota > Gammaproteobacteria > SZUA-229 > SZUA-229 > S010-25. The sequence continues at coordinate 20,679 of WFMW01000068.1, read as the reverse complement.
GATTAAAACGGCCGTGATCAGAAGTGACAGGCAGCTGATTTATGGCCATTGTTAAAGAACATTCCGATTTTGTTTCAAGTGGAAAAAAAGCTACCATTCTGGCAGCTCTGGGTGTGGTATTCGGCGATATTGGTACCAGCCCGCTCTACGCCCTGCGGGAAAGTTTTGCCAGCTCGGAGGCAACCGTGCTTAATCCGCCCGATCTGCTGGGTGTGTTATCGCTGATTATCTGGGCATTGCTACTGATTATATCGGTCAAGTATCTGGTGTTTGTTCTGCGTGCTGATAATCAGGGTGAAGGTGGTATTATTGCGCTGGTCGCTTTGTTGAATCCCTGGCATAGCAAACCCGGTGAGCCGCGTTATCTGCTGATGATTCTGGGGCTGTTTGGTGCCTGTCTGCTTTATGGTGATGGGACTATCACGCCTGCGATTTCAGTATTGAGTGCGGTGGAGGGGGTGGTTGTGGTCGAACCGGGGCTGGTTCGCTTCGTGTTACCGCTGACCATTGTTATTTTATTGGGGCTGTTTTCGATACAGCGTTATGGCAGCAATAAAATCGGTAATTTCTTCGGCCCGGTTATGCTGCTATGGTTTAGTGTGCTGGCATTGCTTGGCATACGCGGCATATTAATGCATCCATCCGTACTGGTTGCTTTTAATCCCTGCTATGCACTAACGTTTTTTGCCCATAATGGTATGTCTGGCTTTCTTACTCTGGGGGCAGTGTTTCTGGTGGTAACCGGGGGCGAAACCCTGTATGCCGATCTGGGGCATTTTGGTGTCTCGGCAATCCGGCGCGGCTGGTTTGTTATTGTCTTTCCAGCTTTGCTGCTGAACTATCTGGGGCAGGCCGCTCTGCTGATTCAGCAACCGGCTGCAATCAGTGCGCCTTTCTTCAAACTGGCACCCGACTGGGCGCTTATCCCATTGATCGTGCTGGCAACCGTGGCGACCATCATTGCTTCCCAGGCGGTGATCAGCGGCACCTTTTCATTAACCCGTCAGGCCATTCATCTGGGTCAGTTACCCCGAATGCGCGTTATTTTTACCCAGGCAGAAGAATCCGGGCAGGTTTATCTGCCACTGGTTAACTGGTTGCTGATGGTGGCCTGTATCGGGCTGGTGCTGGGTTTTGGCAGTTCCTCAGCACTTGCTGCTGCCTATGGTATTGCGGTGTCAATGGATATGGTGGTCACCACCTTACTGGCGGTGGCGGTGGCAAGAAGATTTGGCTGGCATCCGTTATTATCGGTAGGGGTAGGGGTTCTGTTTATGCCGGTGGATAGTGCTTTTCTAGGTGCCAATCTGGCAAAAATCCCGCAAGGTGGATGGTACGCTTTACTCATTGCCGGTGTGCTTTTTATTATTATGTGGACGTGGCGGTCGGGTCGGGCATTGCTGCTATCCCGTCTGGCCAAACGCGCCATCAGGCAGAGCGATTTTCTGCAACAACTTGAAGATGACCCGCCCTACCGTGTGCCCGGAACAGCAGTGGTGCTGACCAGCCAGGAAGGGCCCTGTGTACCCGCTTCATTGATACAGCACATGAAATGTACCCATGTGTTGCATGAACGGGTTATTTTTCTTACCGTCGTGGTGGCGGATCAACCGCATGTGCCTGCGGCAGAACGTCTCGATTTTCAGGATCTTGGGCAGGGTGTGTTTCGGCTGCGTGTGCATTATGGTTTTTCGCAACCGGCAAATATTCCACTTGCATTAAAACTGGGTGAGCATATTGGCATTCCCGTTGACACAGAAGCGGTGATTTATATTATCGGCCGTGAAACGTTGATTGCCCGACGTGAAATTCCAGGCTTGCCTTTTTTCTGGCAGGAACAGATTTTTACCTGGCTGGCACGCAATGCGGCTCGTGCCACTGCTTACTACCGTCTACCTGAAGAAAGGGTACTGGAACTCGGCTTACAGGTGGGTTTGTAATAATTATGAAGAAAAAATACAAACGGGTGTAACCTGCCCACGGTTAGTGGCATCTAACGCTTATCTATAACCCATTGAGCATCTGCTCAATAACGATTGTTTAATCATAACAGGAGATAAGTGTATGAATATCAAAGCAGGTATTATTTCAGGTTTTATTGCCACCGTGGTGTTATCCATATTGATGGTAGCAAAAGCCAAAATGGGTATTATGCCCGATCTGAATGCCATTAAAATGCTGGCCGGGATGATGGGGGCACCGCTTATTATGGGCTGGGTTGCCCACTTTATTATCGGTACGGTTATCTGGGGGCTGTTATTCGCCGCGCTGGTGAATAAACTTCCCGGTGGTATTATGAGCAGTGCGATTATTTTTTCCATACTGGCCTGGTTAATGATGATGATTGGTCCTATGCCCATGGCCGGTGCCGGTCTGTTTGGTATGCATCTGGGGATCATGGCACCGGTTGCTACCTTGATGCTGCATATCATCTGGGGTATTGTACTGGGTATCAGTTATAAATGGTTCGCCCGGACATAGAGGTTGATAACCGCTTGTTGACGGATAAAACCTGAACACAACAGAGAGAAATTTTGATGATGTTTAAAAGTATTAACCCACTAACCGGCAGAGTGATTGCCGAATACCCGTGCATGGAAGCGGGGGCGGTCACCGATATTCTCGATAAAGCCCAACAGGCACAGCAACAATGGGCAGTTGCCAGTTTTATCGAACGTCAGCGCCTGATGCTTAATGCTGCCAGCTTGCTGTTGCAAAACAAACATCACTATGCAGCAATGATGACTGCCGAGATGGGCAAGATTACTGCGCAGGGTGTGGCTGAAGTTGAAAAGTGTGCCTGGGTATGCCGGTTTTATGCCGAGCAGGCGGAAGGCTTTCTGCATACTGAAGATATTGACACCGATGCGTATCACAGTTTTGTCTGCTACAGGCCGCTGGGTGTCGTGCTGGCTATTATGCCATGGAATTTTCCGTTCTGGCAGGTGTTTCGGTTTGCCGCTCCAGGGCTGATGGCGGGTAATGGCTGTGTATTAAAACATGCGCCAAATACCTTTGGCTGTGCGTTAATGATTGAGGAGGTGTTTCGTGATGCTGGTTTCCCAGAGCATCTGTTTCGTTCTCTGTTAATTGATATAGATGAAACGACCCGAGTTATCCATGACCCGCGGGTGGCAGCGGTAACCATTACCTCCAGCGTGAACGCAGGACGGGCCGTGGCAGCCGAAGCCGGTAAAGCGCTGAAAAAATGTGTGCTTGAACTGGGCGGTTCCGACCCTTATATCGTGCTTGAAGATGCCGATATTGATCAGGCGGTGAAAGTCGGCATTACTGCTCGTTTTCAGAACAGTGGCCAGACCTGTATAGCGGCCAAACGTTTTATTGTGGTGGATGCGGTTTATGAAGCATTCAGGCAAAAATTTGTTGCTGCAGTCGGTCAGCTAAAAATGGGTGATCCTGCAGATAAAGAGGTTTATATTGGTCCTCAGGCCAGAATGGATTTACGTGATGGTCTGGCTGATCAGGTGCAACGTACGCTTGATGCCGGTGCCACGGCGTTGATTGGTGGCGAGATTCCCGCTGGCGATGGTGCATTTTATCCACCAACAGTACTGGCTGATGTAAAACCGGGTATGGCGGCGTGGTCGGAAGAGCTGTTTGGTCCGGTGGCTACGCTGATCCGGGTGGCTGATGAGGCGGAGGCGATTGCAGTGGCCAATGACACCGACTTCGGCCTGAGTGGTTCGGTATGGACGCAGAACCTGAGTCGCGGTGAACGTATTGCCAGCCAGCAGATTGAATCGGGTGCTGCTTTTGTCAATGATATGTCAAAATCTGACCCACGGGTTCCGTTTGGCGGTATCCGTCAGTCGGGTTATGGCCGTGAACTGGGTATTTTTGGTATTCGTGAATTTGTGAATATTCATTCTGTCTGGGTAACAAAAGTCTGAATCGTTAAACGCGTTAGCTTCTGTCCTGCAGAAAGCTTACCACTTCACTGAAAGTCAGATCCTGACTTTCAGCATCAGTGCGGCCTTTATATTCTACCTTGTTGTCAGTTAAACCGCGTTCACCAATGACCAGACGGTGAGGTATGCCGATTAAATCAATATCGGCCAGCATAACACCGAGGCGGGCTTTTTCATCAAACAGTAACACATCATATCCGGCTGCAGTAAGCTGGTCATGCAGCTTGATTGCGGCAGCTTCAACCGCCGCTGATTTATGCATATTGATGGGTGCAATGGCAATATCAAAAGGGGTTAGACTGGCGGGCCAGATAATGCCTTTATCATCATTATTCTGTTCAATAGCGGCAGCGACAATGCGGCTGATACCAATGCCATAACAGCCCATGGTCATGGTGATGGTTTTGCCCTTTTCGTCCAGTACAGTGGCATCCATGGTAGTAGAGTATTTATCACCCAGTTGAAAAATATGGCCGACTTCTATACCACGTGCTATCGACAGCGTGCCTTTGCCATCGGGGCTGAGATCACCGGCTATCACATTGCGCAGATCAGCTGCTACCGGTAGCGGGCAGTCACGTTGCCAGTTCACGCCGGTATAGTGTTGGCCATTCTGATTGGCACCGCAGACGAAATCAGCCAGTTGCAGGGCAGCATGGTCGGCAATGATGGTTATTTTTAAGCCGACCGGGCCAATCGAGCCGGCATCACAGTCGGCTGCCTGTTGAATCTGTTCATCACTGGCAAAACGCAGTGGTGACGCGACTTCGTCCAGATGGCTGGCTTTGATTTCATTGAGTTCGTGATCGCCGCGTAACACCAGTGCCACCACTGTTCCGGCGTCACTGCCTTCAACCAGCAGTGTTTTGATACATTGCGTGGGCGCGATAGACAGAAACTGGCATATTTGTTCAATACTGTGTTGCTGCGGCGTATCGACAGTCTGCATGTCGGCAGCAGGTAACGGGCGGGTATCGGAGGGAATCAGGGCGCTGGCTTTTTCAATATTGGCGGCATAGTCGCTGTCGGTAGAAAAAACAATGGCATCTTCACCTGAGTCAGCCAGTACATGAAATTCATGGGAACGGTTGCCGCCAATCGCACCACTGTCGGCCATTACCGCACGAAATTCCAGCCCCAGGCGGGTGAAAATGGTGGTATAGGTCTGGTACATCTGCTCATAGGTCTGTTGCAGGCTGGCGGCGTTCGCATGGAAGGAATAGGCATCTTTCATGATAAATTCACGCGCTCGCATCACCCCGAAACGCGGGCGGACTTCATCACGAAATTTGGTCTGTATCTGGTAATAGGTGGTGGGTAACTGTTTGTAGCTGACCAGTTCACGACGCGCCAGATCAGTAATGATTTCTTCATGGGTGGGGCCATAACAGAATTCACGGTTATGACGGTCGTGAAAACGCAACAGCTCGGGGCCATACTGTTCCCAACGTCCAGATTCCTGCCATAATTCTGCCGGCTGCACAGCGGGCATCAGCACTTCAAGCGCACCGCTACGATTCATTTCTTCACGTACAATCGCTTCAACTTTATGTAAGGTACGCAAACCCAGTGGTAACCAGGTATAAAGACCGGCAGCCAGTTTGCGAATCAAACCGGCGCGTAACATCAATTGATGACTGGTGATTTCTGCATCAGCAGGGGTGTTTTTGAGGGTGGACAACTGAAATTTGGATAAATACATGAAACGGTTCGTCGCTAAAACAGTAAAGTGGCGCGCATTTTAACCTATTCGAGATGTTATGCCATACTTATAGCGTTTCCATACTAGGAGTCTGTCGGACTTAACACAACCTACTGCGTAAAAGCCGGATTTGGCCATGTTTCCCGTTATTTTTCGTTAAATAGTCGTACTATTCCATCCTTAGGTTCGTAACCGCTACATCCATGTAGCACTACTCGCCTCAAAATAACGAAAAATCTGCCTCAAATCGGCTTTCCCTCGCTACGATTGGTTAAGTCCGACAGACTCCTGGCCAAATGTGTGATTATCCCAGCCCCACATACTGCGTTCGGGACTGGCAAATTCAATATAGATGCGGGCGGCAGGAATACTCAGCCTGTCTTCAATAAATTGACACAGGGCAGCGGACAGGCGCTCAGTCTCGGTTTCGGCCAGCCCCAGACTTTTCAGTTGTAAATGGGCAGCGGCTTTAAAACTGCCGGCAAAACTCATTGTGCGTGCGGTTTCTATTTTAACCATGACATAACTTTCCGGTTTGGCCAGCAGACTGGCTGTAAATGCTGAGGCTTCCAGTGTGAAAGTGTCAGCATGGTCAATATCAGTATTGGTACAAATGGTTAATAAAGGCATAATGGTTCTCCTGTTATCAGTGTCAGGTTAACGACAATATTTACGTTGTCTCTTTTTTACGGTGTCAATGCGTTGCTGGCGCTGTTTTTCGCTAAGGTAAACATGTTCCCCTCGGGCATTAATTTCCCGCATACGGCCACGTGACTGTATGATGTCGAGGTTGGTCCTTGCTTGCCGACATAGACGATGCCTGACACTGGCGGGTATTTTTTTCTTTATCTGTTGGGTTGCTGGTGGGCGTTTTTTATTTTTTAACTCAGTTTCACGCCGGTTAATGGCTCGTATATCCAGTTCCTCTTTGGATATACCGGGTCTGGTTGTGGTATTGTGGCGAATTATTATTTTTGTTGTCTGATAACCCGCAGGCGCTGGCTGGGAACTATAATGCACCTGACCCTGCTGGTCTGACCATTTATAAATGGCTGCCTGGCAGGGTAGGTTTGCAATCAGTAACAGCATAACTACACCCTGTGGAATCACCCATTGAATTATTTTGACAAATAAGTGATATATGTTTTTCAGCATGGGGATGTTTTAACCTTTTTCTGGTACAACGTTAATAGAGGTACCCTATAGGCACTTATTCAGTAAAGCACTCAAGCTTTATTCATTATCGTAGTATAATGCCGATAGATGTTAAAAGATTTTTTGCACGATACATTCACGAATAGCAATGATTGAAATAACAGGATTATAGCTTAAAAAAACAATGGGTATTATATGCCTGTGTATAAATATGGATACTGATACGGATACTGATTATGGCTGACCGACGCTTAAAAATATTTCATACTGTTGCCAGGGTATTAAATTTCACCAGAGCGGGAGAACAACTGCATATGACTCAGCCAGCGGTGACATTCCAGATTCGCCAGCTTGAAGAACAGTTTAATACCCGCCTGTTTGATCGTACTCATAATAAAGTGACTCTTACCGATACTGGCAAACAGGTTTATATTTATGCTGATCGGATTTTAAAAATTTATGACGATATGCATCGTAGCATCACAGAAATGACCGGTGATGTGAGTGGTGGTGTAATACTTGGTGCCAGTACAACTATTGCCGAATATATGCTGCCATTATTGATAGGTGAGTTTAAACTAAAATATTCTGATATAAGAATCAGCTTAAAAGAATCCAATACTGAAGATATTGTTGCCATGGTTGAAAACAACGTGGTGGATCTTGGTATTGTTGAAGGTTCGGTGAATAATAAAAATTTAATTGTAGAGCAATGCCGGGTTGATCAGTTAGTAGTGATTATGCCTAACTCACATGTGCTTGCCAGAGAAAGAACAGTGCAGGTGAAAGATATTATTTCACACCCGTTTATCTGTCGTGAAAGTGGTTCTGGCACGCAGGAGGCGATTATTAATTATATTCATGAACTAAGCCCCGAAAGCAGGCTGAATGTCTGCTTTGAACTCAGTAGCCCGGAGGCGATTAAAGGTGCGGTGGAGGCAGGTATGGGTATATCTATCGTGTCTAAAGCCAGTATAGAAAAAGAGTTAAAACTGGGAACGCTAGCTGCCGTTGAACTGTCACCCACGCTGGATCGACCTTTTTCTTTTGTGCGACAACGTTATAAATTTAAATCCCGTGCTGCTGACGAATTCCTGCGTTTTGCACAAAATTTTTGTAAAAAAATACCTTAAAATATCCGAGTTAATGCCTATGCGTAAAAAAAACAGAACCTCTGCAAAACTGGTGGAACTCTATGAAACACTGGATACTGAGAGACAGAATTCATTATTTGATTTTGCCGAGTATCTGACTTCTCTCGGTGATCTGGTAACAAAAGAAATTGGACAGCCGGAGGCTATTCCCCGTCCTGAACAGGAAACGGTTGTAGGTGCAATAAAGCGGCTGAAAGTGACTTATCCGATGATTGGCAGTATGACGGTTTTTTCTGATGCATCATCTTTAATGACCGAGCATATGGTAAGTGGACGTGATGCTGTTGAAGTGATTGATGATATGGAAAAACTGTTTGCTAAAGCCTATCAGGATTTATTACAGGAAAATACGTGATCAAGTTGATAAAAAAATGGTTTGAGCAGCATTTTTCCGACCCTCAGGTAATTATCCTGGCGGTATTTCTGATTCTAGGTTTTTTGCTGGTTCTGTTCTGGGGGAAAATTCTTACCCCGGTGCTGGCCGGGGTGATTATTGCTTATATACTGGAAGGTCTGGTCAGGCGTTTACAGCAACTGGGTGTGCCACGCTGTGTCGCTTTTTTAAGCAGTTATTTTTTATTTATTACCTCGCTGGTATTTATATTAATTGGTTTGATACCGTTAGTTATTAGCCAGTTAACTCAGCTGGTTAAAGAGTTCCCCGGCATGCTGCAAAAAATTCAGCAGCTTCTATTAAGCATTCCAGAACACTACCCTGTGCTGTTTGCAGATAAAGAAATTAAAACCATGTTTGGCAGTTTTACGTCAGAAATTGTCGGTGTTGGGCAGAAACTGGTGACCATATCATTATCTTCTGCTGTGGATATTTTTACGGTGATGGTGTATCTGGTGGTGGTGCCCTTACTGGTATTTTTCCTGCTTAAGGATAAAACTGAAATTCTTAACTGGTTACGTCGTTTTCTACCTGAAAAAAATGGTCTGGCTTATCAGGTATGGGAAGATGTTGATATAAAAATGGGTAATTATATTCGTGGAAAATTACTTGAAATTGTTATTGTAGGTCTTGCAACTTTTATTCCACTGAAGGTGATGGGACTGAATTATGCAGCAACCCTAAGCCTGTTTGTTGGTTTGTCGGTCATTATTCCCTATGTGGGGGCAGTGGCAGTCACTATTCCTGTTACCATAATTGCCTGGGTGCAATGGGGAGCAAGCAGCGATTTTATGTATCTGATGATTGCTTATCTGGTGGTTCAGTTTATGGATGGGAATATACTGGTGCCATTATTATTCTCAGAAGTGGTTAATATGCATCCTGCTGCCATTATTATTGCCGTTTTGTTCTTTGGTGGTCTCTGGGGAGTATGGGGTGTGTTCTTTGCTATTCCGTTAGCGACACTGGTGCAGGCAGTCATTAATGCCTGGCCGACCATTAAGGAACCTGTGGCTGCTCTGATTGAATCTGATTAAACTGAAGGCAATGCTGGTTGTACTGGATGTATGGTGCAGTGTAACTATTCAGTGCTTCCTTAGTATTCTGTTACCACATTAGATCATCGGGAACCTGATAGCTGGCATAAGGGTCATCCGCATCAATAGCCGGTTCCTTGATGTCGATCATAACAATGCGCTTTTCATTGCGTTGTTTGATTTTTTCAGCAATAGTAAGTGGAACCAGTTCATAACGACCTTCAATGCGAGCAATGCCCAATTTTCCTCGTATTAGCTGTTGCCGCATATCTTCATTGATATAAATCCGCTGCACTTTATTTCGATGTTCAAAGTGATAGATAATTTCACAATTTTCATCTCGAGGAATCAGGCTGGTTTTAATAAGCTGATTAATTTCTGCTGAAATTGCCTTATTTTTCGCCTGCTGTTCTTTTCTCAGGTTTAGTTCACGATCACGCTTTATTTTTTTAGCGGCAGCCTGCTGGCGTTGTAACTGATTTTTATCTATGGAGGTTGTTTTACGGTTACGCTGCTGTTTCCTGTTCCGAGTTTTTTCATGATTGACTTTCTTAACCTGTTGTTTGCTGACCAGGCCAGCCTTAAGTAATTGTTCCTGTAATGCATTGCTCATGGTTTATTCTCAAAGACTTAAAAAATAGCTCTCAGCTTTATTTTAACCTGAATCCGCAACTTCAGGATAGAATATAGCAAAAGTTACTATTTATTTACCATACCCATGTGGTTCACTATACATTGAAAAAAGCGCTGGTTTGACTAAGGTTGGTAAAGGTGTTTATACTCCCCATACTCCTGAGATACAAACCGTTACCATGAGGACAGCAGAATGATAGCCGAACAGGAAGAAAACCTGATTGCTAACGCAGGGATGATTGCAAACTCGCCACTTGGCCTGGAATTATCCGAGTCGCAATGTCAGGCGCTTGCAGAAAAAGTTGCTATTTTGTGCCTGAGTGATGGCCAGTACCTGATTGAAGAGGGTCAGAAAGATGACACGTTGTATGTTCTGGTCAGCGGGCAGGCAGAAGTGGTGATGGAAGCTGCTGAAGGTGATCTGGTTACGCTGCATTTATTGCGCAAGGGTGGCATGGTCGGCGAACTCGGCTTTCTGGATGGGAACCCGCACAGCGCGGGACTTAAAGTTGTCGGTAGCTGTACTGCCTACAGTCTTAGTCGTGCCGATTTTGAGTTTTTTATTAATGCAGACCCGGATTTAATGTACAAAGTCATGCGGGCTATTATCCGCACTGTTCACAATATTCTGTTTGATATGAACCGTAGTCATATTGAAATGAATAATTACATATACAAAACGCATGGCAGGTATTAAGAAAACGTGGAGTAAACCTGAGGTGTTTCTGGTAGAAGTATTAATATATCGGTTTTATCAGTGTTGTGTGTGTTTTAGGGGGGGCTTTCACTTATTGAATTAAACAACATTTCTTGTATTTTTTCCCGCTGCCGCATGGGCAGGGGGCATTCCGTCCAATAGCTTTTTCGGTCTCATTTTTTAACTGTGTGCACCGGTAATCGTACTGAATGAATGTGTCATCGCTATCAGCAGTTTTTCCACCGACAGTCATCGACCAGTCCAGAATATCACCTTTAATAACGTCTATTTTATCTTTGAAAGGAAAAAATGCCTGTTTCCAGTGCGTGGGCGGCTGCTCAGGTGCAGTACTGATTTTAATGCCTGGAGATAGTTGTGTGGTGAACCAGCCGGCAATACCATGAATAATGCCGGGTTTGTTTATTGGTATATAGTCTCTGGAGTGAAACTGTGTCTGATGAATAGCCCTCAGGTCTATTTTTGCTAACGTAAGTGGAGCAGCCAGTATATCGCGCTTTTTGATTGTTTCGATCATGATCTTGTGAGAAAAGAGCTCAAAAGCAGGGCTGAAATCGATATCAGGAATATGCTTCCAGAAATTGAGTTTCTGATACACGGTTTCATTATTAACCGGGGCAATAAATAATTCGACAGACTGGGGAATAAGCCTGCCGTCTTTTTTTAAAAAACGTTCTCTGGCATCCTGTGTGAATAGCAGGGTGTTTTCATCAATCGCAAAACTGCCTAAGGTTTCTGAGAGTAATACATCGGCTTTTTCAGGCAGGTTTGCTGTCAGGGAATTTTGCTGGATAAATTCAATTTTTTCCTCGCAATGGTTAACCCGGGCAACTTCTTTTGCCAGTTCAATAGCATCTGTTTTTTCAATGGCATACACCTTTGCAGCGCCGGCCTGTATTGCCCAGATACTTAATAGGCCGGTTCCTGCACCTAAATCGACAACAATATCACCGCTGTGTACGGTATTGAATATGGCTGCCTTGTAAGCGCGCATACGAATATTATCTGACAACATTTGATAATAGTTTTCATAGCCTGTTTGTGCGAGTTTATTCATTGTGTCGATCAGGAGTTAACGTTGATTTTCTTAACATTACATATAAAGCACCACTACCGCCATCTTCCGGTAAGGCAGAATGAAAGGCAAGTACGCCGGGTGCAAGGCGTAACCAGCGATTAAGCATTGGTTTAATGACCGGCTTCGTTTTTGAGCGATAGCCTTTGCCATGGATAATAATGACATGACGGTATGCCATGTTATCGCAATCACGCAGAAAATGGATTAATGCCGTGCGCGCCTGCTGCACAGTTAGGCCGTGTAAGTCCAGGCTGTTTTCGACTGGCATTTTGCCCTGGCGCAGGCGTTTTAAAATGCTGTGCTGAAGACCACTACGGGCAAAACTGAGAATATCGGGGCAGTCTTCATTTATGGGTGCATCGGAGAAAAAATCGCCATTATCTGTGCTCTGGGGTAATTCGGGCTGATGTACCACCCGCCGGGGTGGCGGTTTGAGTAATACCCGGTTACTGCCCCTGATGGGCTTCACCTTCCCCATTGCCTGGCGGAAAATATCGCTATCATCTTTATCTGTATAATTCTTTTTCATTAATCTGGATTGTAGCGCGTGTTTATCGAATGACAGTGAGCAACAGTGAAATTTTATCAGGAAATCTGCATAACCATAAAATATTCAGGTTAGAATAGGCTGTTTTTATGTGTTTTTCTTTCGCGCCTGTATTAGATAAAGGTTCATTATTGTGCATATTCTTGTCACTAACGATGATGGCTACCGTGCCGAAGGTATCCATCTGCTGGTTCAAGCTTTACTCGAGCATTATCAGATATCTGTTGTTGCGCCCGAACGTAATTGTAGCGGTGCCAGTGGTTCATTGACACTGGAACGTGGATTACGTGTGGTTAACTATGATAAAAATGCCTACTATGTGGATGGCACGCCTACGGACAGTGTTCATCTGGCGTTAACCGGTTTATTAAATCACCAGCCATCTATTGTGGTTTCCGGTATTAATGCCGGCGCGAATATGGGCGATGATGTGCTGTATTCAGGCACGGTGGCGGCAGCGATGGAAGGCAGGCATCTGGGGCTTCCAGCCATCGCAGTTTCGATGAATAGTTATCAACCGAAATATTATGAGAGCGCAGCCAGGGCGGTTTTGCTGCTGCTGAAAAATATGCGGCAAACGTCATTTGCAGCGAATACAATATTAAATGTGAATGTGCCCGATATTCCCTGGGGGGCTATCAGGGGGGTTGTTGCAACCCGGCTAGGTAATCGGCATCAGTCTGAGGGGGTGATTCGTCAGCTTGATCCACGCGGTGAACCCATGTACTGGGTGGGGCCGCCGGGTGCTGCACAGGACGCGGGTGAGGGTACTGATTTTTATGCGGTAGAAAATAATTGCATTTCAGTGACCCCGTTGCAGATTGATTTAACTCGATATGATAGTCTGTCACAGATTAAGGCGTGGTTGCCGGGGGAACTATCGCGAGAAACTGTCAGTAATGATTTCTCAGGCACAGAGTAATACAGGTACGCAATGAGTGATAGCAGATAAACAATGTTAAATAGAAATATACAGGGTATAGGCATGACATCACAGCGCACACGTGACCGGCTGGTAGAGCGTCTGCGCGAGAAAGGCATTAAGAATGAACGTGTACTTGAAGTGATGCGAACCACACCGCGGCATATTTTTGTTGATGAGGCCATGGCTCATCGTGCTTATGAAGATACTGCTTTACCTATCGGTCATGGTCAGACGATTTCCCAGCCATATACGGTTGCCCGTATGTCTGAGGTATTGCTGGCAGATGGTATCCCTGATGTGGTGCTGGAAGTGGGTACCGGCTCGGGTTACCAGTCTGCGATTTTATCGCGACTGGTGCCCAAAGTGTATACGGTAGAGCGTATCAGTGCGCTATTACAGAGAGCCCGTGAAGCACATCATTTAATGGGGTTATTGAATGTGTTTTCAAAACATAGTGATGGTACCTGGGGCTGGCCGCCTAATGCCCCGTATCCGGCAATTATGGTAACCGCTGCGCCTGAACAGGTACCACCGAGTTTATTGCAGCAACTTGCGGTGGGGGGTCGCATGGTTATTCCTGTTGGTGGTGTGGGCAGACGTCAGCAGCTTAAACTGTTTATTCGTCATGAGGATAGTATTGAAGAGAAGAACCTGGAAATAGCCCATTTTGTACCCTTGCTTGACGGGGCAGTGCGATGATATTTAGCAGTCTGTATGCAAAAATGATGCAATGGGCCATCCATCCGCATGCCGAGCGATATCTGGCTGTAGTGAGTATGTTTGAGTCTATCTTTCTGCCGATACCGACAGCTTTTATGGTGGCCCCCATGGCCATTGCAAAACCGGACAAAGCTATCCGTATTGCTTTAATTGCCACCATTATGTCGGTATTAGGTGGTATTGTCGGTTATTATCTGGGGTATTTCGTTGCGGATGATCTGGTGGTGCCATTAATAAAAGCGGTCGGCTACTGGGATAAATATTTGATTGCGCAACACTGGTTTAACGAATGGGGTTTCTGGGCCGTAGTGGTTGCCGGGTTTTCTCCCATTCCGTTTAAATTATTTACGCTTTCTGCCGGGGCAATGTCGATGGCCATTCTGCCCTTTATTATTGCTGCCTTTATCGGTCGTGGGCTGCAATTCTTTCTGGTTGCTTTATTAATGGCCTGGGCCGGGCCAAAACTGGAGCCGACCGTACGCAAGTATATTGAATGGTTGGGCTGGTTAAGTGTGGCAGCAATTGTGGCGGTCATTTATTTTCATACTTGAGCAATGTCAAGCTGTGTGAATTGAGGCCTGCCGTAGCGATGCTAATGATTCAATTTTTAATCTTTACGGCTGTCCTGTTGCTGCAGGCCTGTGCCAGTAATAGTGGGTACTGGAATACCAGTGATTACACAGTAAAATCTGGTGACACCATATATTCTATTGCCTGGCGTTATGAGCTTGATCCGGTCGAGCTTGCGCGCTGGAATCATATCAGTACGCGCCATTTTCTGATCCATCCCGGCCAGCGGCTGCACATTCATCAACCAGCGGGTTTAAATAAGCCACACAGAGAAATTTCGATACACCGACAGCATGGTATAACAAAACCCACGCAACGCAAACCAGGCTGGATACGCATCCAGCCTGGCGATACTCTGTATGGTGTATCAAAAAAATACGCTATCAGTCAGTCTCAGCTGGTGCAGTTAAACAGGCTTAAGCCACCCTGGTTGCTTCAGCCGGGGCAGAAATTATTACTCCGGACACAGGTTAAGACGCGAAATACAATACATCCTACCTATCATGGTCACAACACCACGGTGCAGAAAACAACGGCACAGAAAACCTCTGGCAGGCAATTGGGGCGGCGTTGGGCCAGATCAATACACTGGCAATGGCCGGTGCGGGGAAAAATCGTCAGTGCCTATGTAAAAAACAGGCATAATGCCAAAGGTATTGATATTCGCGGCAATATGGGGGAGCGGGTTAATGCTGCTGCTGATGGTAAGGTGGTTTACAGTGGTAATGGCCTGATTAGTTACGGTAATCTGGTGATCATAAAACATAATAAACACTATCTCAGTGCTTATGCCTATAACCATAAATTACTGGTACATGAAGGTCAATGGGTGAGAGCGGGGCAGCAAATTGCTGAGATGGGGCGCAAAGGCAATACCCGTCCACGATTGCATTTTGAAATTCGCCGTAATGGCAAACCGGTTAACCCTCAGCATTACCTGCCCTGACTATCCCGGATTGTGTTATAAAATTACCAAACTTTAAAAATAACATAAGTATTCATCAATGCTGACGATATAATAAACAGACGTTGATGGATGGTGTGAACAGGTCATGCTACTATCTAAAACGAGGTATCTGGACTAGTTGTTTATAAGATCGCTTACCACAAGATCATGTGGTTACAGGGATAAAGGTAAATTAATTTCTAGTTTTTTTCAATAAATACTTGCTTTGTATAGTGATTTAATGATATAAATTTTGCCACGTTAGGGTTGATGTTAGAAAGATCTTGTAAGTGCATGGAAATATTGAGGTAATGCTTCCTCTGGCTGGCACGTTAAATGGGTAAAAATATAACTACAAAAACGCATTTTGGGATGGGGTATAATCATGATAGAAGCAATGGCTGAAACAGATGATAAGCTGGTCGAGAGGGGAGCTTTGTTAATGACCAAAATAGATGATATGGATACCGACAAAGAAATTAATGTCGAAGAACCCATATCTAACATAGAGCAGACTGAATTAGAACAAAAAAAAATACTGACGACGACTGCTAAAAACAAAACAACTGATCCAGATGCCAGAATTAATCGCAAGGAACTGGATGCCACGCGTCTCTACTTGCGTGAGATTGAAAACTCAGCATTATTAAGCGCAGAAGAAGAGGTTTTCTATTCACGTAAGGCGCTTAAAGGCGATATGGATTCGCGCAAGAAAATGATTGAATGCAATCTGCGTCTTGTAGTGAAGATAGCCCGTCGCTATATGAACCGTGGACTGGCGCTGTTAGACCTGATTGAAGAAGGCAACCTTGGTCTTATCCGTGCCGTTGAAAAATTTGACCCAGAAAAAGGTTTTCGATTTTCAACCTATGCCACCTGGTGGATTCGTCAGACGATTGAACGTGCATTGATGAATCAGACCCGCACCATTCGTCTGCCTATTCATGTTATTAAAGAATTAAATGTTTATCTGCGTGCGGCACGGCAGTTAGAACAGACCATGGATACCGAACCAACGGCTGAAGACATTGCGAAAATGTTGAATAAACCCGTTGCCGGTGTCGAAAAAATGCTTGGCCTGCGTGATCGTGTTACCTCGGTTGATGTGCCGGTTGGTAAGGAAAATGATCGCCCGCTGCTGGAAATTGTTGCTGATGATCGTATGCCTGCGCCGCCTGAAATGTTGCAGAATGATGATGTTATGGCAAGCCTCGGTGTCTGGCTGGATCAACTGGAAACCAAGCAACGTGAAGTTCTGGTACGTCGTTTTGGTTTAAATAACCATGAACGTACCACGTTGGAAGATGTTGGCAGAGAGCTGGGGGTTACCCGCGAACGCGTCCGCCAGATTCAGATGGACGCATTAAAACAGCTGCGTAAAATTTTGGAAAATCAAGGGTTTACGGAGGAACTGCTGTTTCACGATTAAATAAAACCTGAACCCACGGATTCAGGTAAAAATAATAAAATACGCTATCTATTAAGCAGATGCCCTGGTGCATCTGCTTTTTTATGGCACAAGGGTATTCAGGCATTCACTTTTTATCAATAATAATACCCGCGACAACATTGCGGCCTTCACCCGTCAGAATATTATAAGTTCGGCAGGCTGCACCCGTATCCATAACTTCAATACCCGTATTTTGCTGACTTAAAGCAGCATATAGCTCAACAGCAGGGAACCTCTGTTTACTGCCTGTGCCCAGAATAATCAGCTCGGGATTATATTGCATAAACGTTTCTATATGGTGAGTCTGTAACTGTTGCATGGTGCTGACAGGCCAGTTTTCCTGTATTTGTCTGGCGGAAATAATCAGGCTGCTGGTAAAACGTTTACCATTTACGGTTATACTGCTGGTGTCATAGGCGGTTATAACATAACCATCGCCAGCAAAGTCCTGAGAAAATTGCATAGTACTACCCTGAAGTGAATGACGGGTATTATACGTTAGTTAATGAATACAGTAGAATACACACTTACTTGATAACAATGATAACACCGAGGAGAGAATTTTGGATGCTGTAAATGTTGGTTTATTAGGTCTGGGTACGGTAGGTGGTGGTACCGCAACAGTATTACTGCGTAATGCTGCGGAAATTCAGGCGCGCCTGGGTCGAGAAATTCATCTTTATCATGTGGCCGGGCTGAATATAGCTGCACAGACCATTGTGGATCCACAAACCACAAAACTGACCGAAAATGCCTTTGATGTGGTTAATGACCCAGATGTGCAGATTGTGGTTGAGTTAATTGGTGGTTACACCCTGGCAAAAGAGCTGGTGCTTAAAGCGATTGAAAATGGCAAGCATGTGGTGACGGCAAATAAAGCGCTGATTGCCACCCATGGGCCTGAAATTATGCAGGCCGCGACTGAGCAGGGTGTAAGTGTCTGTTATGAAGCAGCAGTAGCGGGCGGTATTCCAATTATCAAGGCCATGCGGGAGGGGCTTGCTGCCAACAAAATCCAGTGGGTGGCCGGTATTATCAATGGTACCGGCAATTATATTCTCACCGAGATGCGTGATAAGGGCCGGGATTTTACCGAGGTTCTGGCAGAAGCGCAGGCTCTGGGTTATGCTGAAGCTGATCCTGCTTTTGATGTGGAAGGCATCGATGCCGCCCATAAGTTAACCATCCTGGCATCGCTGGCATTTGGTATCGCCCTGCAATTTGATAAAACCTATACTGAAGGGATCAGTAAAATAACCCCCGAAGATGTTAATTATGCTGAAGAGCTGGGTTATCGTATTAAACATCTGGGTATTACCCGTAAAACCGATAAAGGCATTGAGTTGCGCGTACACCCGACCCTGATTCCTGAAAAGCGCCTGATTGCCAATGTCGATGGGGTTATGAATGCCGTACTGGTACAGGCCGATGCCGTTGGCCCGACGCTGTATTATGGTGCCGGTGCCGGGGCTGAACCGACTGCCTCAGCGGTGGTTGCTGACATTATCGATACGGTACGCACCATCGATGCGCCATTACAGCATAAAGTTCCCCTGCTGGGTTTTCAGCATGATGCCATGCGTGATACGCCTGTGTTACCCATTGATGAGGTTGTAACATCGTATTATCTGCGTATGCAGGCGGTGGATAAACCTGGCGTCCTGGCCGAAGTATCCGAAACCTTTGCCAGTAATAATATTAGTATTGAAGCGGTTTTACAGAAAGAGCCCACCGGGGGTGAAAACTCGGTACATTTGATTATGCTCACCCAGAAATGCATTGAGTCGAATGTTAATCAGGCGATTACCGCCGTGGAGCAGTTAGCCAGTGTGCAGGGTAAGGTCGTACGTATTCGGCTGGAACATCTGGGGAGTTAGAGATACTGTAGGGAACCTCTTACCTGATAAACGGGTGGTGTCCATGTAAGAGGTTCCTTAGAGTATCCCCAGTATGGTTTTTTCGATGTCCTGTTTGTCGATGACGGTTTTCTGGGCAACCGGTTTGTCAAACAGGCTGTTTATCGTTGCCGGTATTTTAATACCGGCCTTGCTGGCGACAGCTTTTAACGCATCAATATCCCGGGTATCGGTTTCACCGGTTAATGCATTGGCAATTACCGGTGAGAATTTGGTCCATTCCGCAGTAGAATAGACAATGGTTTTCAGTGGTTTGTCGCGGCAGTTATCATAGGTTTTGAAACAGGTGGCGGTATGCGGATCCATCAGGTAGCCATCAGCAAAAGTCTGTTTGATATAGGCCTTGCCTTCCTCGTCAGTGCAGTAGTCAGCAGCAAATATCGCCTGTATCTGTGCAAGTTCGGCTGCGTTCAGAGCGTAATGTTTTTCATTATCCAGTTGCTGCATCAGTTCCCGGGTACGTTGTTTGCCAAACAGGTCAAACAGAATGCGTTCGATATTGGAAGATTTCAGAATATCCATGGCCGGTGATGTGGTCGGGGTAACAGACAGGTCACGCAGGTCATAAACACCCGTGTGGATAAACCGGGTAAGAATATTATTGCTGTTGGACGCAATCAGAATTTTTTCAACCGGCAGCCCCATTTTTAACGCATAATAGCCACCCAGTGCGTTACCAAAATTTCCACTGGGTACGGATAAATAAACTTTTTCTCCCAGTG
Source organism: Gammaproteobacteria bacterium (assembly GCA_015488885.1). Classification (GTDB taxonomy): domain Bacteria; phylum Pseudomonadota; class Gammaproteobacteria; order SZUA-229; family SZUA-229; genus S010-25. The sequence continues at coordinate 1,086 of WFMW01000068.1, read as the reverse complement.
TTATTGCCTGTTGACGAACCAGTTCCAGATAGGCATGGATATGATAGATAGTCTGAAAAATAATTCGCCCGAAATTTACCGAGTTAGCGGCAGACAGTTGTATATTTTTTGTTTTCAGGGTTTGATTGAACTCAACAGAACCCAGCAAATGTTTCAGGGCGCTCTGGGTATCGTCAAAATCACCTTTTACACCGATGACTTTCAGATTGTCTGCATCTTCAGTAACCATTTGCAGGCGTTGAACATCCGAAGTACCACCATCGGGGTACATGCAGACTACCCGAATATTTTGCCGATTTTTGAACGTCTCCAGTGCCGCCGGGCCGGTATCGCCCGACGTTGCCACCAGAATCAAATACTTTTCATTGTGCTGTTGTGCCAGTGCCGATAACAGCAGACCAAAAGGCTGCAGGGCCATGTCTTTAAAAGCCCGGGTGGGGCCGTGATATAACTCGCTGACATACAGATCCTCTTTCACCTTAACCACGGGTACCGGGTTAGCCGGGTTATCAAAATGGTCATACAGAGCCAGTGCCTTATCAATAATGGCATCTTCAATATCAATAGCAAAGCTGGTTAATACTGCCCTGGCCAGGGTTTTATAATCCGATGACAGGTGTTGCTGTAAAAATGCTTCACCAAGTACGGGTAGATTCTGTGGCGAAAAAAGTCCACCATAGGAAGAGACAGGTGCCAGTATGGCAGCAGAAAAACGGACGGTTTCGGGGTGCTGGCCATCATTGCCGCGTGTTTCAATAAATTGCATGATAATCCACTAATAAGGTCGGCTAATAAAAGATACTAAGTAATAGCCGGGAATTATAACGAACCTGGCGCCAGAATGGCGGATAATTTGTGTTTCGTCTTTTTAGCCAATAGTCAATAATCAGAAAAAAACAGCAACAGATTTTTGGTTCTTCGTCATTCTAATGTAAACTAGGAGCCTGTCCGAGAATAGATAGCCTACTGCGGAAAAGTGGAATTTGGTCATATTTTCCTCTATTTATCGTTAAATAGCCGTGCTATTCTCCTCAAAATAGTGAAAAATATGCCTCAAATCCACTTCCCCTCGCTACGGCTCCTATT
>WFMW01000067.1 GCA_015488885.1 Gammaproteobacteria bacterium | reverse complement strand
TGTTATACGGTAGCTCACCTTTGCCGGTTCAGTCAGCTGCACAGTTCGGTTTGCAGCCAGTCATGCAGGTGACATCCACACTGCTTGCCATTAAAACCCTGAACAAAGGTGATGCCATCGGCTATGGCAGCAGCTGGGTCTGCCCGCAAACGATGTCGGTAGGTATTGTTGCCGCCGGTTATGGTGACGGTTATCCGCGTCATGCTTCATCATCAACACCGGTATGGTTGCACGGCAAACGCTGTCATGTTCTGGGTCGGGTTTCGATGGATAGTCTGTGTATTGATTTGCGTCAACAGACCGCCAGCCCCGGTGACCGCGTCGTATTATGGGGTAAAGAATTATCGGTGGATGAGGTGGCACGAGGTGCCGACACCATTGCCTATGAACTTCTGTGCAAAATGGGCAGTATGCATCCAGCGTAACAGCATTTTAGTCAAAATAAGCTATCCTTATATGCCATATACCTTTTTGCCATAGAATTAAATAAATGTGGAAGATACGGGAATGATATTGAATAAACAAAATGTTGTACTGGCGCTGGTCTGCCTGGGCACTCTGTCACTGTTAACGGCTTGTAGCACCGGTAAAACCAGCATGTTTCGGGCCGATGCCAGCCGCATCGGGGTTTATCATGACGCCGGGCCTACCACACTGGATAAACTGGACTGGAAATTTTCTGCGGATGATAAATGTTATTCCTCGCCGGTAGTGGCGGACGGCACGGTTTATCTGGGTTGTAACGACGGTAAGTTATATGCGATTAATCAGCAGACCGGGCAATTGAAGTGGACATTTAAAACCGCAGGTAATATAGAATCGACCCCGGCAGTTGCTGACGGGATCATCTATCTTGGCAGCTGGGATAAATATCTCTATGCGATTGATGCCAGAACCCGTGCGGTACGCTGGAAATATAAAACTGACGGGCCGATATCGTCGTCACCGGTTATTGCTGACGGGATTATTTATTTTGCCAGTGAAGATGGCAGACTGTATGCAGCCGATGCAAAAACCGGATTCAGAAAATGGCAGTTTAATGCCAGAGCACCCATTTACAGTTCACCCGCCATTCATGATGACATCATATTGTTTGGTACCTTGAACGGTTTGATGTATGCGGTGAATATAAAAACCGGGCAGGAATTCTGGCGTTATCAAACCGTTGGAAAAATTCATTCTTCTCCTGCTGTCGATGATAAAAATGTTTATTTTGGCAGCGATGACAAACACCTGTATGCGGTCAATCTGCTGACCGGTCAAAAAGTCTGGGTGAAGAAAACCGCAGGCCCGGTGATGTCATCACCGGCTTTGTATGATGATAAGGTATTTGTTGGCAGTAAAGATAATTATATCTATGCCTATCATACCAGCGATGGCCGCCGCCAGTGGGAGTACCGTACAGATGGTGCCATATACGGGCCAGTCAGTGTGGCATCCGGTATGGTTTATGTGGGTAGTGTGGATAATAACCTTTATGTGCTGGATGCCGAACAGGGTACACTGGCCTGGAAATACCGGGCTGATGATCATATTTATTCAGCTGCGGCGATCAGTGAAGGCAAGGTTTATTTTAACAGTGTAAACGGTTCACTTTATGCGGTGCAATAAACGTCATTCAGCCTTGCCATTGCTGACGGCGGCATAAGCCTGAAAAAGAACAATACTGACAGACTTTTGCATCACCCCAGGCAGGCAGGGGTTGCTGCTGGCTGATGGCTTCAATCATCGATACCAGACGCTGACGGGTCTGCTGCCGGTAATCATCCAGTACGTCTTCCTGCAGGCGGGCACCCGGTTTTATTGTAAAGTCCGGGGCATCAAGAGACAGATACATCACTTCGCTGGCCTGCTTTTCAAGTAAGGCATAACTGCTTAGCTGCACATCTTCACCGCTTTCAATCTGCGACTGGCTGGCACTGCGACCGGTCTTATAATCGATAATACGGTATTTTTCACCTTGCTCAGCGTTTTCTCTGTCAATGCGGTCAAGTCGGCCATATAGAATATAATTTTTTTCGAGGCTGGTTTGTTGCTGCTGTTCTGTTTTATCCACATGCCAGTGTTTCTGCTGTTCCATTTGCCATGCAATATAGGCGGGGATGTGCTTTAACCAGCGTTGTAACCAGCTGCGGTGAAGGATATTGTCTTCCAGATCTTCAGCAAAAACCTGTCTGGAAATGTTTTCCAGCCGCTGTTCCGCACGCCAATGCCTGTCTTCATTATTGAAGTTATCCTGACTTTTTGTTTCGGTATTGCCGTTCTGGTGAGGCTGGTGAAACAGTTGCAGAATACGGTGAATACGTTCACCATAATCCGCCTTGCCTAGTTCTGTGCTGATGGCTTCCAGTGGTTTAAGTTTTAACGCGTCGCTGCAGAAAAACAGGTAGGGGCAATCGATTAAGCGCTGGTGTGAACTGGCGGAGAAACGTTCGGGTAACAGTTTTGTGTTTATGGAAGGTCGCGGCTGCTCAGGTTGTTCAGGTAGCTGTTTCGTGTCGCAACAAAAGTTTTCGGGCTTGATCTGCACTAATCGGGCGAGTTCGGTAGCCAGAGGTTTGTATCCGTATACCTGCTGATGAAATTGCATCAGCAGTTCCATCCAGGGTGAAACCGGAATAGCTTCACCATCCTCTTCCGCCTGTGCAGTGATTAAAATTTCTGTGGCGGCAAACAGGGCTTGTTTAAATGTTTCAAAACGGCGGGCACGTTCCTGTTGCCAGCAGCTCAAACCAAGTGCCTGCCTTACCGCTTGATTAAAGAACGGTGTGTTTTTTGCTTTACCGGGAAAATGCCGGGGTTCGGCGGCGGCAATAATCAGCCCGTCAAAGTGAAGTAATTCAGCCTGCTCCAGAGTCATTAATTGAACAGAACTGTTTTGTGTCTGCGGACGAAAAAGGTTTTCCTCCAGCGCATTTCCCAGGCAGAATCTGAAATCCTGCCAGCTAAAAACCGGGTTGGCATAACGGCTGCTCGCCTGTATTTCATCCAGAGTCTGTAAAATACGTAAACCGGCGGCATCCTGGGTATAGCCATGGCTAATGCCAAGTGCATCCAGACATTGCATTAAAGCAGCAAAATACTGGCTTGCAGGTTGCGGCTGTCTGGCCTGATATAATTCAACCAGAGGTGCAGCAATGGATTCAATCCGGTTAAGAATAAACCGCAGTTGCTGATAACTGTCCGTCGGCCAGTGGCTGAGTCGTTTGCGGCGCAAGGCCAGATGTTGACGGTAACGGTCAAGATTACTGTTGATATTTTCATGCAGAATGATATCGTGTTCAAAACGGTAGATAAGGTAGTTAAAGTGCTCTTCTATCGATGGACTGTCTGCAGAAAGATCTTTGCTGGCCGGGCTTTTTTTATTCTGGCTATCTTCATGCTGCCTGCCGGGTAAATCATTAAAGCCGTTTTGCAGCCAGGGTGATTTCAGACAGTCGAGCAGTGGTCTTGAATCAAAATCCTCTTCAATACATTGCAGCCAGCGTTCAATAATGCTTGCTGCCTGGGTGGTCGCCAGTGACCAGCCCGACAGATCCTGCATGGGAATGTCTGCGCGTTCGAGCAAAGCCCGCAGCCGCCGGGCAAGTTTTCTGTCTTCGCAGATAATGCCAATGTCCTGCTTTTTCTCTAGCAGCCACAGGCGAACCTGTAAATCAATGGCCTGTACCTGGGTTTCTGCATCGGGCACTGGAAAACAGTGTAAAGGTATGCTCTCGGGTGCCTGTTGTTTAACGGCGTTGATGCGCTGAAACAGACTGTCTTTGCCTGAAGTGGCGGTGTCTGCGGCAAAACACTGTTCAATAAAATAGCTGTAAGCAGTTGGCTGTGCGCAGCCATTTAAGGCGTGGTTGATCTGTATGCAGCTTTGATGATTTTTTAACTGTTCGATAAAGGCCTGTTCCGTACAGGCCAGGTTCATGTCCCCCAGGCAATAGAAGAGCCTGTCATGGGGGAAGGTATTCTCTGCAAGCTGTTTGCAGGCGGTGTGCAGGCGGTTGACATAATCACCACAGCTGTCCATGAGTTGACTGGCATCCAGCTGTTGATGCCATGCCTGCCATAAAGAATATACAATGTCGGCTTCGCGGTTACAGTGTGAATGGGTCGCCAGGCCATAGGCCTGCTGAATAAACTGCAACCAGGTTTCGGCATCGGCGACCGGTGTTTGTTGCAGAGTCAGTTCATCAAATAAGGCCAGTAAAGCAATGCTTACCTGCCATTTGTTCTCTTCGCGGAATAAATCGGGGTAATCTTTCAGGCTGTCGATAAACAACATCCGCCGACTTTGTTCATCAATAATGCTGCATGTGTTATCAGTGAAAATATGCTGGGTTATCCAGTCTTTTAAGGTTCCCACCCACGGCGGTATAATGGCAGAGTAACCTTTGCTGTCAGCGAGTTGAAGCAAAGCTTGTCGGAAGGCATCGCAGGCACCATGGTGGGGAATGAATACAACAATTGTATGCAGGTCGGGAAGTTTAGCTTCACTGTGCTGCAGGACAAAATCAGCAGCACAGAGGAGCAGGTTCTGACTGTAATCGGAAGTGATCGTGGCTGGCGGTTCCATTACTCACATTACTGCTTTACAGGCTTGTCAGGAGGCTTCTTTTAAAATGGCTTAGCGTTCGAGATAAGCCAGTTTTCCTTCAACACCTTCCCATTTGTCCGCATCGGGTAAAGATTCCTTGCTGACATTAATAACTGGCCATTGCTGGCTTAACTGTGCATTAAGTTCGAGGAAATTTTCCTGCCCTGGCGGTACATCATCATCCGCAAAAATGGCACCTATCGGGCATTCAGGTTCACATAAGGTACAGTCGATACATTCATCGGGGTCAATAACCAGAAAGTTAGGGCCTTCATGAAAACAGTCAACCGGGCATACATCCACACAGTCAGTGTGTTTGCATTTAATACAATCTTCAACGACAACGTAAGTCATATCTTTAAGTTATATCTATTAGAGGTAGCAGAATAATAGGGGGTAGCAGAATAAGTGGTAAATTTTAACACAGACATTGGAACGCGCGGACTAATATAGTCTAAAATCAGGATTAAATAAAGATTAATTTTAAGGAAGTTATAATAATTATGAAAGCCATTCATACTGCTGTTTTCCCCGTAGCCGGTCTCGGTACGCGTTTTTTACCGGCAACCAAGGCGATTGCCAAGGAGATGTTGACGGTAGTTGACAAACCACTGATTCAATATGCTTCGGAAGAAGCTATCAATGCGGGCATTACCAACCTTGTATTTGTGGTTGGGCGGACAAAAAATGCCATTATCGATCACTATGATAAAGCCTATGAACTGGAAACCGAGCTGGCACTGCGCCACAAGGATGCCCTGCTGGACGTGGTTGCTGATGTTGTTCCCGACAATATCCATTGTGTTTTTATTCGTCAGTCAGAAGCCAAAGGGCTGGGTCATGCGGTGTTATGTGCCAGACCGGCGGTTGGTGATGAAGCGTTTGCTGTTATCCTGCCGGACGATTTAATCAATAATACAAATGGTAATGGCTGTATAAAACAGATGGTTGATGTGTATGCCCAATATCATGGTTCGGTTATTGGTACACAAACCGTCGATGTTTCTGAAAGTGATAAATACGGTATGGTATCAGGCCCAAAACTGAGTGAAAAAGTGGCACGTGTGGATGAAATTGTCGAAAAACCGCTGCCTTCCGCGGCACCTTCTGATCAGGCTGTTGTCGGACGGTATATATTAACCCCTGCCATTTTTGAAAAGTTATTAACCACTGAACGTGGTGCAGGCAATGAAATACAGCTCACCGACGCGCTGGCTGAGTTGCGTAAAACCGAAGAGATTTATGCCTACAGTTTCGATGGCAGACGTTACGATTGCGGGAGCAAGCTGGGTTATCTTGAAGCCAATGTCGAACTGGCATTACAGCATGATGATCTGGCTGAAGAGTTTTGTTCTTTTCTGAAAAAACTTGAATTATAGATAGATGATGGCAGTAAGATAAAACAGAATATTCGAATAAGTTATGGATGAGCAGACCAGTATTTATACCTGTTTGATTTTATCGGCTACCCGAAAAGCGTTGGCATAAATCGTCCAGGTATAGGGTACGCTACCGCCCGTGGGCATAAAACTACCGTCAGTAACGAACAGGTTTTCAACTTCATGAGCCCGACAATCTGCATCCAGTACGGAGGTTTCAGGGTTATTGCCAAACCGGCAGCCACCGGCAACCAGATTAGCGGGCGGATCACCACTGATGCTGGAACTGATACGTACTGCCCCCATCTGTTTGAGTACCCGTTCAGCCTTGTCTGCCAGATAACGGCCTATCACTAAATCATGTGGGTGGTAACCAATGCGTACTTTTGCTACAGGCGAACCCCACTTGTCCTTAATATTTTTATCCAGGCTGACAAAACAGTTATCGGTAGGTAGCCAGTCGTTAAATGCTTCGAACCTTAAGGTTCGATCCGTGGTAAACCAGGTTTTCAGTTTGCGTTTAAAGGGTTTGCCCCAGCTCAGCTGGTCATCGTTCCATTTCAGGGCGTTGGCTTTTCCGGTTGGGTTCGGGTGGGCAAACAGGAATTCTACAATGCCACCTTTAAGCCGTTGTCTGGCCAGTTTGACATCACGTATTGTGTACCAGTCATCCAGTGCACGATTGACAAATGGGCCAAGTTGTTTGAGCTGGCCCCGTTTTTTTGCTGATAAGTCGGCAAAATTAAAATCACCACTACCCGAACCGCCAGCAGAGAACAACAGATTTTTACCTACCTGAGCATGGTTATTTGCCAGCCCATCAGGGAAGGCGGGGCCGGTGGATTGCAGCAACAGGCGTGACGTTTCGATGGCCTGACAGGCAACTACGTAAATACGCGCCTTTAGTTGCTGGACTTTATTTTCGCGGTTAATGTATTCAACACTGGTAATTTTTCCCTTCGGGTTAGTGATAAGCCGGGTTACTTTGCTATGCGGACGAATATGGCAAAACCCGGTGCTGACTGCCTGGTTCAGTAGTGCCGCACGCGAACTGCCTTTGGCACCTGACGAACAGCCAAGGCTGCCACAATAACCGGAATATTCACAGCTGCGCCGTTGACCTTCAGGCCTGGATAGAATGGCTCGAGGGACTCTCAGGCTGTGATAGTCCAGTTTTTCACAGGCATTATCAATCCAGCCGGAAATGGCATGTTCGACCGTTGGCGGGTAGGGGAAATCACCGCTACGAGGTTCGATATTTTTATGAGGAACAAATTTTCCCGAGACGCCGACCACGCGTTCAACTTTGTCATAATAAGGCGCAAGGTCAGTATAACTGATTGGCCAGTTGACCCGATTAGCATCGGCTATCGGCCCGAATTCATCCAGCTGATGAAAATCGACCGGTTTTAAACGATGAAAAAAGCCGCTCATCAAATTGCTGGAACCACCAACCAGATTACCGTTCCAGAAATCCCAGCCGGATTCAGACGTAGGCGTATCTGTCCACTTGCCATCCGCATCCCTGTCTTCAATAACATGCTGTTCATCACGCAGGTTGGGGGTATAAACACTGCGTAGACAGCAGGCCAGTTCGTCTTTATAAAAATCGTTCTCAGTAAACCAGGGGCCTTTCTCCAGCACCACAACAGAATGACCGGCTTGTGCCAGGGTTAATGCTACCGGGCCACCACCGGCACCGCTGCCAATAATACAGATATCAAAGTCGTTCATTTTTTAGCCAGTAGATGTGGGAAAGTTTTATCAGCAGGTGGGCGTGGAAACCCCGGTGTATGTTGTAGCCATTTCCAGCCGATCTGATTGGTATTGCCACCGTAAACCGGGTCGGTCAATAAAGCTTCAGTCAAATATAACATCAACGTGGATAGCCAGTTTTCACCCGCATCACTCCGGGCGATACGTTGCAGAACATTTTCTGCCTGCTGCGTGTCCAGTTTTAGGAATGATTGCTGGTAAGTTTGCTGGCTGATTCCCTGCAACCATTTGACACCATGGGTAATAAATGCACGTTCATCCTGATCCAGTGTGGTATCGCTAACAACAAATTGTAGATAACCCAGGGCATTAATTTCATGAGCACCGGGTGCGTGTTGTTCAGCAGGAAAAAGGTGTTGTTGTACAGCGTCGATGACCGGCCACGGATCGGGTACTGTAGAATCGGTATGATGATTGCTTGCGGTGAATGCCGGTAACGGCAATAATGCCGCCAGAGAGCCACCGGCGGCATGGATTAAAAGCTGGCGGCGTGTTAACAGCCGCTGGTGCCAACGGGATAAAAAATCCGTTCGGGATACACCCATATTATTATTGCAACAGTTATTATTGTTGCAACAGCTATTATTGTTGCAACAGCTTGCAGGTCGGGGTTTTCGGTTCATTGCTCAGGTTTATGTCCCGGTTACTTATTGATGGTAAGAATATCACAGACAGATAAGGATAATGGTGAGATAATTTAATTATCTTTTGGTTCAGCAATTGCTGATTTTTTTAGAAGTTTTTAAAGTTTTTTATGGATACTTAATATGTGTTTAGCGATTGCACCCCGTTCAAAAAGCAATACCGGTTGGTTTAGCAAAATATGGTCCCGTATTGCTGCCACGCCATTACGTCTGTTTGTGTTTGCGGCCATATTGCATCTGTTAATTATTGCTGTGTTGCTGATTTATGTTTTTCATAATGGCCTGTCATTAAAAATGGACAGCCTGTTAACCGGCTTTAGCTATGGTGTACTGGCTTTACCCGTAGCCGGTTTTTTAATGACATTACTACCTGCCAGATATGGGCTTTCGCCTGTTTATTACCCACGCTATAATTTTATTTATCTGGTATTTATGCTTGCACTTGTGCTAATCGAAATCGGTTCGCTATTTAATGTCTGGCTGGCTGAAGCAGGTTTATGGCTGTTGATTATCGGCTGGTTAATAATGCTGCCTGTTTTATGGGCATTGCATGGCTGGTTACCAGAGCGTGTACAGGCAATAAGCCGATCACTGATGGTAACTTTATTTATTAATGGTTTTTTACTGCTTTTAAATGTCACAGGTTTGATTGCTAACTGGCACATGTTGATGATGTTGCCATGGTTAACGCTGGTTATGATATGGCCGCTGGCAGTAATAGCTGTTCTGTTACTAATAGTGAAAGCACCGCAAAAAACCAGGGTGGTTCAGGTTGAGAATAAGTAGATTTTTTATGTTTTGTGACACAAAAAAATGACATGGAGAACAGGAAATGAAAAATCAACAAATTCTATCAGCAATCAGTGCGATTCATAAAGATTAAAAAAGCGTGTTATAAAGCTGAAACAGAAAATATTGCTGAAGGTTCGCTATGAGTTGAATCCGGAAGTAATTTCCAGGATCAGCACTTCATATTGATGGCAATACGGAAACATATCAGTGCCCTGAAGGTCATGCTTTGGTGCGTAATGAGTACCTTTACATCTTCCACGGTCGATTACTCGGCCAATAATCACCATTTTGTTGATGTCAGCAACAGGGTCAGCTGGATATTTTAGTATCCAGCTGACGTTATTCGGCTGAATCCAATCTGGCTGTAAAAGGCTGCTTCATCAATCAAGCTGGTGTAAATATGGTGTAAAAAAAGAACACAATGATTTAACGCACTGCTTGACCGCTGTTTATTTTCGTGTAAGTTGGTGATTTAACTGATAAAGAATTGGCTCCCCGACCTGGGCTCGAACCAGGGACAAACGGATTAACAGTCCGTTGCTCTACCAACTGAGCTATCGGGGAATGATGCTCCAGGGGTTTCAGATGTGCCCCTGATCTGGAAGGCGGTATGCTACCTATTCATCCTGCTTTGGTCAATAGCTATCTGCCATTTTATGGTTATTTTATTGCCTGTTTGATTCTGTCGATAGCTTTCTCCAGGCTGTTCATATCCGTGGCATAAGACAGGCGCAGGTGGCCGGGCAGGCCAAATGCGGAACCCGGGACTAATGCGACTTCGGCTTTTTCCAGTAGCATCTGTGCCAGTTGAATATCATCGGTAATCGTTTTCAGCCGTTGAATCACCGGTTTAAAGGAAGGGAAACTGTAAAACGTGCCGTCACTGGGCAGGCATTCTACGCCCTCGATGGTAGTCAGGCTGGCATAAACAAAATCATGACGTTGTTTAAAGGTATGGCACATCTGCAGGAGAAAATCCTGGGGGCCATCGAGTGCTTCCTGGGCAGCATACTGGGCTATCGACGTGGGGTTGGAGGTGCTTTGCGACTGGATTTTTTTCATTCCCTGAATCAGGCTTTCGGGGCCACCGGCATAGCCAATACGCCAGCCGGTCATCGAGTAGGCTTTGGAAACCCCGTTCAACACAACTGTTTGTGGGTATAATTCAGGGCAGACATTTAAAATATTGTTAAAGCCTTCTTCTGTCCATACTATGTGTTCATAAATATCATCAGTGACAACGATAATATCGGGATGTTTGAGCAGAACATCCGCCAGGGATTTAAGTTCATCACGGCTGTATGCTTTGCCGGAAGGGTTGGACGGGCTGTTAATAATCACCAGCCGGGTTCTGTCAGTAATGGCTGCTTCCAGCTGTTCGGCGGTTATTTTAAATGTCTGTTCAATACCGGCTTCAATAAAAACCGGGCTTGCATCGGCCAGCTTGACGATATCCGGGTAGGACACCCAGTAAGGTGCCGGTACAATGACTTCATCACCGGTATTCAGCAGGGTCTGGCAAAGGTTATAAAAAACCTGTTTGCCACCAACCGAAACCAGAACCTGACTGGCCTGGTAGTCAAAACCGTTTTCGCGTTTAAATTTGTTTATAATAGCCTGTTTTAATCCTGCGGTACCATCAACAGCAGTGTATTTGGTATAACCTTTATGAATGGCTTCAATAGCGGCCTGTTTGATATGTTCCGGGGTGTCAAAATCGGGTTCACCGGCAGCCAGACCGATAACATCCCGGCCTTCGGTACGTAGTTGATTGGCCAGTGCGGTAACCGCCAGGGTGGGGGAAGGTTTGACGCGTTGTATACGGCTGGAAAGTTTTATGGCCACTGTAATATCCGTGAGCTTAGGTTGGTCTGAAATAATTATCGGGTCGAGTTTAAGTTAATTTTACGTGTAAAGAAATAACTCAAAAGCATTATGTCAAAAAAATTTCATCTGCAAACCGATTATGCGCCAACCGGGGATCAACCGGCGGCTATCACCAGCCTGGTGGATGGCTTTCAGGCCGGGTTGGCGAAACAGACTTTATTGGGCGTGACCGGTTCAGGGAAAACCTTTACGGTGGCGAATGTGATTACCCAGTTACAACGGCCAACCATTATTATGGCACCGAATAAAACCCTGGCGGCACAGCTGTATGGGGAGATGAAAGAATTTTTCCCGCACAATGCGGTGGAGTATTTTGTTTCTTATTATGACTATTACCAGCCGGAAGCTTATGTGCCGGCCAGTGATACCTTTATTGAAAAGGATGCCTCGGTCAATGAGCATATCGAGCAGATGCGGCTATCGGCGACCAAAGCCCTGATGGAACGTGAGGACACCATTATCGTGGCGACCGTTTCAGCCATTTATGGACTGGGCGACCCGGAATCCTATTTTTCCATGATATTGCATCTGGTGCGTGGCGATCTGGTGGATCAGCGGATGATTCTGCGCCGACTGGCAGAATTACAGTATGTGCGCAACGACCTTGAGTTGCGCCGTGGCTGTTACCGGGTGCGTGGTGAAGTGATTGATATTCACCCGGCAGACTCTGAACGTGAGGCCATCCGGGTTGAGCTGTTTGATGACGAAATTGAAAACATCAGTATTTTCGATCCGCTAACCGGAGCACTGTTACATAAGAAAGCCCGTATTACCGTGTACCCGAAAACTCACTATGCCACGCCGCGTCACGTGATCGTTAATGCAATTGAACAGATTCGTGTTGAATTAAAGCAGCGCCTGGCTGAGCTGCGTGATAACAATAAACTGGTTGAAGCGCAACGACTGGAACAACGCACCCAGTTTGATCTGGAAATGATGCGTGAACTGGGTTATTGCAGCGGTATTGAAAACTATTCGCGTTATCTGTCCAGTCGAACACCTGGCGAGCCACCGCCGTGTCTGTTCGACTACCTGCCGGAAGAAGCCCTGTTGATTATTGACGAGAGCCATGTCTCGGTGCCGCAGATTGGTGCTATGTATAAAGGTGACCGTTCGCGTAAGGAAAATCTGGTGAACTTTGGTTTTCGTCTGCCCTCTGCGCTGGATAATCGCCCGCTACGCTTTGATGAATTTGAGAAAATGATACCGCAGGTTCTGTTTGTTTCCGCAACGCCGGGACCGTATGAAGAAAGCCACAGTGATGCCATAGCGCAGCAGGTGGTAAGGCCAACCGGGTTGCTGGATCCGCTGATTGAAGTGCGACCCGTGGCCACGCAGGTGGATGATGTACTGTCAGAAATTAATAAGCGTGTACCGCTTAATGAAAGGGTGCTAATTTTAACCCTGACCAAACGCATGTCTGAAGATTTAACCGATTATTTAACCGACCATGATGTGCGTGTGCGCTACCTGCATTCAGATATTGATACCGTGGAGCGGGTAGAAATTATTCGTGATTTAAGACTGGGAGAATTTGATGTACTGGTTGGTATTAATCTGTTACGTGAAGGGCTGGATATGCCGGAAGTATCTTTGATTGCCATACTGGATGCTGATAAGGAAGGTTTTTTACGTTCCGAACGTTCGATGATTCAGAGCATTGGCCGGGCGGCAAGAAATATTAATGGTAAAGCCATATTGTATGCAGACAGAATAACCGGCTCTATGCAAAAAGCCATAAGTATCACTGAGGAGAGGCGTACGCTTCAGCAGCAATATAATCAGCAGCATGATATTGTACCCACCGGCATTGTAAAAGATATTCATGATGTGCTGGAAGCCGGTTATGGTGATAAACATTCACGCAAAACAGTAGAACGGTTGAAAGTTGCCGAAGAACATGCCCATTACCAGGCTATGTCACCATCAGCTTTAAGTCGAGAAATTGAAAATCTGGAAAAGCAGATGTATGAACATTCGCGTAATCTTGAATTTGAACAGGCTGCCAGCCTGCGTGATGAAATTGAACGGGTTAAACAACTGGCCATGACAGGGTAGTTAAAAGTCTGGCATTTAACTATTTATTAGCGTTTATGCATTCTATGCAGAGGCATGGGTATTATCTAAGGATACGCTGTTAAAAATATAGTATTTCTGTAAATTATCTGGGATAATCGAATTTTATTATTTATATTTATCGAGTGCTAATCTTGTCGTTATCATATAAAAAATTCTTTCTGTTTGTCCTACCTGTTTTTATGCTGTTATCAGCCTGTGCCCATGTAAGCCTGACTCAGGTATGGTCATCGAAGACGAATAAAAAAACCTATAAAAAATTACTTGTTATTGGCGTTTCCAACAGTCAGCAGACCCGCCGGATATTTGAGAAGTATTTTGTGTCAGCGCTTGGAAGAAGAGGGGTTCAGGCTATTGAGAGTTATAAACTCATGAGTGCCGATACCAGTATTAACCGTGAATCAGTCTCAAAAGCGATTAAAGGTCTGGGAATTGATGGTGTACTGGTTACCTATCTTATTGTCATAAATAAAGAATCAGTATATAAACCCGCTACTGATTATATGCCGGTATACAGCAATGGATATTCTGGCGGATTATACAGTTATTATTCTCAGGTATATAACTACGTACATATTCCCACTCATTCCATTACGCATAAACAAGTAGAGCTGGAAACAAATCTGTATGATGTTAATTCAGAAGAACCGGTCTGGTCGGCACATAGTCACATTTTTGCTTCTCAGTCTGTTGATGAAGTTATCCCCGATTTAACTAAACTGGTTATTGCTGATCTGGATGAAAAACATCTTATTATCAATAAAAAGTAGTATCAGGATGCTTTTCATGTCCATGGTATAATGCCTGTATGTTTCAACCCAAAGAATTGTTCATTGGTTTACGCTATATACGTGCCCGGCGTAAGAACCAGTTTGTTTCCTTTATCGCTTTTATTTCTATTGCCGGTGTTGCGCTGGGCGTGTTTGCCTTAATCGTGGTTTTATCCGTGATGAACGGTTTTGGTGATGAATTACGTAATCGCACCTTAAGCATGACATCTGATGCGACCATCACCGGTTATAATGGCATTTTAAGTGACTGGCCTGCTGTCATCAAAAAGGTCGAAAAAGACAAGGAGGTTGTGGCGGCGGCACCTTACATCAATAAAGAAGTGATGTTAACCAATGGCCGTCGAGTCAGTGGTTCTATCGTTCGGGGCATTCTGCCCGGCTATGAAGAAAAAGTATCCGGTATTGCCAGCAAGATGGTTTCCGGTCGTCTGAGTGATTTGAAACCGGGTGAATACGGTATCGTACTGGGACGTGAACTGGCCAATTCGCTTGGTCTGTACGAAGGTGACAGGGTGACGATGATTACTCCCCAGGCAAATATTACTGCTGTGGGTGTATTGCCACGATTACGACGTTTTCGTGTGGTAGGTGTGTTTGAAGTCGGTATGCATGAATTTGACAGCGCCATGGCCTATGTGCATCTCGCCGACGCAGCAAAATTATTTCGCCTTAAAAACAGGGTAAATGGCGTTCGTCTGAAACTCACCAATTTATTTGAAGCACCACGTATAGCAAGAAATATTGAAAAAATATTCGGCCCCGATTACTGGGTGCGTGACTGGTCGAAACAACATCGTAATTTTTTCCGTGCTTTAAAAACCGAAAAAACCGTTATGTTTATTATTCTGTTAATGATGGTTTCTATTGCAGCATTGAATATCGTATCCACCCTGATGATGTCGGTGACAGACAAAGAACCAGATATTGCTATTTTACGTGCCATGGGGATGAGCCCGGGCAGCATTATGCGTATTTTTATTGTGCAGGGGGCATTTATCGGTCTGTTTGGTACCTTGATCGGGGTTGCACTGGGTGTACCGGTGGCATTAAATATATTTGAAATTGTTCACTGGCTGGAATTATTGTTCCACACCGATTTTTTACCTGCTGATGTTTATTATATCAGCGATATTACCGCAGACGTCAAGTTTCACGAAGTGTTAATTTACGCCCTGTCCGCGTTTGGTGTCACCATTCTGGCAACCATCTATCCCGCCTGGCGTGCATCGAAAACCCTGCCTGCCCAAGCCCTGCGTTACGAATAAAATGACATTAACCCGACCGGCATTTAAACTTGAAGCACAGGCATTAGGTAAATCCTATGAAGATGGTACCGGCCATGAATTACATGTGCTGAAAAATATTGATTTCAGTATTTGCGCCAGTGATACCATTGCCATTATCGGTACGTCCGGTTCCGGCAAAACAACCTTGTTGAATATTCTCGGTGGACTGGATGATGCATCGAAAGGCAAGGTGTTATTAAATGGCCATAATATTGAAAAAATGACTGAAAAACAGCGCAGTAGAACTCGTAATCAGCATCTGGGTTTTGTCTATCAGTTTCACCATCTACTGCCTGAATTTACTGCACTGGAAAATGTTGCCATGCCCTTGTTGATTGGCGGTGAAAAGGTGGCGACCGCCACCCGCAAAGCCGGTGATGTGTTAACCGAAATTGGCCTGGGTAATCGTCTGCAACATCGACCTGGTGAGCTATCCGGGGGTGAGCGTCAGCGTGTGGCGATTGTCAGAGCGGTTATTCATCAACCCGATTGCGTGTTTGCCGATGAACCCACCGGTAATCTTGATCGCCAGAGTGCGGCGCAGGCGATTGAACTGATTATGCAGTTAAACAACCTGTTCCATACTGCGCTGGTTATTGTTACTCACGATCTCGAAATTGCTGCACGTATGAATACGGTTTATACCCTTGAAGATGGCGTGCTGAGCCACTGCTCATAAATCTCCTAATCATCTTTACTGTTACATCAGATTTTCATGCCCTGTGCTGGAAACGAAAAATTATCAATTATCGGGAGGTTTCGGACGATAAATCACCCTGTGCCTGATGTGCTCTGTTACGTTGTACGTCAGGCTGGTTATACGGGTTTTTTTTATGCGGTGCTGGTGGTGTGCTGCTACAGCCAGTGATAAACAGGGTGGTGAGTACAGCCAGGCTGATTATTTTGAGTAAGGGTTTCATTGTATGTTTCCTTTATCGTCTATTGTAACCATGATAATACAAAATGATTATTATCTCATCTGGTACAACGTTTCTGATGCAAGGCTCATAATGAAATAGCTACTTCAATCAGTTCACTCACCCGGCTTACCGGGGTAATACTTAAACCATCAATATGCTCACCTCGCCCCGGTTGATTGGCTTTGGGAATAATTGCCTGCTTAAAACCGTGTTTAGCGGCTTCACGCAGGCGTTCCTGGCCATTGGGAATGGGGCGGATTTCACCTGCCAGACCGATTTCGCCAAAGGTAAAAACATCATTAGGTAAGGGTTTGTCACGGAAACTGGACAGGGCGGCCAGTACCAGCGCGGTATCAGCTGCTGTTTCGGTGAGGCGTACCCCACCGACAATGTTGATGAATACATCCTGATCAAACATGGCGATACCGGCATGGCGGTGCATCACGGCGAGCAGCATATTCAGACGGTTGGGATCCAGCCCGAGGCATACCCGGCGTGGTTGATTACTATGACTATCATCGACCAGAGCCTGTAATTCGATGAGTAGCGGACGACTGCCTTCGCGGGTAACGGTAATAATACTGCCTGCTACCGGTTGTTCGTGTCGTGATAGAAAAATCGCCGAAGGGTTGTTGACTGTTTTCAGGCCGGTATCAGTCATCGCAAAAATACCCAGCTCGTTAACCGCGCCAAAGCGGTTTTTTATTGCTCGTATCATGCGGTAGCGTTCACCGGGGTCGCCTTCAAAATACAGTACGGTATCCACCATATGTTCGAGTACACGTGGTCCAGCAAGGGTTCCTTCTTTGGTAACATGACCAACCAGAAACAACGCAATACCGGTTTGTTTGGCAAAGCGCACCAGTTGTGCAGCACTTTCTCTTACCTGAGCGACTGCGCCTGGTGCTGATTGCAGCGCTTCGGTGTAAATAGTCTGGATGGAATCAATAACAATGACTTTGAGTTTTTGTTGTGATGCCAGGGTAATAATCCGTTCGACACAGGTTTCGGATAATAATTTGAGTTGCTGATGGTTTAAATTTAGCCGATGGGCGCGCAGGCTAACCTGTTGCAAAGACTCTTCACCGGTCACATAAAGGCAGGGTATGGTGGTGGATAAGGAGGCAAGAGTCTGGGTTAAAAGTGTTGATTTACCAATCCCTGGGTCGCCGCCGATCAGGGTGACGGAACCGTGTACCAGGCCACCACCAAGTACCCGATCAAGTTCGCTGATGTGGGTAGGTGTACGGGTATCGGCCTGCATCTGGATATCTGTCAGGGACTGTATTTGTGTCTGCCCCTGTTTACCGGCAAAACCCTGTCGATTATTAGTTGGTTTGCTGATCATGGCCAGACTTTCAGTAAGCGTATTCCATTGTCCGCAATCATTGCATTGCCCCGCCCATTTGGTATGAACAGCACCACAAGCGGTGCAGGAATAATGTATTTTTGATTTAGCCATGGTTTATTATCTGTAAGGGTACCTGAGCAGATCTGGTTCTGTTTATTACTGATTTTCTGGTAGATGTGGTATTGCAGAGATATTATTATCGTACAGTTTTGCCGTTAACACGGTGTTTTTGTTTGCTCGGGTAATTTCAATGGTATAAGGCTCTATCTTGAAACTGGTGCCGGGTGGAGGAATCATTTCCATGTGCTCCAGAATCAGGCCATTGAGTGTTTTCGGACCTTTGCTGGGTAACTGCCAGTGGAGTGTGCGGTTGATTTCACGAATATGGGTATTGCCATCAATCAGATAACTGCCGTCTATTTGTCGGTGTATGCCGCCGCTGCGTGTCGGTGAATCGGTGGTAAACTGACCCACAATTTCTTCAAGAATATCTTCCAGTGTCACCAGCCCCTGAATGCTGCCATATTCATCTACGACCAGCCCTGAACGACGTCGATTATCCTGAAAATTTAATAATTGTCGTGTCAGCGGGGTAGCAGCAGGAATGAAATAGGCATCGCGAACAAGTGATTTAAGGGTGTCCATATTAAGTTCATCGTGGGCAAGGAAATTAAGTGCCTTGCGTAGATGCAGGATACCAACAGTATGGTCAATATTGTCATGGAACACAGGCACGCGGGTGCGTTGACTATGCGTTATTTGATGAATAATATCTTTCCAGTCATCGTTCAAATCAATGCCGGTGATTTCGTTGCGTGGAATCATGATATCTTCGACGCTGACCTGTTCAAGATCAAGGATGCCTAGCAGCATATCAGAGTGGGCGCTGGGCATAAATGGTTTAGCCTCACGTACGACAGCACGTAATTCATCGGCATTAAGCGCCTGGTTTCTGTTTTTATCTGGATGTACGCCAATAAGTGACAGCAGGGTGTTGGAAAAAATATTAACCAGCCAGACGAACGGATAGAGCGGTGCGGCAATGACACTGTAAACCAATGCTGAGGGGAAGGCCAGTTGTTCCGGTTTTAAGGCTGCCAGTGTTTTTGGTGTAACTTCAGCAAATACCAGAATAACAAATGCCAGAGCAAAGGGAGCAATCGCCAGACCGATCTGGCCAAACAGGCGTAATGCAATAACCGTTGCCAGGGTTGCGGCAAAAATATTGACAATATTATTACCGAGTAATATCAAACCGAGTAGACGATCAGGGCGTTTAAGTAAATTTTGTGCTCGTATTGCGCCACGGTGACCGTGGTCGGCCAGGCTTTTCAGGCGGTAACGGTTAAGTGTCATCAACGCGGTTTCCGAACCGGAGAAAAAGGCCGATAGAAGAATCATCACACCGAGGATGATAAATAACGTGCTGGTAGCAATATCGTTCAAAAATCAGGTCTCAAGTAAGGATTAATACCGTTACTGGGATAAAATAATCTCAATTACAAATTTACTACCAAAATAAGCCAGCATAAGACTGATATAACCAACCAGTGTCCAGCGAATGGCCACCCGGCCACGCCAGCCCAGGAACCAGCGACCCATTAATAAAATTAAAAAGACAAACCAGGCGATGATAGAAAGAATGGTTTTGTGTGCCAGTTGTTGGGTGAAGATGTTATCGACAAAAAGCATACCACTTAGCAATGAAATAGTAAGACAGATAAAACCGACGGTTAAAGCCTCAAACAATAAACATTCAATGGTTTTGATTGGCGGTAGTTTATTGATGAAACCACCTGGTTGATGATTGTGCAAATACCGGTTTACAATGGACAGCATAATGGCTAAGAGAGCAGCCATTGCCAGAATACTATAGGCAACGAGTGAGGTGATAACATGGAAATACAGGGCATCAGAACTGCCGGGGGGGAGTAGATGATTAGAGCTGAAGTTATAATCCAGGAATATAGTCAGCATGGCAATAGGAAGGATAACCACCAGCAAAGATTCGGTTGCATAGCGCATCGTCGTAAACAGAGCAAACAGGGTAATAAATGCGCTGATCAACGACAGGGAGTTATAAAAGCCAAGATTAATTTCCGAGCCACTATCCAGTATGCCACTATATAGTGTATAACATTGTGCCAAAGCACCCAGCAAGCCAATAAGCAGAATCAGGTTTTTGGGGATTGTCGTGGTTAAAGTATGCTGGCGCAATTTCAGGATGGTGAGAACAGTACATATCAGATACAAAAACAGAGATGCATAGGTGGCGATAAGATTATTCATATTATTTTTGAATGGTTAAGTAAATCCATTATCAGTGTTTCAGAGTTCGCCTGAATGCTGATGGGGTTGTCGTTAAATATTTAAGTGTCATACATTACTGGTAAAGTATAACAAAAATAGTCGCATTTCCATGAAATATTCGGGTCAAATTAGTGTTACTGAGGTAAAATTCATTTTTACTCAACCAGAATTAAAAATTCAGGGTTTATTATGTTTGATGGATTAAGTGATCGCCTTGCGGGTACAGTACAGAAATTACGCGGTGAAGGCCGTTTAACTGAAGCCAATATTCAGGATGCATTGCGAGATGTACGCCGGGCACTGTTGGAGGCTGATGTTGCTCTGCCTGTGGTGCGCAGTTTTATAGATGAAGTCAAAACCCAGGCAATGGGTGAAGCGGTATTAACCAGTTTGAAACCCGGTCAGGTCTTTATCTCCATTGTTCAGCGTGAACTTGAAAAAATGATGGGGCAGTCTAATGAAGCATTAGACCTGAGCGCGCAGCCACCGGCAGTCGTATTAATGGCTGGCCTGCAGGGTGCGGGTAAAACCACCACAGTGGCAAAACTGGCTAAATACCTTAAACAGCGTGAAAACAAAAAATCACTGCTGGTAAGTTGTGATATTTACCGACCGGCAGCCATTGAACAGTTGCACACACTGGCTAATCAGATTGAGGCTGAATTTTTCCCCAGCACAACCGAGCAGAAACCAGAAGCTATTGCGCGTGCTGCGGTAGATTACGCACGCAAACATTTTTTTGATGTGGTTCTTGTTGATACGGCTGGACGCTTGCATATCGATACTGAAATGATGACTGAGATTCAGTCGATTCATGCTGCAGTCAAGCCGGTTGAAACGCTATTTGTCGTCGATAGTATGACCGGGCAGGATGCTGCAAATACCGCCCGTGCCTTTGATGAGGCATTACCGTTAACCGGGGTTATTCTGACCAAAACCGATGGTGATGCGCGTGGCGGTGCAGCCCTGTCAATCCGGCAGATTACCGGTAAGCCCATTAAATTTATGGGCTCGGGTGAAAAAGTGGACGCACTGGAGGCGTTTCATCCCGATCGGGTGGCATCGCGCATTCTGGGTATGGGTGATGTCCTGTCACTGGTTGAGGAAGTTCAGCAGAAAATCGACCATAAAAAAGCCGAAAAGCTGGCAAAAAAAGTTAGCAAGGGTAAAAATTTCGACTTTAATGACCTCAAGGAACAGTTCGAACAGATGCAGAATATGGGCGGGATGGCAGGGCTGCTGGAAAAATTGCCCGGTATGCCCGGCATGGCAGAAAAGCTGAAAGGCAAAGTGGATGAGAGAGAAATGCGGCGCATGGTGGGGATTATTAATTCCATGACACCAAAAGAACGTAAATTTCCCGATATTATAAAAGGTTCGCGTAAACGTCGGATTGCGCAGGGTTGCGGGTTGCAGGTACAGGATGTTAACCGGTTGATTAAACAGCAAATACAGATGCGTAAAATGATGAAAAAAATGTCACGCGGCGGTATGGCAAAAATGATGCGGGCGATGAAAGGCGGTGGTGGACTGCCGCCGGGCATGGGCGGGTCGGGTGGTCTGGGATTTTAATTTTGTCTCTTTTATGTTGATTGCAGGCGCATTATGTTACTTTGTCGCCAAATCAGGCTTCCATCTGACGCAATAATGACGTAAAATTCGCGGTTTTCTGTGGCCACCTGATGATGGGCGGCTGTATAGCATTTTTTGAGAGTAATCATGGTCACTATTCGTTTATCCAGAGGCGGTTCCAGAAAGAATCCGTTTTATCATATTGATGTAAAAGATTCGCGGCGTTCGCGTGATGGTCGTTATATTGAGCGCATTGGCTTTTTTAACCCCTGTGCGCGCGGTAATGAAGAGCGTCTGAGAATTGATCTGGCACGTATCAGCTACTGGAAATCAGTAGGCGCAACCACCTCTGATCGGGTGGCGGTATTAATTAAAGCTGTACCGGAAGAAACCTCTGCTGCTGCCTGAGCCCGGTTTATGGGTGCCAGCTTTGACTGGTGACTGATCGGCACTGTAAAGCGCAATCCTTCGTTGACCCGTTTTCAGCTCATCCAGTGGAAAAACATTCAGCACAAAAGATGATTGTTCTGGGTCAGGTATCAGGTGTTTACGGCGTAAAAGGCTGGTTAAAAATATACTCTTATACCGACCCGATACAGGCTATTGTTGACTATTCACCGTGGTATATGCGTCATGGCAGTAAGCGTGGAGACTGGCAGCCTGTTGAATTATTACAGGGTAAACGCCACGGCAAAACGGTGATTGTACAGATACCAGCCTGTGAAAGTCGTGATGATGCACAGTTATATACAGGCTATGAAATTGCCATTAAAGCATCACAACTTTTGCCGTTAAACGGTAGAGATGAATTTTACTGGTCCGATTTAATCGGCCTTAAAGTGGTCAATTTGCAGGGCGTCACTCTGGGCAAAGTAAGTGAACTGATGGAAACCGGTGCCAATGATGTGCTGGTTGTTACATCCACTGAGGATGGGGCGGATGATACTGGAGCCACCCAGCGGCTTATTCCCTGGTCATTTAACAAAGTGATTATTGCCGTTAATCTGGATAAAGGTCAGATTAAGGTTGACTGGCAGGCAGAATGGTGTGACTAGACACACAGTTGATACCACGGCTGAGAGTATAAATTTTTTTGTTATCAGTCTGTTTCCTGAAATGATTGAACAGATTTGTTCGCATGGTGTTTTAGGCAGGGCAATTAAACGCGGATTATTATCCGTGCATTGCCTGAACCCGCGTGATTATACCCATGATCGTCATCAAACCGTCGATGATCGACCCTATGGTGGTGGCCCGGGTATGCTGATGAAATGGCAGCCACTGGCCGATGCGATTAATGCAGCCAGAAAGCAGGCCAGTGCGGATGCCAGAGTGGTTTATATGAGCCCGCAGGGGAAGGTATTTAACCAGCAGGCAGCAGCGCATTTTGCGCAGCAGGCACGTCAGGGTCAGGACTGGATTATCCTTGCTGGACGCTATGAAGGTATTGATGAACGTCTGATTGAGCAGCTGGTTGATGAGCAATGGTCAATCGGTGATTATGTATTAAGCGGTGGTGAGCTGGCGGTGATGGTGGTCATTGATGCAATAGCCAGATTATGCCCCGGGGTGCTGGGTGATGCAGCCTCGGCCCAGCAGGATTCATTTATGCAGGGTTTGCTGGACTGCCCGCATTATACGCGACCGGAAATGGTGAATGGTTGTTCGGTTCCAGCCGTTTTGCTCAGTGGTGACCATCAGGCAATCAGCCAGTGGCGTTTGCAGCAGGCACTGGGACGAACCTGGGAACGGCGTCCCGATTTAATTTTGGCAGCCAAAGCGGGCAGCACGGATATAAACGGTGTTGCTATCTGGGATGAAAATAAAGAGCGACTGTTAGCCGATTACATCAAGGCGCAGCAGACAGTAAAAAATATGTAACGACTCAGCTAACCACTGAAATGAGCCAGCTCTGCGTTAAAAATGGTCTTTACACATGTAAACCCACATTTTAGCCTTAATCTGACTTATTTTAGCGGCAATCTGAGCAGTTACAGACACATTTAACTACTCGCTGAGTAGTTACAAAAATAGCTGAGTAGTTACTGTTAAACAGGGCTGCTCGTTGATCGTTACAATTATACAAGACATGAATGTGGAGTAAAGACATGAGCAATATTATTCAACAGCTTGAAGCGGAACAAATGACACGTGAAATTCCAGAATTTCATCCGGGTGATACGGTTGTTGTGCAGGTGCGTGTAAAGGAAGGTGACCGTGAACGTTTACAGGCGTTTGAAGGTGTGGTGATTGCCAAACGCAATCGTGGGCTGCACTCTGCGTTTACAGTGCGTAAAATGTCTCATGGTGAAGGTGTTGAGCGTGTGTTTCAGACCTACAGTCATGCCATTGGTGATATAGAAGTGAAACGTCGTGGTAAAGTGCGTCGTGCCAAGCTGTATTATCTGCGCGGTCGTACCGGTAAAGCGGCACGTATTACCGAAAAGCTAAAATAAGCGTAACTACTCGGCGCCTGGCTGAGTAGTTACAAATAAGCTAGAAAAAGCAAATTTCCTCTCGGACAGGCTCATAACCCCCTCTTTGGCAAGGGGATTATGAGCCTGTTTGATCTTCTCCGTGTGGTTTGTGTGTTCCATCTTTCGGCGCAGCGGGCATTCTTTTTGCATCCGGCTGTTTTTTTCAGGATAATAAGCTCATGCGCCTGATCTGCCTTATCTTTTTTTGTGTGTTCAGTCATAGTATTATGGCTGCAAACCAGCCATCTACAAACCAGTCAATACGGGTAAGTGATGTCGTTAAACAGTTATTTGAACTGTCGCATCAACAGGCATCGCAGCAACAAACGGATAAGCAGCGTCAGGCTCAGCGAGCTATTGTTTTTCAGTCACTGCGTCAGCTTGACACCCTGATACGAGCAGGTCTTCCTGGGCTTGCCCTTAGTCTACTCGAAACTCAGCAGAAAAAACGCCAGACTTATACGGTTGGCTGGTATGCCTTTGAGTATAAAAGAATTGTCATTTATGCGGCCATGGAAAACTGGTCGGCATTGAATAAACGTGTGGACTGGCTGTTGCAGTCAACCAGAGACAGAGGGTTGATTACTGAAAAAATTGCTCTCTGGTTTGAAACACAGCAGGTTATCGCCAGGTTACAAAGTGGTCGGGCATCGCTGGCATTGCGTCAGTTAGAGCGCCTGATCTGGACACATGATATTGATCATATTAATAGAACCTTACCTGCTGTGTGGCGACGGCTAGTTATTCGTGCCTATGTCCGTTTGCAATTATATGAGGATGCACAGAAGGCGCTGGTAAAATATAATCAGGATTTTAAACAGTCAGGCAAAGATACCGACTGGCAGTTATTGCAGGTACGAATTTTACTGCGTACGGGGCGACCGCAACAGGCGGCACAGGTTCTCGCCACTATTCAACCAGAGCATCTATCGGCAACCAGCAGGGCGTTAAAATTACTTGCCGAACTACAGAGCGATACTCAGGCGGCTAATCAACAACAGGGGCTGACACGAATACAGACCATTGCCGCTCAACTGGATAAAAGGCTGAATGGTAGTACCCTGCAAACCTCCACACGTTGGGCTTACGCCTATGTTGCCTACCGTGCAGCAGTTATTTTGAATAATCCAGTCAACCAGATTCGTTACCTTGAAATCATGTTGTCACTGGCACCTGAGCACCCGGTGCCAGGAAAAAATTATACTGTATCCGCCGATGCTTTATGGCAGTTATACCGGCAGGCCGGGCTGTTAATAGCAAATAAACATAATTTATTAATAGGTGATGATCAATCATGGCTGGCGCTGATAAAAACCGAGAAGGCTGGCGGGCAGGCTCTGTACCTGAATGTTGCACTCGCATTTGAAGCAAAAAAAACGGTGTTTATACAGTTAGCAAACGCGGCTATTGTCAGCATTCTGGCAAAGAAAAAGAATGGATTGACCTTGATAGATCAGCTTTATTTTCACAGTAATCAGATTCATGATATTACTGTGCTGCCTGTTCCCATGCGTTACCGTCTGGTGGATTATGACCTGCATCGGGGAGCTATTAAGCAGGCCAGTCGATTAATGGATACCCTGCCCGAACCACCACAGGGGCAAAGCCTGTTTGACTGGCGTTTGCGCAAAGCAAGACTGCTGGTGTTTGAAGGAAAATACCAGCAGAGTTATGATTTACTGTATACCACCCTGTCCCCGCTGACTGAGTTAAATAAAATATCGCTGGATCGATATATACAGGTTGTGTTTGATTTTCAAACCGTGCAACAACATCGTCAGGCATTACGACTGTTTGATTTAATTAAACCCGAATGGCTTAACGGAGAATTAAAGCGGGAGATTTATTTCTGGAAAGCACAGTCTTATGCCGCGTTAAATGAACAGGATATGGCTGCATTATTTTACCTGCGTTCAGCTCAGGCTTTGGCGGGTAAAGAAAATGACCTGTGGGGGCAGTCTGCCCGTTTCAAAGCTGCTGGCGCACTGGTTAAAGCGGGTATTTATACAGATGCGGAGAAAGTTTATCGGGATTTACTGGCCATAACCGTGACGGAATCACGTAAATTACTGATCAAGCAGAATTTACAGCATATTAAACTATTGAAACGGGCACAGCAGATTAAACAGCATCCATCGACCAGCCGCTAAAAATAGATGATTAAACAGGTGAATACATGGGTAAACAAACATTCCGGGCTAAAATATTATAATGCCATTGTGCAGACGCCTTTTAATGCTATCGGCTTGTGTTTTCAGCAGCACAAATTGATAGCACTGGATTTTCTGCAATATGCCGAGGAAAAATCTTCAACTGATCCGGTGGTGCAGTCAGCCTGTCAGCAGATTGAGCAATATTGTAATGCCGATTCGACCTTTAAAACCTTTGATATCGAACTTGGTGTGAGTGGTACGGAATTTCAGCACCGTGTCCTGCGTGCGCTACAGCAGATCCCTTATGGCTGTACTCAAACCTATGGTGAGGTTGCAAAAAAGTTAAATACCTCTGCACGTGCGGTAGGTGGTGCCTGCCGCAGTAATCCATTACCTCTGGTTATTCCCTGTCATCGTGTGGTTGCGGCTGATGGGGCGGGCGGTTATTGTGGTACCCGTAGCGGTCGTTTGATGCAGGTAAAACACTGGCTGTTGAAGCATGAAAGCAGATTAAACGGCTATTGATTATTTTTCTTGAAATTAACAAAAATAGCCCCATATACCACACATTATTTCAATATTTTTTGTAACTACTCAGTAGCAATCTGCGCAGTTACAGTTGATTTTGACTACTCGTGTAGTCGTTACTATTATTTTTGTTAACCCATTCTGGAGTCTTATAAATGAGTGTAGAAGCCTGTAAAGAAACCATGGAATTTCAGACAGAAGCCCGTCAGATTCTGCATCTGATGACGCATTCCCTGTATTCTAATAAAGAAATTTTTGTTCGTGAATTAATCTCCAATGCATCGGATGCCTGCGATAAGCTGCGTTTTCAGGCACTGGAAGACGATGCCTTATATGCGGGTGATGGTGAGTTAAAGATTACCGTTGAGTTCGATGAAGAGGCAAAAACAGTCAGTTTTAGTGATAATGGTGTTGGCATGTCGCGACAGGAAGTTATTGATAACATTGGCACTATTGCCAGTTCTGGAACACGTAAATTCCTTGAATCCATGACTGGAGACCAGGCAAAAGATTCGCAGATGATCGGTCAGTTTGGGGTGGGGTTTTATTCCGCATTTATTGTTGCAGACAAGGTGACGCTGGAAACCCGTAAAGCGGGAGCCACTGCTGATGAGGGTGTACGCTGGGAATCAGACGGTGCGGGTAGTTTCTCACTGGAAGGTACTAAGCGCGAAAATCGTGGAACAACGGTTACCCTGCATCTGAAAGACTCTGAAACTGAATTTGCCAGTGAGTATCGGCTGAAAAGCATTATTAAACAATATTCCGATCATATATCCATACCGATAATGATGTATGAACAGGAAAGGGATGATGAAGGTAAACCGGTTGAAGGCAGTAAAAAACTGACTCGGGTTAACAGTGCATCAGCTTTGTGGACACGGGATAAAAGTGAAATCAGTGAGGAAGAATATAAGGAATTCTATAAACATTCAACCATGGATTTTGCCGATCCGATGACCTGGATACACTCAAAAGTTGAAGGTAATCAACGTTATACCTCGCTGCTTTATATTCCCGAAAATCCCCCGTTTGATCTGTTCGACCGTGACCATAAACGTGGTATTAAACTCTATGTAAAACGTATTTTTATTATGGATGATGCTGAAAACCTCATGCCAAATTATTTGCGTTTTGTAAAAGGGATTATCGATTCGGATGATCTTCCATTGAATGTCTCACGTGAAATTCTGCAGCAAAATAAAGTGATTAATCGCATTCGTGGCGCTTCGGTGAAAAAAGTGCTGCAAATGCTGGAAACACTGGTAAAAGACAAACCGGAAGCTTATGCAGCGTTCTGGAAAAATTTTGGTCAGGTGCTCAAAGAAGGTCCTGTAGAAGATACTGACAATCGTGAACGGATTGCAAAATTACTGCGTTTTGCCAGCACGCACAACGATAATAATGAGCAGAATGTTTCCTTTGATGACTATATCAGCCGGATGCAGGAAGGCCAGGATAAAATCTATTATATTGTTGCTGATAGTTATCTGGCGGCCAAAAACAGCCCACATCTGGAGATCTTTAAACAGAAAGGAATTGAAGTGCTGTTGCTGAGCGACCGGGTCGATGACTGGCTGGTTTCACATCTAACTGAAGTTGAAGGCAAATCTTTACAGTCAGTCGCCCGTGGCGAACTGGATCTGGATGATAAGGATGATAAGGAAAAAGAGGCGGAAAAGGAAAAGCTGGAAAAAGATTTTGCGTCAGTTATCGAACACGCTAAAAAAGTACTGGGCGATGATATTAAAGATATCCGTATGTCCAGGCGCTTAATCGACTCACCATCCTGTCTGGTATTAAATGAAGGTGAAATGAGCCCGCAAATGCAACAGATTATGCAGGCTGCCGGGCAATATGCGCCGAAGGTACAGCCCGTTCTGGAGTTTAATCCACATCATGAGTTGATCGAGAAACTTAAAGACATTACCGATGACGAACTGTTTGAAGACTGGGTACATCTGTTATTTGAACAGGCGCAAATTGCGGCTGGCAGTTCACTTGAAGATGCCGCCGGTTTTGTGAAGCGGGTCAATAAACTATTAGCCAGATAGAAAAGCCAGATAGAAATTTCTATTAGATTTTTACCTGCTTAAAAGTATAAAAAAGGCCATGGATGGCTTTTTTGCTGCTTTTTCGGTCACTTTTTACCCTATGACAGGGTAAAAACACCATCAAACGAAGCTCTCCTGTAATATACTAACTGGCATATACTAACTGATATTATTGAGTAAATATTTTTATGTTTGGCATTTTGCTGAAATTTATTCTGGTTACTCTGTTTTTATGCTGTTTTTCATTATCATGGGGGGCGGAAAAATATAATACTGATATTCGCTACCTGTATGTTCAACCCGGACAGACGTTGCATAATATTGTCTCACGCCTTTATCCACAGCAAAAAAAACGCTGGGCAGCATTACGTGCACAAACTGTACGCCTGAATCCTCATGCCTTTATCCATGCTGATGAAACCCGAATGAAAGCAGGGGTAAAACTGCGCTTACCCATGCCAGCAACAGTACATAGGGGCGCGATGCATGCATCACACCGAAAACCGGTTGGTACAGTTACCGAGGTACGAGGAAAGGTTGTTGCTGTTGATGCAGAGAAACAAACACGTAAACTTAAAAAAAATACCCCTGTATATCTTGGCGATAAAATTATTACTGGCGAAGATGGTTATATCCAACTGCATATGATTGATAAAGCCATACTTGATTTGCATTGCTACAGTGTTATAGTAATTGAAGATTATGCGTTGAAAATTGACAGTCGGCGTAGTATTCTAAACTTGCTGCGTGGTAGTTTGCGTAAAGTCAGCGGAACCATCGGCAGGTTGAAAAATGATGTCTATGAGTTAAAAACACCCGTAGCTAATGTCGGCGTTAGGGGGACAGAATATGCCTTAAGGGTATTCCAGTCCAAAGGTTGTGGCGGCAGAGCGAATGCCGATAACGGACTGTATCTTGAAGTAATAAAAGGCCTGGTGAATGTCAGCAACAAAGCCGGTAAGGTCTTGCTTGCCAAAGGTGATACTGCCTATGTTGCCTTGCCCGATAAAAAACCTTTAAAACGTAAAATTGATACGGCCATATTGCATCCAGTAGTCAAAAATTCTGAGCAACCGAAAAAAGCCGCACCGCCCGCTAATAGTGCAGAAGATAAGGATACTAATTTCTGGTGGTGGTTGTTGGGTGGAGCAGTCATACTGGCTGTTGCTTTGTAAACAATGATTGATAGCGTTCGACTTGATAAATGGTTATGGGCAGCACGATTTTTTAAAACACGTTCCCTGGCCAGCGAAGCGGTAAGTGGTGGCAAGGTACACCTTAATGGCCAGCGGGTAAAGCCGGGACATGTGGTCAAAACTGGTGATAGTTTAAGTGTTCAACGTGCACTGGAGCATTTTGATATTGAAGTAGTCGGCTTAAATGAAAAACGTCGGCCTGCAAAAGAAGCAGTTTTATTGTATATTGAAACACAAACAAGTAAACAGAAACGGCATCAGGCAGAAGAAAACCGGCGTCTTGTGGCCAGTAGCTGTCCAATGCCACAAAGACGACCCAATAAACATGAGCGACAACATATTATCCGTTTTAAAAAAATATCTGGTTTAAAAAAATATCCGGGTTAAAAAATATCTGGTTTAAAAAAACAAGGGAAGCTCTGAATAAGTCATGAATCAATTTTTCGTAAATGAAACAGACCACTTCTGTGTGATGGGTTTTCGTCATAACATTCGTCATAACACAGATATACAGGCAATTTATTCATCTAATCAACTAACCCGGGCCGATTCGCAAACCATAAAAAGTTCACAGCCATCAGGTGATGTACTAACGCTGATTATCAGGGATTTTGACTGATGCTGAAGTGGCTAAAATCACTGGCATTCAAACAGCAGTGTCGTGATACACGTATAGCGAAAAAAAAAGTAGTAACGACGAATGCCGGGCTAGATAGCGTGAGTCGGAAATCAGCACGACAGTTTGAACATCCGTTAGACCAGCATCAGTCAGGTCAGCATCAGTCAAAAAAACACGCTAAATATTTAAGTCATGCGACAATTGTTCCTCGTGGGGAACATGGTATTTCCAGAAAACGCATCGATAAACATGCACTCAAAGTATTGTATCGACTGCATCAGGCTGGTTTTCAGGCCTGTCTGGTTGGCGGCGCCGTACGTGATTTATTAATTGGGGAAATACCAAAAGATTTTGATGTGGCCACCGATGCCACCCCGGAACAGGTCGCGGCATTATTTCGTAACTGTCGTTTAATCGGTCGTCGATTTCGCCTTGCTCATGTATATTTTGGCCGACAGACCATTGAAGTTGCCACTTATCGGGCAGATCATGGCCGTTCGGATTCGGGTTGTCTGGATGAAACCGGGCGTATTGTCCGCGATAATGTGTATGGTAATATCAGTGATGATGTCTGGCGCCGTGATTTTACTGCCAATGCTTTGTATTACGATATTTCAAATTTCAGTGTGATTGATTTTGTTGGTGGCCTCAGTCATGTTAAACAGCGCCATCTGCAAATGATTGGTGATGCAGATAAGCGCTATCATGAAGACCCGGTGCGAATGTTGAGAGCAATCAGATTCGCCGCAAAACTTGATTTTACTATTGAAGAAAACTCACGTCTGCCTATTTATAAATTAGCGCCTTTATTGCAGGATATTCCTGCCGCACGTCTGTATGAAGAAGTGCTGAAAATGTTTCATTCCGGCCATGCCTTAAAAAGTTTTAATGCATTGAATGAATTTAATATTCTGCATTATCTGTTCCCCGCAACCGCCCTGGCCATTAAAGAAGATCCACAGATTATGCCGTTATTACAGTCGGCCATGACGAGTACTGATGAGCGCATTAAAAACAATCAGCATGTTACCCCGGCATTTTTATTTGCAGCCCTGCTATGGGTGCCGGTGTCAAAACGTGCGCAGGAAATATCTGCAAAAGGTCTGCCTTATTCGGTAGCTATACAGAAAGCGGCAACCGCAGTGATGCGCCAGCAGGTTAAAAGTATTTCCATTCCACGGCGTTTTACTTCCACCATGCGTGATATCTGGGGCTTGCAAACACGTTTTCATTACCGCAAAGGTCGTCGCGTTATGGCTGTACTGGAGCATCCTAAATTCCGTGCCGCCTACGATTTTCTGTGTTTACGCGCACGTTCAGGTGAAGAGGTGGAAGCAGATTGTGAATGGTGGACAAACCTGCAGCAGTTGTCTGTCGAACAGCAGAATAAAATATTAAAACAACCAGGCCGTAGTAAGAAAACAGGCAGTAAGAAAGCAGGCAGTAATAAAATAGACGGTAAAAAAATTAGCGTGAGTAAGCAAAATACCGCAGTGGATAAATCTGCACAAGCAGGGAAACCACGAAAACCACGTTCAAAACACAAACCATCCACACAACTTTGATGATTGCTGATTAATCTCACATTGTAATAGTGTATAAATGCCCCGTCCAGTCACTGTTTTTATCGGTTTAGGCAGCAATCTCGCACAACCTTTGTTGCAGATTAAAGCTGCGCTGACAGCCCTGTCAAAAATTCCACAAACGACATTTATTATAGATTCAGGTTATTATTCCAGTAAACCGATGGGGCCACAGAATCAGCCAGACTATATCAATGCAGTGGCTAAGCTTACCACCAGCCTGCAGGCTTTATCACTACTCGATCAACTTCAGATAATTGAAAACAAACAGGGACGGGTGAGGACACAGCACTGGGGCGCGCGTACCCTGGATCTGGATCTATTATTGTATGGGGATGAAATGATTCACCACCCGCGTTTAACGGTGCCTCATCCAGGTATTTTGCAGCGTGATTTTGTTTTTTTACCCTTGTTGAAACTGGTGCCATCGATTGAAATTCCCGGTTGTGGTAAATTGAAAACATTGATTAACCAGCCATTAATCAATAATTCAGACGAAGCTTCAATGAATTATGCGGCAACTTATCAGGGAAATCTCTGAGCAGATATGTTATATCGTTATGTGGCCTGAGATCCAGAGCCAAAGCAAATAATAATTAAATGATGAATATTGAATCAAACAAGCAATTAACACCGCCGGGATTTGTGGTGGTGGAAGGGCCGATTGGTGTGGGTAAAACCACACTGGCCAACCGGCTGGCACAGTCCTTTGGCAGTAATCTGTTACTTGAAAGTGCTGATGAAAATCCGTTTCTGCAAAAGTTTTATGAGAATCCGCAACAGGCCGCCCTGCCGACACAGTTGTATTTTCTGTTGCAACGTGCCCGGCAGTTAAAAGCCATCAAGCAGGAAGATATGTTCAACCCGGTACGTGTGGCCGATTATCTACTGGAAAAAGACCGGTTGTTTGCCGAATTGACCCTGGATAAAGATGAACTCGATTTGTATGAGCAGGTGTATACCAGTCTGACCATTGATGTGGTTCAGCCTGATCTGGTTATTTATCTGCAGGCACCGGTGGAGGTCCTGCTTGAGCGTATCGAAAAACGTGGTCTGCCTCATGAACGTTTGATCGAAGCGGCGTATTTACAACGTTTGTGTGATGCCTATGTCCAGTTTTTCTACCAGTATAATCGTTCGCCTTTATTAATTGTTAATGCAGCGGAAATAGACTTCGCGCATAATGAAGATGACTACCAGTTATTGTTTCAACGCATTATGCAAAAACACAGCGGACGACATTATTTTAACCCTTCACAACTTGTTTTGTCATAAGGCGGTTATGCTTCGTCTGAGGGTAACTATGGAAGCAAAGCTTCCTACTATTTCTGGAACTAATCGGTAACCTCTGGAACCAATTTAATTAAATTACGTGTTAATGACTAATAGGTGTTCTATAAATTTGTAAACAGGGTGTTTTATGAATTTGTAAACAATTTGTAAACAATATGGGTATATTAGTGTTTTCCTGTTTTGTTATAGATTATTTGCTCGATACATTAATAGCTGAAGATGGCTAAATGAAGAAAACTGATGAAAAATAACACATACCAGAGCAATAACATACTTGCATTTGCCAAACAGAAGTTGCCACGGCAAGATGAACGGTTTATTGACCATCTCAACCAGGCTATCCGTAATAACAAACTGTGCCTGCATTATCAGCCACGATATAATGTGGCCACGGGTAAGGCTGATATACTTGAAGCACTGGTGCGCTGGCCGCGGCCGGATGCCGGTTTATTTTACCCGGAATGCTTTCTTCCAGCCGCGAAAGAGAACGGTTTGATCTTTTTGCTGGATTTATGGGTATTTGAACAATGTTGTAAAGATTTGATATGGGTACAGACACATGTTAATCCAAATACAAAAATAGCGATTAACCTTTCAATGCAGGCAGGTGAAAGTATTTATCTGGCACAAAAACTAATTGAGATAAGCGAGCGCTGCCATACACCACTGTCTGAATTTGAATTTGAATTAACCGCCGATCAATATTTTCATGATATTCGAAAAGTTGCTGCTTTTTGCGAGATATTAAAAAATCACGGAGCAACATTTTCTCTGGATAGTTTCGGTACCGGGCAATCATCGTTAACTAATATATGCGAATTACCAGCAAATAGCATAAAAATAGATCGATGTTTTGCGCGTGATATTGGTCATTCAAAACGTAGTGAGCTTATTATTGGTGCATTAGTAAATCTGGCCAGGGATAGTGGTTTACTGGCTGTTGTTCAGGGTATTGAAACCCCGGAACAGTACCATTTTCTTGATGACATTGGCTGCGACCAGCAACAGGGTTTCCTATTATGCAGACCCACTCCTCTTTCCAGAATTACTCCTGCCACACTGTATGAGTCGGCCATACGGTAAATATTAGACTAATTTATCACCTACAGCACTCGGGGGTATGTCGGATTTAACGTAGCCCGCTGCAGAAAAGTTGAATTTGGATATAATTTCCTGTTATTTCTGTTCCCTGCAGTGATTTCACTAAAATATTGCATTTCCATGAAATATCCAGATTAAAACTGACCAGTTTAACAACGGTTATTTTATCACTGCCGGGTATACCGTTCGCCCTGCAAAGTCCTGTTCGAAACAGTGTTAGCTCTGATATTGGTACAGTAAATAGATACCAGTATTTTGAATATTTTCCGGTAAAAGTTGATAAAATAGCCGCCGAAGGTAATACACAGGTCATGGTGCGGCTGCTGGCTAAAAAGATACCTTTATTAGCACGTGTGACCAGAAAATCAGCGATATAGTTCAACTTAAAACCGGGTGAAAAAGTATTTTCCAAGGTGAAAAGTGTGGCTTTATTATTCTGATTTCGACTGTGTCTTTAACAAAAATCCATAATATGAGTATTCAGTGTATGCAAGTAAGTCCGGTTATACAAACCTTAAGGCCCCCTTTTCTGGTATTAACACCACTGTGTGTTTTACTCGGTTTTAGTGCGGCTTTAATGCCTATGTCTGCGGTTAATTATTTATATATTTTTTTAATTCTTGTTGCAGCTTTATGTGCCGCTATCAGCGCAAACACCTTCAATGAATATCTGGATTTTAAAAGTGGACTGGATTTTACAACGCAGAAAACAGGGTTTAGTGGTGGTAGTGGCGCATTACCTGCCTGTCCTCAGGTTGCCGGGGTAACCCTTAAAATAGCCCTGATAAGCCTGTTTGTGATGATTGCCATCGGTATCTACTTTGTGTTGGTAAGAGGTATGTTAATTCTGCCATTAGGTATCGTTGGTTGTCTGTTAATTATTGGTTATACCCCGTGGATTAACCGTCATCCGTTTATATGTCTGATTGCCCCGGGAACAGGTTTTGGTTTATTAATGGTTGTGGGTACGAATGTGTTATTAAGCGGCCATTATTCGCACCTGTCTTTACTGGTATCACTGGTTCCCTTTTTTCTGGTGAATAATCTTTTATTATTAAACCAGTATCCCGATATAAAAGCCGATGCTGATGTTGGCAGAAAAACTTTTCCCATCATTTATGGGATAACAAAAAGTAATTATGTTTACGCCCTGTTCTCGGCATCAGCCTATTTACTCATTGTACTGTATATTAATCTGGGTTATCTGCCGACGTTAAGTTATATTGCGCTTATCCCATGGGTTTTTTCAGTTTTTGCTTTAATGGGTTCAACCAGATATAAAGCAGAAATTGGACACTATCCGCAATATCTGGGGGCAAATGTTATGGCTGTGGTGTTAACGCTGTTTTTATTGCCCCTATCAATATTGCTGGGTTGAACATAACTACTCAGTGTAGTGTCAAGTGTAATTATAACTGCTCAGATTGCCGCTGAAATGGATCAGCATAAAACCCTGTATACAGCAGGGCTGGAAGAAAAATGTGCTAAAATACTCGTGCATTCAGGTAATAATCAGTAATCAAAAACCAGTAATCAAAGGTAAATAAACAGTGAAAAAAACAACGATATCCTCAATTCGCGCAATGGAAATACTCGATTCACGTGGTAATCCGACAGTGCGTGTTTTTATAGAACTCAATGATGGAACCAAAGCCGTTGCATCGGTGCCGTCAGGTGCCAGTACCGGTGAGAATGAAGCGATTGAATTGCGTGATGGCGATAGCACACGTTATGCCGGTAAAGGGGTATTACAGGCCGTTGCCAATGTAAATGAAAAAATTGCCGATAATTTGCTGGGGCTGGATGCCAGTCAGCAGGCCTTGATTGACCAGACCATGATTGCTCTGGATGGTACAGACAATAAATCAAACCTCGGTGCCAATGCCATATTGGGCGTTTCGATGGCAGTAGCAAAAGCCGCTGCAGCATCGGCAGGTGTGCCGCTGTATCAGTATCTGGGTGGTGCCGGTGCAAGGCGCCTGACCGTACCCTGTATGAATATTCTCAATGGCGGGGAACATGCCGATAATAATGTCGATATTCAGGAGTTTATGGCAGTACCTCTGGGCGCGCCAACTTTTCGAGAAGGGCTGCGCTATATTGCAGAAACCTTTCATGTCTTAAAGAAAATTCTGAAAGATCGCGGACTGGCCACCAGTGTGGGAGATGAAGGGGGGTTTGCACCCAATCTAAGTAGTAATGAAGATGCGATTGAAACCATTATCCAGGCAATTGAAACTGCCGGTTATAAACCTGGTGAAGATATTGCTATTGCATTAGACAGCGCGGCAAATTCTTTTGCTGTTAATATGCAGGGCTCCTATGATCTTAGCTGGTCGGGTGCTGGCAAAATGAACAGTGAGGCTATTATTAAAATGGCTGCTGACTGGGTTTCAAAATACCCCATTATTTTATGGGAAGATCCGCTGGCTGAAGGCGACTGGGGCGGCTTTAAGAAGTTTACCGACCAGTTGGGTGATAAAATCGAAGTGGTTGGTGATGATATTTTTGTGACCAATACGCATTATATTCAAAAAGGTATTCAACAGGGAATAGCAAACTCGGCGCTGATTAAACTTAACCAGATTGGTTCAGTTTCTGAAACCATTGAAGCGGTACGGATGTGCAGAGATGCCGGCTGGCGTTATTTTATCTCTCATCGCTCCGGTGAAACGGCTGATACCTTCCTGGCTGATTTTGCCGTTGCCATGGATGGTGGCCACCTGAAGTCTGGATCAGCCAGCCGTAGTGAACGTATTGCAAAATATAATCGTTTGCTGGAGATTGAACAGGAACTGGGTGATACGGCATTGTATTACTGGAAATAGTCAGGGCCAGTCACTCTATCGTTCCTACGCGGAGCGTGGGAACGATAAGATGATGGGTTTTTTATTTTCTTTTAACTCTTTTTTTCAGGCTTAATTTTTTATTATTTTTATTCTTTGACTGATTATTAATCTGCCGCTGTGTTTTGTTTTTAGCCTGTGGTCGCGGTGTTTTGCCTGCGCTTGTGTTTTTACCGCTTGAATGTTTATCGCTTGAATGTTTATCTAAGTGGGTAATTTTTAACTGCTGTCCGGCAACCCATACTTTCTTTAACGTATAAAGAATTTCCTTTGGCATTCCTTCGGGTAAGTCGATCAGGCTGTGGTCATCGTAAATATTAATACGGCCAATATACTGGCTTTCTATGCCAGCTTCATTGGCAATGGCACCGACAATATTGCCCGGTTTTACATTATGCTCATGGCCAACTTCCAGACGGAAACGCTCCATCCCGGCTTCAACTGGAGAGTTGGTCGATGATCTGGCTGATTCTCTGCCACGGTTTTCACCCTGGGAGGTGTTATAACGGTCTTTGTCTTTAACGGGTGTTTTTTTACGTGTAGAACGACGCGTATCAGTTTTATGTGTATCGTTCCAGTCATCCTGTTGATGGCGATTTCTTTGCGGTTTGTTCTGTAATAGCAGAGGGGTTTCGCCCTGTAATAAATGTGCCAGTGCGGCAGCAATTTCTATGGCGGGTATATTATGTTCCTGCTGGTACTGTTCAACCAGTTGGGTGAAAAACTCCAGTTCTTCATTTTCCAGCGCATCGCTAATGCGTTGCTTGAATTTCTCTACGCGTTTGTCATTAATCTTTTCAGTAGAGGGTAATTCCATCATGGTGATTTTTTGCCGGGTGGCTTTTTCTATGGCAGCCAGCATGCGCTTTTCCCGTGGAGCTACAAATAAAATCGCATCACCCTGGCGACCGGCGCGGCCAGTACGGCCAATACGGTGAACATAAGATTCAGTATCGTAAGGTACATCGTAATTCAATACGTGACTGATACGACTGACATCAAGACCGCGTGCGGCGACATCCGTGGCAACCAGAATATCAATTTTTCCCTGTTTTAAATTATTGACGGTACGCTCACGCTGGTTCTGGGCAATGTCACCATTAAGGGCAGCGGCAGAATAACCTCGCGCTTCAAGTTTTTCGGCCAGGTCAACCGTCGAATTTTTGGTGCGTACAAAAATAATCATCGCATCAAAATCTTCAGCTTCAAGAATACGCGTAAGTGCATCCAGTTTATGCAAACCACTAACTGGCCAGAAACGCTGACGAATGGTATCGGCAGTGGTGGTTTTGAGTTTGATTGTTACCTGTTCAGGGTGGTTCAGGTGGCGGGTGGCAATACGCCTGATCTGCTGTGGCATGGTAGCCGAGAACAGAGCGACCTGCCGGTTTTCCGGCGTTTGTTCCATGACCCACTCAACATCATCAATAAAACCCATGCGTAACATCTCGTCGGCTTCATCGAGTATCAGGGTTTTAAGTTCATGCAATTTTAAAGTACCTTTGCGCATATGATCCATAACCCGTCCAGGGGTACCAACCACCACATGCACCCCCCGTTCGAGCGCGCGAATCTGACCACGATAATCCTGACCACCATAAACGGGCAGTACATGAAATCCACGCAGATGTTTGGCGTATTTCTGGAAAGCTTCAGCAACCTGAATGGCCAGCTCGCGGGTCGGTGCCAGTACCAGAACCTGCGGGTTTTTCTGTTTCATAGCCAGCCGGGACAAAACCGGCAAGGCAAAAGCAGCCGTTTTACCAGTGCCGGTTTGTGCCTGGCCGATAATATCCCCGCCCTGCAGTAACAGGGGAATGGTTGCTGCCTGAATAGGGGAGGGAGTTTCGTAACCAATTTCATCAAGGGCTTTTAATAAAGATGGATCTAATGCCAGTTGATTAAATGTGGTGATGGTTTGACTGCTCATGGTAATACCTGATATAGATGAAAAAGATGTAAGGCGGATTAAATGACTGTTTGGCAATACGGGTGAAAAACTGAAGGGATAGTGGCTATTCTACCGGTTTGGCAGGAATATTGCTTGAGTTTATGAGCGCTTATTGGAATTATTGCTCTGTGTTATTGGCAAATGTTTGCCAATACTTCTATTATCTAAGATTATATTGATTATTATCTGAATGAAGGATTTTTTATATGTGCGGTATCGTTGGGGCAGTAGCAGAACGTAATGTAACGCCAATATTACTTGAAGGCTTACGTCGGCTTGAATATCGAGGTTATGATTCAGCCGGGATTGCAGTCATTGATGGTCATGCCTGTGTTGACCGGGTACGTCGGGTGGGTAAGGTAAAAGCGTTGACAGAGGCGCTTGAACAACATGCCATAAAAGGCAGTACCGGTATTGCGCATACGCGATGGGCAACGCACGGTGAACCCAGTGAGACCAATGCTCACCCGCATATCTGTAATCATAAAGTGGCGATTGTGCACAATGGCATTATCGAAAACCACAGTGTTTTGCGTGCATTACAAAAAGCGAAAGGGTTTGTCTTTACCTCGGAAACCGATACCGAGGTTGCGGTTCATCAAATCGAAGATTACCTGCAACAGGAAGGCGATTTATTAACCGCCGTGAATAAAGCGGTAGCTGATTTTGAAGGTGCCTATGCGCTGGGGGTTATTGCGGTTAACGATCCGCATCGTCTCATCGCCACACGCAGTGGTAGCCCGCTGGTAATTGGTGTGGGTATTGGCGAATATTTTATCGCTTCGGATGCAGCGGCATTACTACCGGTAACCCGACGTTTTATTTATCTGGAAGAGGGTGATGTCGCGGATATACATAATGATTGCTTACGTATTTTTGATAAAACCGGTGCCGAAGTAGAACGCGAGA
Source organism: Gammaproteobacteria bacterium (assembly GCA_015488885.1). Lineage (GTDB taxonomy): Bacteria > Pseudomonadota > Gammaproteobacteria > SZUA-229 > SZUA-229 > S010-25. The sequence goes on along the minus strand of WFMW01000067.1, from coordinate 1,526 downwards.
TTAAAGAAAGCGAACTCAGTGCCAATGCCACGGCCAAGGGTGAATATCGCCATTATATGCTTAAGGAAATTCATGAACAACCTGCTGCTCTGGTGGATATGCTGCAGGGACGGGTGGCGGATGGTCGTTTGATAGAGTCGGCTTTTGGGCCGGAAGCGCAAACGCTTTTTGACCAGGTCAAGTCGGTGCAGATTATAGCCTGTGGTACCAGTTATCATGCCGGGCTGGTGGCCAGCTACTGGCTGGAAGCACTGGCCGGTGTACCATGCCGGGTTGAAGTAGCGAGCGAATACCGCTATCGTAAACCGGTACTTGCCGATGGCACTCTGGTGGTTACCATTTCACAGTCGGGAGAAACCGCCGATACACTGGCTGCCTTACGTGCAGTAAAGGAAAAGACCACGCTAACGCTGGCTATCTGTAATGTGCCGGAAAGTTCACTGGTGCGTGAAAGTGAGCTGAAACTAATGACCCGCGCCGGCCCGGAAATCGGTGTTGCCTCCACCAAGGCTTTCACCACTCAGTTGATGGCTCTGTTACTCCTGGTTATCGCTCTGGGTAAACGTCACGGTATGGAAGATAAAAAAATCACTGTGCTGATTAAACAGGCATTAAGCCTGCCTGCATTAATGGACAGGATGTTGCTCGATAAAATGGCCATTGACCAGTGGGCAGACCTGTTCACCGACATCGACAATGCTATTTTTATTGGTCGAGGTGCGCTTTATCCCATTGCTCTGGAAGGCGCGCTAAAACTCAAGGAAATTTCCTATATTCATGCCGATGCCTACCCGTCAGGCGAACTGAAACACGGCCCAATTGCCTTAATCGACCCCGACCTGCCTACCATTGCCATTGCCTGTATGGATGGTTATGAAGGTAAAATAAAATCCAATATTCAGGAAATTCTTGCTCGTGGAGGCAATGTTTATCTATTCGCCGATGAACGTCTGGATGTAGCCGGACTTGGCGCTGGCTGCAAGGTATTAAACATACCGGCCATCAATGCCGAACTGGCCCCGATACTGTTTGCCATACCATTGCAGTTATTTGCCTATTTTGTTGCCGTACGCAAAGGCACCGATGTCGATCAACCCAGAAATCTGGCCAAATCGGTGACAGTTGAGTAGGGTAGCTATTTTGCTGGATAAGTATTTGCTGCGAATAAAGTCGTAAAATTTATAATAAAGTCGTAAAATTTCGTACAGGCGTAAATAATAAAGTCGTAAAATGGTGGCGAATTTTAATGGAATGGACAGTTTTCCTGGAAAGGGTATTGGCCATAGTGATATTTGGATGAATTATCGCTATGGCAGCTAACACCGGTAAACAGCCATTCATTTTTATTTCTTTGATTATAAATCTCAGATAAAACACTATACCGGTGTAATTAAGCCGGGGGAGTCGTAAGATTTTGACCATTCAGCCTGAACCAGATCAGTGAATAAAAGTCGCAGTGCATCAGCAATCTGCCGAAACTGCCACGCCTTTAGCTCAGGAAGTCTGCCTTTTGCATTTAGATAGTG
>WFMW01000066.1 GCA_015488885.1 Gammaproteobacteria bacterium | reverse complement strand
GAAGGATTAAAATTGGCCAGGTATATCTCACCTCGCCTAAAGGCCATCGCCGCTCGCCGCCTCTAAATTATCTATTTCATCACAAGCCTGCGCCCGTGTTTTTAAGGAAGCCGCTTTAACCTGTTGCCTTAATAACTCATTATCTATATGTTGTGCGTAACTTTTCACCGCATCACGAATAATGCGACTGCGTGTCGTATGCAAACGGGATGCTAACTGGTTTAATATGGCATCAAAGTTATTATCAGCCTTTACCGTGATCGTTTTCATAGGTAATACCTCTGTAATACATAAACAAGTATATTCCCATAAAAATAAAACTCAAGGCTATTTTTGGATGGGCTGTAATTTTGAGGTCGCATCGAGCTCAGATCACAGTTTTTTCTAATATTAACGAATACTGTGACCCCGGTTACTTTTTGTGTTTTGGTGAATAAAGCATCACTTTCCTGGTATTCCTCTTAGCCCCAATCAAAAAGCTTATTTTTAAACCACGGAAAGACTTCATTTTTAAATTCTGTGTATTCAGTGTGTTCCGTGGTTCCATATCATTTCAGCGTGTTCCATAGCTTCATAAAATATGATGCTCTCATACTATAGATCCTCTGTCTTGAACTGGCTATAACCTTCATAGTAATAGCTAACATCAATGCCTTTCATAAACAAACTGCGGTCGTTGATTTGATCGGTCAGGGCAGCTTTTAGCAATACTTTTATTTCTACATCTTTAACAACACTGCGTTGCATGGCAGAGAGATAATCTTCTTTATCGACCTGATTCCAGTCAACCACCTGATTGATCTCTTTTTTAAAGATTAAATCCAGCCAGATGCGAGTGGCACGTCCGTTACCCTCACGAAAGGGATGAGCGATATTCATTTCAACGTATTTTTCAATAATCTCATCCTCATTGCTTTGCGGCATGGCATCGATATTTACCAGCGATGGTTTCAGGTATATCAGTGGTGCAAAGCGAAAGTCTCCTTTGGCGATGTTTACCTCACGAATTTTTCCAGCAAAATCATAAATGTCTTCAAACAGATATGCGTGAATAAAGGCAAGGCCTTTAAATGTGCCCACTTCTACTTTGCTAATATCACCCGAATCAAATAGCTGTCTGGCTTTTTGTTTGCTGATTTTTTCCTCGACTTTGGCAAGTTTGATTTGATCGGTGATCTTCAGCTTATTTTCTAGAATCATGTATGCCTCTTTTTTATTTTTAACCCGAATATTTCATGGGAACGCTATAAATATGGTTTAACATAATGAATATACGAATAAATATTGGTATCAGAAAAATACACTATGTACCCATTATCCGCTATGCAGTTTTTTAAATTCTGTGTATTCAGTGTGTTCCGTGGTTCCATGTCATTTCAGGAACAGGTATCTTAACCGTTCCGTCTTTGCGCTGAGAACTGTTCCCAGTCACGTGCTTCGGCTTTGTATGCTCATAAATTATTCGCTTATTTGAATTCGGTATTAATGGCGTAGCGCGTGCTGCGACCGCCACCGGGTAATTGAATTAGACAAGCTTTTGTTACTAGCTCGGTTAGATGACGGGTGGCTGTTGCTTTACTGACGTTTGCGATACCCTGATATTTTTTAGCACTAATACCGTCTATAAATTCATCACCAGCGCTATCTAACAGTCGGTTTAATACTTTGATTTGTTGTTCTGACAAAACGGTTTGGCTGTGCGTTTGCCAGAAGCGTGTTTTATCTACAACACGCTCTATTCGTTGTAGGCCGTATTGCATGGCTAACGCTACTATTTCCAGAAACCAGTTTACCCACTCGGTTATGTTCGTTGCGCTCCCGTCTTGTTGCATTTTTGTTTTACAATTTTGCGTGTTTTCCAGTATTTCGTAATAGGCGGTACGATTACTTTCGATGACTGCACTTAATGAATAGAACCGTATGCTGGTTTTCTCGTCTTGCGCCAGGGCTCTATCTGTTATTGCACGTGTTACTCGCCCATTACCGTCTTCAAAAGGATGTATGGTAATTAACCATAGGTGGGTAACCGCTGCACGAACGATGCCGTGCATCTCGACATTTTTATTCATAGGTTGCGCTAAATTCATGGGTTGCGCCAAATTAAACCAATCGATGAATTCATCTAATTCTTGTTGTAAGCGCTTTTTTGGCGGTGCTTCAAAATGGATTATTTCTCGGTTTCCCATTTGTGAAGTCACCTGCATTGGTGCTTCCCCTCTTAATTCGCCTATGGCCAAATTCCTGATAATTGAGGGCTCCGGGAATAAGGCAGCTTGCCACTCACACAATAGTTGTTGGTTTATCGGTTGATCCAGATTATCCGTAGCGGAGCATAACATTGCTATTAGATTTTCACTTTGGTGATTACCGGGAGCTAGTCCCGCCTGGTCTAAGCCAAGGTGTTTTGCTACAGATGACCTAACCGAGCTAACATTAAGCGTTTCACCTTCAATTTGCGATGTTTTGATCGCATCCTGGATAAGCGCATCCATTTCTGCCTGCTTGTCTAGGCCTGTTGGCAAGTCTTTTGCCTTACCTGTTAGCTGTTTTTGTAATGCGAGTACATTCTTTAGCCGGGGTTTTATCACCTTTGCATCTAATGAAAAATATGGCCAGGTTTTATCTTCCCAAATGTACACAGTAATTATTAAATCCTTCTTTTTAATGTTTGATTGTTTATTCGTGAGCTGAATAAATAGCTATAATTGGCTCAATATATGAGCCGAATAGTAGTCTTTATTCGGCTCATGTACAAGTAACTGTGCATTTATTTAGGAAACTTGCTGGAGAAAAGACAATGAAAAATGGAAACATGGGAATCAAAAGGATCAGGCTTGATTAAAAATGCAGGTTCATTCAATCACCACCACAAACTCACCAACTACACTTAGACTTCCCTGCTGATTCTTCCTCAAAAACCAAATCATTATACCCTGTTTTATTAGTATCAGGCCTTAACACAATCCTGCTGAGTCGCCATTCATCACCACAGGCTTCACAAGGCTTTTTTTAACCACGGAATACACAGAAGACTTCGTTTTTTAAATTCAGTGTATTCCGTGTGTTCTGTGGTTCCATATCATTTCAGTAATATTATATTCAATCACTTCTCACCCACCGCTATCAGCACCTCAGTATTAAACCAGACACCATCACCAACTACCTCAGTAATTTCTTTTATATGTTCTTGTTCAAACACTTTCTGTTCTTCCTCGTCCATTTGATTAAGCAATGTCCGCCAACCTGCATTCCATACAACATCCCACCATTGTTGCGGGTCGGTCATCTGGTAACCTAATGGTTCGTGGTGAATCTCTACATCTGTAATCCCCACAGCTTTAAACTTCTCTGTTATCAGTTCTTCTGTTGCCAGGCGTTTCCATGCCAGCGGCGGTGCGGTTCTGCCGGTGGCTTCAAAATGTTTGATGAAGATATCCGAAAAAGGGGCGAAGGCTTCGCCGGTGAAGCTGGTGAGGGCGACTTTGCCGCCGGGTTTGACGGTTCTGGCTATATTGCTCAGGCCGTGGGTCATATCTTCCAGAAAGAACAGGCCGAAGCTGCTGGTGGCGATATCGAATATTGCTTCTTCGAAAGTTAGCTGTTCCAGATCCATCTGCTGGAATGTTATGTTGCTAATGCCCTGTGCGGCGGCTTTGTTTTTTGCCTGTTGCAGCATGCCGGATGAAAGATCGATACCGGTGACCTTGCCGTGGCTTAAATTTTCGGCGGCTCTGAGTGCCACACAACCTGTTCCGGTACAGACATCGAGCAGGTTGTCGCTCGGATTCAGGTTGAGGTGTTGTATCAGACGTTTGGCAGTTTCGGGAAAGAAGGCTAATGCGGGGTGATCATAGCCTGCTGCGACGGTATCGAAGCCCTGCTGGATCATTTTTTTGCGCTCGGTATTTTGCATAGTTTATTTATTTAGTAAATGCATTAACTACTCCTTAACCTGATTATGTAATTTTCTGGGATTTTTACCTCAACACTGGTGCTATCAACATCTCGATATTAAACCAGGCGCTCCACTTTCTTCACATTTCCTCTGGCATCATGCTTCCCGTGCGTAGTCCTTCATTTAGCTGGTTATGGTGTACTGGATTCCCGCATTCGCGGGAATGACATAATACATAGGGATAGAATATTTATTTATCTATTTTTCGTTTCATTCCCACTAACACGTAACAGCATTTACTTAAGCAAATCTTTATATTTTTTATGGTCATTTTTGCATATAAAATACTTTCATCTACGGCGCTAAAGTGCATTCAGTTTATATCCAGCTGCTCCCAGATCTGGTCAATTTTTTCTTTTACGGCTGCATCCATTTTAATCGGGGTGCCCCATTCGCGACGGGTTTCACCCGGTAATTTATTGGTGGCATCAATGCCGACTTTGGAACCCAGACCCGAGACCGGGGAGGCAAAATCCAGGTAATCAATAGGGGTATTTTCGATCATGGTAAAATCACGTATCGGGTCAACACGGGTACTCATTGCCCAGATAACATCCTGCCAGTTTCGTGTATTCACGTCTGCATCGACCACAATTACAAACTTGGTGTACATAAACTGCCTGAGATACGACCATACTCCCATCATTACCCGTTTGGCATGGCCGGGATACTGTTTTTTCATGCTTACCACGGCTACACGATAGGAACAGCCTTCCGGTGGTAAATAAAAATCGATGATTTCCGGAAACTGTTTTTGCAGAATCGGGATAAACACTTCATTCAAAGCAAGTCCTAATATCGCCGGTTCATCGGGTGGATGGCCGGTATAGGTTGAATGGTAAATGGGGTCTTTCCGGTGGGTGATACGTTCGATGGTGAACACCGGGAAGGTTTCGACTTCATTATAATAGCCGGTGTGATCGCCATAGGGGCCCTCTTCGGCTAGCTCATCCGGGTAAATAAAACCTTCCAGTACATATTCTGCCGAGGCCGGCACCTGTAGATCATTTAAACCACATTTTACAACTTCGGTTTTACTACCGCGCAATAAGCCAGCAAAGGCGTATTCTGACAGGGTATCGGGAATAGGTGTTACCGCTGCAAGAATGGTCGCTGGATCCGCACCCAGTGCAACCGCGACAGGAAACGGTTCACCCGGATGCTGCTGTTGCCATTCACGAAAATCCAGCGCACCGCCGCGTTGTGCCAGCCAGCGCATAATGACTTTATTTTTTGCAATCACTTGCTGGCGATAAATACCCAGATTCTGGCGTTCTTTTTCCGGCCCGCGGGTGACCACCAGCCCCCAGGTAATTAAAGGTGCAATATCACCCGGCCAACAGGTTTGAACAGGGATACTGTTTATATCCACATCGTCCTTTTCATAAACCATCTGTTGACACGGAGCTTTTTTAATTTGCTTTGGTGCCATATTCAAAACCTGTTTAAAAATCGGCATTTTCTCCCAGGCATCTTTTAAGCCTTTCGGTGGTTCGGGTTCTTTCAAAAAAGCCAGTAACTGCCCTACTTCACGTAAGGCTGTAATACTTTCTTCACCCATGCCCAGCGCAACGCGTTCCGGTGTGCCAAATAGATTCGCCAGAATTGGAACTGTGGAATTTTTAATATTTTCAAATAATAGTGCCGGGCCTTTTGCTTTTAAGGTACGGTCACAGATTTCGGTTATTTCAAGATAGGGATCAACTTCAAGCTGAATCCGTTTTAACAGACCTTTTTTTTCCAGTTGGCCAATAAAATCTCTGAGATCACTGTATTTCATAAAATATTAATAATTGAATAAAAAATAACCATTTTATTTATTTGAGTCTTATGAAACAGCCTGTAATGCGTTTTTACGCCTTTTTTTATTTTTACCTAATAATGATATCAAGTATCAATATTTGTGGCTGATAACGCATTCTGTTCAATAAATTCTCGGCGGGGTTCAACCTGATCACCCATCAGCATGGTGAAAACTTCATCCGCAGCAATCACATCTTCGATTTTTACCTGTAACATACGTCGTGTTTCCGGGTTCATCGTAGTTTCCCATAACTGATCAGGATTCATTTCACCAAGACCTTTGTATCGCTGTATATTTTGTCCTTTACGTGCTTCATTAAATAACCAGTCGATAACTTCATCAAATGAACTGACCGCTGCCTGTTTTTCACCCCGCTGGATATAGGCACTTTCTTCGAGCAGTGAATCCAGTTTATCACCCAATGAAGCGATTATTTCATAATCCAGACTATTGAAAAAATTCTGATCAAAGCTGTTTTCATGATCCAGCCCATGCATTATTTTTATTATTTTCAATATTGGCTGGTTATCTTCATCCATTTCCACCTCTACCCGATAGGTAATCCCGGATAGTTTGAATTTATCTAATAATAGTAAAAGTTTATTTGCGTAATTCCGTACTTCTTCAGCGTTATTTAATGCTTCCTTTCTGATCCCGTGTATAGTTATCATCTGTTTAATAATATTAATATCGAAACGACGAGATAAACGTTGCAGAACCTTTTGCGCGGTTAGATAACTGCGGGCGATATCTTCCAGGGCAATATCAGAGATGGCCGGTGTATCGGTACTCACATACAATTTTGCACCCGATAATGCCTGCTGTAATAGATGTGCATTAAGTTCATCATCATCTTTTACATAACGTTCCTGTTTGCCTTTTTTGACTTTGTATAAAGGTGGTTGCGCAATATAAATATGCCCTCTTTCCACCAGTTCCGGCATCTGGCGATAAAAAAAGGTGAGTAATAAAGTTCGAATATGTGAGCCATCCACATCTGCATCGGTCATAATAATAATTCGATGGTAGCGTAATTTATCTGGATTATAATCTGCTTTACCGATACCACAACCTAAGGCGGTAATTAGTGTGCCGACCTCGGCAGAATTAAGCATTTTGTCGAACCGTGCTTTTTCTACATTTAAAATTTTACCCTTTAAAGGCAAAATGGCCTGAGTTTTTCTATCCCTTCCCTGTTTAGCCGAACCACCGGCGGAATCTCCTTCCACCAGATAAATTTCACATAATGCAGGATCTTTTTCCTGACAGTCCGCCAGTTTACCGGGTAAACCGGCAATATCCAGCGCGCCTTTGCGCCGTGTCATCTCACGTGCTTTTCGGGCAGCCTCACGAGCACGGGAAGCATCAATAATTTTTGAAGTGATTGCTTTGGCTTCTGTCGGATTTTCCAGTAAAAATTCCTGAAGATTTTCGCCAACTAACGATTCAACAATGCCTTTTACTTCAGATGAAACCAGTTTATCTTTGGTTTGTGATGAGAATTTTGGATCAGGTACCTTAACCGATACCACAGCAGTTAAGCCTTCTCTGGCATCATCCCCCGAAATATTCATTTTTGCTTTGCTGCCCGCCCCTTCTTTTTCCATATATTGGTTAAGGGTTCGGGTTAAAGCACCTCGAAATCCCGCCATATGACTGCCGCCATCTTTTTGCGGAATATTATTGGTAAAAGGATAGATATTTTCCTGATAGGAATCATTCCATTGCATAGCCACTTCGACAGTAACATGATCTTTTTCAGCAATAAAACTTAATACTGATTCATGTAGGGGGGTTTTATTTTTATTCAGATGTTGAACAAAAGAACGAATACCACCTTCATATTCAAAAACATCTTCTTTTTCTGTACGTTCATCAAATAAAACAATCCGTACACCTGAATTTAAAAAAGATAATTCACGTAAACGCTTAGCCAATATCTCGTAATGATATTCAATTTTTTTAAAAACAGCTTCACTCGCCCAGAATCGCACCCTGGTTCCGGTCTTTTCTGTATCACCAATGTTGGATAATGGCTTCACTGCATTACCATTTTTATATTCCTGCTGATGAATCTGTTTATTGCGATATATTGTCAGCTCTAATTTATCTGATAGTGCATTAACAACAGAGACACCCACACCATGTAAGCCCCCGGATACTTTATAGGAATTATCATCAAATTTACCGCCTGCATGTAATACTGTCATAATAACTTCTGCGGCAGATATACCCTCTTCAGGGTGAATTTCCGTAGGGATACCACGGCCATTATCCATAACACTAATGGATTGATCGGTATGAATTTTGATATTAATTTCAGAACAATAACCAGCTAAGGCTTCATCGATGGCATTATCGACCACCTCAAAAACCATATGATGTAAGCCGCTGCCATCATCAGTATCACCAATATACATACCAGGACGTTTGCGTACTGCATCCAGACCTTTTAATACTTTAATACTGGAGGAATTATAGCTATTTGATGGACACATATTTTTATCTTGAATGGGTTTTTATCTTAAATGGATGATTTTATTATTACGTTGCATTATATCAGGTCTTTCATACATCCATGTTCCACGTGAAACATTTTTTTTGATGACCAGCTACTGAGGTCAATCTGATCCGCTTCAATGGTAGTTAAAAACAACTGGACATGCATTTTTGATAACACAGATAATATCATTTCACGATGATGACCATCCAGTTCAGCGGCCAGATCATCATATAATAAAATACATAATTGCTGACGAGTATCTGTAAAGTGCTGTGCCTGAGCTAATCGCATCAAAGCAACTAATGTTTTCTGTTGACCACGAGAAATACCATTTTGTGCAGATTGTCCGTTAACTTTGATAATAATTTCTGCCCTGTGAGGCCCATAACAGGTATAGCCTTTTAGCTTATCTTTTTCAAACTCTTTAATTAATAGTTCTTCTAAGGTTATGTCTGTAGACCAACCACGTTTATATTCAATCGAAAGTTCATCCCTATGAAAGAATAATTTAGCCAGGCTTAATAAATAATGCTGTAATGCATCAATATATGTCTGACGAAACTGATCAATATAATTTGCATGCTCAACAATAATTTTATCCCACAGCTGGCAGTAAACCTTACCTTCACGTGACTTAAGCGCAGCATTACGTTGTGCCAGTGATTGACGAAACAATCGCCATGATTGAAAAAAGTCCTGTTCCACGTGGAACACTCCCCAATCCATATATTGCCGACGTTGAACTGGACTACCGGTAATTAGCTTATAGCTATCTGGATGTATCGATAACACAGGAAATTTTGCTGCAATATCCGAAACCCGGTTAACCGATCGGTGATTAAACCGAATAGTAGTTTTATTTCTACTTCGGCGAATGCCCATGGGAATCATTAAATTCTCTTTAGAAAGTGTTTGGGCAAAAATTTGCAGGTATTGTGTATCGCGACGAATGAGATCAGATAGTTGATGACTACGAAATGAACGAAGATGACTAAGATAATATATAGATTCAAGTAAACTGGTTTTGCCCGCTGCATTATTCCCGGTAATTAAATTTACCTGAGGATCAAATTGACATTGAATGGATTCAATATTACGGAAATTACTTACTTGCAGTTGCGTTAAACGCATTGCGATAACTGGTTCGTTAAAAGGCTAATTAAATAACTCACTCTAAGTAGCAGAGTGTAGGGTTATATTTATAATCTCATTGGCATAATGACATATTTAGCGTCCTGCTGATCAGGATAGCTCAGAAGAAAACTGCTATTGGAATCATGTAAGGCGAGCTGAATAATAGTCGAATCACACACATTCAATACATCCAGCATATAATTGACATTAAAGCCTATTTCAATATCGTCACCGTTATAATCGACTTCAACTTCAATATCCGCTTCTTCCTGATCCGGGTTTTGTGCCTGCAATAACATTAAATTTTTTCGTAAAATTAAACGTATGCCCCGGTATTTTTCATTTGAAAGAATCGATGCACGCATTAAGGCAGCGCGTAATTGTTCTCTATCTGCAAGAATAATATTATCAAGCTCTACAGGCATCACCCGGTTATAATCTGGAAAACGTCCATCAATTAATTTTGATGTTAACTGAATAGTATTAAATTGTATTTGTAAATGATTAGTACCAATATTTAAGGTGACGGTTTCGTCAGAGTTATTGAGTAAGCGCATGAGTTCTAAAACACCCTTTCGCGGCAGGATAATTTGCTTAATATCAACAGCCTCATAGTCAATTTCCTTTTTAGCATAGGCTAAACGATGACCGTCGGTTGCTACCGCAGTTAAAACATTGGTACTCACTTCCAGCATTAAACCATTAAGGTAATAACGTACATCCTGTTGTGCCATGGCAAAAGCGGTTTTATCGATCAAGTCATGTAATAAATTTTGAGTGATAGTTATTGACTGGACATTATCAATGCTTTCAAGAGAAGGAAAATCAGCAGCAGGTAATGTGGTAAGTGTAAAACGACTTTTACTCGATTGAATTAATGCTTTATTATCGTTAATAGAAAATTGGATAATAGCATTATTATTCAAAGACTTACATATATCAAGTAATTTTCTTGCAGGTAAAGTAATTTCACCAGGTTGATCAATAATCATTGCTAGCTGGCTAATTAGTTCTATTTCAAGATCAGTGGCTGTGAAAGTTATAGCATCTTCTGTTGCACGAATTAATACATTTGATAAAGCGGGCATGGTCTGTTTTTTTTCGACAGCCCCGATAATTTGTTGTAAAGGTTGTAATAGGGTTTCCTTTTCAATCTTAAATTTCATTTTGATGCCTGTTATATTTATTATAGTTAAATATTATATATATTATGTTTATTATTAGTTCCACTAATATTTGGGGATAAGCTTAATAAATGTAATAAAATCATAGAATTATTGTTAATTATCCTATCAAAAATAATGCTTGTAAGCTGCGCTTTAACTGTCGATGAATTGTGGATAAATATTTTAGTCCATTTTGTCTACAACTTAACTGAAGCTTAAAAACAACTTATGCACAGTTTATTATGCTTAACTATGTAATATCTGGGAGCCATCTCTGGCACCTAATTACTTAAAATTCGCATTAAATTTATATAATCCTCATTAATCCTCGAGTCAGATTCTCTTAATTCTGCTACTTTTCTACAGCCATGTAATATAGTCGTATGATCTCGACCACCAAAGGCGGCACCAATCTCAGGTAAACTATGGTTGGTTAATTCTTTAGATAATGCCATAGCAAGCTGACGAGGCCGTGTAATCGAACGACTGCGACGATTTGAAAGTAAATCAGATGTTCTGATTTTATAATATTCCGCTACGGTTTTCTGTATATTGTCGATGGTAATGGTTCGATCCTGTAAAGCAATTAAGTCTCGTAAGGCTTCTTTGGCAAAATCAACGGTAACAGGACTACCAGTAAAATTAGCTGTTGCCAGTACACGGCGGAAAGCCCCTTCAAGTTCGCGTATATTTGAGCGAATACGTTTAGCAATAAAAAAAGCGACTTCGGTAGGCAGGTCAATATTTGATTCTTCGGCTTTTTTCTGCAAAATGGCTACTCGGGTTTCCAGTTCAGGGGGTTCAATACAAACAGGTAAACCCCAGCCAAAACGTGAACGTAATCTTTCTTCCAGACCCTCAACTTCCTTAGGATAACGATCACAGGTGAGAATAATCTGGTGGCCAGCTTCGAGTAAGGCATTAAAAGTATGAAAAAATTCTTCCTGAGAGCGTTCCTTACCGGCAAAAAATTGAATATCATCCACTAATATTGCATCAAGTGAACGGTAGTGTTGTTTGAATGCATCAATAGCATTATGCTGTAATGCTTTTACCATATTACCGACAAAACGTTCAGAATGGATATAAGTAATTCTGGCATCAGGGTTATTCTGTAACATCATATTACCCACTGCATGCATTAAATGGGTTTTGCCTAAACCAACGCCACCATAAAAGAACAGGGGGTTATAGGCTTTGCCCGGGTTTTGTGCAACCTGAATAGACGCTGCTTTAGCTAGCTGATTGGATTTACCCTCAACAAAGTTATCAAAGGTAAACATGGGATTGATATTATGCTCAACCATGCTTTTCGGTGGTGTAGAACGATGTGTTGTGGCACTGGAATGAGAAGTAAAAGTGCTTGATGGACTAACCTGATCTGGGGCATGGTTAATTGTTTGAGGTGCCGGGGTAGTCGTTTGACTACCTATTTCAACAACCAGCTGAATATTTTTGCTGGTATCAAGATCAACTAGAATAGACTGGATTTTTTCCTGAAAATTTTGATTAACCCAGTCAAGTACAAAACGATTCGGTGCTAATAATTTGATTTTATTATGTTTTTCTATAACCTGGAGTGGGCGTATCCAGGTATTAAGCTGCTGATCAGATAATTCGCTCTCTAATCGCTGCAAGCAATTCGACCACATTGTTTTGCTCACGCAACAACCCCGCGAAAATAATGGATTTAAAAATCATAAAAAGGGAATGATTATAACTAACGATTTATAAGTAACATTTATAACTAATGATATTGCTACTTAATAATTTAAACCTGAATCTATGACTACAGGTTTAATCGTGTTATCGATTTTTATATATTACCCCGAACAGTTTATTGTATACCTGTTATTTATGCTTATCTACTAATAAGTGGATGACATTATGTTATTGCTCCAGCACGCTAAAAAAACCAGGCACGCAAGATGCGTATTCACGACTTGTTTAGAGTTCCCTTAATCTCTCTTAATCTTTGACTATCACTAATGACATAGGTAAAATGCCGGGTTCGCCGGAGTCGGGTAGATCTGACTGGGGTGCTTAATATTAACAATACGAATTTTAGCAATACAATTTATAAGGTAAGGTAGTAGAATCATGAAAAGAACATTTCAACCAAGTTGCTTGAAACGTGCCAGAACGCATGGCTTTCGTGCGCGCAGTCGCACTGTAGGTGGCCGTAAGGTATTGAAAAATAGACGTGCCAAGGGTCGTCATCAATTAACGGTTTAAAGACGGGTTTAAAAACCACCACCCGGAAATTGACTAAACATCAACGTTTATTAAATGCGCAGCAATATAAATATGTTTTTGACCATGCAGTACGTTCGAGTGATGGTTTTTTTACCGTTCTAGCCAGGCCAAATAATCTGGCTCATGCCCGTCTTGGGCTGGTCATATCAAAGAAAAAAGCGAAACTATCTGTATCACGTAATCGACTTAAACGACTTACCAGAGAAAGTTTTCGTCATACCAGTTATTTGTATCATGCTGATTTTATCGTGTTAGCGGGCAATAAGAGTGTTAAAGCAACAAATCAGCAACTATTCCTTTCACTTGAAAAACACTGGCAACGAGCAAATAAACGAGTCCTTGAAATATGCGAAAAATAGTCATTTTTTTTATTCGTATATATCAATATGCAATTAGCCCGTATATTGCACCAAGTTGTCGTTATACACCTTGCTGCTCACATTATTCTATCGAAGCGATTGAACGTTTTGGTATAACAAAGGGTTTATGGTTAGCAGTACGCCGTATTTTACGTTGTCATCCCTGGCATGAGGGTGGTTATGATCCGGTACCGGCAAAAACAGTAGTTGAAAAAAAAATACCATCTAAATAATACTTAAGAAGTCTGCCCCAGATCGTTTTATTAATTTGGGTACTACTTTTATATTTAATAATATATTTAATAACGTTTTGGAAACATAATGGGCAATCAACGCGTTTTACTTTATATCACTTTATTTTTTATTATCTATCTGATATGGGCCAAATGGCAGGTCACTTATGAGCCTAAGCCGCTTGCGGCTAATCCTGCAGCAAGTTCACAAACGCTGAAACAACAGGGGACAGCACAATCACCACAGTCGGATAAAACAACATCAGCGGGAATTATTCCCCAGGCAGTAGCAGTAAAAGAGAAACAGATTACACCAGCAGTGACTGAGAATAAAACACCGGCCACCTATATACATGTTAAAACCGATTTGATCGATGCCAAAATTGACACGCGAGGTGGTGATATTAAACAACTGGTATTACTTCATTACCTTGAAAAGGCAAATGATAAAAGTAAAAAAGTTCATTTGTTGTCAACCAGTGCAAATCAGTTTCAGGTTGTTCAATCGGGTCTGGTTTCTGCACAAAAAGGATTCTCACCCTCTCATAATGCAATATATAAAGCAGAAAAACTAAATTACCAGTTGGCTAATGGTCAGAATGAAATAAAGGTTCCCCTGTACTGGCAAAATAATCAAGGCTTAAAGGTAAAAAAAGTACTGATTTTTAAACGTGATAGTTATGTGGTGAATGTTAATTATTATGTTACAGCCAGTAATGAAAAATGGACGGGTAGTGATTATATGCAGATTGCCCACATCCCCCCAACAGCCCATAAAAACAAGTTTGACCGAAGTTATAAAGGTGGTGTGTTATATAATGATAAAATTAAATATGAAAAACACAAATTCAAGGATATGGCAGAAAAAAATATCAAGGAAAATCTTAATAATGGCTGGTTAGCCATTATTGATCATTACTTTATTACTGCATGGATTCCACAAAAAGCAAAGAATAATTTGTATTACAGTCGATATCTGGCAAAAAAAGACGAGTATATTTTAGGCGTACGTTCCCCTGCACTTAGTGTTCAACCAGGAAAAACATTAGTCATTAAAAATCGTCTGGTTGTTAGCCCAAAATTACAATATGAACTTGAAAAGATAGAGCCGGGTCTGGATTTAACCGTTGACTATGGAATATTAACGATTATTGCAAAACCCTTGTTCTGGTTACTGAATTTTTTCCATACAATAACCGGTAACTGGGGCTGGGCAATTATATTACTGACCATAAGTGTCAAACTGGCATTTTATAAACTGTCAGAAATGAGTTACCGTTCGATGGCAAGAATGCGGCTTGTTGCGCCGCGCATAAAACAGTTGAAGGAACGCTTTGGTGATGACCGTCAGGCAATGAGCAAAGCCATGATGGGTATGTATAAAAAAGAAAAAATTAACCCCATGGGCGGTTGTTTACCCATACTGGTACAGATGCCGGTATTTCTTGCTTTATACTGGGTATTATTAGGCAGTGTTGAAATGCGACATGCTCCCTTTATCTTCTGGATAACCAACCTGACAGGTAAAGACCCGTATTATATTTTGCCAATATTAATGGGGATATCAATGTTTATTCAACAAAAGCTTAACCCGGCACCGGTTGACCCGATTCAGCAGAAAATTTTTCAGGTAATGCCTTTTGCATTCAGTTTTATGTTCGCCTTTTTCCCATCCGGGCTGGTACTTTACTGGGTAGTCAATAATATTCTGTCTATTTCGCAACAATATGTTATTACCAGACGGATTGAAAACGCGAAATAATTCGGCTTGTCCTGAGAAACTATCCGAGAATGGCTAACTCGGGTATTGACATGGTAATAATACAAACAATTGCTGCTATTGCCACCCCACCCGGCCAGGGTGGAGTGGGTATTATTCGGGTTTCCGGCCCGTTATCAAAAACCATTGTACAAAAAATATTCAGCTACTGCCCTCCCCCACGACAGGCAGATTATGGAAATTTTGTGGATGAAAATAATAAGCTGATCGATAAGGGCCTGGTTTTATATTTTGCAGCGCCTCACTCCTTTACTGGTGAAGATGTTATTGAATTTCATGCTCATGGTGGCCCGGTTGTCCTTGATATTTTATTGCAACAAATTATAAAACTGGGAGCCAGGCCAGCACGAGCCGGTGAATTTTCCGAACGCGCATTTCTCAATGAAAAAATAGATCTGGCTCAGGCAGAAGCCATCGCTGATTTAATTGCTGCGGATAGTGAAGTTGCTGCACGTGCCGCAGTAAGTTCAATGCAGGGAACTTTTTCCAGATTGATTCATCAGCTGGTAGAACAATTAATTCAGTTAAGAATGCATGTCGAATCGGCACTGGATTTTCCTGAAGAGGAAATTGATTTTCTGGCTGATAATGCACTTGTGAAGCAGATAACAACTATTCAACAGAATCTGCAACAGATAAAACAATCGGCCAGGCAGGGGCGATTGTTAAAAGAAGGTATGACCGTAGTGATTGCCGGTAAACCCAATGCGGGAAAATCCAGCTTACTCAATCAACTTGCAGGCCAGGAATCCGCCATCGTAACGGAGATACCTGGTACGACGCGTGATATTTTACGCGAACATATTCAGATAGATGGTTTGCCCCTGCATATTATTGATACGGCAGGTTTGCGTGACAGCTATGATATTGTTGAACGCGAAGGGGTTAAACGTGCAAAACAGATGATACAGAAAGCCGACCGGGTATTACTGGTTATAGACAGTGAAGAAAATGAAAGACCGGTGCTGGATCAGTTATCCGAACATGCAGGGGTAACATTGATCTATAATAAAATTGATAAAATACAGCATAAGGCTGAATGTATTGATGCGGCAGAAACCAGTATTTATTTATCGGCAAAAACCGGTGAGGGTATCAACCTGCTAAAACAACATCTTAAAACATGTATGGGTTATCAGCAGTATAACGAAGGTCAGTTTATTGCACGACGTAGACATCTTGATGCCATTAATCAGGCAGAAAAACATTTAATTTGTGCACATAAAAACCTGCAGGAATTACAGGCAGGAGAATTAGTTGCAGAAGAATTACGTCTGGCGCAAGCTGTTTTATCAAGCATAACCGGTGAATTCAGTAGTGATGATTTATTAGGACGTATCTTTGCAGATTTCTGTATTGGTAAATAGTTAAGAAAGCTCTGATTAAGTATGATAATTTTATCTCAGCCTGATACTTACTCTGCTTAATCATAATAAAATGACAATGAATAATGAAATAAAACAATCAGCCATTCTTTTAATCCATTGCAATGACAGGCCGGGTCTGGTGGTTGCGATTACCGACTTTATTCACAATAATGGCGGTAATATTCTTTATTTAGACCAGCACGTGGATCGGGAAAACGGCGTGTTTTTTATGCGCGTTGAATGGGACTTAAAAGATTTTGTCATCCAGCGCGAGAAAATAGCCGAGTATTTTTCGACCCTGGTTGGTGATCGTTACGGCATGAATGCAGAACTGCATTTCTCTGATGAAAAACCCAGAATGGCTTTATATGTTTCAAAAATGGCGCACTGCTTTTATGATTTACTGGCCAGGTATGAAAGTGGTGAGCTGGAAGTAGACATTCCACTGATTATCAGTAACCACCCGGATATGAAGACGGCGGCTGAACGCCTGGGTATTGAATACCACATGCTGGCAATAAACCGGGAAAACAAACAGCAACAGGAAAATAAACAACGTATATTACTTGCCGAACATAATATCGATTTTATTGTACTGGCTCGCTATATGCAGGTTTTGAGTGATAATTTTGTAAAAGATTATTCACAACGTATCATTAATATTCATCATTCCTTCCTGCCGGCTTTTCCAGGTGGCCGTCCCTACCATTCTGCCTATGAACGCGGGGTTAAAATTATTGGTGCAACCAGTCATTATGTGACTGCTGAACTTGATGCCGGGCCAATTATTGAACAGGACGTGGTGCATATCAATCACAAACACAGTGTTGAAGATATTATTCGTATAGGCCGCGATCTGGAAAAAATTGTTCTTGCCAGAGCCGTACGTCATCATGTACATCATGATTTACTGGTCTATAAAAATCGTACCGTTGTCTTTGAATAGATCATCATGTTTTATACTGATTCCTTTGATGTGATTGTTATTGGTGGTGGCCACGCCGGTACTGAAGCGGCACTGGCGGCTGCGCGCAT
The DNA here is from genome assembly GCA_015488885.1 of Gammaproteobacteria bacterium. Classification (GTDB taxonomy): domain Bacteria; phylum Pseudomonadota; class Gammaproteobacteria; order SZUA-229; family SZUA-229; genus S010-25. Next base: position 75,464 of record WFMW01000066.1, on the reverse strand, counting down.
GGGGGTCAAAACCTTATTACTGACGCATAATATTGAAACTCTGGGACAGATGAGCTGTAACCCGGCGATTGGTGGCATCGGTAAAGGCCATCTGGTGAAAGAAATTGATGCCATGGGTGGTATTATGGCTAAAGCTGCTGATCAGGGTGGCATTCAATTTCGTATTTTAAACCGTCGTAAAGGCCCGGCAGTACGCGCAACACGCGCACAGGCAGACCGTCTTTTATATAAATCAGTGATTCGTCAGACACTGGAAAAGCAGCCCAATCTTTCCCTGTTTCAGCAGGCGGTAGATGATCTGCTGGTGGAATCGGTTGATGGTGCCGAGCGGGTAACCGGCGTGGTTACCCAGATGGGCCTGAAGTTCCGTGCCAAAGCCGTGGTATTAACCGTCGGCACCTTTTTAGGTGGCTTGATTCATATCGGTGATCGCCATTATTCCGGTGGGCGTGCCGGGGATCCACCCTCGATTGCCCTGGCCAACCGCCTGCGAGAACTGCCGTTTCGGGTAGAACGCTTAAAGACCGGCACCCCGCCGCGCATCGACCGTCGCAGTATTAACTATCAGGACCTGGCTGAACAGCCGGGTGATAACCCCCTGCCGGTTTTTTCCTTTACCGGGTCGGTTGCTGAACATCCGCAGCAGATTAGCTGCCACATCACTCATACCAATGAACACACGCACGATATTATTCGCCAGGGTTTGCATCGTTCACCGATGTATAGCGGTGTCATCGAAGGCGTCGGGCCACGCTACTGCCCCTCTATCGAAGACAAGGTAGTGCGCTTTGCCGACAAAACCTCACACCAGATTTTTATCGAACCGGAGGGTTTAACCACCACCGAAGTTTATCCAAACGGTATCTCCACCAGCCTGCCGTTTGATATGCAGTTTGCTTTTGTACGCTCGATGAAAGGTTTTGAAAAGGCCCATATCACCCGCCCCGGTTATGCCATTGAATATGATTTTTTTGACCCGCGTGATCTAAAAACCTCACTGGAAACCCGTTTTATCCATGGCCTGTATTTTGCCGGGCAAATCAACGGTACCACCGGTTATGAAGAAGCCGCTGCCCAGGGTTTGCTGGCGGCGATTAACGCAGCACGCCAGGTACAGCAAAAATCGCCCTGGGTACCGATGCGCGATCAGGCCTATATAGGGGTGCTGGTTGATGACCTGACCACGCTGGGAACGCAGGAGCCCTATCGTATGTTTACCTCTCGTGCTGAATATCGCCTGTTATTGCGTGAGGATAATGCCGACTTACGACTCACTGAACAGGCGCGAAAAATGGGTCTGATCAGCGATAAACACTGGCAGCAATTCAGCCTGAAACAGGAGGCTATTAATAATGAACAGCAGCGCCTGGCCAGCTACAATGTACTGCCCGACACCGCCCAGGCAAAACTGTTTGCGCACAAACTTGAGCGGCCTTTAAGCCATCAATATAAAGCAAATGAATTATTACGCCGCCCGGAAATGGATTATGCAACACTAACCAGCATTATTGGTAAAGATGAAAATATTACCCCTGCTGTGGCAGAGCAGGTAGAAATTCAGGCAAAATATGCGGGTTATCTGCAGCGTCAGCAAGCTGAGATAGACAAAGCACGATGCCATGAAACCAGCATTATCCCCGCCACCATTGACTATAAACAGGTTCGTGGATTAACAACTGAAGTTTGCCAGAAACTAACCGACCATCGTCCGCAGACTATCGGTCAGGCTGGTCGAATTCCCGGCGTTACCCCTGCAGCGATTTCAATATTAATGGTGCATTTGAAAAAAAACCACTAACCCGGATATTTCATGGGAATGCAGGATTTTTTGTAAAGAATTTAAGCCACTTTTCACGCCCAAAATCAGCACGATAAGCAACTGCATATTTTTTAGCTGGTAAAGATCATCATTGGCCGTCTGCCGGAATCTGTCTTTTATACCAGGTTGTGTCTATACTTTTCTAATATATTTCGTAAAAAATCATAACTCAGGTGCGTAAATTCCAATGCAACTTTCAGCGTATAATCCAGACTAATGACAACAGGAGGAAAACGATGTCAACTTATATCAAATGGTTCAACGAAACCGGGATTGACGATGTACCAGAAGTGGGTGGGAAAAACGCCAGTCTTGGCGAAATGTACCGCAATCTTACTGACAATGACGTGCGGGTGCCTAATGGCTTTGCCGTCACCGCCTCAGCTTATCGCTACGTTCTGGATGCCAATGACGCCTGGACAAAATTGCACGCAGTACTCGATGGCCTCAGCCCGGATGATGTCAAAGACCTACAGGCTCGTGGCGCAAAGGCCAGAGCCGTCATCGATGACTGCGTTCTGCCAGACGACCTGAAGTCAGAAATCCTGGCGCAATATACCAGGCTTAAAGAAGAATATGGCGATGATGTCTCTCTTGCTGTACGTTCTTCAGCAACGGCAGAGGATTCTCCAGAGGCCTCATTTGCCGGCCAGAATGATACCTACCTGAATATCAGTAGCGCGGATGCTTTACTTGATGCCTACAAACGTTGTCTGGCATCGAATTTTACTGATCGCTCCATTCACTATAAGTATGACAATCATTTCGACTACTACAAGGTTTATCTGTGTGTTGTGGTGATGAAAATGGTGCGTAGCGATAAAGGATCCAGCGGTGTGATGTTCTCGCTGGATACCGAAACCGGGTTCAGGGATGTGGTATTTATCAATGCCGCGTTGGGTCTGGGTGAAAATGTGGTGCAGGGCACCATCGATCCAGACAGTTTTTATGTACACAAGCCTACTTTTGAAAAAGGATATCGGGCGGTGCTTAAACGACGACTTGGCAAAAAAGAAAAAAAGATGATCTTCACCGACACCATCAACACTGACAACATTGCCGTTGAATATACCCGCAATATCGATACCGACAGCGATGAAAGGAGCCATTTCTGCATCTCGGATGAGGATATCATGGTGCTGGCCGACTACGCTATCAAGGTGGAGAATCACTATTCCCAAAGAGCCGGCTTTCAGAAGCCCATGGATATGGAGTGGGCCAAAGATGGCATCGATGGCCAGCTCTACATGGTGCAGGCGCGGCCGGAGACGGTAGAGTCGCAGAAAAAAGGTAATATCCTTAAGATATACCATCTGCAATCAAGATCTACTGTGCTTACTCAGGGTCGGGCAGTTGGCACCCGAATTGGTGCAGGCCAGGCTCACATTATTAACGATGTTAAACATCTTAGCGACTTCAAACCCGGTGAGGTACTGGTGGCTGATACCACCACACCAGACTGGGAACCGGTCATGAAAACAGCCGCTGCCATTGTCACTAACCGGGGTGGGCGCACCTGTCATGCCGCCATTGTTTCACGCGAATTGGGCATACCGGCTATCGTTGGAACAGACAACGGCACTGACGTGATCGATAACGGCCAGGAAATCACGGTTAGTTGCGCCGAAGGAGAGACTGGTAATATTTACGCCGGGATACTGGACTTCGTGATTCAGGAAACCGATCTTGGTAATCTGGCGCGTCCAAAAACTGAGATTATGATGAATCTGGGCAACCCCGATCAGGCCTTTAGTCTTGCCTCACTGCCGGTGGATGGTATTGGACTGGCGCGCATGGAGTTCATCATCAATGAATACATCAAAGCACATCCAATGGCGCTTATTCATCCAGAGAAGGTAGACGCGGAAACACACACAGCGCTGGATTCCCTCTCTGCGGCCTATGAGAATCCCGGCGATTTCTTTGTCAAAACCCTCGCTGAGGGTGTGGCCACCATCGCGGCATCGGTTTACCCCAAACCCTGCGTGGTGCGCATGAGCGATTTCAAGACCAATGAATATGCCACTCTTCTCGGGGGTAAATATTTCGAACCGGTTGAAGACAATCCGATGATCGGTTTCCGTGGTGCGGCGCGTTATACCCACCCGGATTATGCAGAAGGTTTCGCCCTCGAATGTGCCGCCATGAAACGTGTCCGGGAAGTCATTGGCATGGACAATGTCATCCTGATGATTCCTTTTTGTCGCCGCGTAGCCGAGGGGCAGAAGGTTGTGGAAGCGATGGCGCAACATGGCCTCAAACGCGGAGAACAGGGGCTGAAGATCTACGTAATGTGTGAAATCCCTAACAATATTGCCCAGATAGATGAATTCAGTGCCGTGTTCGATGGCTTTAGTATCGGCTCCAACGATCTGACCCAGCTCACACTGGGAGTAGATCGTGACAGCGAGATACTGGCTTTTGACTATGATGAACGAGACCCAGGTGTCCTGCGAATGATCAAATGGGCGATTGAAGGTTGCCAGCGCAACCACCGCCACAGCGGCATCTGCGGGCAGGCACCCTCGGACTATCCAGAGGTCGCTGAATACCTGGTTAAACTGGGTATCGACTCAATTAGTCTGAATCCAGACAGTGTTTTAAAAACCATTCAGAATATCGATACACTTGAATCAAAATTTGAACGTTAGCGCAATGACTATTCAGAAACATACAGATCATACTGCCCTCTACTATGCCAACAGCATTCCAGCAGACCCTTGACTGGGGGTAGCAAAATCTATCGCATCCTGCCGTCACTATCAGTGTGCCTGTCGGATTTAACGCCATCCACAGCAGAAAATCCGAATTTGGGCATATTTTTTTACCACCTGTATGCCAGTGAGGCATAAAAATTACGTCCCGGCCCGGGTAGACGAAAGGCCTGTTTGTTGCTGGTATCAAAGCCGACATCCGTATTGCGATTATTTCTGTTATAGCCGTTCAAATGGTTGCGATAATCTTTATCCAGCAGATTATCAATACCAAAAGACAGGCTAAGTTTTTGCCTGAAGGTGTAATCCCCTTTCAGGTTTAATAAGACATAACCGGCCGTTGCCTGCTCGTTATTGGTGGCTGACACCTGATTTTGATGCGTATACGCTACCACATCACTGCCCACTGACCAGTCCGCCTGATTATAATGCACACCAAAGCGCATATTCGCCGGGGTGATACGGTATAAATTATCACTGATATCACGGCGTTTACCGCGCACATAACTGAACGTTCCATCCACCGAAACATGTTGGCTGAGAGGCTGATTAAAATCCACATCCATGCCATATAATTTGGCATCAACATTATTAAAGGTGAGCGTGTCTGGTGGTGCCGGGGTGCTGGTGGTTGGCGTACCCTGAATATAATCATTGACCTGATGATAATAAATATGCGGTGAAACATAGCCCTGCTGCGCGGTATTAATGGTTGCCCCCAGCTCCAGCTGTGTCGCCTGTTCCGGCTTCAGTTCAATATTACCAAAATACTGGCGTCCGTCAGCAAGACCGGCGGTTGACTCCAGCGGTAACCACAGATAACGCTGCTGATAACTGGGTGAACGGGTTTTATGTGCGATACCATAATCCAGTGACACACGGTCCGACAGTTGCTGCCTGACGGTAAAAGCCAGATCAATATTATTATCGACCTTATGACGGTTAGCGGCATTAAAACGGTCCTGTAATGTTTTATGCAGATGCCCTATTGGCGTGTTCATCATTGCCACACTACTTTTTACCTCACCCGCATCCATATCCACCCGGGTATAACGTATCCCCGCCAGAATATGTAGCTGGGTATTATATTGCTGCCCCCATTGTGCAAACACACTGTTACGATCCCGGTCGGTATCATAATTGGTGATCCTGAAGCTGGCATTATCGGGATTGGAAATATCCGCTTTATTGGCCGCTGTGTCACCCTGAAGACCAACGGTCAGGCTTGCCTGTGGCAATATTTTCCGGGCCGTCAATTGATAGGTTTTGCTCTGCACCTTTGCCAGGGTAGAACGACGATCAGGTGCCAGGGTGTGCCGGAACATATAATTATTCATCAGATGATGTGAATTCTGCGTTCCCAGTAACAAGCGGTAAATGAAATGATTACTGCTGTGCAGGGTATAGTCGAGGCTTACCACGCCTCCCCGGGCATAAACAATATCCATGGGCAAAGCCGGTGTACCGGTATTGCCGGTATCGTTATAATTCGAGGTCAGATTAAACTGCTGTTTGCCATTGTCCGACTGATAACCATAACCCAGCAACCAGGCATCTCTGTCATATTCTGTATCAAAATTGGTACCTCCCGGAAAACGAAAACTGTCACCCTTTTCCGTCGAGGCACCCAGATAGACTTTATGGTTCTGATTGGCGCCGGAAACAAAGGCAGCGGCTTTTTTACCACTATCAACACCACTACCACCGGCACTGACATCACCATGAAACTCGGGGGTTTTAGCCATACCAAAATCGGCGGAGCGGGATTTCACCACAATCGTACCGCCAATGGTTTCCATACCACTGCTTACCGGTGCAATACCCCGATGCAGATCAACCTCTTCGACCAGACTCGGTGGTAAATGACTGATGGCCGGATCCATAGCATTCGGCCCGGCCATTTTTACATTCACCCCGTCAGTCACCACATTCACCCTGTCGCCCGACATTCCGCGATAATGCACAATACTGGTAAGAGGGCCATTCTTACTGATATTGGCGCCGGGAATCGCTTTCACCAGGTCTGCCGTATCCACCACCCCGGTATTATCTTCAGGCGCGATGGATACGGTACTGACCACATCAGCAGGGGCTTCAATCTGGACAGGGGCTAATCCTGTATCAGCAATGGCCAGTCCCGGCAGTAAACTTAACAGGCTGCCATATAAAAATGATGTGCTTATGTTTTTCATCGTTTTCAACTCTTCTTCATGCACGGGAAATACCGTGTTAAAAGAATCATAAGCACAAAACATGCCAGAATAAATACCCTTATTAAACAATAACTTAATAATGTTATATTGAATCATATTGTGTAAAATAATCCGACACACCGGGTGATATAACCCATTGCATGAAGGGTTAAAAAAGGCTATTTTTAGCCTCTCCATAACTGCCATTCTTATCACCATGATATTTTTACAGCACAATCTGGATTTTCTTATTTTTGGTCTTTTAGGTTTAATGAGTTTTATTATGCTGTGGCTGGTTATTGAGCGCTATATTTACTATTGGCATATAAAAATTGACCAGTTTGATAATGCTGATGCGTTGCAACTTGCCCTGACCCATAACCTGACCTTTATTGCCACGGTGGGCAGTAATGCGCCATATATCGGCTTACTCGGTACGGTGATAGGCATTATGCTGACATTCTATGACATGGGACAAAGTGGCAATATCGGCGTACAGACCATTATGACCGGGCTGGCGCTTGCCCTGCGTTCAACCGCAGGTGGTATCCTGGTCGCCCTGCCTGCCGTCATGTTTTATAACGCGCTATTGCGTAAAGTGAATGTACTGACGACCCAATGGAAAATACAGCAGGGGAAAATACATCACAACCGGGCAATAAATCAGGAAGGAACAACACACGGGAGTCAGGGATGAAAACGTTCAATCAAATTAATGTTATTCCTTTTATCGATATTATGCTGGTGCTGCTGGCGATTGTATTAACCACGGCAACCTTTATTTCGCAGGGTTTGATTAAAGTCAATCTACCCGATGCCAGCACCGCAACCCGGCAGACTGATCAGGCCGGTAAAACGCTGAAAATAACCCTGGATGCCAATCAGCAGATATACCTTGCCAACCAGCTGATTAAGCTGGATAAACTTGATCAACAATTACAGACTACCGCGAGAAAAACAGCGGTGGTATTACGTGTTGACAAGTCGGTCAGGTTTGCACAGTTTGTCCGTGTCATTGATTTACTGAAAAAATATCAGCTTGAAAATTTATCTATTATGACAACCCGGACAGGCTCATAGGAACGGGTAAAAGTTAAACATGCAAATTGATAAACTCGCATGCAGAAACACGTACCACATTAATTAATATCATGTACCTGGAACCGCAGATAACCATACCACGGGACAATGGCAAACATCCCGCCAGCAACCAGGTGATGAAGATAAATCCAGCTCCACAGCCCCACCCCCGGGGGCTGGTTCAACGCTTCTCTCATTTAATCGGCGTGTTGCTTTCTGCAGCCATTCATCTGAGCATTTTGTTGCTGATCTTCTATGGTATCACCACCAGACCAACACCCCGACCGTTAGATCGAGTAGTCACTTTATCACTCACTGAATTTAACACCATGCCCGCTGAGCATCACAAAAAACCAGCCATCGCTACCAAACCAAAGCCGGTCAATGTTGTGCCAGTTAATAGTGAGCCGGTTCATATCAAACCCATCAAACATAGAAAAATACGGCAAAAAAATAAACCACACAAAAAACATAAAAAAGTAAAAGCGAAACCGCGAATAAAAAAAATACCGGTAGCTGTTAAACAGCAGGCGGTCAAATTACAACCAGAACACCAGCAACCGTTACAGACACTGTTATTACATAAAACAGTTAACACCAGCACCCCCTCAGCAAACACAGCGATAAAACCATCACCCTCAGTCAGCCATGCCCTCAGCCAGCTCAAACAGCAATATCGCCTTCGTTTGCGTCAGTTAATTACCCGGGCAAAAAAATACCCCAGGCAGGCCAGACATCGACATCAACAGGGTACTGTTAAAATTGCCTTTACCGTGTATGCGAATGGTAGCATCCACAATATCAGGGTTATACAAAGTTCATCCAGCCGCCTGCTGGATAATAGCGCCATTCGCACCATCAGACATATTTCAGGCGCATTACCTTTTCCCGCTCAAATCCACCGTCAGCAGTGGCGGTTTATTCTACCGCTAGTGTATCGTTTATATTAAGCTGACTGGTAACTACTCAGCTAACCGTATAATTTGACGACGCACTGAGTTGTTATATCTGCGCCAGTACCGACTCAAGCATATTGATGGCCCGTGCATGATAGGCACCGCCAAACATATTCAGGTGATTGATAATATGATAACTGTTATAAAAACTTCGGCGTAATGCATAACCGTCTTCTTCCGGCCTGATTTCACGATAGGCGGCATAAAAATCGGTACTGAACCCACCGAATAATTCGCTCATTGCCAGCTCGGCTTCATAATCGCCATAATAAAAAGCCGGGTCAAAAATAACCGGCGTACCATCCGCTAGCCCGGCCACATTGCCACCCCACAGATCACCGTGTAACATTGAAGCACTCACTGTTCGGCCCTGGAATAAATCAGCCATCTTCACCAGCATCCGCTCCCCCAGCGTTTGCAGCCGACCGCTATAGCCATTGGCCGCCGCCAGGCGTAACTGAAAACCGAGACGCTGTTCAGCCCAGAAAACCAGCCAGTCCTGCGTTGGTGTATTGACTTGCCGGGTCGCGCCAATGGTATTGTTAATATGCCAGCCAAACTGTTCAGCCGTCACATCATGCATGGCGGCAAGCTGTCTGGCAAGCTGATATTGATTAGCCTGCCCAACGAGTGACAAAGACGCCATAACAATAAAACTTTGCTGGCTGTCTTCACCACAACACAATGGCACCGGAACACGAATTGTATGGCTTTGCGCGATAGCTTCCAGCGCCGCTGCTTCCGCCTTAAACATAGACAGATTACCCGGCCGACTGGTTTTTACAAAATAGTCTACCGGTTTATTGTCCAGCGTCCCGTTGATGATACTGGCCGCATTAATACAGCCACCGCCAACAGCCATGGAAGATAAAAACTGAAATTTTTTACCTGTTGACTGAGAAATCTGTTGTATGATTTCTTGCCAGTGTTGCATATCATTATCCTTGTGTACATCCATCCAGACTCCTGGATCAAAAGAAGCCATCACGGTGTGCGTAATAAAATAACTAATCTACGATAATAAAATACTGATATTATGAAGACTGGAACTATTATTCATTGGCAATAATTTTGTGTGTATTTTCCCGGCTATACTAACAGGTTTAGCTGAAAACCCCACTGAGTATGTTATTTGGCATAGAAACACAAGTTGTACACAAGTATTTTATAACACTCTAATGCATTGAGTGTCATCCTGGAAAGGGCGGCACAGGCACGACTACCGTTACAAAATATAAACACAAGATATTGTTTTTATTAGATATTTAAATTTATGATTAAAAAACATCCAAACTAACAGAAAGCGTGGATTTATGGCTATAAAAATGTTTATTCATATTATTATCCACAATGTTATCCACAGCTTTTGTGAGTAACTTTAATTTTTCATAATAAATTAGTAGCTTATGCGGTATTAACTAGAAAAGTTATTAAGATATTATGCTAATTTACACCTTTTCTGTCATTGAGGATGAGCAGTTATTCACAAGCACAAATACATATACCTGTCAGCAGGTCAAGCTATACTTTAACCCTTCTATTATAGAGTGATAACGTATAGGTAATTGAATTATAAAGACTAAATAACATATTAAATATTACAGAAATATTACATATAAAACTATAGACTTATTATTCAGAATTGTGTAGAACTTATGTCCACAGAGTTATCCACAGTTAAACAAGAATATAAATCAACTTATCCACAGATTGATCACCAGCATTATGATTTTTTTTAAAAACGATTAATTAATAGCCATAATTATTACTTTTAGTCGTTAAAATTTACAGTAGGATCATCCTTCTTATCAAAATATTTTTAGCCCATTCATCTATTGAATAATGCCAGACTATTACGTTCTGAAAATTGCTGTTCCCAGCCCCGTTTATGGCCTGTTTGATTATTTACTGCCAACAGAACTTGCCCATCATCCAGTACTGCCAGGGATGCGTGTTCTGGTGCCTTTTGGTCGCCAGCGTTTAACGGGCATTATTATTGAACAGACTAATCAGTCTGCTTTGCCCTCGGGGAAGCTTAAAGCCGTGTTATCCCTCCCCGATAAGACAGCGATTTTTCCTGCGCACATGATGCAGCTGTTACAATGGGCGGCGAATTATTATCTGTATCCACCAGGTGAGGTCATGCAGGCCGCCTTACCGGTGTATTTACGTCAGCTAAAACATGCTTTTAGCGCCCCCGAAGGCGAGCCTGTCTGGTCGGCGAATCCAGCCGATAAGGCCACCCTGCAGCAGCTTCAAAAACGTGCGCCGAAACAATATCAACTCTATCAGCTGCTGGCCAGACACACTCAGGGAATATCGCGTCAGACACTGAATCAACAGACATCGAACTGGCGCCAGGCGATGCAGGCGTTGTTAGAGAAACATCTGGTGAACAAAACCCGGCATACTTTTTGCTGGCAAGCCCCCGTATTGGCTCAAACACCCACCACACTGAAACTTAATCCGCAACAGCAAAAAGTGGTAAGCGCCATTAACGACAGGCATGAAATGGATAATCGCAATATACACTGTCTGTTTGGCATCACCGGTAGTGGAAAAACGGAAGTTTATCTGGCATTAAGTCAGCACATGCTTGCACAAAAGCGGCAAATACTCATACTGGTACCCGAGATCAGCCTCACCCCGCAACTGACCCGGCGCTTTGCCGAGCATTTACAAACCCCCATTGCTGTACTGCATTCAGGGTTGAATGATAACCAGCGTTATACTGCCTGGTATGCCGCTTCCACGGGCAAGGCTCACGTGGTGATTGGTACGCGCTCGTCCATTTTTACCCCCATGCCAGAGCTGGGAATGATTATTGTTGATGAAGAGCATGATGGCTCCTATAAACAGCAGGACGGTTTTCGATATAACGCCCGCGACCTGTCGATAGTACGCGCCAGGCAGCAACACTGCCCGGTGATACTCGGCTCGGCAACCCCTTCACTTGAAACGCTGCACAATATTAATGAACAACGTTATCAGGGGCATTATTTACGGCAACGCCCCAATCAACGTCCCCTGCCCTCCATCCAGTTAATTAATTTGTGCAATCAACCCTTACACGAAGGTTTATCCGATGCGCTCCTGGCCAGCATCAAACAACACATCAAGCAGCAAGGCCAGGTGCTGCTATTTATTAACCGACGTGGCTTTGCGCCACTGCTGTTGTGTCACCATTGTGGCTGGACAACACAATGCCCGCGCTGTGACGCGAATATGACGTACCATAAAAAACATCAGCGGCTACTTTGTCATCATTGCGGCATACAACGCCCGGTACCTGTAAAGTGCACCAACTGCGGCAGCAGTGAGATTATCGCCATGGGTAGTGGGACGGAGCGTATTGAAAACGTTTTACAGACATCTTTTCCTCAGCTTCAGGTTAGCCGTATTGACCGTGATACCACCCGCAATAAAGGCAAACTGGCAGAAAAACTTCAGCAGGCACATAGTGGTGAAAGCGCTATTCTGGTTGGTACCCAGATGCTTGCTAAAGGTCATGATTTTCCCGGTGTCACCCTGGTCGCCATTGTTGACAGCGACCAGGCCTTATACAGCACCGATTTTCGTGCTGCAGAACATCTGGCACAGTTGATTACACAGGTATCCGGGCGCGCCGGGCGTGCTGATAAACCCGGCGAAGTGCTGATTCAAACTCACCACCCCGAGCATCCTTTATTACAGACCTTATTGCATCAGGGTTATGAAAAATTTGCCACCAGCGCACTGGCTGAACGTAAAGCAACCGGACTACCACCCTGCACGCATCTGATATTAATCAGAAGTGATGCTATTTACCGTGATGACGCCCGCCAGTTTCTCAGTGATGCTGTCGCGCAGTTTAAAACCGGCAACAATATTCAGCTGGATATTTTTGGCCCATTACCCGCACCGATGGAACGCCGTGCCGGGCGTTATCGTTATCAACTGATGCTCCAGGCCAGAGAGCGAAAACCTTTACATCAACTACTGTCATACCGTCTGCCCCTTCTGCGAAAAATAAAATCTGCCAGAAAAGTACGCTGGTCGATCGATGTGGATCCTTATGATACTTTTTAGCTAAAACATTGTTGGTCGTTAGCCGTTAAAGATAAAAGACAAAACCCTGCTATGTCCTTTACTTTTAACTGCTAACTTTCCTGTCCGTTTAACGTATAATTACACGCCTTGAAAAATACCTGAAACCAGTCCATTGAAACAGAAAATCGAAGCTTTGCTCCAGCAGTCTTTACAGACACTGGTGAACGAAAATATAATAAAAACCCTGCCTGCCATTCAGGTTAGCCGTACCAGAGATGCCCGTTTTGGTGACTTTAGCAGCAATATTGCCATGACGCTGGCAAAACAGGCCGCCATGTCACCACGCGATATTGCACAACATATTATCAACTATCTGCCTGCTGACCCGGCAGTGACTAAAGCTGAAATCGCCGGGCCTGGATTTATTAATTTTTATCAGGCAGAAGCAAGGTCGCTGGATGTTATTCGGCAGATTCTGCAACAGAAAACCCATTATGGTCACAGCCAGGCTGGCGGTGGCGAAAGAGTTCAACTGGAATTTGTTTCTGCCAATCCGACTGGCCCGCTGCATGTTGGACACGGGCGCGGTGCAGCTTATGGTGCCACATTGGCAGCGTTAATGCGTGCCACCGGTTATGAAGTTGACTGTGAATATTATGTCAATGATGCCGGTCGGCAGATGAATATTCTCGCTGTCAGTATCTGGATACGTTATCTGCAATCCTTTGATATCAAACTTCCGTTCCCCAGTAATGGCTACAAAAGTGAAGCCTATATTTTTGATATTGCGGAACAGATCAAACAGGCTCATCAGACGAAATTTGTACAAACAGCCGAAGTAGTAATACAGAAACTTCCGACTGATGAAGCTGAAGGCGGTGACCGGGAACTTTACATTGACGCGCTCATCACTCGTGCCCGCGAATTACTCGGCAAGGATAATTATCAGATTATTTTTAACGCCGGTTTAAGCAGTATTCTTGCTGATATCCGCCAGGATCTGGAAGAATTCGGCGTCATATTTGAAAACTGGTACAGCGAACAGACCCTGGCAGACCGCGGCTTAATCACCCAGGCCGTTGAGCAACTGCAACAGGCCGGTTACATCGAAGAACGTCAGGGTGCACAGTGGTTTCTGTCAACCCGGTTTGGCGACGAAAAAGACCGTGTCATTATCCGTGATAATGGCACCCATACCTATTTTGCTTCAGATATCGCCTACCATCTGGACAAATTTCAGCGCGGCTATCAGCGGGTGATTAATATCTGGGGAGCCGACCATCACGGCTATGTGGCGCGGGTGAAAGCGGCTATCTCTGCACTCGGCGAATCCGCAGACAAACTGACTATTTTACTGGTGCAGTTTGCCAACCTGTATCGCCACGGCGAACGTGTTCCCATGTCAACACGATCAGGTTCCTTTGTGACCTTACGTCAACTACGTGAAGAAGTTGGCACCGATGCAGCCCGCTTTTTTTATGTGATGCGCAAATGCGAACAACATATGGATTTTGACCTTGATCTGGCCAAATCGCAAAGCAATGACAATCCGGTATATTATATTCAATATGCTCATGCACGCATTTGCAGCGTTATGACCCAGCTTAAAGAAAAACAGTTACAGCATAAGCCAGACACGGGCAATAAAAATTTACATAAGCTGACCGAAAAACATGAAACCGAACTTATGACCAAACTGGCTGCCTACCCGGATATTATCCACAAGTCTGCCTGTAATGCCGAACCCCATTTGCTGGCACACTATTTACGTGAACTCGCCAACCTTCTGCATGCTTACTATAACGCCCATCATTTTATTATTGAGGATAAAAATTTACGCAACGCACGCCTGAATCTGATTTTAGCGACCCGGCAGGTGTTATCCAACGGGCTGACTTTACTGGGTGTGAGCGCACCAGAAAAAATGTAGGTGGATAAAAATATGCCTGCCACCTACAAAGCCAGAAAAAAACGCAAACAGAAAAAAATGCTACCTGGCTATCTGTGGTTACTGGCCGGACTTACCATTGGTCTATTTGTCGCATTTATTGTTTATCTGGACAAACAACCTGCCTCAGGAACCTCCTTTAAAACTGCGGTCAGTGCAGAATTAAATAAACTCAAGTCGGCAAAAAAACCGCACTCACAGCAACATAAGGTTGACAGGAAAGCTGATAATACAGCAAAAAAACCACCAAAATATACCTTCTACACTTTATTGCGTGGTATGGAGGTATTAATCCCCGAATCTGAAACCCAGCCACCAAAGATAAAAAATAAAAAAACTCAGGCACATACACCAACCGGCAAGAAATATATCTTACAGATTGGCTCTTTTCAGAATCTGAGTGATGCAGAAAAGCTCAAAGCCAAACTGGCTTTTTTTGGGCTACAGGCCAATATTCAACATGTCATGGTCAATAATCACCCATGGCATCGCGTACGCACCGGCCCCTACCCCAATACCAGGCAACTCTATCGTAACCAGAAAATACTACGCCGGCATAATATTAATGCCATCTCCATGGAATTAAAATAGGCAACATCCCGCCTTGTTTAGACTGCCTCTTATTAAGAAATAACATTGTTAGCCTGAATGCTGAGTAGAGAGTTGATTTTTATTTCTATCTCTTTCGATATAGATTCGCTTATGTTAGTATTCCAAATGGTTAGATAAAAAAACGTATTAATATTTTAAAAGAACACAATAACTTTATATTTTATTACCTTCTACCCGGCGGGCATTATTTTTGTTTACCAGGTAGATACAGAAATAAGATTAGCCCAATAAATGCGGAGAGATAAAATGGCTTTATTTGATGATGCCTGGATGAAAGGTTTTCAGGAAAAGTGGAATGCAGAACCAGCGCTTCATGAAGCACTGGCAAAAATTAACTTTAACTCAACGATTGGCTACGGCTTCCCACATGATGATAGCTGTTTAGGCTTTATTAACGTTGTTAATGGTGAAGTAACTGAAGCCGGTGCTTATGATGGCCGCGTCCTGAACTGGGATATACGCGCCGAACAGAAAAACTGGGATAAGTGGTTAGCCAAAGGCATAGGCATGACGGGTTTAGGTTTAGCTTTTACCACTGGCAAAATGAAATTCAAAACAGGTGATTTTAAAGCCATGATTTCAGACCCTCGTATGGCAGGGCCATTCATCAAAAGTTTTGCTGCCATGGGAAAAGTTTAACCCTATGTCACTATAACCTGACCGGGTTACATAATAAAAAGCCACCGCCAGGGTGGTTTTTTATTGTCTGTTAAATTGTGTTAGCATAAACCACATTCTTCTTAAGAACATCCATACTATAATACGAAAACGCATAAAAAATTCGGGTGCCAGTGTGTAGATACAAAGAGCTATTACTGCATTTAATATGGCAACAACAAGGAATAACTGTTTAATACTCACCCCTGAGCCAAGCAAAACCATTGCAAAAATGGCCGATAATACCATCAATAAAGCATTCAATATATTATTACCGGCAATCACCCGCGATAGATGTTTTGGCTCACTGCGCTGCTGCACCAGCGAAAACAAAGGGACAATATAAAGGCCACCAAAAAAACCGATAAAAACAATATCTAGCATCAAATGCATATAAGTGATGGACAGGAATACCTTGAGGTCAATAACGGATCTCACTATTAAATCAGGTTGCGCGAAATACATATCTATCCCAGATACGGTTAAACCAATGGAACCCAATGGCACCAGACCCAGTTCAACTTTGTTCTCCGATAATTTATTACAGGACAACGACCCCACACCAATTCCCAGGGTAAACAATGTCAGCAATAAGGTAACCACCTGCTCATTACCGCCTAATGCCGTTTTGGTAAAAGCAGGCAGCTGTACCAGATAACTTGCACCCAGAAACCAGAACCAGGAAATACCCAGCACAGACAAAAATACCGTACGGTTATGTGTTAAAAAACGAATATTTTTTATTGTTTCCGAGAACACGTTCCAGTTTATTTTCAACTTTGCATCTGCTGCTGGTGTCAAAGGTATGGCACGACTGGACAAATAGCCCAGCACCGCAATCACGATAACAGCAATACTGACATTCTGTCTGCCCGCATCACCTCCAATCAAAAGCCCTCCCAGCATGGTGCCCGTTAAAATTGCTGCAAACGTACCCATCTGTACCAGTGCATTACCTTCAACCAGTTCATTTTCATTTAACTGCTGCGGGATATAACTGTACTTGACCGGGCCAAAAAAAGTTGACTGCGTTCCCATTAGAAACAACAGAGCAATCAATGCATACAGGGCACCTTCCATAAATGCAAACGCTGCCAGCGACATAATAATAACTTCAACTAATTTAATGAATCGAATCGCTTTATCCTTGTTCTGCCTTTCAATCCACTGACCAGCGGTTGCCGAAAATAAAAAGAAAGGCAGAATAAACAACCCTGCACTAAGATTAATCAAAAAATCAGTATTCAGGTTTGTCATTTTTGAGCCCTGAAAAGCAATAAGAATAATTAACGCATTTTTAAAAACATTATCATTAAATGCACCCAGAAACTGGGTAATGAAATAGGGTAGAAAACGCTTTTGCGTTAACAGAGTAAACGGGTTTGTTGATTTTTCCATGACATTATTCTTTTACCAGCCAGGCTAAAATTAGCCGCTATTAATCAGAATATTTCTGGCTATTTCTCATTCAGCGTCTATATAAACAGGATACGCATCATGTATCATGATGCTAAATTAAATGCCTAATATTTAGTCTTTTTTACATACCATAGCAGGGTAAATACCATGGCTGAAGATCTACGTGCACACCCTAGAGCAGATATACAGATAAACATTATTCTCCAGTTTCTGCAAGATACGCCACATACCGTCAGTACGAAAAACGTTAGTGAAGGTGGCCTGTTCCTACACATGGACAATCCGCAACACTACCCTCTGGGGGAACTGGTGAATGTAAAATATCAGAACCCGTTGGTGAATAATCGACCCACTGAAAAAGATGCTGTGATTGTACGCACTGACTCGGCAGGTATTGCTGTTGCTTTTATTGAGATGGAAGCTTCGTAAGTTATTGGCTTTTCAGGCATCGTTAGAACCAAGCAAATTACCCAGCCATTGCGTCTCCGGTTTACTGTCTAATGCCAGTTTTAAAGTAATGGTTAACGGTACTGACAATAACATGCCAACTGGCCCCAGTACCCAGCCCCAGAAAACCAGCGAAACAAATACAATCAGTGTAGACAAGCCGAGTCCTTTACCCATTAACCTTGGCTCGACAATACTGCCAATCACAACATTAATAACCATATAAGCCACCGCAACAACAATGGCGCTCACCGGTCCCAGCTGCACCAGCGTCAGCAGTACAACGGGAACTGCCGCAATAATTGAACCGATATTGGGCACAAAGTTAAGCATAAAAGCCAGTACCCCCCACAAAGCCGGATAATCGACCCCCATTAACCAGAGAAAGGCTGCCACCAGTATACCGGTAAGCAAACTGACCATGGTTTTAATGCTCATATAGGCGCGTAATTTACTGACAAATATTTCACTTATATGCGGTTCGTCAGATTTAATATGGTTGATCATCAGCTTGCTTGTCAGGCCACAGGCCTCAACCAGAATAAAAATAACAGTTAGAAAAATCAGAAAAGAATTGGCCAGCACTTTACCAAACCCGGCCAGTATGGAGGTCACAAAACTTAGCGCGGCACCTGGATTTAAGGTATTGCTAAGCGTCTGTGACACCGGCATACCATGGCCGTTTAACCAGACAATAATATGCGCCCACTGAAGTGAAATTTTCTGCTGATATGCCGGTGCTGCACGGCTAAAATCATCCAGTGACGAACCGACCAGTAATGCCAGCGCCAGACCACTAAGAAACACTATAGAAATCACGATAAATAATGCCAGCCCCTGACTTAATCCTTTCTGTTGCAAACGGCACACTGGTGGAAAACTGATTACTGAAATAAAGACTGATAGTAAAAATGGCACCAGCAAGGGGGCTGCCTGTTTCATCCCTGCAATAATAATAACCACTGCTGCCATCACCAGCAATATTCTGGCCGCTGGCGAAAAACCCTGATTCATTTGTGTCATTGTTTATCCTTTTCAATGAGGGCAACATCTTCTTCCTGAGGAATTTCTACTTTTTCTATCTTCTCGAAACGCCCGCTGATTTTACCCGCTGAGATATGCACTTCCTCCACATCCTTATGTGCCTGCTGAATATGTTTGGACAGATTATCCATACGTTTACGGAAACGCTCAAAATCCTTACCCAGAGCGACCAGATGTGCCTGGATAACATGAACCTGTTTGCGCGTCGCTGAATCTTTTAATACCGCCCTGGCTGTGGTCAGTACCGCCATCATTGTGGTGGGTGACACCATCCATACCCGCGCACGCTGTGCCTCTTCAACCAGTTGTGGCTGATGTGCATGAATTTCAGCAAACACCGCTTCAGCCGGAATAAACATAATCGCGCCATCGGCGGTTTCATCCGCAATAATATATTTACTGGCAATATCTTTAATATGTTTTTTTATATCCTGCCGAAACTGCCTTTCAGCCAGTTGCCGCTCACCTTCAGTGGCCTCATTATCCATCATTTTCTGATACGAATTAAGCGGAAATTTTGAATCAATGGCAACATTACCGCTCGGCTCGGGCAGAAACATCATACAGTCCACCCGGGTACCATTACTTAAAGTATGCTGTAATGCATAACTGTCTTCCGGCATTACATTGCGAATCAACGCTGCCATCTGCACTTCGCCAAAAGCGCCACGTGAACGTTTGTCGGTTAATACTTCCTGTAGACTGACGACATTCGTCGATAATTCGGTAATACGTTGCTGCGCGGCATCAATCAATGCCAGCCTTTTCACCACATCAGTAAAGGTTTCGGTGGTTTTTTCAAAGCCTTTTTCCAGCCGCTGCTCAACAATGCCACTCATTTCAGTCAGACGTTTGTGTAACACTTCCTGTAGCTGTTCATTCGACTGTGCAAAACTCGCCATACTGCTTTTAGACATTTCACCCAGACGTTTTTCAATACCCTGCTGCATGGCACCAAACCGCTGTTCAAAATCAGCTTTAAGATGATGCAGGCTTTGCAACTGTGCCTGTAATGCCTGCTGCATTAATTCACTGGATTTTGCCAGTCGTTCAATCGATGCCTGCGACGTTTCGGCCAGGCGTTTTTCCAGTGACTGCTGCATGGCACCAAAACGCTGTTCCAGGTGAGCCTGAAGCCCCGCAATCGCCTGCATCTGTGTTTCGCGTGCCTGCTGCTGTGACTGCTGTAACTGCGTCATTAAATTAGCCTGCAACATCTGCTGTTCATGCTGTCGTTGATCTACCTGCAACAGTTTATGACCCAGCCTGAGCAGCAGAAGAATAATCGCTATTATCAATACTACCAGCGGTACCCATAGGGTTAAACCTGGCTGCGTTAAATCTACCTGCGTTATTTTATTTAAATCCAGCATATATATGCATTATCCCGGGACGATACTATTACTAAGGCGAACACGCATTAGATGACATTCAATCACCGTCTGCTTCTTGAGAAGGATACCATATATTTACTCGGGTTAACTTGACATAACATATATTAAGCATTAAGTTAGTAAACGTTTACTTTATAAATGCAAGGCATCCTGCCTGCATACATAACCTAACGAGGTGATTTATGAGTGATTTTGATTCTGAATTAGATGCCAGCGGCTTAAACTGCCCACTACCTATCCTGCGTGCCAAAAAAGCCATTGCTGCACTGGAAAACGGCCAGACATTGAAAATTATTGCCACTGACCCTGGTTCGGTTAAAGATTTCGAGGCTTTTTGCAAGCAGACCGGTAATACACTGAAGTCCAGCGGTGAAGAAGAAGGCAAATTCGTCTTCATGATTGAAAAAGCCGCTTAAGTTATTACTTAACCCGTCTGCATTAACAGACCGTTGAGGATACAACGATCAAATCCCGACTCTCAGGCCCCGAACGCAGAGAATCTATTATCTCTGCTGCTCGGGGTCTTTTTGCCAGTAAAGGCTATCACGGCATATCCATTGATAAAATAGCCCGCGCAGCCAATGTTAGCTCAGCCATTATCTATCGCCATTTCAAGTCCAAGCAGGAGCTTTACAATACTGTTCTGGAGCAATTCGCCGGCCAACGACAAAGTTATGTCGATACCATTGTTAAGCATGGCACGCACTTCGAAGATGCCCTTGCGGGCATGACAGAAGTGTATATCAACAGCATTGCGAATAACCCCGATATTTTACGTATTGAACTCCAGAGCCTGCTTGAAGGCAACCCGGCCAGCCTCTCCTTTTTCCGTAATCGCTGGAAAAGTTTTACCGATTATATCGAATACGGCCTGAATGACATTCTCCCCTACGATTTACCCAACCGGGAAGTCACCATTTTATCAGCAGGCCTGCTGTATCAGGGTATGGTGCGTGAAACTCTGATTCAAAAATGCCTGCAACCCGAAGACCGGCTTATCGATGTAAGCCTGCATGAAATCAGCCATGAATTAATCGCCTTATTTTTGCGTTCTTTAGGCATCAACCATACCCAGCTTTCACGCAAAGCGAATATTTCAGCAGCTTAATTGAATAGACATTTATAGTAGACATTGAATACTACAGGAATCATTATGAAAAAAATAACCCGCTTTTTAAACCTGATTTTTCTTAGCATTACACTGACTTTACCCGCTATAGCCCGGTCTGCCACCACGCATAACCCGGAAGTTAAAATGGAAACCAGTAAAGGAACGATGATTATTGAGCTTTACCCCGACAAAGCACCGAAAACCGTTAAAAACTTTCTTGCCTATGTCAGGAGTGGCGCTTATGACGGCACAATTTTTCATCGCGTGATTAAAAATTTCATGAATCAGGGCGGCGGCTATACCGTTGATTTCGAGAAGAAACCAACCAATGACCCTATAAAAAATGAAGCTGACAATGGCCTGAAAAACCTGAAATACACCATTGCCATGGCTCGCACCAGCGCACCACACTCTGCCACCAATCAGTTTTTTATCAATACCAACGACAACAGTTTTTTAGACTTCACCAGCAAAACATCACGTGGCTGGGGTTACACTGTATTTGGCAAGGTGATTAAAGGCCAGGACGTGGTGGACAAAATTTCACAGGTAAAAACCGGTGCAAAAGGGCCATTTGCATCAGACGCACCCATGGTCAATATTGTGATCCGTAAAATGACAGAAATAAAACCCTAATTTGGAAATGGTGTGGTGAGGCTCTGAATTTGTCTGGATACAGCAGCTTGTGTTAAACCCGACAGGCTCCTATCACCTGAAACTGTGAGGCAAAGTTGCGGCGATGGTATATTCCACTGCTGATCCAATCCATTCTTTTTCATTCCGGTACCCATCATTCGGCGGCGTGCTCAGTTGTCTGCTCCACTGCCTGGACATCCCGGCCCGTTTGGTATCGGGCATCAATGACGCTGTTCGATTAATAAACATCACCTGCACATCAATGGTGCGCAGGTTCTCAATCGAGTGCAGGCAGGTGGAAGCTAAGGCCTTAAGTCATTGTTTTTATAACAATAATAAGTTGGCACGGTCATTGCTGAAGTAGTATTAATATTCTTATTAATACTCAACGATATAGGCAACAATGATGTCAACGCCCAAACTAAACCTGTTTTCCTTTCGCGGCAATATGCGCACCTTACATTTAACCTGGATAGCATTCTTTATCAGTTTTTTCGTCTGGTTTAACCATGCTCCGTTACTGGCTTCCATTCAGCAAACCTTTGGCCTCAGCAAACAGGAAGTTAAAGCACTGCTGATTATGAATGTAGCATTAACCATTCCGGCACGAATTATTATTGGAATGCTGGTGGATAAATATGGCCCGCGTATTACTTATTCCTGCCTGTTATTTTTTTCCAGCTTTATCTGTTTTTCCTTTGCGCTGGCTAATTCCTACCAGATGCTGCTGGCCAGTCGCTTTGCTCTGGGCTTTGTCGGCGCTGGTTTTGTTATTGGTATTCGCATGATTGGTGAGTGGTTCCCTGCCAAACAGGTGGGTATTGCGGAAGGTATTTATGGTGGCTGGGGTAACTTCGGCTCAGCCGCTGCTGCCATGACTCTACCAACCATTGCGTTAATGTATGGCGGCGATAATGGCTGGCGTTATGCGATTGCCACCACCGGTGTGATAGCTTTGCTGTATTCGTTTGTTTTTTATAAACTGGCACGCAACACGCCCAAAGGCTCCACGTATTTTAAACCAAAAAAGACCGGTGCGATGGAAGTGACCAGCAAAGGTGATTTTTTCTTCTATTTATTGATGAATATTCCCATGTATGCCGCACTCGCGGTACTGGCATGGAAACTGGGGCCAGCGAATCTGGGGATTATTGATGGCTTTTTTACCGATACCGTTTATCTGACTCTGGTCGCTGTCTATCTGTACCAGAGCGCGCATATCTGGCGTATCAACGCCCACGTATTTAAAGAAACCGTGCCAGAAATACATCGTTATCAGTTTAAAAATGTTGCGGTACTTGATCTGGCATATCTGGTGACTTTCGGTTCTGAACTGGCGGTTATTTCCATGCTACCACTATTTTTCAAAAACACCTTTAACCTCTCCATTGTCGAGGCCGGTATGCTGGCATCAGGTTTTGCTTTTATGAATCTGGTGGCGCGACCCAGTGGTGGTTTTTTCAGTGATCGTTTTGGTCGTAAAAAAAGTCTGAGTATCCTGATTGGCGGACTGTCAGCGGGTTATTTTCTGCTTAGCGCGATAACGCCTGCCTGGCCTTTACCGCTGGCGGTTATTGCCACCATGGCCTGCTCTTTCTTTGTGCAGGCTGGTGAGGGTGCGGTATTTGCGATTGTGCCGCTGGTAAAACGCCGCATGACGGGACAGATTGCCGGTATGGCTGGGGCCTACGGAAATGTTGGTGCAGTGAGTTTTCTTACGGTATTCTCCTTTGTTGATCCATCGATGTTTTTTATGGTTATTGCCTGCTCAGCCATTGTTACCTTGCTTGCCGTGCAGTTTATTGATGAACCTAAAGGGCAAACTGCTGAAATAATGCCCGATGGCACGGTACAGATGATTGATGTAGGTTGAGTCATTAATAAGATAAATCCAGCTTTTATGATCACGAAACTAACCATTAATCTTGCCCAAAGTTCCAGCAAAGGCATTAAGAAGCGTAACGAGGATTTTTACGGTGCACTTATTCCGCAGGATTCAACCCTCGATAGCAAGGGTATCGCCTGTGCTATTGCCGATGGCATGGGCAGTTGCGCCAATGCACAGGAAGCCAGTGAACACTGTGTAAAAAGTTTTCTTAATGATTATTTTAGCACCCCGGAAACCTGGTCGGTAAAAACCTCCGGGGCAAAAGTGCTTACCGCTATCAATAACTGGTTATTGAGCAATGGCAATAAAGATCAGGCTCACGGCATGGTTACTACGTTTAGTGCCATTGTGTTTAAATCGACCACTGCGCACCTGTTTCATATTGGCGATTCACGTATTTATCGCTACCGCAAAAGCCATAACCATATCGATTTTGAATGCCTGACCAAAGACCACCGGGTGTGGATCTCAAATGAAAAAAACTATTTAAGCCGTGCCATGGGGATTGATTTTCATCTTGACATTGATTACCGCAGCGTCAGTATTAAAAAAGATGATATTTTTGTTATGACCACGGATGGTGTTCATGATTACCTTAATGACGCACAACTTAAAAAACATCTGGATAGTAGCCGCTCGATTGAAATTATTGCCGATGACATTATCAGCCATGCACTCGAAGCCGGTAGCCACGATAATGTCACCTGTCAAATTATTCAGCTTGAACAACTGCCCAGTCAGGATCCCAACGAAGTTTACCAGCAACTGACTCGGCTGCCGTTTCCACCGCCAATGGGGCCGGGTATGACCATTGACGGTTATGAAATTCTTGGTGAAATTCATGCCAGCACCACATCACAGTTATACAAGGTGCGTGACCGGGAAAGCGGTGAATTATTCATGATGAAAACACCATCAGTAAATTATTCGGATGACCCGGCTTATATCGAACGTTTTTATATGGAGGAGTGGGCGGGTAAACGCATTAACAGCAAACATGTTCTACGCATACACGAGTTAAAACGTCCGCGTAATTTTCTGTATTTCATCATGGAATATCTTGAAGGTAAAACCCTGCGTCAGTGGATAAAGGAAAACACCTTCCCGGATATTAATCAGGTAACGCAACTATGTCATGACATTATCCAGGGCCTGCGGGCATTTCATCGCATGGAAATGTTACACCGCGATCTGAAACCGGAAAATATTATGCTGACCGATGATGACGGTATCAAGATTATTGATTTTGGTTCCGTTAAAATTGCCGGCATTCGTGAAATAAGCACCCCGGTTGAGCGGATGGATTTACTTGGTACCAAAAATTATACCGCCCCCGAATATTTGCTCGGTTCAGAAGGCAGCAACCGCTCGGATATTTTTTCTTTAGGTGTGATAGTTTATGAAATGCTGACCGGCCAGTTGCCTTATGGTGATAAACTTGGCCGCGAACTTAACTGGAAAAACAGCAATAAAATGAACTACATTAGCGCAATTGTGCATAACCCGATGATACCCTTATGGCTGGATGGTGCCTTGCGCAAAGCGGTTAAAATAGATTCCCGCCAACGTTATGATACGTTCTCGGAATTCTTTTTCGACCTGACCCACCCTAACCCTGATTTTATGAAATATTCAGCGCCACTACTGGAAAATAACCCGGCGCTGTTCTGGAAAATACTTAGCGGTGTGTTATTTGCCACAAATATTGGCTGGTTAATCTACGTCTTTTTATGACCCTGTCAGCACCACCTTTCAGCGCTATTATTCTTGCCGGTGGCCAGGGTAAACGTATGGGCGGACGCGATAAGGGGCTGGTGAAATACAACAATAAAAAGTTTATCGACTATATACTCTCCACACTCACACCGCTATGCAATGATATTATTATCAGCGCTAACCGAAATATTGAAACCTACCGGCAATATAGCAGTAAAGTTATTGGTGATACTACTGAGGGGTTTCAGGGGCCATTAGCCGGTTTAGCGGCCTGTCTGCCTTCTTGCGATAATGAATGGGTACTGGTTAGCCCCTGTGATATGCCATTACTGGAAACGTCTGTGTTTGAAAAACTCGGTAATGAAATAGCTGGTCACCGTCTTGCCGCCGCAACCACCGGTCAGAAACTACAGCCAGTTTTTTTGCTGCAACGCAGCCTGCACGCGTCAATTCAACAGGCACTGGAAAATGGACAGTTACGGTTGATGCAGTGGCTTAAATCACAGCAACCCGTTATGGTAAATTTTTCACAAACACAACTATTCACGAATTTTAACCAGTTATAGCGCATAAGCAGCTAACTCGCTTCACGGCAGTTCCTGTTCTCCAACTATCTTCTGAGTTAAACTATCGCTATGCAGTTAACACTGGAACAACGTCAACAGGCAACCAGCCGCATTACCCTGTGGGGGGCGGCTGTCAATATTATCCTTTCGGTGATAAAAATCATTGGTGGTATAGCCGGGCACTCACAGGCATTACTGGCCGATGGTATACATTCCTTTTCTGACCTTATCAGTGATGCGATGGTATTGGTTGCCGCCAAACACGCTGGTGAAGATGCCGATGAAGACCATCCTTATGGTCATGCTCGTTATGAAACGCTGGGTACAGTTGCACTGGGTGTTTTACTGCTGGTGGTTGGAGCAGGCATTGGTTTTGATGCCATCCACCGCCTGAATCAGGAAGTCATCCCGCAACTCCCCCAACCCTATACACTAATCATTGCGGCTATTTCTATCATCAGTAAGGAAATGCTCTACCACGCCACTAAACGGGTGGCCACGCGTATCAAGTCCTCCTTACTGGTTGCCAACGCCTGGCACCACCGTAGTGATGCTATTTCTTCTATTATCGTTTTTATCGGTATTGGTGGCACCTATTTTAACTATCCTTTTCTGGATGAAATTGCCGCCTTACTGGTCGCGCTGATGATTGCCAAAATTGGTTTCAAGCTCACCCGTCAAAGTGTTCAGGAACTCGTCGATACTGCCCTCAGTCCTGAACAAATTGAACAAATCCGCCAGACGATTCTCTCTGTTGAAGATGTTCGCCAGCTACACATGTTACGTACCCGCCACATGGGACAAAATGCCCTGGTTGATGTGCATATTCAGGTCGCCCCGCGCCTCAGTGTGTCTGAAGGTCATCATATCTCTGAAATGGTGGAAAATAAACTTAAGCAGACCTTTGAGGAAATTAATGATGTCACCGTGCATATCGACCCTGAAGATGATGAAACAGCCGGAAGCTGCACCCAGCTGCCTTTACGCCGTGAATTAGTCACCGCTTTACAGGAGGAATGGCAGAGTTCGACCGAATTAAAGCCCATTGAAGACATTACCCTGCATTACCTGAATGGCAGAATTGATGTCGAAGCATTATTTCCACTGTCGCAGCTCAGCTCTCTTGAAGCAGCTGAAACCATCAAACAGGCCTTCCGTGACAGTTGCAAACAACTCCCCTGTGTTGGTAAGTGTTATCTTAATTTTCGGTAGCCGAGTCTTTAACCATAACCCATGCGCCCTGTTTCGGTGCAAATTAATGCTAACGCGCCATTGTAGTGCAAGGTTTACCAGCTTTATTGATATAGATCGCTAAAATGGGGTTTCCATTCCTGGCACGTTTCGTGCAAAATTACGACTATGTCGAAGTCGTCTGATGACGCCCTGATTGAGAAGGGTCTATCCAGACATTTACAGGTTTCCTGAACATAACAGCACCACCCGGTTGCGACAGACCAAATAGTTGTGGGTGGGTTTTTGTTACAAAGGTTTCTAACTATTATTTAATTTAGAAGAAAGAGGTTTATAAAATGTCTGCAAGTGATGTTCTAAATATGATTAACGAAAAAGACGTTAAATTTGTCGATTTTCGTTTTACTGATACTCACGGCAAAGAACAGCATGTTTCTGTTCCTGCCAATACCATTGATAAAGGTGAACTCGAAGGCGGCAAAATGTTTGATGGCTCGTCTATTGCCGGATGGAAAGGCATAAATGCCTCCGACATGATTTTAATGCCAGACTGCGATTCTCAGGTCATTGACCCGTTCTGTGAAGAAGTCACCCTGAACCTGCGTTGTGACATTATCGAACCAGCTGATATGCAGGGTTATAACCGTGACCCACGTTCCATTGCCAAACGTGCAGAAGCCTACCTGAAGTCCTGTGGTGTGGGTGATGCCGCCTACTTTGGCCCCGAAAATGAATTTTTTGTCTTTGACAGTGTGCAGTGGACGGACACCATGGGTGAGTCCGGTTATAAAATAAGCTCTGAAGAAGCTGCCTGGGCATCAAACGAAAGTTTTGAAGGTGGCAATATGGGGCATCGTCCCGGTATTAAGGGCGGTTATTTCCCGGTTCCCCCCGTCGATTCACTGCAGGATATGCGTTCAGCCATGTGCCTGGTGATGGATGAAATGGGTGCCAAAACTGAAGTTCATCACCATGAAGTAGGTACTGCTGGACAATGTGAAATTGGTAGCCTGTTTAATACTCTGGTACGCAAAGCTGATGAAGTGCAGATCTTTAAATATGTTGTACATAATGTTGCCCATGCATACGGTAAAACTGCCACCTTCATGCCCAAACCACTGGTTGGTGATAATGGTAATGGTATGCATGTACATCAGTCTATCTTCAAGGATGGTGAAAACCTGTTTTCGGGTGATCTTTATGGCGGCCTGTCACAAACTGCCCTGTATTACATTGGCGGCATTATCAAGCACGCTAAAGCACTGAATGCATTTGCTAACGCGTCTACCAACAGCTACAAGCGTCTGGTTCCGGGTTTTGAAGCTCCAGTGATGCTGGCCTATTCTGCTCGTAACCGCTCTGCATCCATACGTATTCCTTTTGTAGCCAACCCTAAAGGCCGTCGTATTGAAGTACGTTTTGGTGATAATACGGCTAACCCCTATCTGTGTTTTGCCGCCATGTTAATGGCCGGTCTGGACGGTATCAACAATAAAATTGACCCAGGCGAAGCCGCAACAAAAGACCTGTATGACCTGCCGCCTGAAGAAGAAGCTAAAATCCCACAGGTTGCCACTGCATTTGATGAAGCTCTGGCTGCACTGGATGCTGACCGCGCCTTCCTTACAACAGGCGGTGTGTTTGATGATGACATGATAGACGGCTTCATTGAGCTGAAAAATGAAGAAGTTCAACGCCTGCGTATGTCTACGCATCCCTGCGAATTTGAAATGTACTATAGCGTGTAATTTGCTTCGATACTGAAATGACTGCCTTGCTTATAACAAGGCAGGGTATTATATAAAAGCCCTGTATTAACAGGGCTTTTTGTTGCCCGGTCAATCCAGCTGACTGACAATTTTTTATAATAAGCCCCGTTGCGGGCGGCAATCAGCAGTAAAATTTTTATCATATTATTTTACAATAACCAATTATAACCCGAGGTCTCACAAACATCTCACTATGCATTTTTAAAAAAATTTGCGCCCGGCAAAAGTAACGACTATGCTTGTTTGATGAAATCGATTTTCTCCTGTCTGTTATTGTTTAGCTCATTAACCGTTCATGCTGCGCTGTATAAAGGCATAGACGAGAACGGTAATGTTTCTTATTCTGACACCCCTTTTGCCCATGCAAAAAAAATTAATCCTGAATCTTTATCGATTATTGAAACGGGTAACCCGGGAACGACAAAACAAGAACCTGATGCTAAAAAACCCATGTCGCCGCAGACCCCATCCAGCACTGCTAGTTATAAAAAATTAACCATCCTTTCTCCAAAAAATCAGCAAACTATCTGGAATAACAATAATCTGACCATCAATGTGGCAGTATCACCTGCATTATTGACAAAATCCGATGATTACTTTCAGCTACTTATGGATGGTAAAACAGTAATAAAAAAATCCACGCAACTAAAATTCCAGCTAGGTTTTGTTGAGCGTGGCACGCACAAACTCCAGTTAATGCTGCGCAATAGCAAAAACAGGCTAATAAAACGCAGCAACCCTGTTATCATTTATATTAAACATAGCATTGTGCCAAAATCGTCACCGGCAAAAAAACTTTAAATAGCATCTCTAACGGGCTCCTGACCTGTGCTAAGAAAAGTTAATATTTTCCCTGATATAGAACTATATTAACTGGTATGTTTTTTGCATAAGCTTAGATAAAGGTTATGTATGAACAACAATACACACAATTCACAACAGGCAATACTCGATAATCTGCATACTGCCATCATTATTATTGGTGACAAGCTGAATATTGAATGCATGAATCCATCAGCCGAAATGTTATTTCATTTTAGCAGTAATCGAGCACACAACCGTAATATTCACCAACTCATTATTAATGAACATGAATTTTATGACCGCCTGTCGCGCACATTGATTTCCGGCCACCCATTCACACGCTATGAAACACAGCTCAACATACATAACAATACAACTGTTCATGTTGATTTTTCTGTATCGCCGCTTGAATATAAAGCTGATGGCCACTTTTTATTACTTGAATTCACGTCGCTTAATCATATTCAACGCTATTCACAGGAAGAAAAGCTGTTAACACAACATGATGCCAGCAAAGCACTGCTACGTGGTCTGGCCCATGAAATCAAAAATCCACTGGGTGGGTTGCGTGGTGCAGCACAGCTCCTTGAACGTGAACTGGATGAAAAAAACAAAACGTTTACCCGGATTATTATCAATGAAGCGGATCGCCTGAAAAACCTGGTGGATAGAATGGTAGGGCCGCACGAGTTACCTAACAAAACCACTATAAACGTGCACAAAATCATTGAACATGTACGCCAGCTGGTTACAGCAGAACTCAGGGAAAGCCTTGATAAAGATAAGCCATCCATTAAACTGCTCACGGATTACGACCCCAGTATTCCAGATCTGGAAGCTGATGAATCCATGTTAATTCAGGTCATATTAAATATAACCCGTAATGCTATTGCAGCCATTGATAAAGACGGTATGATTATTTTTAGAACCCGTGCTCGACGTCACTGCACAATCGGTATCACCAGCTACCCACTGGTTGCATCCATTGAGATCATTGATAACGGTAATGGTGTTGCCAGTAATTTGCAGGAAAAAATATTCCTGCCAATGATAACCGGACGTGCTGATGGAACCGGGCTGGGTTTATCGATTGCACAATCGCTGGTACAGCAGCATAAGGGATTGATTGAATTTTCCAGCACGCCTGGAGAAACGGTGTTTACGATATTATTACCCATCCTGCTACCTGACAAACGACAACATGATGCAATACAACATGGAGCAAATTCATGACAGAACAACGTCATATCTGGATTATTGATGATGATGATTCCATCCGCTGGGTATTAAAAAAAGCCTTGCAGGCAGCAGGTCTGTCTGTTACCAGTTTTGAAAATGGCAGCCGAATACTCCAGCAGTTGCAACAAAATAAACCTGATGCGATTATTACAGACATTCGTATGCCGGGCATTGACGGTTTTGAATTACTCCAGCAACTCGGTGAACAATACCCTGACCTGCCGGTTATTATTATGACCGCACATACTGATCTTGATAGTGCCATATCTGCCTATCAGGGCGGTGCCTTCGAGTATTTGCCAAAACCTTTTGATATTGATGATGCTGTCGAAATTGCCCAACGCGCCTGCAACCATCATCAACAGCTAATTGAAACCCTGCCACTGGAAAATAGCCCGGAAATTATTGGTAAAGCCCCGGCTATGCAGGCAGTATTTCGTAGTATTGGTCGGCTGTCAAATTCTGTTATCAGTGTATTAATTACCGGAGAATCGGGCACTGGAAAAGAACTTGTGGCAAAATCATTACATAAGCATAGTCCACGTTCCAACCAGGCTTTTATTGCTATTAATACCGCAGCCATTCCAAAGGAATTACTCGAATCAGAATTATTTGGCCATGAAAGAGGCGCTTTTACCGGTGCCCAGGCACAACGTAAGGGACGTTTTGAACAGGCCGACGGCGGTACTCTGTTTCTGGATGAAATTGGTGATATGCCCGCAGAGTTACAAACACGTCTGTTACGTGTACTAGCCGATGGGGTCTTCTACCGGGTCGGCGGTCACACCCCGATAAAAGTTAATGTAAGAGTCATTGCAGCTACTCATCAAAACCTTGAGGAACATGTCAAGCAGGGGTTGTTTCGTGAAGATCTGTTTCATCGTCTGAATGTTATTCGTATTCAACTACCGCCTTTACGTGAGCGTCGTGAAGATATTCCAGCATTACTTGAACTTTTTCTGCAACGCGCCATAAAAGAACTCAAAGTTGAAGCAAAACAGTTGCAACCTGACGTTATTGACTATCTATCAACATTAACCTGGCCGGGCAATGTCCGGCAAATTGAAAACACCTGTCACTGGCTGGCAGTGATGACATCGGGCAATATTATTCACCTGTCTGATCTGCCTGAAGAATTAATGGCAGCACAGGAGACTGCGGCGACCACATCAGCATCCAGCAATGACTGGAAACAGGCATTAGCTGCAGCAGTCACCCGGCAATTACTGGCAGGTGACACTGAAATTGGTGCCAATATCATTTCATCTGTTGAAGAAATCTTAATTAAGGAAGCATTACAAAAAACCAATGGCAGAAAAAATGATGCGGCTAAATTACTTGGCTGGGGTAGAAATACACTCACTCGAAAACTTAAAGAATTGAAATTATAGCTGCCAGTAAAAACCCATTGATTACATAAAGTTTTTTATTTTTGCTTTTATTAAGGCGAACACTAATCAGGCAACTTTGTTCAACCTATACAGTTCATATAGGCCTGTTCAAGCGTTTCACCCTGATAATCCTCTTTGAAAATGTCAGGGGAACCGGTAAAACGCATTTTGGCATGATGTAGGACAGCCATAGTATCAGCCAGCTCATCAACATCGGCCAGAATATGCGAACTAAAAAAAATACTGATGCCATTTTGTTTCGCTCTCTGCAATTGTCGTTTTAATAGAACCCGCGCTTCTGGATCAAGGCCGCTCATGGGTTCATCCAGTATCAATAATGGTTTCCTGCTTAACAGACAGATGGCCAGACCAATTTTTTGCGCCATCCCTTTGGAAAGCTGCTTTACCGACAACCTTAAAATATGAGTCTCCAGGCCTAACGATACCAGCATGGCATGGATGACTTTATCCTGCCGAGGCACATTATGCAGCTTTAACATATAGTATAAAAAATCGCTGGTTTTTAACCAGACGGGCAGGGAAAACTGATCGGGCAGATAAGCAATAAAATTTCTGGCTTTATCCTTATAATGGCTATGGCCGGATAAGGTAATGCTACCGGCATCTATGGCGCATAAATTCAATATGCATTTGATGAGTGTGGATTTACCGCAACCATTGACCCCCACCAGACCAAAAAACTCACCCTGTTTAACCGTAAAATTTACACCATTTAAAACCTGTTTATCAGCATAGGTTTTTTGAAGCTGCCGACAGTCGATAAGTTTCATGATAACAATGCTTTATTTCTCGCGCCCTCGCTTCTGCGTGGGGATGCATACCATGGCTGAAGAATCCTGGCTGAGGTATGGGTTCATACGCAGAGTATGGGAATTAGCATGGCTTGTTTGAGGGTATGAATCAGAAATTTCTGAATACCGCCGCGCAATTTCCACTGGGTGTTTGCATTTCATAATTATTCCCGCTAAGGCATTTGGTTGCGGCAGCATCATCCCATCCTGCACCGCCTATACCCAGGCGCATCGAACCCGCTTTAGCTGTTCCATCATCAATCTTTCTGTCAAGTTCAGCTAATACATCAGAGGGAATGGCACGTCCAGAAATAAGCTCATGTGCTTTTGGAGGTTGCCCTGCACCACCAGGTTGTTGCTGTAAAGAATTATAAGTAATTACCATGCCCTGGCCAAAACCATTATCAGGGCAAGCTGTAATAGGGCAGGCATATTCGTTATTTGCAATGGTTGTGGATGGTTTAGTTGGATCAGGGTAACTACCTGTTATGTAGCCGGCTGCCTGTAAATCTGACCAGACCAGAGCTCGCTCTATGGGGTCATCACTACCAGCCTTATCACCAACCAGACCATTACCATCACCATTATTTGTGATGCCAGGCAGATTTGTTGATGCCTGAGCATAATCTCCCGGGAAAGCCCTGTAGCGATCAGAAAAACTAAACCATGCAGAAGTAATACCATTGATATTATTATCTAATGCACGCACTCGAGCTGTGTTAATTAATTGCTGGCCCTTTAAGACACCACCCAGTAATAATCCAATAATAACCAGCACGATTGCAATTTCAATTAAGGTAAAACCGGACTGTTTTCTGGTATCAGCTGTTATTTTTAATGCCATAGTTGACCTGCTTGTGTAGATTTGTTCATTCATTGTGATAGCCACCCTGGCGATGATCAGGATATTGAACCTTAAATATCCTGATTTAATACCACATTGCCATTGTTGATTCTAAAGCAATAAATATACCAACCTTTATATAGTCTATATAAGCCCAGTTTACCTGTTATTCTGCCTTAAAATCATGGATTTATTGCTTACTTCTGTGTCGAATTCTCGACTTTGTGTCGAACTTTCAACTTTTGCTGAAGCGTTTTTAATTTTTGTACTAAAAATTTAACCTCATACCGATCGTGGATATCGCCATGGCTGATTAAACCACCCACAATAATTCTGGCAGCTTCAAGCTCACCCATATCTTCCAGTAGAATGATTTTTAAATCTCTGGCCCAGTATGGCACATGGGTGGCTTTTGATGCTGACGCGCTGGCCAGTGCATCGGCATATTTTAACGCCAGAGCGTTATCTTTCAGTTCGTGTTTGGCAATAATTACCGCGTGTGCCAGCCAGCGCCAGTAAGCGCCCGGGTGTTGCTGAAACTTGCGGAAAATATAATCCATCATCATTCGCTGTTTACGGTGATTATGGATACTGCCATAAATATGCGCCGCTACCAGTAGCGGATACTGCCCCTTTGGGTCAAGCTTTAATATGGTATCCAGCCATTGAATGACACGATGATAATCAAGTTGCTGAAATGACAGGCTGATACCCGGCTGAGTATCGAAAGACTGTAACCACAGGTTTAGATATTTTGCTGTTGCAATCGGCTCATTCAGGCTCATTAAGCGGTAAGCTTGTGCTGACATGGGTGCAGGTAACGGTCGTATTCTGGCTGTGGCTGCTGGCTGATAAAAATGCCAGCCGAACTGGCACAGCAACGCAAGCAACAGGCCGGTTTTTATCCACCACGGTAGCTGGGCAACAGGGCGCGCTTTATTTTCAAACCAGGCAGTCATGTTACTTTGTCATGTGGCAGCATAAAACTAAAAATTTTTCCGGTAAAAATCAAACAAAGCCACCATGGATAACAGGCCAAGATAAATACCTGTCTGTAATGACAGGGGTAATAGCAGATGCCAGTGGGCATGATTATCCAGTAACCATTGTGTCCGGGTAAACTGGCTTAGATCGGGTAACAACCATGTCAGCATGGCAATAAAACCATCAATAAATTTTTCGGCGACTGATGTGTGTTCAATAATGGGTGTCTTTGCCATCAGGTAAAAAGTTGTCATCAAACGTGATGCGCTATAAATGACCACCACGGCAGCCAGTGCGGCAGGCATCTGGTTAAAACTGAACAGCATTAATAAGCTCATTGCCGCCACCAGAATCAACTCCAGCCATAAAGACAGACACCAGATAACGACCATTTGCGGTTGTGCATAGAATACTAATGCACTACCAAACAATAGACTGATAATGCCCGAGATAAGAATAAACCCGGCTAACTTACCCAGAAAATAACTGCTACGATGAATGGGCAGGGCAAGCACTATTTCGAGCAGTTTATCCTGTCGTTCGCGAATGGAACTGGAGACAACAAACAGACTGACCAGCAGCACTGCACTTAACCTCAGGTAAACAGCCAGTAATGCCACCTGAGTTTTGTGGTGATCAGTTAAAGTAAGTTGACCAACAAACCCAACCAGAAAGAATCCGGCAACAACAACCAGCAATGCCAACAGCAACAGGCGGTTTCGTCGTGACTCTAACAGGGTAAACTGTGAAATGATGATAATATGGTTTAACATTTATTGCTTACTCATTTATTGCTGAAACATTAATCAGTATTCGCCTTAGTAAGTTATCCTGAGAATACTATTAATATGCTCTACACTTCCACATATGGAACTTAAACCCGCAAAATTATTATTAAAAAATGAATCCCGTATTCTGGGGTTAATGTTATTTAGCCTGCTCGCGGCTATTTCACCACAGCAGAATGCCCTGCTTGCACAAAGTTTATTAATATTACATTTTGGCTTTTTTTTACTCTGGCAGCCTTTGTTCAAACAGCAGCAATCTTTTAGTCTACCCAGTCTACTTATATTAATGCTTCTAATTGTAGCCTATATCTACTGGTTTAATCCCTGGCTTAGCGCGTTCTGGTTACTCATTCTAATGTCTCTGCTAACCGGACGAATCTTTAATCGCGGGTTTGATCGCATTATCTATGGTTATGCGGTAATTATTCTTTTTTTACAGCTAATCCTTATCAGCACCCCCCGGTTATTTGGTTTATCCGGGCTCTCCCCCGCTTTTCAGTTGCCAGCCAGCCAGTTCATTGTATTAAGTCCTTTACTTTTACTGCTTGTACCCGGGCATGATAACACCTCGCAACATGTTGATTTTATACGTGGATTTATGGTGGTTTTGCTTATTATCTTTCTCTGCATGGGCAGTGCACTGGTTTCATTTACCACCGGCCAGGCCTATATTCCCTCATTAATCAGTAGTATTATCATTTTAAGTATCTTTTTAATCATCAGCAGTCTGTTATGGGCACCGCCGGGTGGTATTGGTGGACTGGCACAACTATGGGAAAAATATCTCCTTAATATTGGCGGCCCCTTCGAACAATGGATTAATCATATTGCCGCAGAAGAAGCTCGCAGCAGTAACCGCCCGGCAGAATTTCTAGATGCCAGTCTGCAATACCTTATCCGTCAGCAATGGGTGTGTGGTGTTTACTGGCAAACCTATGCTAATAATCACAATGAAAGCAACCATCTTGAAGGTAAAAAAAGTAAATACCCGATAGTTCATGATGATGAAAAAATTGAAATCATCATTTATACATTTGCCCCAATAGGCCCTGCTTTATCCATCCATGCAAAACTTATCCTGCGTGTTCTGGTATTTTATTATCGCGCCAAATTACAGGAACAGCAGATTATCAAGCAGGCACATTTACAGGCCATTTATGAAACCGGATCAAAACTTACCCATGATGTTAAAAATATTCTCCAGGCTACACAAACCATGACACAGATTATAAATGACGATGAGGCCAATCTGGAAGATACCTTTTGCATTATAAAGAAACAGATGCCGGTACTTGGGCAGCGATTACAATCTACGTTAAATAAATTAAAAGCACCCGTGTCGTCATTACCGGTAGATAACCAACGAGGGTCAATTCTACAATGGTGGCAACAACTGCAAAGCCGATATACTGATGCTGATATTAAATTTAACTGTACAATAAAAAATGATGTCGATATTCCTCTTGAAACCTTTAATACTGTTGCAGAAAATCTGCTGGAAAATGCAAGAAACAAAAAAAGTCGGGAACCGGTTTTAAAGATAAAAGCCAGATTATTTACCCGTAATAATTTGATTACTTTCTGTGTTATGGATAATGGTTCAGCTTTTCCTGAAAATAAATATCACGCTCTCTTTCAGCAGGCGTTAGAGTCTGATGATGGTTATGGTATCGGTTTATATCAAAGTTATCAGCTTGCCCAGAAAACAGGCTACCAGCTTAAATTAGCTGAGAATACAGACGGTAATGTCTGTTTTGTATTACACCCACTGCAAGCAATATAGACTTGTTCAGAAATTTTCAGGCACTATCTTAGGGTAACTGTCCAGCTGCTATCATCTGGCTATAAAATACATAGGGCGACATCCATATAATCAAATCATCAAACAGCCCCGCGGTGGTATTTGCACTGCGATAACTACGACTGACAAAAACCCGATTATTGCCAACGGTATATGCAAGATTTTCGCCAGCTGTATTTGCGCTTACTGTTGCTTCACCTGCATTTTCACCTTCATCAGAGTCCGGCGCTGGTGTCCCAACAAAATGGCTACCATCTTTACCCAGAGACAGCACTACAAATACCGCATTATCGGTTAATTTTGTTGCTCCTCCGCTACAGCCTGTAGCAGAACTACTATTACCATTACAGATAATCAAATTGGGTGCCAGGCTATTCATGCCCGTTGCTTTTATCTGCCCGAGTTTGGTAAAGGCACCACTATTAGCGCCAGTCACACTATAGCGAAATGGGTTGCCCCAGCTATCAAGCAGTAGGTTATCACTATTATAACGACCATTTAACCCCAGTGTTTTTGCTGGAACAAAACCATTCAACTGGCTACAACTACTACCTGTTCTTGATTCACCGCCAGCACTCAGTGCCGTTGCTGGACAGGGTAAAAAACCATTGGCCGTTGCAAAACCGGATAATGCCGCTTTAATATCTTCTAGTTGTTCACGGGTTTCTGCACGCTGTGATTGCTCAATACGACTGGACAGTGTGTTAATAAAACCACCGAGCAGTACACCAATTATAATCATTACGACTGCCAGTTCTATCAGGGTGAAGCCCTGCTGGTGCATTTTTACATACATGACACCACGCCCACCGGATTAGTATCAGTTAGACAGAAAATAGTATCATTGGCAGTACGTGTATAATCACCCTTGCCGGTACCTGCTGGATTATTAACTTCAATATAATTCGCCAGATTATTTTTGCTATCCGCCACTACCCCAATGTCCATCGCTGCAATGGGAGTCTGGCGAATC
This sequence comes from Gammaproteobacteria bacterium, assembly GCA_015488885.1. Classification (GTDB taxonomy): domain Bacteria; phylum Pseudomonadota; class Gammaproteobacteria; order SZUA-229; family SZUA-229; genus S010-25. Next base: position 36,640 of record WFMW01000066.1, on the reverse strand, counting down.
TGAGGAGGTATATGTCCAGACAGCTTCTTCCCTGAATAAATAACAGCTGCTGCATATTTTGTGCCCTTAACCTTAATGCAATCACCACAGGCAGCCATGGTGGCTGAGGATGAAGGTGCATAGTCTTTTGAAACCGCATAAAAAATATGATCTTTCCAGTTATCCCATAATTGCCGTTCCAGGGCATGACTATCGCGTAAATTCGCTGGTGTACCATTGCCAGGCAGGCTTAATGGCAAACTGTTACAGGGCTGCCCTAAAGTAAACGGTTTCTCAAATAATTTTGTCGTTGCCAGTGTGCCAGGAATAACACTGTCTGCCGCTGTCGTAATAAACGGATAATGCCCTATATATGATCCAGAGCTGATATCCGTGTAGTGATTATTATCCCGATATCCATTACTGCTCAAATCCAGTGGTGCAGGTAGCGGTAAACGGTGGGTATTATTATCGTTGGCATACGAAGCCAGACAACGTGCCAGTGCTTCAGTTAAGCGCCGCATTTTATTTATCTTTGAGGTATTGGCATCATCAAATTCCCCACGTCGCATAATGGGTGGCCAGACATCGTCACGAGTAATCGTTAATACCTGATCATTTACCACATCTTTTTGAGTCGCTGAAACGATATGAATAAACGGATCAACATGATTCGGCTGACTGGATACCGTGCTGTTATTAATAACGCTACCAGAAGGCAGGGTATAGGTATCAAGGTAGGCACCAAAATTACTCGTATCATAACCACATTCACTGTTGGCATTATTGATACGAGCCTGCCCTGCCAGCGCCTGTCCTGCTGAAAACACCATAGCAACAACACGCCCGGATGCCGTTGTCCCCTGAACGACTGCACCACTTTCATCAACCAGCTGCAACATACCCGGGCTGTCCTCATTTAACATTTTTGCATCCGGTGACCATTTATAGGTACTGCTCACCGCATACAGCAGGCAATTACCATTACCATCCTTAAGGATCGGCATATCCAGAGACTTCCAGGGAAACCAGCCCAGCGCATTCAAATAGCGGCTTCCACAACTACCGGTAGAAATACCTTCAGAGTTATTATTGGCTGGACAGGGTAAATAGCCATATCGACCTGGCTGTGGCGATGGAATTTGCTGATCAGCACGGGTTTGTGCATAAGCCAGTAAAGCCTGTTTGGCCTGTTTTAATACTTTCCGGGTAACCTGTTGACGTTGCTCTACCATTGCCGTTACTGACTGCATAGCGATTAAATAGCTAACTGCCACAAGAATAATAATAACCACCATCATAAGCAGGACAACGCCCTGCTGCTTATCGGGTAAGGATGATGGATAGTGACTATTCATAACAGAAAAAAATTTATGGCATTATAGATTTATGGTGTTACAGATAAGGCATCCCTGGTTTTTATGCGCGTCCAGCTTTGCCCCGGTTTTAATTTTAACTGTTTACCATCGACAAATAGCGTTACCTGATCATGATTGTTGATTTTATTTATATCTACTTTTACGTCGGAAATAATATTGCCTGTTAATGTACTTGTGCCATTAACCCACACAACATTTTTTCCGTCACTACGTTTCATATACCCTGAAACAACGACCCGACCAAAATGTGTTTTTGGTGATAATCGAGTTGAATGTTGTTTACTCATTCGCGCTTTACGCATCATATTAATATGGTTTCTTTGTTGCTCGGTAGTAAAAAGCTTTTTTAACTGTTTTACATTAAATTCCGCACGTAATGGTTGCATGAAAACAGAGAGGAAAAATAACAGAGAAATAACCTTGAAGCTAACTCTCATGATGGTTACCTATAGCTGATTGACGGCTTTTCAGGGTGTACCAGCCCAGTTTACACAGAGCCTTCAGGTTATTTGTATTATCAGTAAGCTGCTTATTGACTTTTTGAATATCACAGCTATCAACCGCAAACAGCCCCCTGGCTTTTTGCAGGTTATTTAACAGCGCAAATAAATCGCCTTCATGCCCCATTTTAAGACTCAATGTCATGGTGCTTTTATAAACATCAATACCCGGGAAATTCTGCTTTATTTTGTCGTTTTTTAATTTATGTCGCGCAGAAATACTGTCTTTTACCAAAGGCATGCCTCGTTTTCTCGCTGTGTTTTGTATCGTCTCAAACCAGTTCAGTCGCATCTCGTCACCAATAATCCCCCGATTAACCAGCTTGATAAAGTTTTTTTCAAACTCATTTATAATCTGATTATTTTGTACTGAAGTATTTATTTTTGACTGCCATAAGCTCATGGCTCGGTTAACTGCCAGTTTCTGCTGATTTATTTCGTCCACATAATAATAGGAGGCAAAAATTCCTGCCAGTGTAACAATGATTACAAATATAAAAACCAGGCAAGCCCGCTTTAATGATACAGGAACATTTTTTATGGAAGAAAGACTAGCCATTTGAGCTTGCTCTCATTGTTACTTGCAAACTAAAAATACCAGTAGCCTGATTATTTTTTCTGTGTTTAATATTTATACCCGATTCTGAAGAGAACCTGCTGCTGGAACGTAAATCAACCGGCATGGTTTTTACCAGCACATTAACAACACTGGGGTATGTTTTTAAAGCCTTAATGATTGCATCAAGCTGACTAACTGATTCACGATAATTATTCTTGTTTACATTAATCCGGCCTTTTATAATTGCTTGATGCAAAATCGGTGTGTTTTCTGTAAAATCAACCGCCTTAGCATTGGGATCATTCACGACATGATGCATCTTATCGGTATTAGCAGGCCGCCATTGTATTCTATCTATCTCTATATCTGGCAATGTTTTATCACTGATAATTTGACTCAGCTGCAACATGAAATCCAGAGGCGAAGTTTTGCTGTTATATTTTATTCGTTGTGCAAGAATTACAGCCGAATTCATCATGTCGGCATTTTCAAATACAGCCTCATAGGGCTTAAAGTTTTTTGCATAAACTTTCCTGTATTCATGTTCCGTTTTTTTTAATAGATTTATTTCATTCTCATCACCCAGTGCTGATGAAATATTATATTCTATTAACAAAAAACCAAGGACAAAAATAATAGTGCTTACCATATACAGCACTGCTGACGCTATTGAATAATAATAGTGATTAAACTGTGATAAATGACCATAGTGACTTAACTTAAAGGGTTGATTACTGCATATCCATGAAAATATTCCATCGGAAAATCCATCGTCAATATTCTTTAACTTGAGTTTTTTAATAATATCTACAGTAGAATGTACAGTAGTTTTTTGTTTCTCATCGGAGACAAAAACCTGTTGCAGCGATTTCAGCTGTTTTTCACTGCCTATTACATGCAGATTAACTATTTCATTATCGGACAATAGCCGTTGATTGCGAAAAAACATTAATGTTTTTTCTACCTCTGGCGCAATATAAAACCCCGAATTTTCTGTGTCGCGTATATCCTGGCTGATGATTGATTGACGACTTGATAATAATTTACCATTGCGAAATAAAGATTGTCTGACATTACTGTTAACCTGCTGGCTAACCAGAAGTGTTATACCTTTATTTGCATCAATTTTATTTAATAGTAATGAACTGATAAGCGGTAATGACCAGATACCTGAAACAGGTACATCACATTCATCAATAATACTCAGCCAGGGTTGAATTAGTTGCGGGTTGGTCATTGCTCCGATTAATATCTGATCATCTTTACGCCCGGTTTTATCACGCCCGATAACTTCATGATAGCAGTACTGCTGACTTGAACGATAAAAGCGATCAATTAATCTGCTAATCACCGCTTTTCTGTCTTTGCTGCCAACATGCGGTACTTTTTCTATACGGAAATCTTCTTCAATAACATCAACAAGAAATTTTGTCGGGATATTAACGGATTGCTGCAGGTACTTACGGAATGCATTCAGGCCGCTATTATCCGGCTGAAAAGACAGTTCCGCCTGTAAATATCTATTTTTCCAGAGAAAAACTTTTAACCGGTAACCACTAAAATAGAATAATCTTTTCATCGTTTCGGACTTAAAATTTAACACTCGAAACTGCGTCATAAACTGGGCCAAGCACTGCGGTCATAATCCACATCATAATTAAACCTAGCAAGACGGTTAACACAGGTAATAATGCAGGTTCAATTTTTTCAATAGCTTCTTTTACCTCTCTATTATAAAAATAACTGACATTCAATAAAGCTTCATCCATTGCACCGGTATCCTCACCTACTTTTAACATCCGCACAATCATGGTAGGAAACACACCTAGCTGTTCAAAGCTTTTACTAATAATAGTTCCTTCTGAAATACTTGCTCTGGCTCTGTTGATTGAAGTCTGTAGCACTTTATTATTAACCATATCCTCGGATATTTTTAATGCATCAAGCACGGTAATGCCCGAGCTGTACATCATGGCAAAATAATTTGCAAAACGTGCAAGCTTGATTTTCATCAACAGTGGGCCAAATAACCATATATGCAATTTAAGGCCATCTGTAAAATAATGAAACCGTTCATTTTTTGCTATAAGAATCCGTAATCCAGAATAGATTATTACCGGTAAAGCAAGAACAAGATACCAGTAACTCACGAACAGACTAGATATATTAATTAATAATCTTGTATGCCAGGGTATTTGCCCACCAATATTTTTTATAAATGGAATTAATTGCGGCATCAAGTACATCATTAAAAACACAACAACCATTAATACAAAAACAGAAACAATTGCCGGATAAATCATGATTTTTCTGGTTTGTGAAATCAACTCATCCTGCCATTTGATGCTTTCAGCAAGGTCTTTAAGCACGACATCAAGTTGTCCGGTCTCTTCTCCTACTCTTACCAGCGTTACATAAACATTATCAAATATATTCGGGTGTTCTGATAATGCCAGTGAGAATGTTTTCCCGCCTTCTATATCATCAATAATAGCCTGTAATGTATCTGTGAAATGGCTATATTCAATACTGTCACGTATATCCTTCAGGCTATCAATTAATGGTACGCCTGATTTAATTAACTGCTCTATATGAAAGGTAAAATTAATCAGTTCCCGTCGATTAATGCTTTTCCCCTTTATAACCAGCCCTGAAACCCTGCCTTGTTCTTTAAAACTTAATAAATCAAAACCCATATTCCCCAGGCGCTTTTCCAGCTCCATCGGGTTGCTTGCAACCATGGTATCAGAGCGGATTTTTCCTGCAGCATCTATGGTTTTGAATTTATAATCGGGCATAAAAGTTACATTCTCTGGGTCAGGTCAATAACACGTGAAACTTCACTAATGGATGTTTTGCCCTCCAGTACGCATCGTATTGCATCTTCTGCTAATGGTTTATATCCTGTTGCCTTAGCTACTGATTTCAACTCACCAAGCGTGGCGCGTTTTGATATCAGGTCATCGAGCTCACTATTAATTCTTAATGCTTCCACAATAGCAACTCGACCTTTATAACCTGTATTGCCACATTTAACACAGCCAACCGGCTCATAAACGTCCACAGTATTATTAATGTACTCAATACCAAGTAACCTGGCTTCTACCTCTGTCACCGCTTTTTTTGTTTTGCAGGCAGGGCATAAAACACGCACCAGGCGCTGACTGATTACACCAATAATATTGCCAGTCATAATATCCGGCAGAACACCTATATCAAGCAAACGAGGGAATGCGCCAATTGCAGAATTAGTGTGTAAAGTTGATAATACCTGATGGCCTGTCATTGCAGCTCGAAATGCCATTTCAGCTGTATCTTCATCACGTATTTCTCCAACCAGTATTATGTCAGGATCCTGACGCATAATCGAACGGATACCATTTGCAAAATCCATGCGTGCCACTTCATTGACTGAAGTCTGTCTGATCATATCCATTGGGTATTCAACCGGATCCTCCAATGTCATGATATTGACACCTTCTGACTTCACATAATTTAATAATGAATATAAGGTTGTGGTTTTACCACTACCCGTCGGCCCGGTAACAAGGATAATCCCCTCAGGGCGTGCCATCATTAACTTAAGGTCTTCAAGCGTTTCACGATGTACACCAAGCTGATCCATAGGTACAATCCCTCTGGAACGATCAAGTACACGCAAGACCAGATTTTCTCCATGTGTTGTCGGTTGTGCAGAAACACGAAAATCAACCCGATGCCCATGCACCTGTAAACTCAGTCGCCCATCCTGAGGAATTCGTGTTTCAGCAATATTCATTCCACACATGACTTTTAGTCTAACAACTATTGCCGACCAGTAATCCTTATGCAGACTACGTACCTGTCTTAAAACACCATCTATACGATAACGCAGGCGCAAAAATCCATCTTCCGGTTCAAAATGAATATCCGATGCTTCACGTTTAACCGCATCCGCAAGCACGGCATCAACCAGCCTTACCAGTGGTTGACTGTATTCATCTTCGGTTGCATCAAGGCTGTGATAATCAATTTCACCGGTTTCAATTTCATGTAAAATGCCGTCAACTGATAGTTCGTAACCATAAAACTGATCAATCGCCTTTTTAATTTCACCTTCACCTGCGACCATTTGCTCCAGATTGATGGTGCGTCCAACCAGTGCATGAACTCTATCCAGCACCAATAGATCAGACACATTTTTCATTGCAATTTTCAGTTGCAGCAGGCTTTCGTTAAAACTAACGGGTACAATGGTATAACGTTCTGCAATATCCTTTGGTATTAATTTTAAAGCGTGACTGTCTGGTACTACAGTTGTTAAATCAATACTTTCCAGCCCCAGCACCTGGCCTAGCATATCACGCATAATAGATTCAGAAACAAACCCCAGTGAAACCAGTATTTCTCCAAGTAACTTGTGGTTTTTTTTCTGTTCAGTTAAGCTTATTTCAAGCTGATCAGCACTAATCAGGCCCTTTTCAATTAATTCCTGGCCAATCTTTTTACATGATCGCTTGTTTATATTTTTATCCATTATTTTTATCCATTTTCACTATTTTTCTAATAAAGTTATCTGCCTTAGCCGTTTTAAAACAGATTGCCTGGAAAAATCGGTAGTCGTACTGTCCGACAGACTTAAGCTTTTTTTATAAAACTTACTAGCCTGACTAAATTTTGTTAGCTGATCAAGACTAACCGCCAGATTAAAGGCATAAACTGCACTTTCCCGGTTATTCACCCAGGCATTAAAATACGCCGCCTGTGCAGCTTTCCATCTGTTATGTGTTGCATAAACATTTCCCAGAGCAAAATTTAATGATGCCGATGCAGGGTTATGCCGCAATAGCTCTTTGAGTTGATGTATACTGGTCGCGGCCTGCTCGGGAGACTGCATACTGGTTAATGCGGCAATCGCATCGGGATCATCAGGATTAAGACTTAATAACTGTGAATAATATTGCCGAGCTTTTTCAAATGATTTGTTCTGGCGTGCAATGGCTGCCATACCAAGCAAGGCATCCCGATTGTTTTTCTCTATAAGCAATACTTTTCTGTATAACATACTGGCTTTTTCAAAGTCGCCATGTTGATAATCAAGCCATGCCTTATCAAGCATATTACCTGTTTGGTCAACTACCCTGGTTCGTTGAAATTTTATTTTTTTATCAGAACCGGTTTTATTGTGTAGTGATGGAACAGACCGTTTCCTGTGTTTTACTGATGGCTGATGAATGATGTTTTTTTCTGTAGACCTTGTTTTCGCCAGAACTTTTCGTGCAAACGCAACTTTTTTCTGTAAAGGCCGGGCTTCGGCTATATTTTTAATCAGCTCACGCTTATTGGGTAATTCTTCCTTACTGGTTTTTTCTCTCATCCTGTGCAGACCAGCATTATGCCTGTTTTCCATTTCCGTAATATTTCGCTGCATAAGCTGTAAATAATATAACCCTCCTGTTACTAATATCAGTACACTCAGCATAAGCACCAGGATGAGTAGTGTTACTTTTTTCTTTTTAAAACCCTGGTTAGTTTTATCAACCAGTAGATGTAGTGCGTCAGCTGATAAACGACTTCCATTATTAACTTTAGCGCTTATTAATACCTGCTCATCAATCGAGGAAGGTGAAAAATCATCAATCTGATATGATCCTTTATTGTGTGACTTAACTTCATTCGATTTATTTCGGTCAACGAGTTGTAGCTCGGGTTCTGTTGGCTGACGTTTATGACTAACTTTTTCTTCAAGGCTCTTCCTGTTAGCTGAAATATCTGCATCGTTGCCCACTGTTGAATCTATGGCTGTCAGTTTTTCTTTATCCTCTGCCGCTTTTTTCAGCGCATCCAGTAGTAGACTCATAATATTATCCCTTTAGCACCAGCTTTATTGTGTGGTTTCCATATTAATTTTACTGTTATTACTTTCTCCTTTTTTTCTGTGTATTCCCGGGTTCAAATATTTCTTATAATTGCTAAGGTCTCCGTTCAGGCTGGCATTATGTATAACCACTGGACGTATAAATATAACCAGTTCGGTTTTTACATAATTTTCATCGCGATATGAGAATAAATTTCCTATTCCGGGGATGCTGGAAAGTATTGGCACTCCTTGATTACTTTTATCAATCTGATCCTGCATCAGACCGCCAATCACCGCAGTATCCCGGTTTTTTATTTTTAGCATAGTCTCAATTTCACGTACCTGTATCACTGGTATTTTGCTTACTACATTTTGCTTGACAAGTTCAGGATTTGGATCATCAACAAAGCGTATAATTCTGGTAATGGTTGGGCGCACATTCAAAGTCACCTCATCCTCATCATCAATAAAAGGGGTAACTGACATAATAAACCCTATTGGAACGGTATTAATTTGCGTATCAACAACGGTGGTTGATTTTTGATTGACTGAGCCTGAATCAATTTGAACATTAGTTGTAAAATAAACTTCATTGTCCACGACTTTTAATATCGCCGTCTGGTTATTTAGCGCCATTATCTTTGGGCTTGACAGTACCTTCACATTACCAAATGTTTCCAGAGCCTTTAAAGTTACCAGTAAAGGATTGCCATTAAGGGTTCCGCTGCCTGCCAGTTGAAAGAATGGTGCTGTGCCAAGATTTCCACCAATGATGCTCTGTATCCCGCCACTTTTTAATACCGACTGGCCGCCAATGGTTGCCATTTTACCAACCACAGACCAGTCAACTCCTGCCTGATATTTATCACTCAACCTTACTTCCGCAATGGTAGCCTCAATAAGTACCTGCCGTTGCGCACTATGAACAACCTTGTTGATAAATGCACGAATCAGTTTATCCTGCTTTGCCGTTGCTTTTACCGCAATGATACCGCTCTCACGATTAACAATAATATTATTATTTATATTATTCCCTGCTATCGAATTATTTATATTTTTACCTGTTGTTCCATTGTTCTGGTTAAGGATTCGACTAATATTATTTTCCAGGGTTGTCCAGAACTGATTTTTTGATTTATTTTCAACAGATGTTTTGGCTCGATTACTACTTGAGCTACCGCTACTTCCACTACCCTTATTTTTAATTCCACCACCTGCTGTGCCGATTTCTGTTGAAATACTTACTTTGCCTTCACTGGATCTGGCGATATTTAAATAATTTACTTTATAAGTCCGTAATACAGGAACATCGGCTTTTATAATTAAAGTACCGGCTTTTAATGTATAGGTAATGGGTGTTTGTTGTGCCAGCCGGGCTAGAATCTTCGGTAAGGTTTGGTCAATCGCATTCATGGTCACTTTACCTTTAATATTATTATCAATATCAAGGTTGATATGTGCATCTCTTGCCATCGAAAATAAGACTTCTTTTACTGGAACCTGATTCACTACAACCGTGTACATTTGCTGTGGCTTATGCTTTTCTGGACGTTTTAATACCGGTGTATGAATAATCGGTTGCGGAATGTTGTGATTATTATCTGGTAGCTGAATATGTCCTTCTGATAATGATGGTGGATTAGTCGCACCACAGGCTGTCAATAAAAACATGATACTAAAGAGTACTGTTTTACTAAAATACAATTGAGATATTGATTTTATTATGTTCACTTTCTTTCCATTTCATGCTGTTCAATCTGGTCTTTTTTCAGGTATTTCATGCCTGCCTTTAAATCCTTTTTAATTGCGTTGATCCGACGTAAATAGGGTGAACGTTTCTGTATGGAGGCAGGCATTGTTTTAATCATCTTGCGGGCATCGCGCTGCGAGCCGAAATCGGCATAGAGAACGCTATACCAGAAACGCCCTTTAACCCTTGTTTCATAGATGTAAATCTTTGAAATATCAAGTAATGAGCCTGCCTTATGTAAAAAACTATCAATTGCTACACGGTCACTGACTGGCGTTGTAAATAACTGAATACTGTAATTATTGGTATTAACCTTTGATAGCCATAAGCGTGTTGCCTGTAATCGGGCGGTAATCAGCCCACGGTTAAATTTAGCCACTTTATAAGGTGAGGGTTTAACCGCTGTCTGCTTTAATACCGGTAAATGGCTATTTTGCTGCAACCGTGAAATATTTTTTACTGGTGCCACTACCTGATCAGGTTTCTTATGCTGTTGCGACAAACCCATTAACACAGCAGATACTAATGCTGCTAACAGTACTGCCCCTATTACAATCAGTCGGAATAATTTTTTTTGCAATGTTTTGCTGACAAATTCACTATCAATTGCAGCCGATTTTATATGCGCCGTGGTGATGTTATGCCCACCATCGGAATAAGCAGCCAGCAACGCCTTATCTGCCAGGATATTAATCCGGCGAGTTAAACCACCCGAGTATTTTTTTACTCTTGCGGAGATTTTTTTGTTAAATAAATCGGGGCCACGGTAACCAACAGCACGCAATCGAAAATTAAGATATTCCCGTGTATCGTCGGGCTCAAATGGAGCTAGATAAAAACTGTGTGTGATGCGTTCTTTTAACTGCCGTATATTCACCTGACTAAGCTTGTCATCCAGTTCTGGTTGACCAAACAATACCATCTGCAATAATTTATCCTGATCGGTTTCAAGATTACTTAACAGGCGGATTTCTTCCAGCGTTTCAACAGGCATACTCTGTGCTTCTTCTACAAACAGCACCACCCGTTGATTATTACTATATTTTTTCAGCAGATAGGTCTGAATTTTTTGCATTACCGCAAACTTACTGGTTGCATCATTAACACCCAGTTGCAGTTCATCAGCGATCATATGCAAAATGTTATCTGGCGACAAACTTGGGTTGGCGATATAAACGACATCAACCGCATCTTCCTTAAGCCGTAATTCGAGCATTCGGCACAGCATGGTTTTACCGCTACCTACTTCACCAACTACCTTAACAATACCTTCACCGCTTTTAATTGCGTAGACTAATGCCTCTAACGCAGCCCCACGTTTATTACCTGAAAAAAACAGGCTGGTATCCGGGGTAATTTTAAATGGCTGGCGATCAAGCCCAAAATGTTGCTGGTACACTACTGCGTCTCCAGTTTCTGTACCCGACTGTATAATGTGGTTCGATTGATCTTCAGTGCTTTAGCGGCTTTACTAACATTATTTCCATTTAACTCAAGCGCCAGTTGAATACTGCGCCCTTCAATATCACCAAGTAATTTATCCAGGTCAAATGCATTGCTTTTAATTTTCTGTACCAGCATTTCATCACTCAGGTCAGTGCCATTCGAGGCTAATGATGGGCTGGATAGTCGAGTTTCCATCTCTGCTTTTAACTGCTGGCGATTAACCTTCTGCCCGGGATATTTCGTGCCCAGTCGAATCACAATATTCCTCAATTCACGAATATTACCCGGATAATCATAACTTCCCCATAACTCATGCGCTTCATCATCCAGCATGAATGGCGGTACACTGTTTGCATATAATTTAATAAAAAAATCCAGCAATAAATAAACATCCTGCTCACGTGCACGTAATGCAGGCAGGCTGATATTAAGAATACTCAATCGATAAAAAAGGTCAGACCGAAAATGCTCACTGGCTATTTCATGGCGTAAATTTTTATTCGTTGCCGCAATAATTCTCGCGCCAGATTTTAATACCTGCGTTTCTCCAACCCGGTAAAATTCGCCACTCTCAATAACACGTAATAACTTGCCCTGCAAAGCGAGTGGTAATTCACCGATTTCATCCAGTAACAGAGTGCCTTTGTCTGCTTCAATGAAAAAACCATTATGCGCCGATGTTGCTCCGGTGAAGGCGCCTTTTGCATAACCAAACAATTGTGATTCAAGTAAATCTGGTGAAATGGCCGCACAGTTAATTGCCATATAAGGCTGGCCTTTTCTAGTGCTGTTGTCATGCAGGGCTCTTGCAACCAGCTCCTTACCCGTACCCGATTCACCTTCAATTAATACCGGAAAGGGTGAATCAGCAAACTGCCTTATCTGATTATTAACCACCTGCATGGCAACACTATCACCAATAATTTGCTGACCAGGCTGTTGTTCCCGTTGTAAATCAATCTCGTATAAACGAAAATGATGTTTTAACCTTGCCAGCAATAATTCCGAACTTGCTGGTTTAGCAATAAAATCAACGGCCCCGATAGTTAATGCGTGCTGAATATTAATATCATCATCCTGACCGGACAGAACCAGTACTTTCATATGCGGATTGATAACCAGTAATTCACGCACCAGAGCAAAACCTTCATCCGGTTTATGTGGTAATGGTGGTAAGCCAAGATCAATCACCGCCAGCGCAGGTTTTACTGTGGCTGAATTTATTTTCTCAATGGCCTGTTGACGACTTTCAGCCGTTATCACGCAATACTGTTTCGACAGTAAGAACCCCAGCCCCTCACTAATGAGCGGATCATCATCAACCAGCAATAAAGTCGGTTTCTGTTCAGCTGACACAGACGGTACAGGCTGCTGTTTGCGCTGGCACATCTTATCCGGCATTGAATTCCCCAATATTTTATAAGTAAATAGATTTCATAACTGCAATAACACTTTATATAGCAGATTAACGGCCAACTTTATGTCTTCTTAAGAAAAAACACCGGTTTACCCGCGAGGAACAGGGTGCAGATTCCGGGATAATATAGCAGGATGAAATCAGGCAGTGTAAAATCCACCCATTACCGGGTAACCCGGCAGATAAAAACCCCGGCATGAGTTATGATAAAAGTTACCGTCTTTATTGCCTTACTTGGCATCGCGGCTTTATTACTACAGGCAGGTAATAATGAAGTTTCCGCTGGCAATGCTGAAGTACCGGCAAGCTTACAAATGCTGAAATATGAAGCTCAGGATAATAATGCTAATGCACAGTTACTCTATGGGCTGGCTTATCTTAAAGGTGAATACGGACTTAAGCCGGATGCAAAAAAAGCCGTCTACTGGCTACGGCGTGCAGCACGTTTCGGCAATGCTTATGCCCAACTGGTGCTGGGAAAATGCTTTGCTAATGGCAACGGCGTAACAAAAAACACGAAACAGGCGTTTAAATGGTGGCTGGAATCAGCGGCTAAAGGTAATGCCCAGGCACAGTTTTTAGCCGGGAAAGCCTATTTAAACGGCACTGGAACAAAAAAAAATCCGCAGCAGGCGATTAACTGGTTAACTCGATCAGCCAGTCAGAACGACAAGGATGCCCAGTATCTACTGGGCAAGCTGTATTATGAGGGGGTGGATGTTCCTCAGGATAGAACCATGGCCGAGGACTGGCTGAACCGGTCAGCTGGACAGGGTAAAACCGATGCCATCAATTTACTGGCCATCCTGAAAAAAACGGTTGATTTTACCACCACAGTATACAAAGAGTCGGCAAAGTCACTCATTGAACGAGCAGAAAAAAGAGACCCACAGGCCGAATTTGAACTCGGTCTGCGCTATGAGAGTGGTGCCTGGGATGTTGATCAGGATAACGCCAGGGCATTGATCTGGATTACCCGCTCGGCGGAAGATGGCAACCGGGTTGCTATGCACACACTGGCGGATATCTATCGTCATGGTGATCTTGGCTTGAAAGTGGATCTGGTAAAAGCTGATAAGTGGGCAAAAAAGGCAGCAAAAACCTCCCCATGAAATGCAAATACCTTAGAAAAATACCTGACGAGCACAGCACAGCGATTTTCTCAGCATAACCCAAAATTATCATGTGGAATGTTGCTACTAACCGGTAAAACTTGCCTGAATAGCTGTTATCTGGAGTCAAACCTCCATCATGTACAATATTGTTCTTTATCAACCTGAAATCCCGCCGAATACGGGAAATATTATCCGCCTGTGCGCAAACACAGGCTGTATGCTACATCTCATTGAACCTCTCGGCTTTAATCTGGATGACAGGAAACTACGTCGTGCCGGGCTGGATTACCATGAATGGGCGCAATTACAAACCCATGCCTCCCTACAGCCATTCATCAACCCCGAAACCAGTTATGCTTTATCGACTAAAGGTTCGACCTGTTATACTGATGCCCATTTCAACCCTGGCGATAATCTGCTATTCGGCCCTGAAACCCGGGGGCTGCCAGAGCGCTATCTACAACAGCTACCTGCCGAAAACATTTTACGTCTGCCGATGATGGCCGGCAGCCGCAGTCTTAATCTATCAAATACAGTGGCCATTGTGGTTTATGAAGCCCTGCGCCAGCAGGCTTTTGACGGCATGAAATATTAACCGGTAAATATTAAGGATGCTAAATACGGGTAAGAACTGTTATGGTTAAACGGTTTCCTGTGAGCTTTTGCGGCTTAACAGATTTTTTACTGCTTCATGAATGGGCAGGTTTTCATAAAGTACCCGATAGACCTGGGTCATAATAGGTAAATCGACATGGTATTGCCGGGCCAGATTGATAGCTTCCATGGCGGTTTTTACGCCTTCAATCGCCTGACCAATTTGCTGATGAATCTCTGCCTGAGACTTGCCTTCTGCCAGCAATAGTCCCATACGCCGGTTTCTGGACTGATCATCGGTGCAGGTAAGGATCAGGTCACCTACCCCGGCCAGCCCCATAAAGGTTTCACGCTGCCCGCCCATCTTTTCGCCCAGGCGCATCACTTCAGCCAGCCCACGGGTAATCAACGCGGCGCGTGTATTGGAACCAAATTTAAGCCCGTCTGCTGCCCCGGCAGCAATAGCCAGTACATTTTTTAATGCACCACCCAGCTCTACTCCCACCATATCATCGCTACGGTAAACGCGAAAACGACCGCTATGTAGATCATCACTGATTTGCCGGGCAAATGGCTCGGATTGTGTCGCCACGGTTATTGCTGTCGGTAAATTACGTGCCACCTCACCTGCAAAGGTAGGGCCCGACATTACCGCTGTATGTTTGCACTGGGGTATTTCTTCAGCCACAATCTGATGAATGAGTTTTGCACTACCCTCTTCCAGCCCTTTGCTGGCCCAGGCAAAGCCTGTGTCAGCAGGAAATAAAGCCGCATTCTGATGTAAAAATGAACGAATGGCATGACTGGGAATAACCAGTAAAATCCACGATGGTTTCGACAATGCCTGTTGCAGACTGACGACAGGGGTTAAGCCTGGGGGGAATTCGATGCCGGGTAAATACTGGTTATTACAGGATTCAGTCTGTAGCTGCCGTATCTGTTCTGGTTCGTTACCCCAGAGCCGAACCTGATGCCCTGCCCTGGCCAGATGAATGGCCAGCGCGGTTCCCCAGGAACCGGCACCGAGTATGGTTATTGATCTGGCTGTGGTCTGCTGCTTAGCCATATTTAACCTGCGTTAGATTCAGGGAGAAGTTCCTAATGTGTTGTTTCAGCAACAGGGGTATTTTCGCCATCCTGTTGCTGCATTTGCTGTGCATATAAGGCATTAAAATTAACCGGTGCCAATAACAGTTGCGGAAAGCCACCTTTTGCTATTAGATCTGAAATCGCCTCACGGGCATAAGGAAACAGTGTTTCAGGACAATAGGCACCAATCATTCCTGCCATATTTTCTTCGCTAAAGCCGGCGATGGTAAATACTCCGGCCTGTTTCACTTCAACCAGAAATGCTGTCTTCTCACCCTGTTTTGCAGTAACGGTAATCGTTAAACTCACTTCAAAAGTATCTGTGCCCAGAGACTGATTTGTGCTATTAATTTGCACATTTATTTCAGGTTTCCACTCACCATCGGTAAATACCTGTGGTGAATATGGCGATTCCAGCGAAACATCTTTCAGATAAATTTTCTGAATGGCAAATTGTTGATTTAATTCAGATTGATTTAATTCGGGTTGATTTTCTTCAGTCATAATAAAACTCTTGATTTAAGTGGTGTTAATTTTTATAGCTACTCGACGAACAAGTAAACTCAGGGATACTGCTGATTAGGCAGGGTAAGAATCAGGCTGAGTCGTTAGCTTATTTTTTTGTTAATGGTAGCCCAGCTTCTTTCCAGTCAGCGATGCCGCCCTGCATCACATTAACATGAGTAAAACCGTTTTGCTGTAACAGCCTGGCAGCTCTGGAGGTTGTGTTACCACTATTGCAATAAAGTAATGCGGGCTTGTCCTTGTACTTCTCCAGCTTGTCCAGGCTATTTTTAAGTTCCGCCAACGGGATATTTATTGCCTGCCTGAGGTGCCCTTTTTTGAATTCTGCCGAGGCACGGATATCAAGCACTAATGCATCCGGATTATTGTTTAGTAAACGGGTTGCCTGCGCAATGGATAAATTAGCCGCTCTGCTGGTTCGGTGCTCATATTCAGTCTTGATGAGCATGGCCAGAACAACCAGTAAGGCAATAAACAGAAAAATATTATTTGATACAAACTCGGTAATATGACCCATAACAGCAAACTCAGGCTAAAGCAGACAGACGCCTAGAACCACCCGGAAAAAGGCAGGCAAAAAACGATTTAATAGTACAGGAATGGCTAATGGTTAATTCCTGAGGAACAGAATACCTCCTGCATCATACCAATTAAGCGCAGTGTACGCGTATCGCTAACCCGGTAATATACCTTATTCGCATCTTTGCGTGAAGCAAGAATACCTTTATCGCGTAAAATAGCCAGATGTTGAGAAATATTGCTCTGTGAAGTACCGACAGTATCAACAATATCCTGTACACTCACTTCTTTATCACCCAGCGTGCAAAGTATCTTTAGGCGTAACGGGTGTGACATTGCCTTCAATGAACGTGATGCGCGGCTAATATCTTCCTCACGCGACATTAGCGCTGGATCAGCAGGACTTAAAACCATTTTTCACCTCAATGAAACTTATTTTATAATATAACTAATAAATCATACATTAATACACTTTTTTCATAATTAAAATAGCTAAAATGAAGAAATTCATATAATTTTTTATATTTTCCTCTTTAGAGCCTATGTTTCAACTTGATTGTGCAAAAATTATCGAATCATAAAGTTCAACATCAGCGATATTTACCTGTGACATTTATCTATAAGCTTTTTCTGTATAAAAACGCTATTAGACGCTTAAGTCCTCGGCTTTTCAGCCTTTTTTTATTTTTAATCAGTCTGCTCCTGCCTGCCTGGGTTCTGGCGATAAAAAATGATGATATGACACAATATCAGCAGAAACTGGAAAAACTGCAAAAAAGCATCTCCAGGGTTCAGCAACATCTGCATGGAAATCGTCGGCAACGTAGCAATATTATTACCGAACTGCATAATCTGGAACAGAATATCAGTAAAAACACAGATTTACTCAAATCTCTGCAAGACAGGTATCTGTCTATTTTAGAGCATCGACAACGCTTACAAAAAAAATTACAGACGCTTAACAGGCATCTGCAGACACAAAGATCAGTCCTTATTGAACAAATGCGTTCAGCCTATAGGATGGGTCAGCAACAACAGATAAAATTACTTTTAAATCAACAGGATCCGGCGAAAATAGGGCGTATCCTGAGTTATTTCTCTTACCTGAATCGTGCCCGACAGCAACAAATTCAACATTTTTTACAAATGATTCAACAACAACGCCATATAGAAGCAGCGCTAACAAAAACACTGCTTGCACAAAATGCGGCCCTGAAAGCACAGAAACAAAAAGAAAGGCTGCGTCAGCAACAGCGGCTACAACACAAACAACTGGTTGCACGCCTTAATAGACGTATACAAAATCAGGAAAGCACCTTATCCAGCCTTAAGGCCAGCCGTAGCAGGATTGAAAATTTACTAAAATCCCTGGGTGAATTACTGGCTGATATCCCAACCAACCCAGCTGAGACCAAACCTTTTAAAACTCGAAAAGGTAACTTGGCCTGGCCTTTAAAAGGGCCATTTCTGGCTCGATTTGGACAACCCAAAGAACAGGGCAGGCTGCACTGGAAGGGGGTGCTGATTGGCGCAGATTATGGCACCCCTGTTCATGTTATCAGCCATGGCAGAATTGCTTTTTCAGACTGGTTACAGGGTTATGGCTTTATCATAATTGTAGATCATGGTAATGGTTATATGAGCCTTTATGGCCACTGCGAATCTCTCCTCAAACAGGCGGGGGACTGGGTACAAACCGGTGACATCATCGCCACAGCAGGCGCTAGTGGTGGCCAGACCCGTAGCGGCCTGTATTTTGAGATTCGCTCACGCGGTAAGCCGGTTAACCCGGCCAAATGGTGTCGAAAACCTGGAAAACATTAATAGACTAGATAAAAATAATGAACTACTGGCTAAATTTCTCTCTAAGCATTATTATGCTATTTTTTCTCTTTGAGAAACTGTTGAGTCTATCTGAATTTATACAAATCGTTGTTAGATCATCCTGTTTTAGATCATCTGTTATATAATGACCTCCGATTTATTTTTACTCTTACGGGTTCCATTCTGGTACCTGTCTGAGCAATGGCATGAAATTCAGGTATAACTAGGCTACACTCATAAACACTGTAAACTGGAGTATATAGATGAGCAAACAATTTAAGACCATTATGATACTGGTCTTTGGTATTATCTTTGGAGTTTCCGTCTCCCTTACCGGCAACGTACTGGCTAACAAAACCAAAACCGAATCAACGCGGATTCCCCTTACAGAACTACGTACTTTTTCTGATATATTTTCCAGGGTAAAAGCAGATTATGTCGAAAAGGTAACAGACAAAAAGCTGTTTGAAAATGCTATTCGAGGCATGTTATCAGGCCTGGACCCACATTCTGCATATTTGAGTCCAGATGAATACAAGGAATTAAAAATTGGCACCACTGGAAAATTTGGTGGACTTGGTATTCAGGTTGGTATGGAAGACGGCTTTGTTAAGGTTATCTCACCCATTGATGATACGCCCGCCTTTCGTGCAGGCATAAAAGCTGGTGATTTGATCATCCGTCTTAATGGAAAATCCGTTAAGGGTATGTCACTAAATGATGCCGTTAAAATCATGCGTGGTGATCCAGGTACTGATATTAAATTAACTGTTATTCGAGAAGGTGCTGATAAACCACTGCATATTACGGTAACACGCGATATTATTTCTGTAGAAAGCATCAAGAGCCGTCTGCTGGAACCCAACTTTGGTTATATTCGTATCACCAATTTCCAGTCAAAAACACCACGTGATATGCTTGCTGCCATTGCAAAGCTGAAAAAGAAAAACAAAAATAGCCTGAAAGGACTGGTACTTGATCTACGCAATAACCCAGGTGGAGTATTAAGTGCGGCTGCCGATGTTTCTGATGCATTCATTAATTCGGGTAAACTGGTATATACCAAAGGCCGTATTAAAAACTCTGATTTTGAATTTAATGCGCGGCCCGGCGATGTCCTCAATGGTGCGCCAATGGTTGTCTTAATCAATGGTGGCTCGGCATCAGCATCGGAAATTGTTGCCGGCGCATTGCAGGATCATCATCGAGCCGTCATTATGGGTACCCGCTCATTTGGCAAAGGTTCGGTACAAACCATACAGGAATTACGCAATGGTGGGGCGATTAAAATAACCACTGCGCGCTACTTTACACCATCAGGTCGCTCGATACAGGGAGAGGGCATTACCCCTGATATTAAACTGGGTCGATATAAAGTAACGGCTGCCAAAATAGATAAATCCTTACTAATCAAGGAGTCGGATCTCAAGCACACCATTACCAACCCAACCAAATCACAGGAAGCGATACGTAAAGCAGAAGAAGATGCAAGTAAGAAGGCGGCAAAAGCCCCTCATATTAAAGCTGCCGATGACTTCCAGCTTTATGAAGCACTGGTTTTGCTGAAAGGCTTAACGATCTTTGATGAAAAACCGGATACCTCCATGGCTGCCCGCTAATAGTTGAGTTCTGGATTCTGGATGAATGAAAAAGGACGTAACACGCAAGCTGTTATGTCCTTTTTTATCTCTAATGGTTTTGACAGGCCATTGATTAATAAGAGTATTTTATCTTATCAGCGATTATCTGTAATTTGCCTGTTTCTCTTTACCTTGCTATACAGTCTGCATTGTCCGGCAAAGAACATGCGTTATGCCAGCCTCATTATTGATGACCTGGGCAATAACCTGGCACACGCCAGACAGTTAATCAATTTACCCGCAGTATTAACCTTCTCCATATTACCGCAAACCCGCTATGCAAAAATTATTGCACGTGATGCTATCAAGCACCACCGTGAAGTCATGCTACATCTGCCGTTACAGTCGGTAGAAAATCGTAGGGAATCACCAGGTACTCTGGAATTACATATGACCAAAAGGCAATTTTTACAGCAGTTACGCAAAGATATTGATGCGGTTCCTTATATTAGCGGCATCAATAATCACATGGGCAGCCTGCTTACCCGCCACCCTGGTTATATGGACTGGTTAATGGCAGAAATAGGGCGCAGAAAACACCTGTTTTTTGTTGACAGCCGTACCACCAGCAAAACCATTGCCGGTCAAATTGCTCGGGAACATGCCATTCCAACCATTACCCGTGATGTTTTCCTGGATCCAGACAATAAGTTAAGCTCACTTAAAACACAGTTTCATCGTTTCATGAAACTGATTAAACAGCGCGGGTATGCGCTGGCTATTGCACACCCGCACCCAAAAACGATAATGTTTTTAAAGGCGCATCTAAACGAGCTAAAACAACAGGGCATACGTCTGGTGCCGGTTTCTAAACTGATCAAATTATACGGGCAATAATGCTGAATTAATCCATTGACCGCCCACGTTGACCACTTATATAAACAGCTAAAAGAGTATGAAAATATGTTACATATACTGGTACCTCTGGCACAGGGCTGCGAAGAACTTGAAGCCATCACCATCACCGATTTACTCACCAGGGCAGGGGTTGAAGTAACAACCTGCGGTCTTGATGAACAGCCTGTTACCGCCTCACGTGGTACTGTAATCATACCAACCACCAGCGTCGATAAAATTATCAGGCAGAATTTTGACGCAATCATTCTTCCCGGTGGCCTGCCTGGTGCAGATCACTTAAGGGACGACCCGTCCATTCAACAACTGCTCAAACGGCATGCCCGTGAGCATCGTTATATTGGTGCTATTTGTGCCGCACCCAAAGCCCTTGCTGCAGCTGGCCTGCTAGAAAACAAAACTGCCACTGCCTATCCGGGTACACTGGAAGCCCTGTCAGACCACCACATTCACATTACCGCTAATGCAGTAGAAATAGATGACCGTATTATCACCTCACGCGGCCCCGGTACAGCTATAGATTTTGCCTTAAATCTGATAGAAATACTTATCGACCGGAAAAAGCGCAATGAAGTAGAAGCCCAGCTTGTTCGCGAATAGGGCGCTATACCCTGATAAAAAGTACAGTTAATAAATAAATTTCTTCGCTATAATAGTTGACTAATTTACTAGGTATTTATGAGAGGTTATATCCATGCAAGCAGAAGTAAATGGCCAGATTATTCAACTCAGCGAGGCCGGCTGGTTAGAGAATCTTGATGAGTGGAGCGAAGAACTCGCGGTCGAAATTTCAAAAAACGAAAAAATTGATGCACTTACCCCCGAACACTGGGACATTATCAATGAAGCACGCACTTACTTTCAGGAAAACGGCAGTGTTTGTGAACCGCGGTCCTTCTCAAAAATCATGAAAAAGAAGTACGGCAAAGATCGCAGCGATCAAAAATATATTTATTCCTTATTTCCAACCGGGCTGATTAAGTGCGCCAATAAAATCGCTGGCCTGCCACGGCCTAAAGGTTGCAGTTAAAACAAAATTGGAGTTATTAAAAAATGGAGTTATTAAACTGGCAGCCAGAAACCTGTCCACTGGTTCCCCTTATCCCTTCGTGGGAACCAGTGTTGTTTCAACTTAAAATGGCCAGCTATCTTTCCATCTGCATTCCTTCCAACAAACAATGTAACACTTTATAATATGGTGATTCTTATCACTTAATAAATTTGTAAGGAGATACCAGCATGGATGATGCGGCATTACATTGTTTACAGCAAACTTTCGGTTATGGTGAATTTCGCTTTCACCAGGGTGAAATAATCAGCCAGCTTATTAACGGTAAAGATGTCGTTGTACTGATGCCTACCGGCGGTGGCAAATCGTTGTGTTACCAGATACCAGCGTTAATTCGTCCTGGTACAGGGATTATTATTTCACCACTTATTGCCTTAATGCATGATCAGGTGATTGCCCTGCAACAGCTCGGCATAAAGGCCGCCTACCTTAATTCAACCCTCGATGCGGCCACCAGCAGGCAGACAGAAACAGCTTTTATTAACGGCCAGCTGGATATGCTGTATGTCGCACCAGAACGTCTTAACACCAGCGCATTCCTGCAATTACTTCAACAAACACCCATTTCACTGTTTGCCATTGACGAAGCCCATTGTGTTTCGCAGTGGGGACATGATTTTCGTCCCGATTATATCCATCTTTCCCTGTTACACGAAGAGTTTCCACATATCCCCCGTATTGCACTGACCGCAACAGCAGACGAAACTACCCGCAATGAAATCTGTCAGCGCCTTAATCTGCAATCGGCAAAATTATATCTATCCAGTTTTGACCGGCCAAATATCTGTTACCGTATCAGTGAAGGGCAGAGTAATGCCCGTTCGGCTCTGCTTCGGTTCATTAAAAATGAACATGAAAATGAAGCTGGCATTATCTATTGCCTGTCACGTAAAAAGGTAGAAACTACTGCTCAATGGCTAAGTGAAAAAGGGCTAACCGCCTTACCTTATCATGCCGGGTTAGCAGCGAATACGCGCAAACAACATCAGCAGCGTTTTTTAAATGAAGACGGCGTAATTATTGTGGCCACCATTGCCTTTGGCATGGGCATTGACAAGCCAGACGTACGTTTTGTTGCCCACCTCAACCTGCCGAAAAGTATGGAAGCCTATTATCAGGAAACTGGCCGTGCTGGGCGTGACGGTCTGCCTGCAGATGCCTGGATGGTATATGGCCTGCAGGATGTTATTACCTTAAAACAAATCATGGCGGAATCGACGGCTGAAGATAAGTTCAAACGTATTGAACAGTATAAACTGGATGCTATGCTGGGTTTTACCGAAATAACTGGCTGTCGTCGGCAGGCATTACTGGCCTATTTTGACGAAACGCTTAGCCAGCCCTGCGGTAACTGTGATAACTGCCTGTCACCCGTTGCTACCTGGGATGCCACCACCGCCGCACAAAAGGCCCTTTCCTGTGTGCATCGCACTGGCCAGCGTTTTGGGGTGGGTTATCTCATTGATGTGCTTCGAGGGACAGAAAACGAGCGCATACAGAAGTTCGGTCATCATCAGTTAACCGTGTTTGGCATTGGCAAGGATTTTGATACCCGACAGTGGCGCAGTATATTTCGACAGTTAATTTCGCGTAACCTGCTAAGTGTTGATTTCCAGAATTTTGGCTCATTAAAATTAACCGAAAATTGTCGTAAGATTTTACGTGGTGAAGAAACACTGCTGCTCCGCAAAGAAAGCCGACAGGCAAAATCTGCACGCAAAGGTCGTAAAACTTACACGAACGAAACGACGGCTAACGCCATGCTGTGGGAGGCATTACGTGACTGTCGGAAAAAACTTGCTGAAGACAATGCAGTGCCACCTTTTGTTGTTTTTCATGATGCCACTCTGGTCGAAATGCTGGAGCGCCAGCCGCTTAACCGTGAGCAGTTTTCCCGCATTAGCGGCGTGGGCGAAAGCAAGCTGGAAAAATATGCCGATGCTTTTTTAGCAGTCATCAAACAGCATATACAGCAATGTAGCACAGACAGCCATGACACCATTACCGAAACTCTGTTATTACACCGCAACGGCCTGGATGCGGCCGGTATTGCCCGACAACGCGGGCTTAAACTGTCTACCATTTATACCCATTTTGCACATTGTATTGAGCAGGGTGAGCTTGAATTGCATGAGGTGATTAAGCTGGATCAGCAGGACATCAATCTTATTCATGAAACCCTGTTAAGTGTCGAAGACGGTACCAAAAAATTAAAGCCAGTATATGACGCGCTCGACGGTATGTTTAATTATGACGTGTTACGTTGTGTCCGTGCTGCCGTGGTGTAAGCGGTCAGGTTTCTGGACAGCCGTTTTTATATTCACCAGCACGACACCAAGTAAAACCAGTAATATGCCGACACTGCGCGTGGTAGAAAAGCTTTCACCAATTCTGTGCCAGTACACCGCACCCAGATACACCAGCACATAACTTAATCCCAGCATCGGGTAGGCATAACTTATCTGGTAGCGGGTAAGCGCAAGCAACCATGCCAGCATGGACAGCCCATAGCAGATAATGCCACCACCTAACCATAACAATATATGCTGATTAGCCAGTAATCCATCCAGTAAAAACCACAAACCGTTATCGATAGATAAGCCTGAAAGTTGAAACGCCAGCAAACCGGCTTTCATCAGCAACTGCGCTGCTGCCGACAGAATAATACTGCTAAACAATAAAAATACCGGTTGATAATTTTTCATTCCCATATTTATGATCGCGCCAGTTTATGATTGCGCCAGCAAACTGATACCGGCAACAATAAATAATACCCCTGTCCATCGCCACCATGAAATTTTTTCGTGCAGAATAAAGCGTGCAGCCAGCAGCACCACAATAAAACCACTGCTGATAAAAGGAAAAGCCTTGCTGACTTCCATGTGGTATAAAACGACTAGCCATAGCAGTAATGCCGAAGCCAGACAGATAACCGCCAGAATAATTTCCCACTGGAATAAGGCTCGTAGTGTCTCTGTGAGACTACTCGCCTGTTTCAGGCCGCGGTCGGCACCCAGCTTTTGCAACACCTGCCCGCTTGAGGTTAACAGCACTACCAGCAGAATAATTATATAATCCATCAACTTTTTCCCGCTCTAGCTGGAATATGCCAGAGCACAAATCGTCCCCAGTGCAAGCGCTGTGCCCGTGGTGGCATCAGGTGTTTTATTTTCTGCTCATTGTCGGCATGCAATACGATAACAACGGGATTATTAGTATGTTGCGATAAAAACTGCGCCAGTTTTTTACCCGCAAGTAAACGGTAAGCCGAATCGGCATAACTCAGACCATAACTTAATTCGCCACCTGAGGTCATGTATGCATCACTGCGTTTAAAATACCAGTTTACCGCATGAATCAGATCGTTATCAGCCACCAGCAAGGTCTGTGGGGTAACTCGCCAGGCATTTTGTAAAAGAAATGCCCCCGGCATTTTGCTAGCTACGGTACGTGCCGGTAGAATAAACGGTGTTACCAGCATCACCGGAAGCAGACTGATGGCAAAAATGCTTAAGGTCTTATGTGGTGTAGCCGGTTTACGGGCACTGTAAACCATAAGCCCGGCAGAAATAAAAAACGCCGTACACAACAACCATCCTTTCCAGCTTTCGCTTTCCAGCCAGACGGGTTTTGCCGGAGCAGCGTTTTGCTGTAACACCACGAACAGAACCACTGTCAGCAATACTGTCGCGGCAGACCAGGCACCAGCAGTAAACCAGGATTTTTCTTTTCTGAACGCCGAATCATTCAGGTAATCAACCAGACCACAGGCCAGCAGTATAGCCAGCGGGGGTAAACAGGGCAGAATATAAGTGGGTAGTTTGCCATGTGCAATCGAAAAGAAAACAAACGGCAATAAAAACCATAGCAGGGCATAGCCTGTCAGGTTTTTATCCTGGCATGATGTCGGCCTGTGGTCTGCCTGCTGAGGCAAAAACCATAAGCCTTTTATCGCTGTTCCCAGCTGAGCTATCCACGGCCACACCAGTAATGGCAAAAACATGAGATAAAACCATGCCGGTTCTTCATGCTGCGCATGGTCACTGGCGAAGCGCTTTATGTGTTCCACCCAGAAAAAATAATGCCAGAAATCAGGCTCGCGCTGTTCGATTAACAGCGCCCAGGGCAGCACAACCACGATGGCAACCAGTGCGGGCAACCAGCCGCGCGTAAACAGTTCTTTCCAGCGTCCCTGCCAGATAACATAAGGCATGATGACGATGCCCAACAGGGCAAAAGCAAGAAAACCCTTGGTTAAAAACGCCAGCCCACAAAATAGCCCGAGCCATATCAGTTGTAGCAAACGTCGGCGCGACTGGGTTTCATAATGCGCATAATAAAATGCTACAAAGGCGACCGTTAACAGAAAGCTGAAACTGTTATCAAGAATATTGTAGCTGCCCATGAGGAAGACGCCGAACATGGTCAGATAAATCATCGCTGCTACAAGCGCAGTTTTACGGCTGCGACCACTGTGCACTACCAGCAGGAAAATAGCCAGTGCCGATAATCCGGCGGACAGTGCACCGGGGAGGCGGACAGCAAAGGCATTGTCGCCGAATAACTGCATGCTACCGGCAACCAGCCAGTAGCCAAGCACCGGTTTTTCAAAATAACGTAAGCCGTTAAGGTGTGGTGTAACCCAGTTCCCTGAGGCAAGCATTTCACGTGGGATTTCCGCATAACGTACTTCGTCGGGAATCATTAAGGGTCGCCAGCCAAGCGGCAGCAGATAAACCGCTATATAAACCAGCAGTAATAACAGGGCATAAATATACCAGTTTGTTTTGGTGGTTTGCACTGGTTTATTCACCCTGCCAGCATACCGAACCTTCTCGCCCGGGTAATGCCCTGCTGATTATATTTCCGGTTGGAATGCTTGCTCTATCATTCGGAAGCAACTGTTTTAATGGTACGAAATGAATGGCCTGCTGTTTTGCACGACCTAAAAAGTCGTCGAATATTTGTGCACAGACAATGCCTTCCACCTCGGCATGAATGGTTAATACATTTAGCTGATCTGGCTGAAACAGACTGAGCAGATAACCATTATAGCTTGCTGCCGTGATGCCATTATGGCCAATGGTTTCATCGTAGGTGGGCAGGGTAACCGGAATCTGCGGGGCATATTGACGGCCTTTAATCCGAGGAATAAAAATACTGTGACCCCGGCAATCGCTGTTATAACTGAAACCAAATGCCTGTTTCTGCCTGATTACCGCTGCATTGGCCTTCCAGCCAGCGGCAGCGGAACTGGTAGGTGCTGCACCAGTGATGGCGGTTAAGGCTTCGACACCTTTGCGGATTTCCTCGCTGATCTGTGCATCTGACATAGCCTCAACCTGCATCTGCCAGCGATGATGATCCCAGGCATGAAAACCGATTTCGTGCCCGGCCTGTTTAGTCTGGCGGATAATAGCCGCCAGCTGCTTGCCAATTAGCGGCCCCGGCCAGAACGTACCGCGCAATAAAATATCCCAGCCGTACAAACTGGCTGCTTTTGAACGTAGCATTTTTAGCAAAAATGCCGGTTTCAGCAGGCGCCATAAATGCCGCCCCATATTGTCCGGCCCAACGCTGAAAAAAAAGCTGGCCTGTAGCTGATGTTTTTCCAGTATCTGCAATAATTGAGGCACGCCATCACGCGTGCCTCGAAAGGTGTCCACATCAATACGCAGACCGGATAAAATTTCCTTTTCAGTCAAAGACGTTACTCTGTGGTTTCATCGTCAGCAGTTGATTTTATATAATCCTGCAGGAAATAATCGAGGGTATCATCAATGGATTTATCCATGGTTTTCACCGGGTTCCAGCCTAAAAGCTTACGTGCATTGTCAATGCTGGGGCGACGATGTTGTACATCCTGATAACCATCGCCATAATAGGTACGGCTTTCGGTTTCAACCATACCGGCAAAAGGTGGAAAATGGTCACGTAAGGGATGTTTTTCGAATTTTTCCACCAGAACTTCAGCCATACGTTTAATGCTGGCTTCATTTTCCGGAAAACCGATATTAAATATCTGCCCGTCGGCACAGCCATTTTTATTTTCAATAATCCGGAACAGGCATTCTATACCTTCACTAACATCGGTAAAACAACGTTTCTGTTCGCCACCATCAATCAACTGTATCGGTGTGCCTTCCACCAGATTCAGAATTAGCTGAGTAATCGCACGTGAGCTGCCGATACGGGCAGAGTCCAGGGAATCCAGTCGTGGCCCGATCCAGTTAAAAGGACGGAATAGAGTAAACGGCATCCCCGTTTTCTGACCATAAGCCCAGATTACCCGATCCATTAGCTGTTTACTGGTTGAATAAATCCAGCGTTGTTTTTCAATGGGCCCCGTTACCAGATGTGATGTATTCTCATCAAACTCCTCATCGGTACACATACCATAAACTTCTGAGGTTGATGGAAATAATATACGGGTGCCATATTTGGCGCAATAGCGCACAATACGCAGATTTTCTTCAAAATCGAGTTCAAATACCCGCAGTGGATTGCGGGTATATTCAATCGGTGTGGCAATGGCAATTAAGGGTAATACCACATCACATTTTTTAACATTATATTCAATCCATTCACGGTGAACCGTAATATCGCCTTCATGAAAATGAAAATCAGGTTCATCTAATAGACGGGTAAGTGAGCTATTGGATAAATCCAGGCCGTGTACCTCATAACCACCATCCTTGAGCAAGCGTTCGACCAGCGCATTGCCGATAAAACCGTTTACGCCAAGAATTAAGACTTTTGTTTTTCTGCCTTTCGAGGTTCTTTCAAATTTAGGCCCCAGGCGCATTCCTTTCACCAGATTCAGGTTTCTTGCCAGTTGTGAACCTGAACTGAACACCCCGTCCTGCTGCTGACCAAACTTGACACGTACGACACCTTCTCCGCAGGCAATATCCAGCGGGTCAACAGAAAGGATTGTTCCCGGACGGGCATCACTTTCCAGTGCCTGAGGTTCTACATCCCACACCAGCACTTTGCGTTGTCCCGCATAAGTAAAAGCACCCGGATATGGTCGGGTTACTGCCCGTACCAGATTATGAATCCGGGTTGCTGACTGATGCCAGTCAATGGTACCATCTTCGGGCTGTCGACCACCATAATAGCTGGCAGCTGCCGAATCCTGCGGGGTAAAGTTAGCCGTGCCGGATTTTATGGGCGGCAGACATTCATCCAGCATAATACCAGCAGCTTCAACCTGCTTGTCCATTACCGTTTTTGCAGTATCTACGGCATCAATAGCGACCTCTTGCTGACAGACAATATCACCATCATCCGTATTTTCGGTCATGCAATGCAGGGTTACCCCGGTTCGGGTTTCACCATTAATAATTGCCCAGTTGGTCGGTACCCGACCACGGTATTTGGGTAACAAAGAGCCATGCAGATTAAAACTGCCTTTCGCGGGAATCGCCAGCAGTTGTTTTGAGAGAATGTCGCGATAATAAAAAGAAAACAGCATATCGGGCTGCATCTCACGTATCTTTTCCAGCCACAGCGGATGGTTAATATCATCCGGGGTATAAACCGGAATATTATGCCGCGCCGCCAGTTCTGCCACCGAATCGAACCAGATGTTCTCATCCTTGTCATCGGCATAGGTAAACACTGCTACCACTTCAAAACCATTGCGAATCAGCGCTTGCAGCCCTTCGCAGCCCATATTATGATAAGCCGTTACTATCGCTCTCATGAAATCCTCTTGGAAAATTAGTTATTAATAAATAGTGATCAATAAATCGTTATCAATCATTGCTCATCCCTGAAAAAGTCATCCTGGCATATTCCGGAATTACTGGTTCCCATACTCCTGTAGCGAACCTGTACTACCTTTACGTTGCCCGCCAGCTATGCAAAGTATTCCCACACAGAACATGGCAACAAGGCGCTATAAAATATCATTATTGAACATCAAAAAAGTCATCCTGACAAATTATATTATCACTATAAGTGACTATTGTTGTTATTCACAGCCCACAACCTTATGCACAAAATAACGTGGCCGGGCGCGCACATCGTGATAAATTCGACCAATATATTCCCCTAATAAACCCATGGCCAGTAATTGTACGCCAATAAAGATAAACAGAATGGCAAACACGGTAAACACACCTTCACCGGCCCAGTCTGCGCCATAAATAAAACGCGTAACCAGTAACAACAGGCTGAAGGCAAAGCCGGCCAGTGCCAGCAGACCACCGAGTACGCTCAACAGGCGTAGCGGGAAGGTTGTCATACTGGTTAGCAGATCAAACTGTAAATTAATCAGTTTCATCATGCTGTATTTGGTTTCATCCTTGCTACGGTCAGCGTGTGCGACCGGCACTTCACAGGTATTACGTGCAAAGCTATTGGCCAGCACCGGAATAAAGGTACTGCGCTCGTGGCAGGCCAGCATGGCATCGACGACGCTGCGGTGGTAGGCACGCAACATACAGCCATAATCGCTCATCATTACCCCGGTGGCTTTCTGTACCGCCCGGTTGATGACTTTCGAGGCGCTACGTCGAAAGAAGGTGTCCTGCCGATGCTGGCGTACACTGCCAACCACATCAAAACCCTGGCTGGATTTTTCCAGCAGTTTGGGGATTTCTTCCGGTGGATTTTGCAGGTCAGCATCCAGCGTCACCACAACATCACCTTTTGACTGTGCCAGCCCGGCCATCACCGCCGCATGCTGACCATAATTCCGGTTCAATAATACGCCGATAAGATTGCCCTTGTGTTTATTCGCCGCCTCGGTAATCAGTTGTGCAGAATGGTCTTTACTGCCATCATCCACCAGGATCAGCTCATAATCACTGTCCAGACTTTCACCGACAGCCACACACCGCTGAATCAGTTCTTCTACATTGACTTCTTCGTTGTATACCGGCGCCACCATGGAAACCAGCTTGATATCAAGCTGGATGTCACGACTGAATTCGCTGTTACATAAATCGTTCATAGTTAATTAAATTAAGCTGGGTTTCATTAATCCGGGTTCTCAGTTTTTACTTTACCGCTGCAATAGTTTTGCTGCCGCTTCCGCCAGCACCTCACGTATTGTGGTCACCACACGATCAACATCATCAGCCGTCATAGCTGGAAACAATGGCAAAGAACAGATCCGTGCTGCGTTCCAGCAGGTGTTGTCCAGCTCTGTGGTGTTATCCGCCGGCTGTGTCGCATAATATTTGCCAGCGAAAAAATTCTGTTCATGCACCGCACGAAAATGCAGCCCGCTACCTATATTGCGACGTTTCAACGCTGCCATAAATGCATCGCGGTCGATACCTGCCCGGTCGATATCCAGTCGAATAATAAACAGATGCCAGCAATGCAGCATGTCATAATCGGGCAGGCCCAGCGGGGTAATTTCCGCTATGGGCTGTAATTGTTCGAGATACCGCGCAGCCAGTTCAGCGCGTTTTGCGTTCAATTCCGCCAGGCGTTGCAACTGCCCCAGCCCCAGCACCGCATTCATATCGGGCAAATTGTATTTATAGCCCGGCATTAACACCTCGGCCTGGGGCGCACGACCGCAGGTTTCACGATCAAACGCATCCACGCCCAGACCATGAAAACGCAGTGAACGCATGGTTTGTGCCAGTTGCTCGTTATCGGTACACAACATGCCGCCTTCACCGGTGGTAATATTTTTTATCGGATGAAAGGAGAAAATAGCCGTACCACTTTGCCCGATCGGCTGTCCCTGATAAGCGGCTCCCATGGCATGCGCAGCATCTTCGACCAGTAAAATATCATATCGTTCCGCCAGTGCCCGCAGCGGTGCCAGATCCAGTGAAGCACCGGCAAAATGCACCGGTACTATCAGTTTTGTACGTTCGGTAATCAGCGGCTCAATCCGTTCAGCCGTGGTCATCAGGGTATCTTTGTCAATATCGACAAAGACCGGTTTCGCACCGCGCAGCTCAATTTGATTGGGCATTGATACCCAGGTCATGGAAGGGGTGATGACTTCATCACCCGGACCAATATCCAGCGCGTGCAATAATAGATGCATCGCTGCGGTGGCTGAGGTAAATGCCACCGCATAGTTTGCCCCGGTTATATCACAGACCAGCGCTTCCAGCTCAGCATTTTTTGCGCCGGTAGTAATCCAGCCAGAGCGTAATACATCCGCCACTGCAGCAATATCCTGGTCAGTAAGTGCGGGTCGTGATAAAGGCAGAAAGGTGTTATTCACAAAATTTTCGGGTATGCATTGAAGTCATCGTTAAACCGGCCTTATGCACCGGAATCAAGCTGTAAGGATTAAAACCGGCTATTTTACACCATCAGGCACCTAACATGCACGAATTGTCGGTATAGCCCTGTTTTTCCTGCAAACATTAAAGGTTTTCTTTTGCTACTTTCATCATTGCATTAACGGCCTGCTCCATTTGTAACTGTACCGGCATTAAATTTTTGCTCGATTGTCCTGGATCGACCACAACTGGTTCACCGATGGCTACCACTATCCGGGTAAACGGTTTGGGCAGCATAAACCTGTCCCATGAAGACAGGTACCAGGCTCTGGCGGCGGCGCAGGCAAGCGGCAGCATGGCTGCGCCTGTCATCCGCGATAACATCACGGCGCCAGGTTTGAACCTGAAAATTGGCCCGGTTGGGCCGTCCGCAGTGGTAACAGGCGAAACCCCGTCTTTGGCGATGAGCTGATACATCTCGCGCAGGGCATGGGCACCGGTGCGCGTGGAGGAACCCCGAATGACCCTGGCGCCACGAGCCGCGACAATTTGTGCTGGCATATCACCATCCTTCGACGGGCTGATTAAAAAGCCGACTTTGAGGCCATGCTGAAGCTGCTGCAACATATACCAGCCACAGAACAGATGCTGTTGATGCCAGTAGCAGGGAATAACGGCCTTACCGTCTGCCAGCACTTTGTCCATATTGGCCTGACCGACAATTTTTACCCGGCAGCTAGACCAGATAATAGTGACCAGCAGCTTCAACAATGGTGTTAACAGCGCAAATTTCAGGCGTTGTTTAAGGCTTTTCGGTGAGGCATAGGCAGACAGGGCCGCTGTCTTATCCACAACCGAATCGGCAACTTTATCTGTTCCCCTTTCTGTTGCTGAACTGTGTTGATCAGTTGGCTTTTTTCCGTATGGATGATTAGTCATGGGGCTGGATTATACCGTCTGTAAGGTTTCATGCGTAACAGATCACGTATTGCGAGTACACGAACCGGCAGATAAACAACGGGTGCAGACGCGGCCACCATCATGCAAAAGCCGGGGGCAATCGACAGGGCATGAACATACCAGTCACGGTTGTCAAAATGTGCAACCCAGTCGCTAAGCCCAGCCTGTTCAATATTATTGATCTGCACTTCACGCATCCGCGACAGGCCCGCGCTGTCTGCCGCTTTGACCACCGCTTCTTTTATCGACCACAACTCAAAGAAACGGGCCGGTTGATGCTGAATAATCGCCAGTTCCTCCGCTCGCATAACCGATCTGAAATTCAAACGTCTTAACGGGCGGATTTTTTCCACATCCACGCCAACCTGCAGGGTTTCGCTGACCACGGTGACTACCAGATTGGCGGAATGGCTGATATTAAAATCAAAACCGGTAGCCGCCTGGTGTTGCCATCGGGGTTTACCACTGTCCGGGTAAATAATATCCGCCAGCTGAAAAGCCTGCCCCAGCGGGTCGAGAATGCGCATCTCCCGCGCCGCCGAAGACAATAAGCACAGACCAAGCAGGGAACGATCCTGATGACCCCGATGCAATAAACGGCAAATAGCCTGCTTTTTGTCAACCGGCAGCCGGGCTAACCAGCGCTGGCGTACCGATTCGTCAATCATTGACTGATTTTTATCGTCAGCAGACCATGTATAATATAATCGTGTCATTGGAATTATTTATGCCGAAAGCCTGTCGAACCCTCACCGCGAATCCTATTATGCCAGATACCCTAGAATCAACCACCGCCCTGCCTTTACCACCCGGCCCCGAACAGCCGATGGCGCTCGATATCGACCTGCCATCACAACAGGCCATAAGTCGGCTGCTGACCCAGTATGGTGACATTTTCCGGGTACGTATCCCGAAACGTAAACAGGCAACCTATATTGTCACAAATCCCGATGCAGTGAAACAGATTCTGGTTTCCAACCACAGTAACTATATCAAGGGCCGGGGGTTTGAGCGGGTAAAAATGCTGCTCGGTAATGGCATTATCGTCAGCGACGGTGATTTCTGGCGACGCCAGCGTACCATGATTCAACCTGCATTCAGCCGCAAGCATATACATCGAATGAATGCCATGATGCAGCAGGTCACGCAGCAACTCATCCCGCGCTGGCAACACAAGGCAGACAGGC
This sequence comes from Gammaproteobacteria bacterium, assembly GCA_015488885.1. Classification (GTDB taxonomy): domain Bacteria; phylum Pseudomonadota; class Gammaproteobacteria; order SZUA-229; family SZUA-229; genus S010-25. The sequence goes on along the minus strand of WFMW01000066.1, from coordinate 2,189 downwards.
ACGAAGCTCTGGATATAAGCACCGAAATGAGTGAGTTTGCGCTGGAACTGATTTTGCGTGCGCTGATTGCCGATGACCTCGACACGCTGAAACAAACCTGCGGCGAAAACCCGTTCGCTTTTCTCACTGCCAACCCCGCACGCAACCTTGCTGTCGCGATGAAGTTTCGCCAGCTTGCACCACTGATTCAAAGCGTGATTGACCGGCGCCGTAAGCACCATGAACATCATACTGACCTGCTTGATGCCCTGATGTACGCCACCGACAAACAGGGTAAGCGGATGACCGATAAAGAACTCATGGATGAAGTAATGACCATGATTATCGCCGGTCATGAAACCTCTGCAGGCACCCTTAACTGGGTCTGGTATGAACTGGCACGACATCCGCAGATTGAAGCCAGACTGAGCAGCGAAGCGAGCAGCATGGTTCATGATGGCGGCATAAAAATCGATGATGTCACAAAACTTGCCTATACAAAACAGGTAATCAACGAAACCCTGCGCCTGTACCCGCCGGTGTGGCTGTTTACCCGCAAGGCTGTTGCGGATGACAGCCTGGCCGGGTTTCATATACCGGCGGGTACGGATATTTTTCTGTCACCGTTTTTCAGCCATCGTGATCCGGCCTGCTGGGACGATGCAGAAACCTTCAACCCTGAACGTTTTGCCAATGATGGCAAGCACCTGAAACATAAATACGCGTTTATTCCGTTCTCTGCCGGTTCACGTCGTTGTATCGGAGAATATTTTTCCTATATCGAAATGCAGACCCACCTGGCTATACTAAGCACACAATTCAGCCTGAGCCTGCTACCCGGACAGCACATTAAAATCGACCCGGGTATTAATTTACGCACAAAAAACCGCATTATGATGACAGTGCACCGGCGACAGGACTAAAATCCGGCTTCTATTCATAAACGATGCTTTGCTATTAACTATTCTCATTCAACTTTATTGCCAAACTTATGACCATAAACTGCCTGACCAAAGCGCTGGACAGCAACGCGAATCCCGACCTCAAAATCCATTATCTGCACAGTCAGAACGACGAAACCGGGGTGAGTTTTGCCGACCTCAAACAACGCGCCCTGGGTATTTTGTGGCATTTACAGCAACAGGGCTTTCACGCCGGGGATGAGTGTATTCTGTTCACCGACAATAACGAGTTTTTTATCGACGCTTTCTGGGCCTGTTTATACGGCGGCATTGTGCCGGTACCGGTCGCGGTAATGGCCGGTGATGAACACCGTTATAAACTGTTACGCATTTTTAAACAGCTGGCTCGCCCGCATCTGTACACCGAACAGAAGGTGCTGGACAAACTGCTGGCTTTCTGCGCGGCACATCAGCGGGAAGATGAAGCGGCGATGATCCGTCAGCATAGTTTTCTGACTGACTCTATCGACGCTATTACCAACCCCGGACAGATTCACGCAGGACAGCCGGACGATACCGCCTTTATCCAGTTTTCTTCCGGCTCGACCAGCGAACCCAAAGGTGTGGTACTAACCCACAAAAATATTCTCACCAATATTCATGCCATTATTGAAGGCGCAGCCATTACCACCGCCGACAGCCTGTTCAGCTGGATGCCGCTGACTCATGACATGGGTATGATCGGCTTTCACCTTACCGCTATTGTCGTCGGCATGCAGCACACTATTATGGATACCGCCACCTTTGTGCGCCGCCCGTTATTATGGCTGCAAGCCGCCAGCGAGAAACGGGCCAGCATCCTGTGTTCACCGAATTTTGGTTATAAACATTATCTGAAAGTGTTTGCTGCCAAAGGTATTGAGCCAATAGACCTGTCAGCTGTACGGCTGATTTTTAATGGTGCTGAACCCATCTCTGCCGCTATCTGTGAGCAGTTTCTCAGCGCCATGCAAACTTACGGCCTGAACCCGAACACCATGTTCCCGGTATACGGCCTGGCTGAAGCCAGCCTGGCTGTGGCCTTTCCCGAACCGGAAAGTGGCATTAAAACCCTGCACCTTAAACGTGACCGGCTTGGCATCGGCGACCAGGTCGAGTTTGCGACCGAACCGGCAAACAGCACAACCTTCGTTGCGGTAGGCAAACCTATCCGTAACTGCGGTGTACGCATCACCGACAATCACAACCAGCCATTAAGCGAGGGCCATGTCGGCCATATCCAGCTAAAAGGCGATAACGTCACCCGTG
>WFMW01000065.1 GCA_015488885.1 Gammaproteobacteria bacterium | reverse complement strand
TTTTACATATTGACTAATATCATATTAAAAACCGACCAAAAATGAAAAGCTACGGCTATTCCAACAATCTATGTTATTGTTTTATATAGAAAGCAATAATTATGGCACACTAGTTGCTTATAGATTTGATATGACTAAAGTTTGCAGACTTTAGTTATATTATTTATTAACCAGATAAGGAAGAAAAAATGAATAGCCTGGATAAAAGTATTGGGTTTATACTTGCAAAATATAAAAACAGACAATTTAAGTTAAGCACTGAAAGCAGATACAAATAAAGGAGATGGAGATAATATTGTGAATAAATTCAAATTGATTTTGATCGGTCTAGTTTCGTTAATATCATTAAACACGTATGCTGTGCCGATAGTGGGTACTTTTGATATGGGCGGTGGCGCTTATTTATCAGATGCAACAGGACATACTATAAATGATGCATCATTAGCAGTCGCCATTAATTTCAGACCAAATAACTTTCGGGTATTAGCAGCAGATGGTGATTTTACTGCGCTAGTTGGAAATATTGGCAATATACAAAATTTAGCATTTGCCTCTTTTACCGGTCCCATGGCAAATTTCTGGACAATTGGCGGGTATTCATTTGATTTAACCAGCGTAACCCAAATTACTTCTAATGATCCGAGTGCATTTCTTGTATTAAATGGAACCGGCATTATCCGCGCTCTCAATTTTGACAACACGCCTGCAAGCTGGCATTTTTCCAGTGACATCACAGGGAATGGCGGATTTAGCTGGTCAGCCAAATCGGCAACCAGTATCCCTGAACCGGGAATACTGGCCTTACTGTCTATTGGACTCATTGGTCTTGGACTACGTAAAAAAATAAAATATTAAATCAATAATCAGGATGGATGTGAATTATGAAAAGTGTAATAAAAGTTATTTCAATATGTTTTTTATCGATAATATCGTTAAATGCAAATGCTATTTCAGTCTTACCAATCAATGGCTCATTTGGCATCACTGGCGCACTGACTACAACTCCGACAGCGCCTTCTGATTTAACTGCAGTTTCTGCCATTGCTTTATCTACAGTATTTGGTAGTTATACAGGCAGCAATGATACTTCAAACGTTACATTTTTCTCCACAGGTAGTGGTGGCGCTGCTGAAAACCTGACTGGCTCATTAACCGGTAATAACTTTTTTAGTATTGAAGGCTGGAATTTCCAACTTACATCGTTGACGGTCATCGACCAAACATCTACTTTACTGTCACTTAAAGGCAATGGTATTTTAAGTGGTACAAATTATTTAGATACAAATGCAACCTGGTCTTTTTCTACTGCCAGCCTGTCATCATATAATATGTCTATACAAACAGTTCCTGTACCTGCCGCTGTCTGGTTATTTGGTTCGGGACTGCTTGGTCTGGTTGGTATTGCAAGACGCCGCACTGCCTAGCTCAAAAGCGTTTAATTAAATTTTTTAAAAAGCCTCACAGTGTGAGGCTTTTTAATATCTGTTATCAAAACCCGCCCCTTCCAACAATTTCTGCTCTTACACTCTGCGTCGGTACCCATAGCACAACACTATATTGCCGCCAAGCGGCAATATAGTACCGGTAAATGACGACAAAATTTCGGCATATTAACAATATAACACTATAACTAATTGTTTTTTATATAAATATAAAAACTGGCACGGGTTTCGCTTAATTAACCGGTAACACTGTCAGTCACGCTACCGATCAGGATAATAATTATGCAAACTATGAGTTCATTTCAGTCCAGCCATCTTTCACTGGTAAAACCTTATCATCTGCACCGAACGGTTGCAGCGCCATTTACGCAATCGATGAATGCCCGGGTGCAGGAATTAACCAGTGTCTTACAGACCACATTAGAACAGACTAAACTGATTGAGCTGTTTGCCGACAAACTGACTAAATACATAAAACTGGATGGGCTGGATTATCAGTCGCCGGATGAAAAAGTTAACCGTAAGATTGGCACCCTGAGTACCCACCGCGCAACCTATGATTTAAAGCTGGAACAGACTAACCTTGGCAGTGTGCATTTTTATCGGGACAGGACTTTTTCCAGCAAGGAAATAGAACTGCTGGAAAACATGTTAAGCGCACTGGTTTATCCACTGCATAATGCCCTTGATTATCAACATGCAATGGAAATGGCTTCGTATGACGCGTTAACCGGGGTGCAGAATCGACGCACCATGGATATCACTTTACAGCGTGAAGTGGAACTGGCACACCGTAAGCAATCTCCCCTGTCCATGCTTATTCTTGATGCGGATAATTTCAAGCAGTTCAATGATACCTATGGCCACGCTTATGGCGATGCCGTATTAAAAACCATTGCCGATACCATCAATACTACCATTCGCGGTAGTGATTTGCTGTTTCGTTTTGGTGGTGAAGAATTTGTTGTCTTAACCAGCCAGACCGTATCCAATGGCGCCCATTTACTGGCGGAACGTATCCGTAAAAATATTGAGGCCATCCGGCAGATAAACAGCATAAAAATTCATACCACTGTGAGCCTGGGGGTGGCAACTTTATTACCGGATGAAACGGCACAGGCCTTTTTTGAACGTGCTGACAGTGCCGTCTATGCCGCAAAACAGGCGGGCAGAAACACCACCGCCATTGCCGAGCAGATACCGGAAAAAAAATAGTCTATGCCTGTGTAAACGATTCAGGACAAGCCTGTTTCGGCCAGTAAATCCGCCCAGCGTTGGGTTTCGGCCTGTAGCGTGAACACCCCCGCCCGTTGCTGACACATGGCTTGCAGAGTCCGTAGATAATCACCCTGCCCGGCTGATGGTAAACCTTCTGCCTTTAGCAGCAGGGCACGCAATGCGGTGGTGTCTTCCACCGGATAATAGCCGATATAATCCTCACCCAGCAGCCCCACCGAACCATCAATATCTGAGGCAATTACCGGCAAACCCGCGACACAGGCTTCCGAGATTACATTCGCCCCGCCTTCCATCAGCGATGACAGCACCATAAGATGACAGCGACCATATGCCCGCCTCACCTGCCAGTGTGGGACTTCGCCAAACCAGTGATAGCGCGGGTTGATATGCATTTCATGTTCGGCGCGAGCTGCCCATTTTTCATTATGTACCTTGCCAAAATGCAACACCCGAATACGGCTGTCGGCAGGCAGGTCACGTACTGCGTAAGCGGTGCGCAAGGGGTCTTTTTCATCACGCAAATGCCCGGCTACGCAAATATCAAAGGATCGTACCGAACGCCTGGACGGTGCCGGTAATGCCTGTGCTGACTGGTAAATCACTCTTACCCTGGCCTGTGATGCCGGGGGAATAATACGTATTGCCCGGTCATGCAATACCACCAGATAATCAGCCAGTTCAATCGAACGCAGGGTAGTCTGTGGATGGCTATACATAAAACGGTACAGATCGGTACCGGTTAAGGCCACAATTAATGGCTGCGCGGGAAACCGCGCCCGGAAACCGGCAATCGCCTCTGCGCTACGCCAGGCATGCAAGGCCAGCATCATATCGTAATGGCAACCCTGCCAGTTTACTGCAATGCTCACCTTGTGGCCGAGCTGACGTAAAATACCCGCCCAGCGTTGCGCAGTGGCACGGTTTCCGTTCAGGGATTTTGCTGCAGCAGGTGTTATGATTCCAATATGCATAGCGTATAATAACCGAAAAAGTAACCTTTATGCCTGCTATACACCACTGCCAGGTCATTCTTTTAACCGACTACTCAAGCAACCATGCAAACAATCATTGAGCCATTAATCAGCGACCTGAATGACAGCCGCCAACGCACCTTCGAACTGATTGAAGGCCTGAACCATGATCAATTGATGGGACCGCAACTGGCTATTGTTAATCCGCTATTGTGGGAAATTGGTCATGTCGCCTATTTTTATGAGTTCTGGCTGTTACGTCACCGCGATAAACGCAGGCCCGTAATAAGCCATGCCGATGAACTTTATGATTCTATCCATATTGCTCATAATGACCGCTGGCAGCTGCCTTTATTATCGCCAGGCGAAACCAGAAATTATATGCAGCAGGTACAACAGGCGGTTATTGAACGTTTACAGACCGGTGCCCTGAGCGATGAAGATATCTACCTTACCCGTTACGCCCTGTTTCATGAAGACATGCATACTGAAGCTTTCACCTATACCCGACGCACCCTGAACTACCCTGCCCCCGTTTTTGCCAATGCAGTCATCGATAATGAAGCCTACCACGCCGGCCCGCTGGATGGTGATGTGACAATTCCGGGCGGTAACTTTATGCTGGGCACAAAACCGCACAATGGTTTCTGTTTTGATAATGAAAAATGGCAGCATCCGGTCACCCTGCAAGCATTTAGTATCGCCCGTGGCGCGACCAGTTATCAACAGTTCGCCGAATTTGTTGACGACGGGGGATACCAGCAGCGCCCGTTCTGGGATGAGGAAGGCTGGGCATGGCTGCAACATAACCATATCAGCGGCCCGAACGGCTGGAAAAAAGCCAGCAACGGAAAATGGTTAATCAAAAACTTCGACCACTGGGAAGCCATGCGCCCCCACGCTGCGGTGGTACATGTCAACTGGTATGAAGCCAGTGCCTGGTGCCGCTGGGCCAACCGGCGCCTGCCTACGGAAGCTGAATGGGAACGGGCGGCATCCGCTTCCGCTGATAGCGATGCAACATCCACCTGGCCCTGGGGTGATACCCCGCCTGCAACTGATACCGTCAATATGGATGGTCGAGCCATGGCAACCATTGATGTCGGCGCGCTGCCTGCCAGTGACAGCTATTTTGGCTGCCGGCAAATGCTGGGCAATGTATGGGAATGGACCGCAGATACCTTCCAGCCCTACCCCGGCTTCACCCCGGATATGTACGCAGATTATTCACAGCCTTTATTTGGCAAAACCAGAGTCCTGCGTGGTGGCGCCTGGCCAACACGCTCACGGATGATACGCAACACCTGGCGCAATTATTATGGTGCCGACAGAAATGATGTATTTGCCGGATTCAGAAGCTGCCGACTGACTTCAGCTTAAAAACTGTCGCCCCAGCTATTGCGTTTTCGACGCCAGTTAATCCGGGTAATAATCAACCCCAATAACAGACTGCCCAGTGACACACCCGCGCCGATGAGGAACCAGGTCTGCATGACATTATCGCGCAGGTGCTGATTTTCCTGTTCAAAATGCGCCGCAGTAGCCTGTGCCTGATCAAGATCACGTTGCAACTGTTTGTTTTTTCGCGCAATCGCCAGCGGGTTGGAAGCTTTTACTTTTAAATCATCATAAGCATTAGCCAGCGTCTGCTTATCACTTTCAAGCCCCTTATACTGACTGCTTAGCTGACGATTCTTCGCATTCAGATCGGCAATATTTTTTTTCAGCTGGGCGACGGTTTCTGCATATTGACCCATCTTTTTATTTAAGGTGACAATGCGGGCACGCGCACTAGGCTGAGCCATCACTTTTTTTACTTCAACCCAGCCGGACAGTCCTTTTGGTGTGGTGACATGCAGATATTTACCATCATCCGAAGTATCCGTTACCGTTAATGCCGTACCACTGTAGATAAACTTTATAATACGATACTGCGTTGAGGCACCTGAACGCATGGGAATAGTTAACTGATCACTGACATAGCGTACCGTTGCGGCAAAAGCAGGTTCACTGGTTAGTACGCCAAACAACACGGTACTACCCAAAATTAAAAAACTGATAACAGGTATTCGAATATTAATCATTGTTCTCGATCACTTTAAGTAAAACCAAGGTCGCCTAACTATAACAAATTATGCGACATATTATAAAAAAAGAGCGGTGTATTATGGCGTAATCAGCACATTTTACCACCGGATATTGATATTAATCACTAAAAAACTGGATACATTCCAACAATATAAGTAATTTAGCATATTTTAAACTGATTTGACCTAAGTCAAATCAATTACCGTCTGATTAATTATTATGGTCTGTCGAAACGTAACAATTTTTTAATAACCACATTTAATAACCATGAGGGAAAAATGATGAAAACCATAATGAAAACCACATTGGCAAGCGCCATTTTAATGAGTTTTACCATGTCGCCGGTACAGGCCAATGATAGTGGCAGCGGATTTTTAAATAACATAAAAGTCAATGGTGAGCTACGTCCACGTTATGAAAGAGTGGATGAAGACAATGCAAAAGCGAATGCCAATGCATTCACTAATCGTCTGTCAATCGGCGTAAAAGCCGACCTGTTTGGCACCGACTGGCTATCCGGCTATGCCCAGATGACCGATGTCCATGCCTTGAACAATAACTACAATAGTACAGATAATGGTCGTAGCGGAAATTCGGTTGTCGCCGACCCCGGGCAGACGCGCCTCACCCAGTCCTATCTGGATTTTAAATACAATAAAACCCTGTTTAGAGCTGGACGTCAAATTGTTAATCTGGATAATCTGCGTTTTATCGGTTCGGTTAACTGGCGTCAGATGCCGCAATCCTTTAATGCGTATGCGTTAGTTGATCACTCTATTGATAACCTGAGCTTACTGGCAGCTTATGTTACTCAGGTTAATACGGTAAAAACCAGCAATTCAGGTGATTATCCAACCAAAACCGTACTATTACATGCCAGGTATAAAGTCATGGATGCGCTGACATTAACTGGATATGGCTATATGATTGGTTCCGTCCACAATACCTTTGGTCTGGCTGCAACTGGTAAAATAGCTGCCAGTGGTATGGGATTTAAGTATCGGGCTGAATATGCAACCCAAAATGATCCTACCCTGGAAACACAAAATCAGGGTAAACCCAATGTAGATGCTGATTATTTTAATCTTAAACTGGGGATGAAAATGTCCAGTCTACTGGCTGGCGTTCAGTATGAACTGTTAAGTGGCAGTAATGGCACAGACAATAAAACCGCCTTTAGCACCCCATTAGCCACCCTGCACGCACAAAACGGCTGGGCCGATGAATTTCTAGGAACACCTACTGCAGGACTGGTTGATGTAAATGTGATGCTTGGCTATAAAACCAAAACTTTCGGCGTCGCCAAAGCGATTTATCATGATTTTTCCAGTGATGAAAAAAGCATTAACTATGGTACTGAATTTGACCTGTTGTATAAAAGAGGTATTCCAAACGTTAAGCATCTAACTGGTCTGGTAAAAGCCGCAATCTACCGCGGCGGTGACAGTGTTGCTGAAGGCAATACTACTAAACTGGCAACTGACAAGAACGTATTCTGGGTCATGCTGGATTATAAATTTAGCCAGTAATAAGAAAATACCGGGTAAATAACAAAGTCTGTTTACCCGGTTTATGATATGGCTGGTAGTGAATTTTTTTTGTGGAAAAGCCAAGGCCGACTCCTGCTTTTTTTGATTCACTATCGGCCACCCCTGGAACAGCTTCGGATATTGACGACCTGTTATTGACGAACTGTTGTTGATGATCTGTTGTTGATAGCCGTTATTGATGAAATATGACTGACTACTGTTTATAGGCAAACACACCCTCGGCATTTTCAATATAACGCTCTTCCATCCAGGTCAGTTTCTCACGTAGGCGAACCACTTCCCCGACAATAATCAGGGTAGGCGGTTTTATCTGTTTGTTTGCAATCACTTCCAGTAAAGTATCCAGTGTTGCGGTATAGACACGCTGCTGGGGTGTTGTGCCCTGCTCAACCAGTGCAACCGGCGTGGTTGCTGGAAGACCATGAGCCATCATTTCCCGACATAAGGCGGGGGCACCATGCAGCCCCATATAAAATACTACCGTCTGGTGTGGTTGTGCCAGCGCCTGCCAGTTGAGATCAACCGAACCATCTTTCAGGTGACCGGTAACAAACACACAGGACTGTGCATAATCACGATGCGTCAATGGAATACCCGCGTAGGTTGAACAGCCGCTGGCAGCGGTAATACCGGGAACGACCTGAAAAGGCACACCATTCTGTGCCAGTAATTCAATCTCTTCACCGCCGCGGCCAAAAATAAACGGGTCACCGCCTTTTAAGCGCAGCACACGTTTACCCTCTTTAGCCAGCCTCACCAGCAGCTGATTAATATTTTCCTGTGCCATGGTGTGCCGGTTACGCGCCTTGCCCACATAGATGATTTCGGCATCGCGACGCACCAGTTCCATAATAGCCGGTGATACCAGCCGGTCATACACCACCACATCGGCCTGCTGCATTAAACGCAGGGCGCGGAAAGTGAGTAAATCAGGATCGCCCGGGCCGGCACCTACCAGATAGACTTCACCACTGCTTGCCGGTGTGACTGCCTGTTCATCAATCGCCGCATCCAGCAATTGCCGGGCTTCATCTTCATGGCCGCTGAAAACCCGTTCCGCCACACTGCCAACAAGAATCTTTTCCCAGAAATTCCGCCGTGAACTCACATCGGGAAAAGTGGTTTTTACTTTTGTGCGAAACCCCTCAACCAGTTTTGCCAGACGGCCATAAGCCGCCGGTATGCTACCTTCAAGTTTGGTACGAATCAGGCGTGCCAGTACCGGTGAGGCCCCACCGGTAGAAACCGCTATTACCACGGGTGACCGGTCTATGATCGAAGGCATAATAAAACTACATAAGGCCGGGTTATCCACCACATTAACCGGTAATTTTAGCTGTTGAGCAAGACGCGAAACCTGCTCGTTAACCCCGGTATTATCCGTGGCAGCAATCACCAGAACACAGTCATCCAGATCAGCAGGCTCAAATTCACGCGCCTGATAGCTAATCTGATTGTCCGCAAACAGGCTGGATAACTCATCACATAATTGTGGCGCAACCACGGTTACATCTGCCTGGGCTTTTTGCAATAATGCAACTTTTCTGGCAGCAATTTTACCACCACCTACAACCAGGCAGTGGCGTTGTTTAATCTGTAGAAATATAGGTAAATACTGCATCGTTATTTAGCCTTTGCGTGTATAAAAAACCGGCAGACTAGACAGGACATTCATATCTGCTGTTGCTGTTGCTGTTGCTGTTGCTGGATCAGGAAGGATTTAATAGCGCATCAAGTTTGCCATTTTTATTTAATGCAGTCAGATCATCAAAGCCGCCTACATGATACTCCCCGATAAAAATTTGCGGGATGGTACGACGACCGGTAATTTCCATCATATGCTCAAATAAAGCAGGATCTTCATCCACTTTAACTAACTTATAGTCAAGTTTTTTGCTCTGTAGCAAACGTTCCGCCGCTTTACAGTAACCGCAAAAGCGGCCGGAATACATTATAATCTTTGGTTGTGTCATAAAATTGGTTGTGTCATAAAATTTGAATCCATTAACCAGGAACAATGAAAAAATATTTAATCCATTTTCAGCCACATATGTTTACTGGCTTTCAACAGCTATTTTTACAGGCTTTCAACAACATTTTTTAATTTTTCCTGCACATCTGTTGCAATACCGCCCAGTGATTCATTCTGTACTGCTGACATTGAGGCAATGGGATCAACCGCTGCAACTTCCACTTTACCATCATCGGTTTCACGTACCAGAACATTACACGGCAACATCACACCAATTTTATTTTCTGCCTGAATGGCTTGATAGGCAGATTGTGGATGGCAGGCACCAAGAATGGTATAACGCTTGAGATCAGCATCCAGTTTCTTTTTTAATGTCGCACTGACATCAATCGTGGTTAATATACCGAAACCTGACGCTGCAAGCTGTTCCGTTACCTGTTTAATAACTTCATCAAAATCGGTATCAAGGGTTTTTGCAAAATAGTAACTCATAGTAATAACTCCAGTAAGTGGGTTTGCGAGGAATCTGTTCGAAAACTACCCCCCGGAAAGGATGTCATGCAATTGAATAATCGGCTATTATACCTGTAGAATAGCTGTAAACAAAACCTGAACCGGGAGAATATTTTGCCATAATTGGACAAACCCGGCTATTTCAATGGTTAGCTGAGTAGTTACAATCATATATGAATACAGATTCAACAAGATCAAACATACCAAATTCGACAATAGCCATATTATTCGTTTGCATGGGCAACATCTGCCGTTCCCCTTCTGCTGAGGGTGTATTTCATGATCGAGTAAAAACAGCCGGGCTTGAGGACAGGATAAAAACAGACTCTGCAGGTACCCACGCTTACCATATTGGTAACCCACCTGATCCACGCGCACAGTTGGCAGCAGAAAAGCGCAATATTGATTTAAGCACGCTGTCGGCACGCAAGGTCAGCAGCGATGATTTTATTCATTTTGACTACATTATTGCTATGGATAAAAGTAACCGGGAAGATTTAGCCGCCATCTGTCCTGCCGGTTATGAACATAAAATCCATCTGTTTCTTGACTATAGCAAGAGCGAAACCAGTGAAGTACCTGACCCTTATTATGGCTCTGGCAATGGTTTTGAAATTGTACTGAACCTGATTGAAGAAGCCGCAGACGGTTTGCTAACACACCTGCAGACCAGCTATTTCCAGAATTCAGAAACCTGTTCAGGAACAGAGACCGCCTTATAGCATCCTACTTATCAATCGGTAATGTTGCCGGTCGGTTTTCATTGCTTAATGGCTGTTTGTCTTCAGCTGATTTCGGCCTGGCTGTTTTTGTATTGACAGGTTTTCCTTGCTGCACTGATCTGGATTGGTTTGATTCAGATCTATCTGATTCTGGTTTGTTTGATTCAGGTTTGTTTGAGCTGGCGGCAACGCCGGTTGCAGCTTTTGTTTCTGGTACTGCTACTGCTGATTTTACATTAGTTGCTGGTTTGGCAGGGCTAACAGAAGCCGACACCTCAGCGCCTGCATTGCTTGCAGCCGGTGGATTTTGTGCACTAACCACAGTATCTTTCGCAGAACGTTTCGGGTTATTACGCCGACGATTACGTTGTCCCTGTCCGGTTTTTTTTGCTATCCCCTGATTTTTTTCGGGTTTAGTCTTATCGGCATTTGAACTGTTTTTCTCAGCGGCTTTCTGCCTGCCTGTATTATTAGCACCTGTTGTATTTTTATTCTCCGCTTTAGTGGCCGGTTTTTTTTGTGCTGACGTTGCTGATTGATGATTGCCGGTCTTTTTATCATCATTTTTTGCACGGGTATCTTTACTATTACGTTTATTACCCAGGTTATTATGATGAGCCGCATTATTATGAGCCGCAGCCGTATTGCCAGCCTGATTTGTATTCCTGGTATTTGACCTGCGGCGACCACGACCACGCCCCTGGCCAGTATTATTGCGTTGTCCCACACGTGAACCTTTGCCACGTGCTTGACGCGCGCGCGGTGGTTTTTTAGCCGTTTCGTCCGCTGATTCCGTCTCACCGCTAAAAATTGAAACCAGTTTCCCAAGAAATCCTTTAGGTTGTCGTTTATCGGTTTTTTCTCCCTCTGATGTAGCTGGTTTTGGTTTCGGTGCTGGACGTTGTCCCGGCTTTATCCCTTTTACTGCCGCCTGTTCTGGCTGAATTGGTTTTTCCTTAAGCATTTCGAGCTGATATTCGCTTTCCACTTCTGCACGCTGATAACTGGCTTTGCCTTCATTATCATCATAGTCATTTTTACGAATACGTTCGACTTTATATTGTGGTGTTTCCAGTGTCGGATTAGCAATAACCAGTATTTGTACACCAGTTTGTTTTTCAACGTCAGCAATAGCCCGGCGTTTTTCATTTAACAGAAAGGTAGCCACATCAACGGGCACATGTAAATCCACCCGGGTGGAACTGTTTTTTAATGCTTCTTCCTTTATCACCCGAACCAGCGATAAAGACAGAGACTCAACGGTACGAATAGTACCCTGGCCATTACAACGCGGACAAACAATTTGTGTCGATTCACCTAACGAGGGCTTGAGACGCTGGCGTGACATTTCCAGCAGGCCAAAACGGGAAATACGACCAATTTGTACCCGTGCCCGATCCAGTTGCACAGCGCTATTCAAACGATTTTCAACGGCACGCTGATTTTTATTATTCAGCATATCGATAAAATCGATAACGATCAGCCCACCCAGGTCGCGCAAGCGTAACTGACGGGCAATTTCATCTGCTGCTTCAAGATTGGTATTGGTGGCCGTTTCTTCAATATCACTGCCTTTGGTTGAACGTGCCGAGTTAATGTCAATGGAGATCAAGGCTTCGGTATGGTCAATAACAATGGCTCCACCCGAGGGTAACGATACCTCGCGCCGATAAGCTGATTCGATCTGGTTCTCAATCTGGAAGCGATTGAATAATGGTACGGTATCATCATAGCGTTTGATCCGGTTCACGCTGTTAGGCATGACCTGCTGCACAAATTCCATGGCGGCGTTATACACATCCTCGGAATCAATCAGAACTTCATTGATATCACTACGAAAATAATCGCGTAAGGCACGCGTGGTAACATCGCTTTCCTGATAAATCAGAAACGGTGCCGAACGCTCAGCTGCCGCCTGTTCAAACGCAGACCAGAGTTGCAACAGATAGTTTAAATCCCACTGCAGTTCTTCTGCACTGCGCCCAACACCCGCAGTGCGTACAATAAGCCCCATACCTTCCGGTACTTCAAGCTGACTTAAAGCCTCACGAATCAGATTACGGTCTTCACCGGCAATACGGCGGGAAACACCACCCGCACGCGGGTTATTTGGCATAAGTACCAGATAGCGTCCGGCGAGGCTGACAAAAGTGGTAATGGCCGCGCCTTTGTTTCCCCGCTCTTCTTTTTCTACCTGAACAACAACTTCCTGGCCTTCTTTAATCGCGGTACGGATATCAGGTCGGCCACCGGCTTTTAACGCCTCTTCGGTAAAATATTGACGGGAAATTTCCTTGAACGGCAAAAAACCATGGCGCTCAGCACCATAATCAACAAAACAGGCTTCCAGACTGGGTTCTACGCGGGTAATTTTACCTTTGTATACATTGGATTTCTTTTGCTCGTGGGAGGGGACTTCTACGTCCAGATCGTATAATACCTGGCCATCGACCATGGCAACACGTATTTCTTCTTTCTGGACGGCATTGATTAAAATTCTTTTCATTTACAGTAAAACCTGAATGGTGACTTAATACACACCGCAGTAGCATACGAACCCGCACAAAACCAGTGCTTCGATAGCTATCGACAATTAAATCGCTGATTAAAAATAGCTGTGAAAAATACAGCTGCGAATATAACTGCGCCAGAATGACACCAGCTGCCATGATAACCATGACGGTAAACAGGACAACCTGTTCTGTGGGTGTGATTAAGTAAAATAGGGGGATGAAATGGGTTATTAACACTTGTTTGTTATGATTATCTGGTTTATTGCTATTTTTTCTATTCGATGACTCAGGCACCCTGACATCGATGATTGGTAGCATGCTATCTGTAGTCAATGACAAAAACAGCTACAAATTATAAAAACTGGTCTGTTACCTTGCATTTTTTACCTTACATTATTAACGATATAATCGAGTTAATGAAAGCAATATACCTCTGGTATAATATTTAAACAGGCATATAGTCTGTCAAAATGTAACCGTCGGGTCAAGGTTTATTATGCTAACGATCTACGACCCTTAAAAAAGACTATACCCGAAACAAAATACTATACCCAAAACCCAGATACTATAACCCTTTTAACTATAACCGATAACCGAAAATAACACCTTGAAAAAGCAGCCTGCCCGAATTATCGAAATAAGCGACAGCCAGGAAGGCCAACGTGTTGACAATTTTCTGCTTAAGCATCTGAAAAATGTACCAAAAAGTCATATTTATCGCTTGCTTCGCAGTGGTCAGGTACGGGTTAACAGTGGCCGTAAAAAACCATCATATAAATTAAATGGTGGTGACAGACTACGCGTCCCGCCCCTCCAGCTGGAACAACGTGAACGAATCCTGGTGCCCGATAACGTACTGCAGCAGCTGGCTGAAAGCATTATTTATCAGGATGATAACCTGCTGGCCATTAACAAACCTTCAGGCATTGCCGTCCACAGTGGTAGCGGATTACGTTTTGGCGTAATTGAAGCTTGCCGCCAGCTAATGCCTGACATAACACTTGAACTGGTGCATCGCCTCGACCGTGAAACCAGCGGCGTTTTATTGATGACAAAGAACCGTCATGCCCTGACCGACATCCACCGCCTGTTCCAGCAGGATCATCAGGACAGAACACTGCCACAGATAGAGAAAATCTATTACGCGCTGGTCTGTGGACACTGGCCACCAGGCACCGAGCGGATCGATGCTGCTATCAGTAAAATCTGCCAGAGTGGCGAACACCGGATGCATGTAGACGATAATGGCCTGACCGCCATCAGCCACTTTGAACCGGTTGAAACCTTTAAAGACTATACCCTTGTGCGTATTAAAATTGAGACCGGCAGAATGCACCAGATTCGCGTCCATGCCATGCACTGTCAGCACCCTGTGGCTGGCGATACTAAATATGGTGACAAAAAATATAACCGGCATTTACGCACTCTGGGTTTAAAACGCCTGTTTCTGCATGCCAGTAGTCTGTACCTGCCCTTGCAGGCCGGTATCAGACTCAGCGCACCCTTAAGTCCGGAACTGGAAAAATGCCTGCAGACCTTAAGCGCAACAAAGTAACAGGCCGGGCATCTACTCTGGAACAGAGAACAAGGAACAGAAAACCTCTGTGTAAAAATCCCTGTTTCCGGTAAACTATAGCAGGCTTACCCTTTTACGCATACACAGGCATAATAATGAACGACAACAACCCGGACTGGGAAAAAAACCTGGTAACCCGGCTGGCAGAATCCAGCCTCATCGAAAAACGCCGCTCACGTCGCTGGGGTATTTTCTTTAAATTACTCACCTTTACTTATATTGGTATTTTTTTCTATTTCTCCAGCCTCACCAGCCTGACCAATGTTTCGGCTATCAAACCTCATACGGCAGTTGTTGATTTAAATGGTGTCATTGCCGATAAAGAGCCTGCCAGCGCCGACAACATTATCACCGCGTTACGTGATGCCTTTGATAATGATAAAACGGTCGGCGTTATCCTGCGTGCCAACAGCCCTGGTGGTTCACCGGTTCAGTCAGGTTATATCTATGATGAAATAAAACGTTTACGCAAACTGCACCCTGATATCCACCTGTATGCAGTAGTCAGCGATATCTGCGCATCCGGCTGTTATTATATCGCCTCGGCAGCTGATAAAATTTATGCCGATAAAGCCAGCATTGTCGGTTCCATCGGGGTACGCATGGATAATTTTGGTTTTGTTGATGTGATGAAAAAAATTGGTATTGAACGCCGCACTTTAACGGCAGGCAAGAACAAGGCGCTGCTCGACCCGTTTTTACCAGTTAATGAAACCGCGAAAAAGAAAGTACAGGCGATGCTGGATGAAATTCATCAGCAATTCATTCACTCGGTTGAAAAAGGCCGGGGAAAACGTCTGGACACATCGGTTGACGGTCTGTTTTCCGGCCTGATCTGGACGGGTGCAGATGCGGTTAAAATTGGTCTGATTGACGGGCTAGGTAGTGCCAGTTATGTTGCCAGAAAAATTATTGGCGAACAAACCATGGTGAACTACACTGTCAAAGATGATTTACTGGAACGTTTTGCCGGCAAGTTGGGAACAACCATGTCACAAGCGATTAGCAGTGAGTTAAGCCAGCAACTTGCCGTGCCGGTTGCACGGTAACTGTACACGTTAACCGGTGCAGATTAATCATGTTGGATGACTTAATCATGTTGGATGACATTTCACTCTTCCGACCTGTAAAATCGCAGTCCAACCCGGCATTGTGGGCACTCCCTGAACGTAGGATGGAATAGCGATAGCGTATTCCGTCAGGTTTGTAACCAATATTTAACGGTTCAGCTGTATTGTGTCGGATGACGATTCGCTCTTCCAACCTACCCTGCTTTAATTATGCGCCATTTTAATACCACCTTATAGCAGTTTATTATTTTCAGACTAAACTCTCTGATAAAGCCATAACAAGAGGGTGTTTATGAAAACGGGGATCTGGACAAGTGACTGGTTGACGGGACTGGTCATTACCCTGTTATTGCTAGCCTTTGCTAACAGCCGTTTTATTGGCAGCCTCGAACGTAATGCCTATGATTATGCGGTTCGCTCTTCAACTCGAACGGCTACCAGCAATATCGCTATCATTGCCATTGATGATCAAAGTATTGAAAATATTGGTCGCTGGCCCTGGCCGCGTGATATTCAGGCAAAAATGCTGGATCGACTCAAACAGGGTGGCGCAAAAGTGGTTGCTGAAACAGTATTTTTTTCCGAGCCACAGATTGACCCCGGTTTACAATACATTCATCAACTTAAACAGGTTTTTGAACAAAGCAGTATTTCCCGTATCCCTGCATGGATGAATACCCTTAATACCCGCATTAAACAGAATCTTCAACGACTACGTCATAAAAAAGATCCTCAAACTCGTCTGGCCAGCAGACAGATTATTCGTGCGCTGAAAGAATCACCCAACAGTCACCAGCTAGCCATAGACATTAAAACTTTTCGCAAGCAGGTTAATAGCGCTGAAATGGCTCTTGATACCGATAAAACCCTGGCAACAAGCATTCGCAAGGCAGGCAATGTTATTCTAAATATGCCATTTATTCCTGGTATGGCTTATGGCAAGCCAGATAGCGAATTCGCTGATTATATTACCCGTAACCAGATTCCACCCGCTAATATCATCAATACCACGGCGACAAATCCTGATGGGGCAACGCCTCTTACAGCAGTGAAAGCCCTGCCCCCCATTCCTCAGATTGGTCAATCGGCAAACGCCATCGGGGCATCGGTCAACTTAGCCGATATTGATGGCGCGATTCGAACTGAACCTCTGATTATTGATTATTATGGCCATTATTACCCTTCCATTGCTTTGCTGATAGCGGCCAAAAGCCTGAATCTGGGTGTTGATAATATAAAAGTCACCGTGGGTAAAGAAGTGCAACTCGGTCGGCTCAGTATTTATACTGATAAATATTCACAAATGCACAGCTTCTTTTATCAGAGCAGTAAAAATCGATCGGTATTTAGCGTTGATTCATTCTATGATGTATTGCAGGGTAAAATCCCTGTAGAAAAGTATCACAATAAAATTGTCCTGATCGGCGCAACAGCACTGGGTGTCGGTGAAACTTTCGTTACCCCGGTCAATCCGACGATGCCAGCCATTGCCAGCCTGGCACATGCTGTTTCAAGTATCCTTAATGAAGATTTTTATATTGAACCGGCCTGGGGCATCTATGTTCGTACCGGTATTGTCCTTCTACTGGCGTTGTATCTGATGTTTGTATTACCGCGACTGGGTGCAGCAACGGGCTTTATCATCAGCCTGTTGCTGTTAAGTGGTTTACTGATAAGCGAATATTTGTTAATGACCCGCCAGGGCCTGTGGTTACAGTTAATGATGCCAGCCCTGTTGCTTATCACCGGGCATATTCTGCTAACTACAAAACGTTATCTGTTAACGGAAAAAGGCAAAGCCCGTCTGGATATTGAATCAGCAGAAAGTAATCGTATGCTGGGGCTTGCTTTACAGGGTCAGGGACAGCTGGATATGGCATTTGAGAAATTTCGTAAATTACCTCGAGAGAAATCTGTGCTGGAAATATTCTACAACCTGGCGCTGGATTATGAACGCCAGCGCCAGTATAACAAGGCCAGATCCGTGTATGACTATATCGGTGATATAAACCCAAAATTTCGTGATATTAAGGCGCGTTCAAGTCGGGCACAATCTCTTGAACAGACCATTATTCTTCACGGCAGCAACAATACAGGCGGCACGCTCAATCTGGATAACAACGGCATCGAGAAACCCATGTTAGGTCGTTATGAAATTGAACGTGAGCTTGGAAAAGGTGCAATGGGTGCGGTGTATCTTGGTAAAGACCCGAAAATTTCCCGCACTGTGGCAATTAAAACCATGGCTTTATCACAGAAATTTGATGCCGATAAACTCGATGATGTCAAAGCACGTTTTTTCCGTGAAGCGAAAACAGCCGGTCGCCTCACCCATCCCGATATTGTCACGATTTATGATGCCGGTGAAGAACAGGATCTGGCTTATATTGCCATGGAATTTCTGCAGGGCGATAATCTGAGTCAATATATTAAACCCAAAACCCTGTTGCCCGTCGAACAGGTACTAACCCTTATAAAGCGTTGTGCGCTTGGTCTGGATTATGCTCATCGGCATAATGTGGTACATCGGGATATAAAACCCGCCAATGTCATGTGGGATAAAACCTCTGACAGCCTGAAGATTACCGACTTTGGCATTGCCCGTATTACCGATTCAAGTAAAACAAAAACCGGCCTGGTACTGGGAAGCCCGGCCTACATGTCACCTGAGCAAATTGCTGGCAAAAAAGTGAGTGGTCAGTCCGATCTGTTTTCACTGGGTGTTATGTTATTTCAGATGGTACTCGGGCAACTGCCCTTTCAGGCCGATTCCATGGCAACCCTGATGTATCAGATAAGTAACAAACCACACCCGAATCCTGCCACAATCAACCCGACACTGCCACCTTGTATTAGTATCATCATTAACCATGCACTGGCCAAAGAGCTTAAAAACCGCTATACATGCGGAAAACAGATGGCCATTGATATAAACCGCTGCCTGAAAATTATGGCGGTTGAAAAAAAACACAGGCAAGCTTAATTAAAGGATACTAAAACCATGGATCTTAAAGGAAAAATTCAGATGACCGGGCAGACAGATATTGGCCAGCTTCGCGAGCATAATGAAGATGCCATTGCCTGCGACGAAGCCATAGGTCTGGCCATTCTTGCCGATGGCATGGGTGGCCACCGTGGCGGGGAAATGGCCAGTGCTATCACTGTCAGCACTATCCTGGAATCGCTGAGTCAGCAGTTAAAACACAGGGATAAAACGCCGATTGACGAAGACAGTGGTTACAGCGGTGAAAGCCTGGCCATTCACCAGGCTATTGCACTGGCCAATAAAAATGTTTTTGAATCATCACAGAAAAACGCACGCTATCAGGGTATGGGTACCACCGTTGTCGTTTTACTGTTTTACGATAATCGTTGCAGCATTGCCCATGTTGGCGATTCCCGCCTGTATCGACTGCGCGATAAAACACTGGAACAGATGACCTCTGACCACAGCGTCACCCAGGAATTAATTGACAGGGGCCTGTATACCCCGGAGCAGGCAAAACATACTGCAAACAGGAACCTGATTACCCGGGCGATTGGTATCGAACCCCGCGTGCAGATTGATATTCAGGAAGATATCGTACGCCTGGATGATGTTTTTCTGTTATGTTCCGATGGGGTTACCGACATGATCGATGACAGTCTTATTCAGACTATTCTGCAAAAACATAAAAACAATCTGTCTGCGGCAGCCGCTAAAATCATCCAGCAGGCAAACAAAATGGGTGGCAAAGACAATATCTCTGTTCTGCTGGCAAAACCGGTACAATCATTTCCGGCAAGAAATCATCCGTTTTCCCGTTTATTGAGTTTATTTTTTCCTTAGGAGTCTTTACACAAAAGTAATGATTATCGATTATTGATTCGGCAAAATATCGCTATGGACTCCACGTGCGCGGTATGTGGAAACATATCCATAATGCCAGTCTGTTTAAGCGTATACCCCAGCTCATTGACCAGTACCCCGGCATCACGTGCCAACGTTGCCGGATGACAGGAGACATAAACAATTATTTCAGCTCGCATTTTTTTCAATAAAGGCAATATAGCTGTGGCACCCGAGCGGGGCGGATCGAGTAGAATTTTGTTGTATTGCCGTTTAATCCAGGGCATTTGCTTTATTGCTTCGTTATATAAGTCGGCAAAAATAAACTCAACATTCTCAATATTATTCAGCCGTGCATTATCACGTGCTTTTTTCACCATTTCCAGCGACCCTTCAACAGCCGTGACACTGGCACATTGCCGTGCCATAGACAGTGAAAAATTACCCAGCCCGCTGAACAGATCCAGCACCTTATCTTCGGCTTTCAGTTGCAGGTAGTGCAGTGCAAGCGTTACCATTTTGCGGTTAATCACCGGGTTCACCTGGGTAAAATCGGCAGGCTGAAAGGTAATTTTCACATCATGGTCTGGCAGGCTGTAAAACAGTGCGGGAGGCTCTTTCGGCCACAGGGCTTCCAGTTCAGTGGGTTTGCCAGCCTGCAGGTAGAAAGTGATAGCCAATGATTGACTTAAGTCGGTTAACAGCTTCCGATCATGGCTATCCAGCGGCTCAAGATGGCGAAACACCATCACAGCCTGCTCGTCACCCATAGCGACTTCGATCTGCGCGATGCTGCGGCGGGCATGGCATCGATACAGACAGTCACTGATTGCGCGGATATTTTTACCCACCTTCTCATGCAGAACGTCACAGGCATCCATATCGGTAAGATAACGCCCGCCACGTTCACGAAACCCGACCAGTACTTTGTCTTTTTTCTCCACATAACGCACCCCGAGCCGGGCTTTATACCGATAGGCGAATGTCGGCCCGGTAAGGGGTTCAAGGGTGTGCTGTGGTTTTACCTGACCGATATGCTCAAGTTGATCGAACAACATTTTCTGTTTCAGGCTCAGTTGTGCCGTCGATGACATATGTTGTAGACGACAGCCACCACAACGGGCAAAGGCGGCACAAGCCGGTTCCACCCGGTCGGGCGAGGCCTGTAGTATTTCCACCGCAACGGCTTCAGCATACTTTGCCGTTCTGGCGGTATATTTACATTTAACCCGTTCACCCTGCAAAGCCAGATCGACAAACACCGTGCGCCCGTCAATATGGGTAATACCTCGTCCTTCCGTTGACAAACCGGTAATCTGTACTTCGACCGGCTCGGCCGGTAAACGCTGATGACGGCGTTTTTTATGTTTAGCCATAGATAAAAAAGTCTGTTCAGGCCTGCGCGGAAAAAACACCGGTAGAAAGATAGCGGTCACCCCGGTCACAGACAATGCTGACAATCACCGCATTTTCCAGGGCTTGCGCCAGTCTCAATGCACAGGCAAGCGCACCACCGGAGGAAATGCCGCAGAATATACCTTCCCGGGTTGCCAGTTCTCTGGTCGTCTGCTCGGCTTCCTGCTGACTGACATCCAGCGTTACATCGACATAACTGGCATCAAATATACCCGGCAGATAAGCTTGTGGCCAGCGCCGGATACCGGGGATTTTTGCCCCCTGCTGTGGCTGTACACCGACCACCTGTATCGCGGAAGACTGTTCCTTGAGGTAGCGCGAGGTACCCATAATGGTTCCGGTGGTACCCATGGCGCTGACAAAATGGGTAATTTTACCTGCTGTTTGCTGCCATATTTCAGGGCCGGTAGTCAGATAATGGGCATTGGGATTATCGGGGTTATTAAACTGATCCAGCACCACACCCCGACCATCATTCTGCATCTGCAAGGCAAGATCACGTGCCCCTTCCATCCCCTGTTCCGTGGTCACAGAAATCAGCTCGGCACCATAAGCCTGCATCGCTGCACGTCGTTCTTCACTCATATTATCCGGCATAATCAATATCATATGATAGCCCATCACCGCTGCTGCCATAGCCAGGGCAATCCCGGTATTACCGCTGGTGGCTTCAATCAGGGTATCGCCGGGGTGAATATCACCACGTTTTTCTGCCTGTTCCAGCATATTCAACGCAGGCCGGTCTTTTACCGAACCGGCCGGATTATTGCCTTCCAGCTTCAACAAAATGGTATTATTGTTAGTATTTTTGTTGTCAACAGAAAACCGTTGTAAACGTACCAGCGGCGTATGGCCAATAGTATCGGCAAGTGTTGAAAAATTTTTATTGCCCATTAAATTTACGGCCTTTGCACAATGTATGTCTTATAATTTATACTATTAGAGTATTTTTGCACAATCATCCTCAATTATGCAAAGATCTAATAAAATGATTGTTTAATAATAATTTTTCAGGAGCCCTGTCGGACTTCTGGTGACCAGATTCAGTATTCATAATTGCTTATACAGTGAAATATATTATACTCTCAGCCAGTCAGTCTGTTGTTATTTTCTTAACCACAGGGCTACTCATAAATTCTTCCCCTCTGCTGGCCGCAAACAATGACCTGTTTTTTAATATACCCGTTGCGCTCTCCGCCAACCGTCTCGATCAACCCGTCTCGGATGCTGCAGTCACCATTTCGGTTATCGACCGCGCAACCATCGAAGCCTCCGGTGCCCGAACCATTCCTGAAGTCTTGCGCCTGGTGCCGGGTGTTCAGGTCGGTTACAGTGGCAATGAATTTGGTGACGAACCTAAATATGTTGTGACCTATCATGGACACAGTGACCAGTATTCCAAACAATTACAGGTACTCATTGACGGGCGTTCCATCTATGAGCCATTTTTCGGTGGCATATTATGGAAAGCCATCCCGGTAAATATTGATGATATTGAGCGCATTGAATTTTCCCGTGGCCCGAACCTTGCCACCTATGGCGGCAACAGTTTCCTTGGCGCTATCAATATAATCACCCGAACTGCTGCAGAAGACCAGGGTTCGTATGCACGTACCAATATAGGCAACCATGATATCGCTGATCTAACCTACCGATATGGGGGCAACCGGGGAAAGCTTGATTATCGCATCACCGCTTCCACATTAAACGATAATGGGCTAAACAGCGCTAATCAATTTGACAACCCTGATGATACCAATAGCCATAAAATAGATTACCGTGCTGACTACCAGTATAACGATAGAAATACACTGAGTTATCAGGGCGGCTATGGCATTAATTTTCAGCAGACTGATCGCAACCATGCCGATGTATTACCAGCAGCACGTACTGTTGAAAATACACATTTTTACCAGTTTATAAAATGGGAAGATGTTATTAATAAAAAAAATACAACTTTGCTACAGTATTATTACAACCTGTCCAATAAGGAAGATAACTATACATCCGCCCCGATTAACCTGAACAGTTTTTTCCCGGGTGTTGATACCTTTCGACTAAATGTAAATGCAAAAATAAAAACCCAGCGGCATAATTTTGAATTCACCCATTTTATATATCCGTCCGATAATTTCAAATTCACCTGGGGGTTAAGTGCTCAGTTTGACCTGGTGGACTCCCCCTTATATCTTGGTACAGATAATACCATCACTCACAAACAATACCGTGGTTTTAGCAATATTGAATGGCATATCAATCGTAATAATATAATCAATACTGGCGGTCTACTGGAAAACAATGATTTTACCGACACATCCTTTTCACCACGTCTGTCGTTTATCCATGTTTTTAATCATCATAATAAAATTCGCCTTGGCATTAGCCATGCTATTCGCAGCCCATTTATTCTGGAAGAAAGGGCTAATACAGGCTATTCACATGCACTAACCACAAGTGGCTCCCCTGTGGGAGTAACAGTAAAAGATCAGATTGTTTCCGGTAACTCAAACCTTCATAATCAGAAAATCACCAGCCGTGAAATGGCTTATTATGGTAGCTTCATACACCAGACACTGTTATTCGATGCAAGGCTCTTTTACGATAATATTACTGATTTTAT
Source organism: Gammaproteobacteria bacterium (assembly GCA_015488885.1). Classification (GTDB taxonomy): domain Bacteria; phylum Pseudomonadota; class Gammaproteobacteria; order SZUA-229; family SZUA-229; genus S010-25. Next base: position 14,358 of record WFMW01000065.1, on the reverse strand, counting down.
CGATATCCAGCGCCTGCCAACCAACAACCCTGCAAAAGACTTCGACAATTCGATACAAAAATTCACCAATGCTATAACCAGTAGAACTCGTGGTCTGGAGCTGGAACTGGACTATCATATTGATGCCACTCTCAGGCTGATTGCAAGTAGTGCACTCATTGATATCAGCAGTAATTCAGGCGTTATAGCCGATTCTGCACCACAACACAGTTATTCACTGCTACTTAGTAAACAGTTTGAAGAGAAATACAATGCCAGCCTGTATTATTATTATGCTGATGCATTTAAATGGACCGATGCTGCACATGATAGCTATAACATTCTAAATTTAAAATTAGGCAGAAACTTTAACTATGGCCAGACTCATGGCAATATATCTCTGGTATTAAAAAATCTGGCCGGTGATTACAGTGACTACAAAAGCAGGCCAAGAACAACCACGGCACCACGAATAATACAGAATAAAACCGCCTATATTGACCTACGGCTCAATTTTTAAGCACAGTATATAACAACAGTACATATAATATCGGATATGGAATTCTAATGTATAACTGGCGATCAACGATACGATTCATACCTACCAGGTTGTTATCCAGCAGCTTGCTAGCTGGCGGATTTTCAATAGCCAGATTCTTATGGCCAAAAGAACTTTTGCTACTGACTATTTTTTTATTCATTCCCCATATAGGCTATACCAACAGCGATTTTCCCCACACAGCTAAACAACATAAGAATATTCATGTATCGCATATTATTCTTATCTATTCAAAAGAAAGCCTGCTACAAACAAAAATTGCAGAAAAAATAGCGTCAATGCTTGCTACATATAAGCAGATAAAATTACTAAAAATAACCACTCAGAGATTTCCATTAGCAATCAGGCCTAAAGCAGATTTAATCATCGCTATCGGACAGGACGCTATAGAAAAATCTGCGGAATACTATTCGAAAATGAAAAAGCTACTTATAGTAAGCCACCCTGATCAAGCACATACCCTGAATGAAATAAATAGCAAATATAATAATATCCTGTATATGACACAACCCTATTGTCGACAACTGAAGTTTATAAAACTCATCAATCGGCAATGGCATAGAATAAGTTACCTGACGAGTAAAAATCATCAGGCTGATGACTATGCGCTGAAAAAATGTGCCAGAAAAAATAATATTGAATTATATAAAGTTAATATTGGTGCACCACGATATTTAATTAATAGAGTAAGAAATGCGCTATCCCATTCTGATCTATTACTGGCATTACCGGATAAAAACATATACAACAGCGAAACAGCAAAAAGTATTTTGCTAACAAGCTATCGATATAGAAAACCACTTATAGGCTTTTCCAGAAACTTTGTTAATGCCGGTGCCCTGGCAGCAATTTATAGCAAGCCAGGTAGCATTGCTAAAAGTGCAGTAACCATCATCAAAAAATTCCTACATAAAAAATATCCATATAGAAATAAAATCCATTATCCAGATGATTTTAACATCAGTATTAACAAACAGGTATTCAGAGCTCTTGATATAGATATACCAGACACCAGTGATCTAAAATATAAAATCTTCAAGTCTGAAGACAAACAGACAGAGAGATTAAAATGAAAAACTTTGGCATCAATAAACAGGTTATTATTCTTGCTATATTGCCGGTATATCTTATCACCCTGATACTTTCAGCATATTTTACACATACTCAGTTTGAACATATAACACATTCTCTTAATTTACACGGCATATTTATAGCAAAACAACTGGCCCCGTCAGCCGAGTATGCTATCTATTCTGGTAATACAGAATTTATCCTGCCACAGGTTAAATCCATTCTCAGAAATAAGAAAGTGATTAGAATACAGATTCTGGACAAAGAAAACCATTCTATTATAGATATCAATGATCCCGTAAAAATATCATCAAGGAAAAAATCTATATTAAATTATTTTTTTAGCAGAGATAAAAATCACCTTGTCTATACGGAACCGGTTATTTCAAGAAAAATACCTGTTGAAGATTATAAAAATGGTAAAAATATAACCAAACGTAAAAATGGCAGCAGTAAAATTGGCCGTGTTATTGTTACTCTTTCAACCTACTATGCTACTAACGATAAGATAAACTACATAAAAAACAGCGCCTTGATAAGCCTTGTTATTTTAATTATTTTTACACTTATTGTAATACGAATTAGCCACTCTATTACAGGCCCCATTAAACAACTTACTGAGACAGTTAGAAATATTGCCTCAGGAAACCTGAATTCGCATATAAAGGAAAATGCAAGTGGCGAAATCGGTATCCTTCAATCGTGTATTAATAACATGGCGACTGAATTAAGTAAGGCACAAACCGGGCTGGAAGAGACATTAAACAGCTATACCAATGAACTTAAGGAAACTATGGAAGAGCTGGAGATACGTAATGCAGAACTGGATATAACCCGATCCAGAGCCATATCGGCCAATAAGGCCAAATCAGAATTTCTGGCAAATATGAGCCATGAAATTCGTACACCTTTAAGTGGCATTATCGGTTTTACTGAACTATTACAGGGCACAAAATTATTACCACAACAGGAAGACTACACAACAACCATACAAAAATCAGCAAATAACCTGCTGGAAATCATTAACGATATTCTGGATCTGTCTAAAATCGAATCGGGTAAAACAGAAATTAACAATACTGAATTCAATCTGACAGATATTATTGAAGATATTATCAACTTGCTTACACCTGCTGCCTATGAAAAAAATATCGAATTATTCTATAGTATCAGCAGCAATCTTCCGCAGACCATCGTTGCAGATGCATTTCGAATACATCAGATAATCACTAATCTTGTAGGTAATGCCATCAAGTTTACTGAAACAGGTTATGTTTACATACGCGTTGATTCCGGCCAACTTGATACGACTGAATATAGTATCAGGTTTACCATTGAAGATACCGGAATTGGCATGAATGCTAATGCTAAAAAGAATTTATTTAAAGCTTTCACTCAGGCAGATACAAGCATCACACGCCGTTTTGGAGGAACCGGTTTAGGTCTGGTAATATCACGAAAATTGACGTTGTTAATGCATGGTGACATCGGTTTTGATAGCACACTGAATCATGGCTCTACTTTCTGGTTTTGTATACCTGTTATACCGGTTAATAACCTGTCCGATATTCATACTCAATCAGTCATACTTACTAATAAGAAGATTGCTGTCCTGGCAACTCATCCTGTGGCACAACAGATATTTAAAAATATTCTTGTATCATGGAAATGCCAGACAACCATTTTTCATCCTGATGATTTTTTTGCCACGAATAACGATAACATAAAGTTTGATGCCATTATTATTTTTATTGGTAGAAATGATTTTAATAATAAACCCTTTTTATCCAGACTTAATCAGCACTCACTTCCCCACCCTAACCTGCTTGTTGTTAGCACACGCTCACATAAAAGACTAGATGATTTTATTGACCACTATTATGACGATGCTATTTTTGTTTCTGATAAAAATGAAGTGCTTCATAACAAACTAACCGGTCTGTTCAGTCAGCAACAGCGCAAGGGGAAAAACCTTGCCGATCAAAATAAGCTTAAACAACATACTGACTGGTCAAAATTGAATATTCTTGTTGTTGATGATAATGACATTAGCCTGCGTCTCGCAGAAATTATATTACACAAAAATAATGCTGGTGTAACTACCGCTCGGTCTGGAGAACAGGCCATTAAATATGCTGGAGATAAGGTTTTTGATATTATATTTATGGATCTTCATATGCCAGGATTAGATGGTTTTGAAACCACCAGTATAATACGACAAACCAGAAATCATAACAGTATTATTATCGCTCTGACCGCCAACGCTATGCCAAAGGATATAGATAAAATAGAACAGGCTGGTATTAATGATATTATTATTAAACCTGTTAATGACAATATAATGCACAACATTATCAACCAGTGGATCTATAAAAATACCACTGAAAAATTATATACCGACATAAAGCAGAAACCGCAGGATAATATTTTTTCATTAAGTCTTGCCAGAGAATTTACTGGAAACAATGAAGCACTGGCACTGGAACTCTTTTCCATGTTACGCGCTGAACTTGATGAATATACCGATACTATTAACCAGGCTGTTAAGGAAAATGATATAGACAAACTTAAACAGATTATCCATAAACTCCATGGGGCAAGCCGCTGCTGCGGAACATTAGAACTTAAAACACTTAGCAGTGAAATGGAAAACCTTATTAACCATAAATCCAGATTTAACCTGAACGAAAAAACGCTGACCCTACTCAAGGCTATTCAACGGGTAAAAGATTTTGATTTAGGAAATGTCTGATTGTATAAAACTCACCACCGTGCCATTATCTGGTTTTGATTTAATGCTCAGATGACCACCAATAATACCTGCACGGTAACGCATAATACGCAATCCCATACCATCATTGTTTATTTTATCCAGAAAAAAACCACAACCATTATCTTCAATACTGAATTTACAGCTATTTTTACGGGCTTTGAGTTTTATGGTAATTTTACTGGCATGTGCATACTTGACTGCATTATTGACCGCTTCCTGAACAATCCGGTAAATCTGCATCGCGCTGGTGCGGTCTTTTACTTCTACAGGATCGATTGCCTGAAAAACACAGGCAATTTTCATATTATTATTCACTTCTTGAGCTAACAGAGTAAGCGCATCTTTAAGTCCTTCAGGCGTTACCGGAACGGGTGCCAGACCATGTGACAGAATACGGGCATTTTTTATTGCCTGCTGTAGCTGTACAATTATCTCATCCATCTGCATAACAGCCACAGAATCCTGATTTTCCAGATGCCGTTTTACAACACTTGCCATCAAACTCAAACCGGTTAATTGCTGCCCCAGCCCATCATGTATCTCCTGCCCGATGCGTTCCTGTTCCTGAGTGCTAATATCAGCGACCTGTTTCTCCAGTCTTTTCTGTACACTAAGATCACGCATAATACCAATAACAATACCGAGATGGTCAACCTGGGTAATGGTTAACTCTAGTGGAAAGCTGGATCCGTCTTTACGGCAACCGGGCAGCTCCCTTGCCTGATCCATTATTTTACTCGCGGCCCCAATATTTTTTTGATAATTAATCAGCGAGTTACCATGCACCTTATGATAGGAAGAAGGCATCAGTAATTTTACATCCTGACCAATAGCCTCACTTGCAGAATAACCAAATAATTTTACTGCTGCATGATTAAAATCTGTTATTACACCATCCTTATTGATAACGACAATTGCCTCAGCCACATTATCCATAATTGCATGTAAACGCTCGGTACGGTCATGCAAAGCTATCTCGGACTCACAGCGTTTGGTAACATCATGTAAAATCCATATTTCATGATCATCGAACTGGTAACACGCATATTCAATATAGCGTCGCTCACCATTTTTACAGCGATGCGCAACAGGATCCGTCTGTTTAGGAAAACCAGCTGCACGTTCATGCTGGTATAGCTGCAGGACTTCGTCGGCACGCTCACCATATAATTTATTAAACCATAATTCTCTGGTTGTGAGTTCATCACGGCTATAACCGGTGATTGCCTCAGCAGCTCGATTCATCATTAAATGGTGATTTCTGCGATACACCGCAGCGGTAGGCAAGTGCTCGACCATATCCAGTAAACGTTCAGTCTGACGTTTAGTTATCACCTTGTTGTAGGATGATGACTGATGTAAGGCACTATTTTTTCGGGAGTGGGACATTATAAAAAATCCTGCCATTAATAAAGGTCAATCAGACAGACTCCTGTACAGAAAAGGGCTGGCCTGTTTTTGTGCACAGCTAATGGATTTATGTATCCAGCGTCCATTGTACTGCACAGCGTATCAATTCACCGGCAGAATTAAGCCTCAGCTTGGTTTTTATATTAGCACGATGCGATTCTATAGTTTTTACACTAAGATGCAGACGTTCAGCGATGTCACTGGTTGTCAGACCATGACCAGTCAGTTCAAAAACTTCGAGTTCACGATTAGATAATGTCTGTGCTGGTGAATACTTCTGGTCATCTGTGCTATGAGCGGTATTAACGATCAGATGTTCCGTCATCCGCGAACTCAAATAAAGCTCACCAGTAAGCACCTGCCTGATGGCAGCAATAACCTGTTCGCCAGCCTCCTGTTTATTAATATAACCTCTTGCTCCTGCACGTAGCGCTCGTACAGCAAATAAATCTTCATCATACATGGATGAAACCAGAGTTTTCATGTCTGGCTGCCGGGCAAGTATATGTTTAATGAGATCCAGACCGCTACCATCAGGCAGTGATAAATCTATAATGGCTAAATCAGGAGAATGGTTGCTAAAAACCTGTTGCGCTTCGACCATAGACGCTGCTTCACAACATACACGAAGGTCGAGTTCAGTTTCAATCAGTTGACGTAGACCACTACGCACCAGTGGGTGATCATCAACAATCATGATATTTATTATTTGCACAGCCATCTTAATAACCGGACCACATCAGAAGACCAGAGACAGCACTGCTAAACCATACGCAAAGCTATGTTTCGATTCTCTCCCTGCCATTGATATGCTTAACATGATTTATTTTTAGTAACCTCAGATCAAGTAATCCATTAGTGAAACTGACTTGCGAATTGTCAATATCAACTTCAGCCGGTAACGATAGACTACGGCTAAAACTGCCCTGCGGAATCTCGCTACGGTAATAATAGCACCTTTCCACACTTGCTGATTTACTCAAACCGGCCTTGATCGTTAGAATATTATTAGTAACTGAAACATCAATATCCTCATTGCTTACACCAGGCAATTCAGCTTTTATCATTATTTCATTATCACAGTCAATCACATTAACTTTTGGCATACGCATTCTGGAAGTATTGACAAAATGTTCCTGACTGTATCGCGGTGTCTCTGTGTTTTTTGTAATATAAATAGCCATATTATTTTCCCTTACTTCTAACATAATGTCTAACCCTCTATCAGGATTTACGAGGTAATCATGCCCTCATTATCCTCATTACACCATAGGGGTTTTCCCTAAAATTTTGCTGCGATAAACGTCGTTACAGCTTATGATATAATCAATGTCCTTTTTGCCTTCCAGGCACCGATTAAAAAAAACATCCTACACATGGAACTACTACAAAACAGTGATTTCTAAAATCGGGAACTGGTGGCATCAGGGCAGAATCTACTATGTCATTTCTGGAAAAATTTCAACAGGAACTCCTACTATGAAACACATCATAAATAAACTTTTTATCATTTTCTTCAGTATCACTTTTCTTGGCCTTGGTGCCTGCGCGACGAATGGCGGCAATGAGGTTGAAGCAGGTTCCAGCGCTTACATTATGCATGCCAAAACCGGTATCATTACTGAGATTAAACCCGTCGTTATCAAGGATTCAGGGGCGGGTACATTTTTGGGCGCATTAACCGGTGCGGTACTTGGCTCCACGATGGGTGGCGGACGCGGTAACACACTGACTACACTGGGTGGCGGTCTGGCAGGTGCTTATGCTGGTAATGAAATCGGCAAGGCAAATGCACAACAACTCATGGTTAAACTGGATAATGGTAATTCTGTTGTTGTGATAGCCAAAGGCAAAAGTTTTGCTGTTGGTGAAGAAGTTAAAATTATTACCAACGGTGGCCGTGTGGTGACTGTTGAACACAAATAAAAAAGTTTAAGCAGGATGGTTGTTCAAGACTATCAGCCGCAGAGGTGCGGGCTAGCTTGCATCTATATTTTGACAGCGTGTTTTGAACAACCATCCTTTGATTTGCCTTACCAGTGTAAGAACGCTTAATCCTTTGCCAGCCACTGCTTTAATGTAGCCTCATCAATGACCGTCACCCCCAGTAAGCTGGCTTTGGTCAGTTTTGATCCAGCTTTTTCACCTGCCAGCAGATAGTCGGTTTTTGATGACACACTGCCGCTTACTTTTGCCCCAGCATGCAGTAACAGGGTTTTAGCCTGTTCACGTGACAAACTCGGTAATGTGCCGGTGATAACAAAGGTTTTGCTCTGTAACGGCTGATTATCAACTGCTACTTTTTCCGGGTTCTGAATCACCACGCCAGCGGCAAGAATTTTATTAATGACTTCCCGGTTATGTCTCTGCTGGAAAAAAGTAACAATATGCTGAGCAACGATCGGGCCGATATCCTGAATTGCCTGTAAGGTTTCAATATCTGCCTGCATCAGCGCATCCAGCGACATCAAGTTCTCCGCCAGATGCCTGGCGGTGCTTTCGCCGACTTCACGAATACCCATTGCATAAATAAATCGTGACAGAAGTGGCTGTTTACTATTATCAATGGCGTTGACAATATTTTGCGCTGATTTTTCTGCCATCCGATCCAGTGATGCCAGCCGTGAAACACTCAATGTATAAAGATCGGCTGGTGTCTGTATAGTATTGCCTGCAACCAGCTGTTCAATTAATTTATTCCCCAGGCCGTCAATATCCATGGCTTTGCGTGAAGCGTAGTGTTTAATTGCCTGCGCCCGTTGTGCCTCACAGAACAAACCACCGGTACAGCGCGCTACGGCTTCACCTTCAAGCTGTTCGATTACCGAACCGCAGACCGGGCATTTTGTCGGCATAATGACTTCACGTACCCGATCTGTACGACGGCTGATAACCACTTTGACAACTTCTGGAATCACATCCCCGGCACGACGAATGATCACCCTGTCACCAATATGAATATCCTTACGCCGTATTTCATCCATATTGTGCAGGGTCGCATTTTTTACCGTTACGCCACCAACAAATACTGGTTTTAACCGTGCTACCGGCGTAATCGCACCGGTGCGGCCAACCTGAAAATCGACATCAAGAATCTCAGTCATTTCTTCCTGTGCTGGAAATTTGTGTGCAATCGCCCAACGCGGTGCCCGTGCCACAAAACCCAGTAACTGCTGCTGACTGATAGCATTCACTTTATAGACAATACCATCAATATCATAAGCCAGTTGTTCCCGCCTGGCTAACAGTTGCCGGTAATAAGCCATGCAGCCTGCAACCCCTTTCACCACCTGCGCTTCCGCACACACCGGAAAACCATACTGTTTAAGCTGCTGCATCATCGCACTGTGGGTATCAGCCAGCTGCCCGCCTTCAACCACACCTACGGCATAACAATACCAGCTTAATGGCCGGTTTGCGGTTATCCTGGGATCAAGCTGGCGCAGGCTGCCAGCGGCGGCGTTACGTGGATTAGCAAAAGTTTTTTCACCATTACGACGCGCCTGCTGGTTAAGTTTCTCAAACCCGGCTTTAGGCATAAAAACCTCACCGCGTACTTCCAGCACTTTGGGGAAATCATCACCCAGCAGTTTTAACGGCACCGATTCAATGGTGCGAATATTCTGCGTCACGTTCTCACCCGTATTGCCATCACCGCGGGTAGCCGCATAAATCAACTGACCCTGTTCATAACGAATACTGATGGCCAGACCATCCAGCTTTGGTTCAGCCGCATAGTCTATCGGTGCATCGCTATGCAGGCGTTCATGTGCACGTCGATCAAAAGCGGTGAGTTCGTCTTCACTGAATACATTATCCAGCGATAACATCGGTTGTTGATGGTGAATTTGTGCAAACGTGGTCAGTGGTTGCGCACCAACACGTTGTGTGGGGGAATCACTGCTCAGTAGTTCAGGGTGAGCCTGCTCCAGTTGTTGTAGCTGTCGATAAAGCCGGTCATATTCCGCATCGGGAACCTCCGGGTCATCCAGCACATAATAGCGCCAGGCATGATTACGTAGTTGCTCACGTAACTGTTCGATTTTACTGGCTATTTTATGATTGATGGAGGCGGGCATTTTGATCCTCTATGATGGCACCCGGAAACCTGCAATCAGGCACGAATCAGTTGTACCTGATTACGGTAATTTTCCGCATCCTGCTCGGTCAGGGGCTGACGCAGGTGATTACATATACGCCCTTCTAACAGACCGGCAAGCTGATAACTGCGTTGCAGCATTTCTGTCAGATCATCCATGGCATCTACTTCATCTGAGGGATTAATCTGCATAAAAACAGTTAGCCCCGGTGATTGCATATCATGTATGGTGTCAGGATTAAAGGATCCAGGTTCAATCATATTTGCCAGGCTAAAAACCGTACGCTGTCGGTTATTTTCAATTTTATAATAATGGTAAATATTCATTTCACCAAATTTTAAGCCCATCGCCTGCACCGAACTGTTTATTTGCGAGCCGGAAAATTTAGTCTGCATTTTGGGCAGGATAAATAAAATAATAATGTCGGGGTGTGCACCCGCATTGGCTGATGAACCTTCTATTGTAGAATCAGTGTTTGTAGAACCGGGTGCTGTGGCATTGGCGATACTGTCCGATAATAGAGCATCTCCATCCGGGCCAGCACCAGTAATCACTCTCACCGGGCCAACACCTTCATCAAAATCATCCCAGTCACGGGCACTGAATTCTGGCAGATCGTTATCAGGCTCGGTTTCCTGCTGCTGTTTGCGTTGCCGACGTTTGCGTCCGAAAAGATAGACAAGCACAATGAAAACAATGCCGACAAGCAGTAATATCCAGCGTAATAATTCCATCTTTATGCTCCTACACCCGCCAGTGTCGCGGCTTCCGCAACATCGACCGACACCAGCCTGGAAACTCCCGATTCACGCATGGTGACACCACTGAGGTGCTCGGAAATTTCCATGGTATTTTTATTATGGGTAATAAAAATAAACTGTACCTGCGAAGACATTTCCTTGACCAGCTGGCAAAAACGGCCCACATTGGCTTCATCGAGCGGAGCATCGACCTCATCAAGCATGCAGAATGGAGCCGGGTTTAATTCAAAAATAGCAAATACCAGCGCCACCGCTGTCAGGGCTTTTTCGCCACCCGACATCAGGTGAATATTAGATATTCGCTTGCCCGGAGGACGTGCCATAATGGCCACACCAGTATTCAATAGATCATCTCCGGTCATTTCCAGATAAGCCGTGCCGCCGCCAAACAGACGCGGAAACATATCCTTCACCCGGTTATTCACATGGTCGTAGGTTTCCTTAAAACGTGAACGGGTCTCGCTATCAATTTTGGCAATCGCCTGCTGTAAAATATCCAGCGCCGCAACCACATCATTATTCTGTTCATCCAGATAAATTTTACGCGTCTGCTGCTCTTTATATTCGTCTATTGCCGCCAGATTAATCGGCCCCAGGCGAGCTATGCGCTGGCTTATATCTGCCAGTTTCTGTTCCCACTGCTGGCAGTCAGCGCCCTGCTCCAGCCTGGCGGCTACCTCATCAAGTTCAAAACCGGTTTCAGCCAGCTGTTCCAGTGCGGTTTTAGCTCGCACCCGCAGTTCCTGGCTATCCAGACGTTTTTGCTCAAGCTTGCTCCGCAGTTGCTGCCCGGCCTGTTCATATGACAGACGCTGCTTATCGAGTTCATCTCGTTTATGGGTGATGGCTTCTAACTTTTTGCGTGCTTCACTTAGATGCTGTTCCGCCTGTAGACGCTTGTCGAGCAGTGTTTTTAGTTCAGTCTCCAGTGCTTCTACAGGCGCAGTAGCCGACTGTAAAGAAGCATCCAGCTCCTGTTTGCGCTGCTGCTGCACTGACCAGTTTTGTTCCATGCGACTAATATTATGTGCCAGCCCAGTCATACGTGAACGCAAACCTTCGATTTTAATGGCCAGTTGATGCGCGGATTCACGCTGCTGGCTCATCGCATTACGGTGTGTCTGTAACTGCCGGTTCAACTGCTCACGCTGGCTCTGCAGCTCACTGCGTGCAGTTTCCATCGTCTCGGCCTGTGCCAGTGCTTCGTTACGTGAGCGGATGGCAAGCGCAATGGCAGATTCTTCACTGGTGATTAGCGTACCGGTTTCTGCCAGTTCCTCATCAAGGCTTTTAGTTCGTTTAATAATATGTTGCTGGCGTGACTGACGCGCACTGATTTGTGCCTGAATGTCATTTAAACGTGAATGGATAGTATTCAACGAGGCTTGCAGCGTCTCACGTTGCTGTTCATCTGTCTGTAATGCCTGCCGGTATTCACTCAGAGCTGTATTCCATTGCTGCACAATGACTTCGTGTTCGGCCAGTTGCTGCTGTAATTCACGGATAGTCTGTTCCCGTGCCAGTACCCCCTGGCGTGCATCTTTATCACGGCTGATACGCAGCCAGTTAGCCCCTACCCAGATACCATCACGCGTTACAATACTTTCTGCTGGCTTAAGTGAGTCACGTTTTGATAAGGCTTCAGCCAGGGTTTCAGCTGTATAGATTCCCTGTAAAAAGGCCATGATGGGTAACGACGTGTTGACTTTTTGCAACAATAAATCAGCCAACGATGTGTCTGTAACCGGAATGTCAGCCATTTCCAGTAAAAACAGATTGCTCTGTGCCATAGCTTCCAGTGATGCTGGCTGTAAAGCGGCATCAAGCGCCGACAGGTTTTCGATACAAACCGCTTCCAGAGTATCACCCAGTACGGTTTCAACGGCCAGTTCCCAGCCCTGTTCTACATCAAGCTGTTGAGCAACACGGACATTCTGGCTTAAGCCGTTTTTATCCAGCCATTGCTGCAGGGCTTTATTGGTTTTTCCCAGCGCTGCCTGCTGTAATGCTTCCAGCGAAGACAACTGCCCCTGCAACTGATTAATATGCCGACGTGCCTGTGCCGATTGCTGTTCTGTCTTAACAATGGCTTCACGTTGCTGCTGGATATTATTTAAGGTTTCACTGAGTTGCTGTTCCAGACCGGTTTTTTCCTCACTGGCTTTATCATGAAGATGCTGCAAATCGCTTATCTGGTCATCCAGATTTTCGGCATAAAGCGCCTGTCTTTCATGGTCAATTTTCTGTAAGCGTTGTTGCAACTGGCTAACATGACGTTCCAGTTGCTCCATGCGTGAACGCTCCACCTGTGCTTTCTGGCTGGCCTGTGAATAATCCCGGTTGATCTCATCCCATGATTGCTGCCAGCTTTGCATGCGCTGTTCGGATGTCTGTAACTGTTCTGCCACAACCGCTTCCTGCCGTTTTAACTGATCGAGTTCAGGTTCATCCGTTTGCAACTGCTGCGTAATAGCCTGCAGGGCCTGGCGGTCACCTTCCAGCACCCGTTGTGCATCGGCCAGACTGCTTTCCACTCTTTCCAGATCCGTCTGCTGGCGTTGCTGCAGGTTCTGCTGGTACTGGATGTTCTGCTCTTTGGCTGAAATATCCGCCCCCAGACTATAATACGCCCCCTGTGCCTGATTGAGTTCATTATTTGCCGACTCATTGTGCTGACGTTGTTGCTCTATCTGCGATTCCGCGGCACGTTGCTCGGCGATCACTTTTTCCAGCTCGGTTTCCAGCTGTGAAATCGCCTGGTCGTGGTTTGACAGTTTTGCGGTTAATGCCTGCCAGTGCAAGACCAGATGCTCGGCTTTTAACACCCGTTCCTGCTGTTTATAGTCTTTATAGCGCTCGGCACTGCGACTCTGACGTTGCAGACGCGCCAGTTGTTTGTCGATTTCTTCACGTAAATCCGTCAACCGTTCGAGATTCTCCCGGGTATGACGAATGCGATTTTCGGTTTCCCGACGACGTTCTTTATATTTAGAGATACCGGCAGCTTCCTCCAGAAAAGTACGCAGCTCTTCCGGTTTGGCATCAATTAAACGTGAAATCATCCCCTGTTCAATAATCGCATAACTACGCGGCCCCAGACCAGTGCCGAGAAACAGGTCAGCCACATCACGACGTCGGCAACGGGTACCATTGAGCGTGTATTTTGAGGCACCATCACGGGTTACAGAACGTTTGACTGAAATTTCAGCATACTGTGCGTATTGCCCGCCCATCTTGCCGTCACTGTTATCGAAAATCAGCTCAACCGTGGCCATACCAACCGGTTTACGTGCCGTTGAACCGTTAAAAATAACATCATCCATAGAGGTACCACGCAGGTTTTTGGCCGACGATTCCCCCATCACCCAACGTACCGCATCAATGGTATTCGACTTACCACAACCATTAGGACCGACAATACCGGTCAGGTTGCTCGGAAAATTAATGGTCGTCGGGTCAACGAAAGATTTAAAACCCGCCAGTTTGATTTTACTTAGCCGCATAAAAAAGAATTATCAGATAAAAATTTATCAGGTAAAACCCGGGAATCAGCCAGGAGCCTGTCCGAGAATAGGAGCCGTAGCGAGGGGAAGTGGATTTGAGGCATATTTTTCACTATTTTGAGGAGAATAGCACGGCTATTTAACGATAAATAGAGGAAAATATGACCAAATTCCACTTTTCCGCAGTAGGCTATCTATTCTC
>WFMW01000064.1 GCA_015488885.1 Gammaproteobacteria bacterium | reverse complement strand
GGTTTATATTACTGGTTTATTATTGCCACTGGTTTACCGGCTACCACGCTCTGCATGGTAGCCTTCCACATCTGTTTACGTTGCCCATAACGTATGCATTCCCACGCAGAGCAATAGGAACGAGATAAAGAATTAAACATTAAGCATTATAATTAGCTTAAGCCTAATACATCCTGCATATCATATAAACCTGCTTTTTTATCTGCTAACCAGCAGGCGGCACGCACCGCACCATTAGCAAAGGTCAGGCGACTGCTGGCTTTATGGGTAATTTCAACCCGCTCACCGGTATCTGCAAACATAACCGTGTGATCGCCGACAATATCACCAGCACGAATGCTTTCAAAACCAATCGTCGATGATTTTCTTTCCCCGGTATGGCCTTCACGACCATAGACGGCACATTGTTTTAAATCACGGTCTAATGCATCAGCAACAATTTCCCCCATACGCAATGCCGTTCCAGAAGGCGCATCAACCTTATGCCGGTGATGGGCTTCTATCACTTCTATATCAACATTGTCGCCTAATACGCGCGCAGCTAGATCAAGCAGTTTAAAACATAAATTCACGCCGACACTCATATTTGGCGCAAAGACTATCGCAATGGAGTTTGCCGCCACCCTGATCTGCTGCTTTTCTTCTGCTGTAAAACCGGTGGTGCCAATCACCATATTTTTACCATTTTTAACACAACTACTGAGGTTCTGCAGGGTGGCCTGAGGCCGGGTAAAATCAATAAGCGTGTTAAAACTATCCGTGAGCTGATTAATGTCTGCCTGCAAAATAACATTATTTTTACCGATACCCGCCATTTCACCGGCATCAGCACCTAACAGGCTATTCTCGGTATGTTCCAGTGCAACGGTTAACTGGCAGCTTGCGTTATCTGCACAGGCCTGAATTAAACTGCGCCCCATTCGACCAGCCGCACCGGTAACAGCAATATCTAACATTGTTTTTCCTCTCAAGTATGTATCATATGATGAAGTGCCATATGATGAACTGGCTTTAACCCACTTTCAGATCATCAAAGAAACGTTTTACCCGGTCACCCCATGACGCATGCTGCGGGCTGTGTTCCTTTTTAGATTCATGCATAGAGCGTTCCAGTTCCTTGACCAGGTCTTTCTGTTTATTATTCAGTTTAACCGGTGTTTCGACATGCACCCGGCATAACAGGTCACCCGTCATTCCGCCTCGAACAGGCTTAACGCCTTTGCCACGCATACGAAATAATTTACCAGACTGTGTTTCAGCCGGAATTTTAAGACGTAGGCGACCTTTAAGTGTCGGCACTTCAATTTCGCCACCCAGAGCAGCCACACCAATAGAAATAGGCAGCTCACATAATAGATTATTATCGTCTCGGGTAAATATTTCATGGGGTTTAACATGCATCTGTACATACAGATCACCAGCAGGCGCGCCCTGTTCACCAGCTTCACCTTCACCCGAAAGGCGAATACGATCACCGGTATCGACACCGGCGGGCACCTTGACAGACAGCGTTTTCTCTTCGCGTTTGCGCCCCTGACCACGGCAGTCCGGGCATGGATCAGTAATCATCTTGCCCTGACCATGACACTGCGGGCAGGTTTGCTGTACCGCAAAAAAACCCTGCTGCATACGTACCTGACCGGCTCCACCACAGGTAGTACAGGTGGTGGGCGTAGTGCCTTTTTTTGCACCGCTACCATGGCAGGTATTACAGCTTACCATGGTGGGTACATGAATTTTTATTTCCGCACCGAAAACGGCCTGCTCAAGGGTTAATTCAAGATTATACTGCAAGTCGGAACCACGCCGTGCACGTGAACCACGACGGCTGCTGCCGCCGCCAAAAATATCACCGAAAACATCACCGAATATATCTTCAAATCCACCACCGCCGGCACCGGGACGTCCACCCATGGATGGATCGACACCGGCATGACCGTACTGATCGTAAGCGGCGCGTTTATTTGGATCGCTGAGTACATCATAGGCCTCCTTGCATTCCTTGAATTTTATTTCTGCAGCATCTGAATCATCCTTGTTACGATCAGGATGATACTTCATGGCTTTACGACGAAAAGCTT
Source organism: Gammaproteobacteria bacterium (assembly GCA_015488885.1). GTDB lineage: Bacteria > Pseudomonadota > Gammaproteobacteria > SZUA-229 > SZUA-229 > S010-25. Next base: position 17,212 of record WFMW01000064.1, on the reverse strand, counting down.
TTTTTAGCTCAGTCTCGCTAACCTCACGGGACACTCGTAACACTTCGTAATAATCACGTTTTGACATAATAATTTTCTACTTCTTAATCCTAATATTTCCTGTTATTAAACCTGATTTATAGCGTTTCTATAAAATATTCGGGTTGTTGTCTGATCTATTTAACTTTACCGCAACAAAAGTCACTCAGTTAAAAAAACACAAAAGCTAAAACACAAAAGCTTAAAAAACCACAAAAGCCCTGTACAAAAATTTCTTTTCATACAGGGCGTAAATAAATTCGTAAAAGTAGTAAAGATTATTTATCTTCCTTCACTTCCTCGAATTCAGCATCCACAACATCATCATCTTTAGCACCGGCATTATCTGCGCTACCTGCGCCAGCACCAGAAGCTGCCTGTTCACCACCACCTGCTGCCTGCGCCTGATTAGCATAAGCTTTTTCGGCCAGCTTACCAGCCACTTCGGTTAATACTTTTGTTTTGGCTTCAATAGCTTCCTTGTCACTACCTTCCAGTGCACTCTTCACATCAGCAATAGCCGCTTCTATGGCTGTTTTTTCACTTGCTTCAACTTTATCACCCAGATCAGTCAGTGATTTCTCCGCCGCATGAATCATATTTTCAGCCGCATTACGCACATCAATTAACTCACGTGCTTTTTTATCTTCATCTGCATGGGCTTCCGCATCCTTAATCATCTGATCAACTTCTGTATCCGATAAACCACTTGAAGCGGTAATCACAATTGACTGTTCTTTACCGGTCGCTTTATCTTTGGCTGATACATTCAAAATACCATTGGCATCAATATCAAAGGATACTTCAATCTGCGGTACACCACGTGGTGCCGGTGGAATATCAGTCAGGTCAAAGCGCCCCAGTGATTTATTACCTGATGCCATTTCACGTTCACCCTGTAAGACATGAACGGTTACTGCACCCTGATTATCATCGGCGGTTGAAAACACCTGCGATGCTTTGGTTGGAATCGTAGTATTTTTATCCACCAGCTTGGTCATAACGCCACCCATGGTTTCAATGCCCAAAGACAACGGGGTAACATCTAATAATAGAATATCATTAACATCGCCACCAAGCACACCACCCTGAATAGCTGCACCAATGGCTACTGCTTCATCCGGGTTAACATCCTTGCGTGGTTCTTTACCAAAGAATTTCTGTACTTCTTCCTGAACTTTTGGCATCCGGGTCTGACCGCCAACCAGAATAACATCATCGATATCACTGGCACTTAAACCTGCATCAGACAATGCGGTTTTACAGGGTGCAACCGTTCGCGCAATCAACTCTTCAACCAGACTTTCCAGTTTGGCACGTGAAAGTTTAATATTCAGGTGTTTGGGACCACTTGCATCAGCTGTAATATAGGGTAGATTTATATCGGTCTGTGTGGTTGAAGAAAGTTCAATTTTTGCTTTTTCAGCCGCTTCTTTAAGACGTTGTAACGCCAATGGATCACTGTGCAGATCAATACCGCTATCTTTCTTGAACTGTTCAGTCAAATAATTCATAAGACGGATATCAAAATCTTCACCACCAAGGAAAGTATCGCCATTGGTTGACAACACTTCAAACTGATGTTCACCATCAATTTCTGCAATTTCAATGATAGAGACATCAAAGGTGCCCCCGCCCAGATCATAAACGACTATTTTGGAGTCACCGCGCTTTTTATCCATACCATAGGCTAATGCGGCAGCCGTTGGCTCATTAATAATACGCTTTACATCCAGGCCGGCAATTTTACCGGCATCCTTGGTTGCCTGCCGCTGTGAATCATTAAAATAGGCCGGCACAGTAACAACGGCTTCAGTGACTTCGTGGCCCAGATATTCTTCTGCCGTTTTTTTCATTTTCTGTAGAATACGTGCAGAAATTTCCGGTGCTGCCATTTTTTTACCTTTGGCTTCAACCCAGGCATCACCGTTATCCGCTTTTACAATTTTATAGGGAACCAGTTGAATATCACGCTGTACTACCTCGTCATCAAAACGACGACCTACCAGCCGTTTAACGGCAAAGATAGTATCGTGTGGATTGGTCACAGCCTGGCGTTTTGCCGGTTGGCCAACCACCACTTCATCGTCAGTGAAGGCAACGATAGAAGGCGTGGTACGATCACCCTCACTATTTTCGATGACTTTTGCTGTATCACCGTCCATGACCGCAACACAGGAATTTGTTGTACCAAGATCTATACCAATTATTTTTGCCATTGCTGGTCTCCGTAAAGGTTTACTTCGCTGATCTGGTGAAATAAGCTCAGCGATAAAAAATTATTAATGTATGTTTGTAACCGTTTATATCTAACTGTTTGTTTCTATACTTTATTTCTATCTATATATGGGCGTTTCTATCTATATAGGCATACTATATATGGGCATAAAAAACATTTTCCAACCCTGCCGCGCCTTTTTCCTTAAAAAAGCAGGCATTTTCCTGCAAAGCCATTTTTACTGATTTACTGGTGATATTATTCTGCAGGTCGTTTTGACACCATCACCATGGCTGGTCGCAGTAAACGATTATTCAGTGAATAACCTTTTTGCATCACCGTAATCACAGTATTCGGTTCCACCTCTGCCGATGGCTGCATTGACATAGCCTGATGTTTATCCGGGTCAAACTTTTCATGCAACGGGTTAATTTCTTCAATACCCAGTTTCTCCATCATTTTTTTAAGCATATTCATGGTCAGCTCCATACCTTCACGCAAACTTTCTGCGCTGGCATCTTCACTGGCAAGCCCAAGATCCATACTATCAATAACCGGCAATAACTCATTGACCAGCTTTTCTATACCAAATTTATGGGCATTCTCAATATCCTTTTGATGACGACGGCGAAGGTTTTCCATTTCGGCCTTCGTGCGCAAAAACTGATCCCAGTTCTCACTGGCTTTGGCCTGTGCGGCTTCTAACTGTGCTTCCAGGCTACTGGCATTTTTTTCTGGCGAATCCAGTTTGGCTTCGTCATCCATTTGAACCTCACCTTGTAGGTCATCCTGTTGCCGCTCTGCTTCAGGATTGTCTAACTCTTCATTTTTAACTGTCATAGTGAAATCTCGGATAATCGCGGGATATGACCAACGCAATCATAATAATGCTTGTGCCAGCCAGGCAATCCCTCAAAATTGTAATGATTGGATTTTGGCTAACTATGGTGATAATTAAAATAAAATTCAAGTACTGGCTGGTTTTTTTTTACTTATTCAGTACCAACAAGGCAATCTTCTGTTATTTAGTTACCAACCACAAACAGCATCATTATGAGGGGGATTCCGGTGCATGAGATTTTGATCACAAAATAGGGGCGTTTGGTTATTCCAAATAACTATATCTTGTGACCAGAAGATTATGCGCCAGAAGCAGTCGCAGTAGACGCCTGTTTGTGGTTGGTAACTATTTATGCGTTAAAGCCTCACCCAGCAAATGCGCGGTCACATCCACGACCGGAACAATATGATCATAATTCATTCGTGCCGGGCCAATAACACCAAGAACACCCAGTGTCTTTGCATCAATATGATAGGTTGAGGTAATCACACTACAGTCTCCAGGTATATCAAAACCGGTGTCACTGCCAATAAAAATTTTCACCCCTTCAGTGTGAATGCATCGCTCAAACAGACCCAGTAATTCACGTTTATGTTCAAAAACCTCAAATAACTGCTGTAATTGAACCGGATCGGCGCTAGTATTATAACGTACCAGATTGGTTTCACCCTGCACAATCAAGGCGGCATCATCCGTTTCAGGTATCAGCGCTTTACCTGCAATATCAACAGCGACTCGCATTGCCATATCCATGTCATCCCGACACCGATCAAGATCTTTTAACAGTGCAGCCCGAATCTGTTGCACATCTTTGCCACAAAACTGCTGGTTGAGAAAACTGGCAGCCCCAAGCAACTCTTCCTGGCTATACTCACGATGCAGATGCAATACTTTGTTCTGCACCTCTTTTTCATTCAACACCAGAATAGCCAGTACACGGTTATCGGATAAAGGCAAAAATTCAATATGGCGCAGGACAAACTGCTCGGGTTTAGGAACGCTGACAACCCCGGCCATATGGGTAAGTTCAGAAACCATCTGAGTTGCCTGATTAAACAGGGCATCCATGTCCTGATCGGGATCAAGATGTTGCTGCATTTTATTGAGCAAAGCTTCCTGCAATGGCTGCACTTCAAGAAAATTCTCTACAACCAGACGCAAACCCTGCTCGGTTGGCAGCCGCCCTGCAGAGGTGTGAGGTGCCTTGACCAGGCCTTTTTTTTCCAGATCCGACATCACATTACGGATTGTCGCAGAACTAACTTTAAGATTGGCTTCCTGCGCCAGTTGCTTTGAACCCACCGGCAACCCATGGTTAATATAACTGGTGACCAGTCGTTTCAGTAAAATAACTGCACGTTCAGAAATAATAGAGGTATTGTTCAATGCTGATTTAATTTAATGTTATGAATAAAGAAAATAAATAGAATATAGTTTACCTCAGCCAGAATATTTTGGCCTGTCAGAATCCAGATAAGCACTGAATAATGCAGCTACAATGAATTTATTGATATGATTTATTGATATAATACCTATTCACTATTCAAGCCATAATCACCTTACCCAGAATGATAACAAACAGAATTCGCGAAATACCCTATAACTACACCTCCTATTCAGACCGTGAAATTGTTATTCGTTTACTGGGCGAGCCAGGCTGGCAGTTAATTGAGTCATTAAGAGGTTCACGCCGCACCGGACGTTCTGCCCGAATGTTATTTGAAGTACTGGGCGATATGTGGGTGATTACCCGCAATCCCTATGTGCATGATGACCTGCTGAATAACCCGCGACGGCGTGAAGCGTTGATTGGTGCCCTGCGCCATCGACTCCATCAGGTTGAAACCCGTGCCAATGGTAACCAGACGGCGTTGCAATTACTCAGTGCCAGCACCGAAGCGGTACGCCAGTTTGAGAGCAAACTTGCCACCCAGGCGCAACTGCGACACAAATGTCGGCGTGTTCTGGGCAAGATAACAGCCAGCGATAATATTGATTTCAGCGGCCTGGCACGGGTCGCGCATTCCACCGATGCCACCGACTGGCGCGTTGCCATGCCTTTTGTGGTAATAAAACCGGATCGTGAATCTGAAACTGCTGCCATTGTGCGTGCCTGTATCAAACTTGGTCTGACAATTATTCCCCGGGGTGGTGGCACCGGCTATACCGGCGGTGCAATTCCACTCCATGCCAATACCGCAGTTATCAATACCGAAAAACTTGAGCGACTTGGAAAGATTGTCAGCACCCGACTCAACGGGGTTGACACAGCCCAGCCGGTTGTTGAATGTGGCGCCGGTGTGATTACCCGCCGGGTGGCTGTGCTGGCAGAAAAACACGGCCTTGCCTTTGCCGTTGACCCGACCTCGCAGGATGCATCCACCATTGGCGGCAATGTTTCCATGAATGCCGGTGGTAAAAAAGCCGTTATCTGGGGAACCACGCTGGATAATCTGGTCTCATGGCGCATGGTCACCCCCGATGGTTTATGGCTGGAAGTGGAACGTCTGCAGCATAACCTGGGCAAAATTCACCAGCAAAAAACCGTTCGTTTTCGTATTCAACATTTTAAAGAAGACGGCAAAACCCCGCACGGTGAAGCAAAAATACTGCAACTGCCCGGTAGCCGGTTCCGGCAGCCCGGGCTGGGCAAGGATGTCACCGATAAATACCTGGCCGGCCTGCCCGGTATTCAGAAAGAAGGCTGCGACGGTCTGATTACCTCGGCTAAATTTATTCTGCACCGTATGCCAAAACATATTCGCACATTGTGCCTGGAGTTTTTTGCTGCAGACATTGCCGAAGCGGTACCGGCTATTGTCGAAGTGAAAAACCTGCTGGATAACAATGATCAGGTGTTGCTGACCGGGCTGGAACATCTCGATGAACGTTACCTGCGTGCGGTCAAATATACCACCAAAGCCGCCGGTTACGACCTGCCCAGAATGTTGCTGCTGGCCGATATTTGCGCTGATGATGAAAGCCTGGTGGACGATATGGCAAAACAGGTCGTGGCCCTGGCGGCCAGACGCTCGGCGCAGGGTTTTATTGCCAGCAGCAGTGAGGCTCGCCAGCGATTCTGGCTGGATCGCTCTCGTACTGCGGCCATTTCCTCACATACCAATGCTTTCAAAATCAACGAAGACGTGGTTATCCCGCTGCCACGGCTGGCTGAATACAACCGTGGCATCGAACGTATTAATATTGAGCAGTCGATTAGCAATAAGCTGAAAATATGTGATGCCAAAATCGCTTATCTTAATGGGCCGCTGGAAGAAACCGGACAGCTTGCTGATTCTGACAGTGCAGAATTTCATGCCATTATAGAAAATAAATGCCAGTCAGCGATGCGTTTAATCCGAACCATTCGCCAGCGCTGGGCAGGCATTCTTGAAAATCTGGATCAACCCGCCGAACAGCAACTGCGTTTAATCCCCGATGTGGATAAAACCCGGCTGCAACCGGACGACACCCTGATTGACCTGTTACTGCGACGCGACTACCGGATTACCTTCAGCCAGACCCTGGATCAACCCCTGAAAGCCATTTTTGCCGGTGAAGAAATGCAGGCCATACGCAAGCGGCTGGCACAGATTCATCAGCAGATAAAAGACGCCCGGTTATTTGTTGCCCTGCATATGCATGCCGGTGATGGCAATGTACATACCAATATCCCGGTACATTCTGAAAATTACGCCATGTTACGCGAAGCCGATAAAATCGTTGCACGAATTATGGCGCTGGCAATTTCACTCGACGGGGTTATCTCCGGTGAACACGGCATCGGCCTGACTAAAATTCAGTACCTTGATGCCGAAAAACTGACCGCATTCAAAAATTATAAAAATCTTGTTGACCCTGAGCAGCATTTTAACCGGGACAAGTTGCTGGCCTGTTCCAGCCTCGAACTGGCTTACACACCGTCCTTGCGTTTATTGCAACAGGAAGCACTTATTCTTGAATACAGCGAACTGGGACAGTTGAATGATGCCATAAAAAACTGTTTACGCTGCGGCAAATGCAAGCCCGAATGCATGACCCATGTGCCGCGCGCCAATTTATATTATTCACCACGCGATAAAATTCTGGCCACCGGCTTAATGATTGAAGCCTTTCTCTACGAGGAACAGACCCGCCGAGGCGTGTCACTGTCGCATTTCAGCTCACTGAATGATATCGCCGACCACTGCACAACCTGCCACAAATGCCTGCGACCCTGCCCGGTGAATATTGATTTTGGCGATGTTTCCATACAGATGCGCAATATTCTGGTTCATCAACAGCAGAAAAAAACTGCCCTGACCGGTAAAGCGGCAATCAGCTTTTTAAATATGAAAGCGCCTGTTGCGGTAAAAATAATGCGCCTTATGCTTGCCAGAGGGGGGTTTCTAGGCATTAATATCGGCCACTTTTTTGCCCATCGACTGGGTTTACTCGGCAGAAAAAACCGTATCCCGCCAACTACCACCGGCACCCCGGATGCAGGTAAGCAAATCATCAATCTGCTCAGAAAACCGATACGTGTCGAGGTACCGCGTAAAACCAGCCGTGCCCTGCTCAATCTCGAAGATGACCGCTATGTCGCCATTATCCGCGACCCACAGATCAGTCACGAACACAGTGATGCCGTTTTCTATTTTCCCGGCTGCGGCTCGGAACGTTTATTCAGCCAGATTGCCATGGCAACCCTGAATATGCTGTATGCAGCCGGTGCCCAGACGGTATTACCACCGGGCTATCTGTGCTGCGGCTATCCACAGACAGCCGCCGGGCTGGCCGATAAAGGCCAGGCCATTTCTACCGAGAACCGGGTACTGTTCTATCGCATTGCCACCACACTCAACTACCTTGATATAAAAACGGTCATCGTTTCCTGTGGCACCTGCATGGATCAGTTATTAAAATATGAATTTGAAAATATTTTTCCCGGCTGCCGCCTGCTCGACATTCATGAATATCTGCTGGAAAAAGGTCTGTCATTACCCGCCGACAATGCCACGCAATATATCTATCACGACCCCTGCCACACACCGATAAAAACCCATCACACCCCGGATGTGGTTAATGGCCTGTTAAATAAAAAGGCCCTGATTTCGGCACGCTGTTGTGGCGAAGCCGGTACTCTGGGAACAGCACGCCCGGATATTGCCGAGCAATTGCATTATCGTAAACAGGAAGAACTCAGCGACAATCTTATTTCGATAAGCGGCCAGGAAAAAGTCAGGGACAATAAGATAAAACTACTGACTTCCTGCCCCGCCTGTCAACAGGGGCTGGCACGTTATGCCGATGACACCGGCCTGAAAACCGATTATATCGTGGTTGAAATGTCCGCCAGGCTGCACGGCAAAAAATGGGAAAAAGATTTTATCGAGAAGGCAAATAACGGCGGCATTGAACGCGTATTATTATAACGTGTATTATTATAAGATGGCACGAGTTAATAAAATACTCATCATCCTTAACGGGAATATTTCATGGTGTCCAGACATCATGAAATATTCAGGTTAAGCATGACGGACGGCTCTGCCCTCTTCCCTGAAATACGAAAACAGAAGATCCTGTAGTCATATCTCAATCAAAGAAGGGGTACTCAGTTTATGATGCAGCACCGGCAGCCGTTGCCGCCGGTACTTCAATTAATTTTCCGGTTTTACAGTCATAAATATAACCATAGATTGGAATATCTTTGGGTACCATTGAATTATTTCTGATCCGTTCAACATCAGCAAGAACACTTTTTGCCTGATCATCAATCGTCAGCCATTCAACGAATTTACCATCCGTGGTACCGCCACCTTCATTACAGTCATGCCAGCCAGAATCATCAACAGTTGCTGCTTTAAGACTGCCTGACAATAAATCACCCATAATTTCATTATTGAAAGTCTGCATTCCACAATCGGTGTGATGAATAACAAACCACTCTCTTGTCCCAAGTAATTTATAAGAAATGACCAGCGAACGAATCGCATCATCACTGGCGCGTCCACCTGCATTTCGAATCACATGAGCATCACCTTCTGCAATCCCTGCATATTGAGCTGGATCCAGACGAGCATCCATGCAGGTTAAAACGGCAAAATGTCTGCCTGGAGGCATAGGTAAATCACCTTTATTACCAAAACCTGCTACATAAGCTTCATTTGCTGTCATTACTTCGTTTACAATATTACTCATCGTCATATTTCCTCATTATGTTTTATGTATTTTTAAATTACGCTTGCCAAAATGATAAACAACTCGATGCTTAACAACTCGACACTCAACAACAGAGCAACTTATATGCCAGTTTTTAAAGCAGCTAAAAGCCGATTATATGGCAGTAAAATAATAAAAAATGCAACTTATATTGAAGTATAAATTCAATAAGTGTAATAACACTTCACAAAATTAACCGGGGCACAATAACTATGAACAAATTAAGGCCTTTTAACCACTTAACACCTGAACGTTATCTCCAGTTATTTGTTGAACAGGCTAGTGGTATGGCTCAGGGTGCAACCTGCTCAACACTGGAAGCATTTATCCATAAAATCGTCCTGAATTCCAGTGAAACGCTGGAAGATATCTATCGAAAAAGCCATGGTATTAAGGGTACATTAACCATGTATGACTTTGGTGAATTACTGGTTAATCTTAAAAATGCCATTGGTGGTGAATTTCAGGTAACCGAAATGGATGAAAACTGTCTGCACCTGAAAACAAGCCGATGCCCGTTTGGTGCCAGCGTTGAATCAGCACCGGCTTTGTGCCATATGACCTCAAGTATCTTTGGTGGTATTGCTGCGCGTAATTACGGTTACGCAAAAGTCGAGTTAAAAAAACGTATCGCACTGGGTAGTGATCACTGCGATATATGTATTCATCGTAACCCGAAAAAATGCGAGCAGATTATCGGTGATGAGTATTTCAGTGATGGCATTAAAGTCATTGCCGAAGTGAGGGCGCCCTCTGATATACAGAAGCGAATTGAAGAAAGATTACATAGCCTGTGGATAAAAGACAATCCATCATCCGGCGATGATAAAGCAGAAACACAATCCGGGTTTGTCGCGCAGAGTGATGCCATGCGCGCCGTTTTAAAATGTATTGAAGTCGTCGCCCCCACTCAGGTGCCGGTTTTAATTAGTGGTGAAACCGGCGTTGGTAAAGAAGTGGTTGCCCGCGCCATTCATGCGATGAGCCCACGCAGGGAACAACCCTTTATCGCGGTGAATTGCGGTAGCATTCCTCATAACCTGGTTGAAACTGAATTATTTGGCCATGAAGCAGGCGCTTTTACCGATGCAAAAACGGCCTGTGAAGGTCGCTTTGAACGCGCTAACAAAGGAACGCTTTTCCTCGATGAGGTCAACAGTCTGTCACTTAAAGCACAGGTTGCATTGTTAAGAGTGTTACAGGTACATCATTTTGAACGTGTTGGTGGCAAGCGGCTTATTTCCTGTGATGTGAGAGTGATTGCAGCAACCAACCAGAATCTATCTGAAGCCATTCAAACCGGTCAGTTCAGACAGGATCTCTTTTATCGTCTGAATGTTGTACCTTTATATATTCCCCCACTCAGAGAACGCCCGGATGATTTAATTCCATTAACTGAACTGCTGTTGACGCGATTCGCGAAACGCTATCAGATAGAAAAAAAATCTCTTACAACCACAGCCATGAATCGTTTACTTGCTCACGACTGGGTTGGTAACGTACGGGAACTGGAAAATGTACTGGAACGTTCATTCCTGTTTGCGGAAGACACCGTTATACATCGAATATTTTTTGACCTGTCACCAATTACAGGCTCAACACTTAATCCAATACCTGATATAAAACGAGCAAAGAAAGTTGCTGCCGATAAAGTTGAACGGCAAATTTTAGAACAGGCAATACAACAATATAGTGGCAATGTAGAAACCATTGCTAATTTCCTGAAACTCAGTAAACGTGCTATCTATCAAAAATTACATTATCATGGCCTGGATAACCATGTATGCATGCCTTAGCAAGCTTCCCAAGCTAGAAATATACTGCTTAATTAAACCGTATATTCCTGCACTAAAATACATGAAATGATGTGAAATATCATAATGTATTGATATTTATATAGTATTTTAAAACCGTTTTTCTACAAATAAGACAATATTAAAAAATCACAAAATTCCTTCCCCTGTAATTTGTAGAGTTTTTACTTTCTTACGGGCACAAAAAATAACCCTGATTTTGACTACAAGCCTGGTTATTTATGAATGATTTGACCGGGTGATTGCGTACTGATTTATCGGGGCAATATTGCTGCTTCCAGAGAACTTATTCGTACGGGATAGTGCTGTACAATAATACTGGTGGGTGCTATAGTTAAGTTCGTATTTGACTGTAAGCAGAGGTGATGAGATGGCCACAACACGTATTGATATGAGGGTGGATGCTGCACTCAAGGCCGCTGCAGAAAAAGCCGCCGCCCTGAAAGGCATGAAAAGCCTGACGGAATATGTTGTCCGCCTGATTGAGCATGATGCCGAGCAGGTTATCAGGGAGCATGAATCCATTACCGTCAAAAACGATGTCTTTGATCGTTTTATTGCTGCCTGCGATTCGGCCGACGCGCCTAATAAAAAACTGCGGGAAGCACGTGATTTTGTCCGGGACAAAGGCATTCGTTAGTGATACCTGCTGATCAGTTTGTTGAACTGGACAGGCAGTGGCATGATAGAAAATCCTTTCATTGCGGTGCCGGGGAACTTGACCGCTTTCTTGTGCAGTTTGCCGCCCGCCATCGTGAGGCCGGGGTCAGCAAAACCATGGTTCTGCCGGCGCGTAATAATAAAACCGGGATTTGCGCGTATTACACACTCTCTCATACCGAAATAGCCCGCCAGAGTCTGCCGAAAACGCTTGCCAGAAAGCTGCCCTGTTACCCGGTACCGGTTATGTTAATCGCACAGCTTGCCGTGCATCAGGCGATACAGGGCCATGGTCTGGGTAAAGTCACATTGATCAGGGCACTTCAGCATTGTCTTGCAATCCATCAACATTTGCCCTCCTTTGCTGTGGTGGTCGATGTGTTAAATGATGAGGTGCAGGGTTTTTATGAGCAATATGGTTTCAGTCAACTGGTTCATGATAATGGCCATACACGATTATTTATCGCGATGAAGACAATAGAACAGCTGTTTGCATAACATACTGGGAAATTATTATGTTCCAACTATATGTCTCTCATAAATATATAGCTGGCAGAGGGGTTTCTAACAAAAACCTGAGACAATAGTGACTTTATAAGGAGTTTAATATTCGCTTGATTTATCTTCCTGTGAGAGATAATATTCTGTTAAATGAATACGCTATTCGAACAACTTATTGCCGATTTCCATGAGCGAAGCTTGCCTGAGCTCACCCCGCGCACCGTTGAACTGCCCGCTTTACAGGGCAAAATTGATGCGATTATCGGTATGCGTCGCACAGGAAAGACCTGGTACCTGTTTCAGGTGATGCGGCAATATCTTGAACAGGGCATCGCAAAGGAGGCCATGCTTTATATCAATTTTGATGATGAGCGGCTTTTTCCACTAACTGCGCAGGATCTTGGGGGCATTTCTGAGGCTTATTATCGCCTTTATCCAGAAAACCGGGGGCAGCGCTGTTATTTCTTTTTTGACGAAATCCAGAATGTCAGTGGCTGGGAGAACTATCTGCGACGTCTGGTCGATACCGAAAATGTACAAATTGCTGTCACCGGCTCTTCGGCAAAACTGCTAAGCCGTGAAATAGCCACATCACTTCGAGGGCGTACTATAAGTACAGAAATATTCCCTTTTAGTTTTACAGAAGTGCTGCAACACGAGGGAGTTACTGAGTACCCGGTACGCCCCGGCGCAAAACAGCGTGCATTGCTGGAAAATCGATTGCAATATTATCTGCAGCGGGGCGGGTTCCCAGAGGTACAGAAACGTTCAGGTGAAGAGCCGATGAAGGACGAGCTTCACAGGCGGATTTTACAGGAGTATGTCGATGTGGTTATTTTGCGGGATGTGGTGGAACGCTATCAGGTGGGTAATGTATTGCCCTTGCGTTATCTCATTCGTTCTTTACTGGCCTCGCCCGCTACATTGTTCAGTATTAATAAATTCTATAATGACCTGAAATCACAGGGTATTGCCTGTGGTAAAAATACGCTGCATGAGTACTTTGCGTATTTAACAGATAGCTATCTGATATATCCTGTATCCATTTATAGCCGTTCTGTGCGAGCAAAGCAGGTTAATCCGCGAAAGGTTTATGCCATTGATATGGGGCTGGCCAATGCGTTCCGACATAAACCACAACCGGATTGGGGTCGGTTACTGGAAAACCTGGTGTTCATGGCGTTGCGCAGGCGGGGGTTGGAAATTGAGTATTATCGAACAGAAAAAGGTTATGAAGTCGATTTTATAGTGACGGCTAGCGATAAGGCGCAGTCTCTTTATCAGGTAACACTGGATATGAATGAGGGTAGTACACGCAAACGTGAAATTCGAGCCCTGTCTGCGGCAATGAAAGAAACGGGTATTTCTACGGCAAAGATTCTGACCTTGCATCATGAAGAACAGATAGAAACAGATGCTGGAAAGATTGAGGTTATTCCGGTTTGGCTATGGTTGTTACAGGAGTAAAACGCTAATGTATGACTACGCGAGCGAAAATCTAACATCACTATGGATAAGAACTGACTGATTCATTAATGATAGAATTCCTGCATGTTGACAGATTTTTTCGATAAACATAACCCTGAATATCATGACATGGCGAAGCGACTCACGGTCTGTTTTGCTGATGGGAAGCTTGTTCATATCAGTCACTGGAAAGCATTTATTGATGCACTGATTGGGTTGATGAAATACGGTAATGATGACCGATCCAGAAAAATATTTTTAAACTGGGAAATGCCATTGAAGGCAATGCGTGATGTCATTGAACAGGCTGATGTAGACAAAGCAGCTATTACACGTCACGGCAGTACGCTGGGTCGGCTACAGACAAAATTCCCGTTAATGGCTGCTTTTGTTGTGGATCCGGATGAGCTAATCAGCCAGCAGTACCGAAGCCTTTGCATGGTTGTACTACTGGCAGTCATCCTAAATGGAAATACGAAGGGCTTTAAGAACTTTCTTATATCACTGCGAATGACAAGTGACAGACGCTCCCCATTGTATGGAATATTGCTCGAGGTTCCATTATATGAGGATGATCTGACGAGTTATAGATCAGCGCTGATTACATCGATCGATTTACTGCAAAAGACACTGGATGATAATGTATATCCACGCATTCATCCACTTCTAAAGAAAATAAAACTGATCGCTCAGATTATTTCAGAACATTCTTCTGAATATGGAATATCAATTGATTATCCAGTACAACCTGGCGTCATTGACTGGGTGGGTATTAAGGGAATAAGACCGGGTGTAACAGTGACCCCATCCGATGATGAAAACGATGAGCCTGATGTAATATCATTTATCCAGGAAGACGATGATGACCCTGAAGATGCCGTGTTTCAGCCCTACGAGGCGGTTGCATCTGAAGCGCGGGTATCAAGATACTGGCTGCGGCGACATAATAAACTGTCAATCCATGACCGCGCCTGTTTAACCAGTATCGAAAAGCAGGTCGTCAATAATTTTATCAATGAACAGTTGGTCAGTCCGGAAAATTCGTCGTTTGTGACAGCACTGGTGATCGCTACCAGCTATGTCTGGCCATTAACACTGGATCAGGTGATCGCATTATTTAATGATCCTCATCAGAATATGATTGCAGAGGATGGCAGTCTGACCTGTCATGTTTATCAGTTACCAGATGGCTATCGTTCATCAAACAGACACGCCGAGGGCTATGCGGATGTTATCAAATCCGTACAGTTAACACCGCCAGCATTATTAACCACTGCCCTGAAATCGGTGAATACCGCTGGCGGTCGATCGATACTGACTCATCTGCATACAACCCGGGTAGCAACTGCTTCAGCAATCGAAAGCCAATTGGAAAAACTTAGACATCATGGTGAATTTCGTATCAACCAGGCGCGGATTAATAATGCACTGATCGCTGAAATTACTTGTCTGGAAAGAAATGTTTTATTAACACATTATATTGATGGAGCTAAAAAAGATGCCCCACCTGTACTGGCATATTATGGTGCAATGCGAGAGGAAATGATAACCGAAATATACAGTGAAGCGGCTGAAAAACTTTTATGGGCGGCATAAGTGCAGCAGAAATATACCTCACCCTACCCGAAACAGTCTGAGATAGCGGCATTCATTCGCCGCTTACATGAAAAAACAGAGGCGATAATCCATAACAAACGTAGGGGGCTGGACGAACGACATAATGCGTTTATCAACTATTGTGTCATCCTGCTGAGTTACTGTACCGGCCATCGCCCGGTCATCGATATGTTTTGTTATCCAGATTATTTTGACACAGATGCCGGTCTGGTTTTAATTAACGATAAAGTTATTAATGAAAAATATGCCTATCGCCTGGTGGCATTGCCCGAGCTGGCCGTTCAGCAATTAGCGGAATATCGACAGTACATTACAAATCTTCAAAGAACGCTAATAAGAAAAGGCAAACAGTATCATGATTTAGCCGCAGCCATTGGCACGATTTATAATGATGAGTCACCCGTAGTGCCACAGTTTTTTTATCTAGACGCAGATCTAACACAGACACGCAGTGTTAAGCCGTCAGCACTACAGGCCTGGCTTCAGGATATAAGCTGCTTTCCGGTTAATTTTGGTCGTCATGTGCTGGCAACAGAAATGCTGAAAACGCGTGGCATGGCAGAGAATGTTGAAATTCAGCTTGGACATATTGAGTCGGGTGATCATCCATTCGGCGCCGTATCAGAAAAAACACCGATTGAAACACTATCGCGTATCAATGATGAAATCAACAAAATAAATCATCGGCTCGGGTGGCGATTAATGCCGTCACCGATCAGAAGAATAAGCAAAAAAGGTATTGTCAATAATAAAACAATCAGGCGAAGATCGAGGCTTCAGGCAATACATGAGAATATGAAGTTTGGTGAAGCGATACGTGAAACAAAACGCAATCAGCGATTTGAAAAATACGCAGAACTGATTACCCGTGTTATTGGTGGAAAAAGTGAACTACGTAACATAACAGAAAAGGATCAGCAACAGATTGATGGTATGGTAAATGAGATAAGCCATGCCGCAACTGAGTCAGGTATGGACAGGGATTATGCACTGGCAGTATTTTATCGCTGGTTATGGATGGTTTACAGAAAAAGGAATAAGCCAATATGGCTGACCAGGCGTGCATTTGTTCGTGATGAGGCCTCGCCTTTTAACAAAGAGACACTGCAGAAATATAAAACTGTAAAAAAACTCAGGCAAGGTTTTCTTAATTATCTAAAGCAGCAACAGCTTAATCATTCGCCTGTATCGCCTGAAAGAAGACTGGCTGAAATAACACTGTCAGCGGCGTTATTTGAATATATTGGCAGTGTCGAGAGCTTAAGGGATGTGCCTAATGCCGTTATTAATCACTGCTATTGCCATAGCTATAATAACCATCAACAGCTTTTTATTGATCTTGTTGCAACAAAAGCCAAACAAAATGAGAAGAAACGGAATGTCTTTCGGTGGCATCCCGGCAGTTTATCGGTATCGTTAATCGCTGGTCTGTATGCAACGATGCAAGCAGGCAAAAAGGAGCAGAGTGAAGCGATACCCTCGGTGAGGGTGGTATCGTCGATCAGGGCGATTCTTAATGAAATGGGGGTGGCTAACCCGAATATTTCACGCAAAAGAAAGGCGGCTTCGTAAAACATGATATAATTCAGTTAGTTAAGACCAAATATCAAAGAAATCGCCTATGACAAACTGTACCCGAAAAACCCTTTCATTTCCAGCATTAAATCGCCGTAAAATTGAAGCTGAATTTAACGGCGGCGACATCACCAGTGATGGCGGTGTGTTGTTACTTTGTCAGATAGATAAACAACTGGGATTGATACAATCGATAGACCGGATATTACCCGATCCACGTGATCAGGATCAGCTTGTTCATTCCCAACTCAGCTTACTCCGGCAACGGGTTTATGGTTTATGTTTAGGTTATGAAGACCT
>WFMW01000063.1 GCA_015488885.1 Gammaproteobacteria bacterium | reverse complement strand
TATCATTCTGCCATCACGTGATGAGCGGGAAAATCGTTTTGTTGTTGGCTATAACCGGGATATTGCCAACGGCCCCCTTAAAGACTGGACCGTAAACGCACATGCTTCATACACCCGAAATAATTCCAATGTGGATGCCTTCAGTTATGACAGAACCATTGCTGGCATCAATCTGACCCGTTATTTTCAATAACTGACAAAATACGAAAATAGTGTAAACAATATCGTCAAGCCTTTTCCTTGAAATTAACCAAAAATACAGCTAAAGGGTGATTTTCGTACAGCATACATAACAAGTGTAAAATATACCGACTTTTGTCGATTAACTTAACTGTCGATTAACCCCTCATTTCTGCCACTATCTTTATTGCCAGTCAGATACCTTTTTTCACTGCCTGAATTTACAGCACTTTCATTTTAAGTCAATGAAAAATAAAGATAAATAAATAACAACAAAAAGTGCTATCGTTAACCATATTAAAAACTAAAGCATAGCCTGAACCTGAACGACCACCAGAAAACATTCACTTTATATTCACCATTCTTTACAGTTAATCACAAAAATAACGCCAGACAATATATAAACAACATATATAAAAAATCGGGCCAATCTAAGCTATTGAAAAAACACAACTAAAACATAATGGCATGAATAGTGCTAAGATAAAACCAATTGAACTTTAAATTGGAAAAATTAAAATGTTAAAAAATTTAAACCGTTTTTACTGCCGTCATGCACGTAATACAGGCATACTGTGTTTCAGTGCGCTCATCTTGCTATCGGCCAATGCCAGCGCTGCAACCGATAATAAAACCAGCACACAGAATAATTGCGACAAAACCACTCAGCCCGATCAAGCCAGACAGGCCGGTCTTGACTGCCACCAGAGCAAGAACACCGCCTATGTTGACTCTGTCTACAGCTGGGGACCCTGGGGGCTTGATGTTGAACCTGCTGCTGGAGGTATTCACCCATCCGTAAGACCTTTAATCGCACGCACTGCAAAAATACGTTTGCGTACGGATAGTACGGCAGCAATCGCGCCTGTAGCGCCGCCTGCTAACCCGCCCGTGCCAACTATACCTGCACCACCTGCAGCCACACCGTCTGTTCCTGTCACGCCGCCGCCTGCACCATCAGTTGGGCCTGTTAGCCCGGGTTCAAACATACCTTCTGGAAATGGCGGTCTATCATTCTAATAAGAACCAATATATTTTAAGACGAGAAAAATCATGAAAAAACAGCTTTTTTTAAGTATCTTACTAGCTACACTGTCAACCTTAACACAGGCCACTACAGTACATGTTAGCGCAAAGGCCAACCAGGTTCTGGCAACCAATGGTACATTTGGCTCTTTCACAACAGGTACACAAGCATTCAATAACCGGGTGACCAGAGATGTTGGCACATATGTGGGTAGTAATGATGCTGTCGCATCCATTGACCTTGGCTTTGACAGTACCTCAGTATATAGTGGCAACGGCGCTGATCTGGTTATTTTTACAGTAGGAAATGGTTATAATTTTGGTTTGCAGGTATTTGATACAAACAATAATCAAATCCTTGGATCAAATGGTTTTAATTTTAGCGTTCCTGCCGATGGTTCCTCCACAGCTACTGATGGCATCCCAACAGAGCAGTATCCTAATGGCACGCCTTTATGTCTGACTAATGGCAGCAATAGTTGTATTGCTGCCATTTCAGCTACTGCAGTAAACCTGACAAATGATACAGGCAACAGCATTGCCAACAATATTGAAATTGGTAAGATACGCGTCTTTATTGGCAGCAACTATAATGGACAGGATGCGAATGGTAACACTGCTACCCCACTGTTTTCTCTTGCCGGCGCATTACATATAACAACGGTTCCACTCCCATTACCGATTATTTTATTCAGCTCAGGTTTAGCCCTGCTCGGCTGGGCCGGACGCAAAAAAACTGCTTGATCGCAAGCCATATTTTCTCCGGGCAAAAAGCAGCCATTGTGCTGCTTTTTGCTTTTCTGCTGATATAATAGCCACCCACCTACTGATCCACACGATATTATGTCCACACAAAGAAAAGCCGTTGCCCTGATTTCCGGCGGGCTGGATTCGCTGCTTGCCGCCAGGTTAATGCTGGAACAGGGCATTCATGTCGAAGGCATTAACTTCTATACCGGTTTCTGTGTTGAAGGCCACACTCATGCCATTCGCAAGAAAGACAAGGCCAAACCAAAACGCAATAATGCTCTGTGGAGCGCGGAACAACTGGGTATCAAATTACATATTGTTGATATTATTGAAGAATATAAAGATGTATTGATCAACCCCAAACACGGTTATGGTGCCAATATGAACCCCTGCCTGGACTGTAAGATATTTATGGTCAGCAAGGCAAAACAATGGATGCAGGAACACGGTTTTGATTTTATTATTACCGGTGAAGTCATGGGGCAGCGACCGATGTCACAGCGCAAGGATTTACTACCGGTCGTTGTTCGTGAATCCGGCGCCGATGACCGCTTATTACGCCCGCTGTGTGCAAAAAATCTGGCTGCTACCCTGCCTGAACGCGAAGGCTGGGTGAATCGTGAGAAACTCCTCGATTTCAGTGGTCGCAACCGTAAACCGCAGATGGCATTGGCCAAACAGTTTGGCTTCGAGGATTATGCCACGCCTGCCGGTGGCTGCTGTTTTCTTACCGATGCCAATTATTCCCGCAAACTGGTTGACCTGTGGCAGGCAAGAAATAAAAAAGACTATGAATTCGATGACATTATGCTATTGAAAGTGGGTCGTCACCTTCGTCCCGCGCCGCATTACAAGTTGATTATCAGCCGCGAAGACGGTGAAAATAAATTTCTTAACGGCTACCGCAAACAGTTTGCTACCATTGAGATTAAAAGTCACAATGGCCCCCTTACTCTGGTAGACGGACAAATGACAGAAAAGGATATGCAACAGGCCGCACGGATTGCCTCGCGTTTTAGTCAGGGTCGAAATGCGGATCAGGTAGAAGTAAAAATTACACTATTATCCGGCAGGGAAAAATTTTTACAGATAAAACCCATGCCCGCCAGTGAAATTAATCAGGCATGGTATATTTAAGGAAACGAGTGCAATATGAGCCATTACAGCCTCGATGCCCGCAATAGCCTGTGCCCGATGCCGGTTATTAAAACCCAGAATAGAGTTAATGAACTAAGCGCGGGCGATACACTGGAAGTTAGCTGTACCGACCCCGGCGCATTAAATGATATTCCTGCCTGGTGCCGGATTAATGGCCATGAAATCCTGCAGGCTATTGAACAAAAAGACGAAGTTGTCATAACCATCCGGGTTGGCAGTAACTGAATTCTCTTGAAATATTCGGCCTAAAGCTTGCTCAGCTCTTTAAACTGGCCAATATCAGGCCGCTGCGATTCAATATAATAGGGCATATTGTCCAGCGCCTGTATGGCCTGATTTTTATTCGCATAACTGCCATACAGCAAGGTATAGGTTTCAGGCTTATTTTTGACTGAAGTATAATAGGATAGTGAATCCTTAAGGTAATCGTTATATTCCTGTGCGATTTTATATAATGCATTTTTATCAGTTACTGTTGCCAGCCTGATAACATAGTTGTCAGCAGGTTGATCAGCCAGCCATTGCTGACCATGAACCACATTATCTTTACCCAGGCTATCAATCATCATGCTGTTATTGATGCGCCCATCCAGCGACTGCACCTGATCATTCATACCGGTAAGTTTACGGTTTAAGCTGTTTATATCCTGCTTTACCTGCTGGTAGACGTTATTCAGCTTACCTTTTAAATGATCACCCAGTGTTACCACACGCGAATCCAGTTTTGCAACCGACTTTGAGGTGGCTGAAGTCTGTGCCTGTAAACGGGTGTCAACATGTATAATTTTATTGTTGAGTTCACCTGCCTGCTGCGCGTATAACGCATTATTTTTCTGCATGGCGGTGGTTTGATAGTAATACAGCCCCGCAAAGGTCAATAATGCGAGCACAAAAAACACCGAAAGAACCTTAAAATGCTTACGCTCAAGATGTGTCAATGCCAGTAATGACTGTGTCATGTCAGACAGATTGGTCTGCAGGCCGTTAATCAAACCACTATGCGCATCTGCCTGATCCTGTAACTGTTGCGTATGCACTATCAGGTCCATTACCTTCTCAGTTAAATCTGCTGACTGATCTTCCAGTTGTTGAATAGCCACAGACATCTTCCTGGCTTTATCCTCAAGCTCACCTGAAGTGATTTCAAGTGTGGTGGCACGACGGATAATAGCCTCATCTACCTGCTGTAATTTTATGACCTTTGCTTTATTGGCTAACAACGTCTGATTAACGCTTTCTGCCTGTTTCTGGGTTGAGCTGGCCAGGCTGTTAATTTCTGCCAGCAGTTGCTTTTCTGCCGACAGGATACGGCTGGTATTTTTTTCAATGCTCTGCTTCAGTTGTTCTGTTGTGGTACGTGAATTTTCTACCAGCGAATTAACCCGACTGACGACATGCTGATTTTTTGCTACCAGCTCCTGATTTTTTGCCACTGATTGTTCTTCCAGATGTTTTAATCCATTTGCTGACTGTTCGGCAACCTCGGAGACATTCTGTGTTATTTTTGAAATCTCGGTATCCAGATTCACTGATATATCCATTAATGCTTTATATGCATTATCAATTTCACCCAGACGCTTATAGGTTTCAGAAACTTTTGCGGTCAAATTTGTGTCATTATCACTGAGACGATCCAGCCCTTCCTCAACGCTGGCATTGATACTACCAAGCGCCTCATTAAGCTGACCCAACTCAAGCTCAAGTGTTGAAATTTTTGAATTAAGATCTCTTGCCTGGGGCTGTACATCGGTATCAAGGTGAATCAACTTATTATTGCCTGTCTTTTTACTGATGGTATTTTTTTCTTCACCCGCTGCTACATGACTGGCCATTTTGTCCGCATTGGTATCCTGTGCATTAATGCTTTCGTTGTCTGCTGTCTTTGTGTTCATAAGCTGCCCTGTCTGTATTGAATTAAAATTAACTGCCTGGCGATGTTTGCCGTATTTCCCGATATTACCTGTTTTAACTGTGGAAGCTTATCATATAAGTAATTATTAATATACTGGCGGCGACAGAAGCCGACGGCATTAAAATATCCACACGGTATTTATATGATGATTAAAACCTGATATATATGAACACCGACCAGACGGTATTTATGTGGTATTTTAGCAAGGCAGGTTGGGTTGAGGCACGAAGCCCAACCTACAGCGATACCATCGCTGGCATTGAAAACGATATGAAAACTGAAATTGAGCCTGTAAAAGAATTACTCAAACTGCGCTAACCAGCGATTAATAAAACCGGCTACTTCCTCCGGCTGGTTGATATTCAATAAGGGCAGGCCACCACTGTCAATGGTTTCATCGGTGGCCACTGCTATAATATTTTTATCCTGCGGAAAGATAAATGCCTTTCCGGTTGAGGGCCGATGTAATTCAATTTTTGGAAAGGCCAGATGACGGAAACCTTCAACCAGAACAAGGTCGATTTCTGTCAGCTTTAACTGTTGAATTAAATTTTTCAGTTCCGGTTCATGCTGATGTTCATATTCCGTTAATAATGCTGAACGTTTGTCTGACGCAACCAGTACCTGATCGGCACCGGCTTTGCGTAGTTCATAACTGTCTTTACCCGGTGTATCAATATCAAAATCATGATGTACGTGTTTAATCATCGCCACACGCAGACCCTGTAATTTCATCAGCGGTAACAGCTTGACCAGCAGGCTGGTTTTACCTGTTCCGCTATAAGCGGCAAAACCTAACACGGGAACCGGGAACATTAATCGCATCGCAGATTTAAGAGGCCGATATTGTTTGCTTGCTTTCATGGGTGATGCATCCAGTGTTTTTCCAGGAGTCCGACAGGCTCCTAGTGTGTGTCAGGTAACACCCCAAGCTGGGGCATTGCCGCCAGTCCTGTTTCTCTGGCGTGTTGCTGAAATTTTTTATTGCGCCAGAAAAAAGCTCCCGGCATGGTGGTGGGAATAACCAGCACATAAAACAGCGCCCGGCCAATCGCGTTACTGAGCAGCATACTTATAATCAATACCGGCCATAAAATCAGATTCAGCGCTGGCATAAAATAGCTGGCCACACATAATACCAGGCTGAAAACCAGCAGGCTGTTGCGCAGCATAAAACTTTTTCCATAGGTGGTTAACTGCTCGTAACGGGATAATGCAGCTTCGGAATGTGCTGCCCGGGTATCCCGTGCATGGCTTAGTAATGCTGCTATTTCCAGCAATACGCCCGAGCCGAGAATAAAAGATAATTCGGATAGATTGAAACCGACCTGCGTTACTGATTGCTGCCGGTTAAGGACATCCATCACCCATAGAAAGATTGCCAGTAAACAGCCGCCCAGGGTCATCATGGTAGCTACAAAGCTGGCATTGGTATGCCAGTGGTTCCAGAAATGTCGTGCCGGAATACGGTAGATTTTAATCATATAAAAACCGCCAAAGGCAATACCGGCAAATGCTATAACGGCGGCAAATGTTTGTAAATAGGCCGTATTTACCCACTCAGGCGCAAACAGATACTGGATAAAATGCAGCAGACTATAAACAACCAGTCCCGCATAGAATAATGAAACCCCGGCAATTTCACGGCTCACCGGCGACCACCTGAGGTTATTAAAACCCCGATAAAAACGCATGGGTTTACCCAGATGCATAGTCAGTTTAAACAGACCGAATGTCTGTAACAGAATCATAACGATCAACAGTACATTCTGTGTCACCGGGGCCTGTAAAGCAGCGCCCCAGTTAGTATTAAACCAGCCGCCCAGTACCTGTAGCAGAAACGCCCCCATGACGGCCTGGGTTGCCAGGGTGAAAACGATGTGGGCATTTTCGTGAGAACCAAACAACTGCCGTAGATTCCATTGACGGGTTTTTTCAATTTCCGGATCCAGTTCGGGTTTATACACATTCGCTTTACTGTCTTTCCCAATGTCTTCGCGATGGTATTTCAGTTCGACATTATCCACACGCTTCATATCCCGCTGGGTATTTTTTAACTGCTGAAAACGGATATTCGGATGGGTAATACCGGTATCGGGGAAACCTGGGATGGCGGTCTTAGCCTGGGTGCGATTTTGCGGAATATTTTCAATCACGCCGAAATCCAGCGCATTGCCCAGACAGGCGGCAACACAGGCTGGTTTTAGCCCGACCTCCAGACGATCCACACACATATTACATTTGGATACCTGACCTTTTACCGGATCCAGCTGCGGTGCATTATAAGGGCACACCCAGGTGCAATAGCCACAGCCAAAACAAATATCAGGGTCCTGCAATACTGCGCCGTATTCAGCAAATTTTGTATAGGCGCGGGTTGGGCAGCCTTTTAAACACACCGGGTTATCACAATGGTTACAGGCCATCGAAATATTGATACGCTGTGAGTTTGGATAACTGCCCCCTTCAATAAAACCTACAGAACGAAATGCAAGATGACCCGGAACATCATTTTTCTCACTACAGGCTGCTTCACAGGCATGGCAGGCGATACAGTTATCGGCATTAAAATAAAAACCGTGCTGCTTATAACGATTTGGGTTTTCGCCAATACCATTGTCACCATTGATATGTAAAGACTGATGCCGCAGGCTGTCTGTTTCCGGCACGGTCTCGATGCTGTCACCATACTGGTTAAGCACCTGACTCGCCGGGTCATTCAACAGCGCATAGTCGGGTTCGTTGTCGCGTTTGTTAAACATAAAACGGGGGTGTCTCTGAAGTTAAAATGTGCGCATTTCCATGCTTAATCGGGCTGCGGCCTGCTGATCGGATATTTTTTCGATACGTACTGCCGACTGTTTATAGGCCGGTTGCCTTGAATGAGGATCGAGCAGACCCAGCGTTAAACGATTGGCGCAATCATGAAAATGAAAGGGCAGAAATACCATATTTTTTGGCACCCGCTGTGTCGGGGTTGCCATCACCACAGCATCCGAACGGCGTGAGACCAGGCGGACATATTCACCCCGCTGGACACCTAATTCCTGCGCCAGGTCAGGGTTAATTTCTATAAAAGGTATCGGGCTGAATTTATTATTATTGGTGACCTTGCCGGTCTTGGTACGGCCATGCCAGTGTTCGATTAAGCGCCCGGTATTCAACCATACCGGATAGGCTTCATCGGGAACTTCATTGTTGTCGATAAACGGTAATGGAATCAGTTTTGCGCGGCCATCGGCATAACGAAAACTTGCTGGCTGAGTATATAAACGTTTGCCCCCTGTTGGTGGCACTTCGTTGTTCTTTACCTGTTTTTCTGTATAAGGCCACTGGATGCCCCTGCTTTTTTCAATCAACGCATGGTTCATGCCTGAAATATCGCCCAGACGACCTCTGGATAAGGCGGCCATTTCCAGAAACACATCCGCTGCGTTGTCGGGGAAGGTAACTTTATTCTGCGCATTGAAGCGTTTTGCCATTTGATTAAAAATCCATAAATCGGCTTTTGCCTCGCCCGGTGGCGCGGTCAGTGGCGTAATCAGATTTACCCGGCGTTCGGTATTGGTCATTACGCCATTTTTTTCTGCCCAGGTACCGGCAGGCAGAAAAACATTGGCATACTGGTTGCTTTCACTGTCTTCATAACAATCCTGCACAATACAGAATTCGAGCTTTTCCATGGCTTTTCTAACTCGCCCCACATTGGGTAGCGATGACAGCGGATTGGTCGCGATCAACCATAAACCCTTGATCTCACCGGTTTCAATAGCACGATAGATATCGGTCTGAAACATACCACGTTTTGTTGGCAGGATATCAATATCAATATTCCAGAAATCGGCCATGTCCCGACGATCCTGTTCGTTTTCCAGATAACGATAACCAGGCAGCCCGGAACAGGATGACCATTCCCGGGTTCCCATGGCATTACACTGGCCGGTAATGGATAAACTGGTGCCACCCGGTTTGCCGATATTACCGGTAATCAGCGCCAGATTATTAATTCCCACGACACCATCGGAACCATGGGTGGACTGATTGATACCCATGGTCCAGATTTGCATGGCTGCCGGGGCATTGGCAAACAGGCGGGCAACCACCCGTATGGTATCTTCATCAATACCGCAGATTTTTGCCGCACAGGTCGGGTCATAGTTAGCAACCTCCTCTCGGAGCGCTTCAATACCATTGGTATTTTTTTCAATGTAATCATCGTCCTGCAAATTTTCTGCAAAGATCACATGCATCAATGCATTTTGCAGCACCACATCCGTACCCGGTGTAATTGGCAGGTGAATATCGGCATTCTGTGCCAGCATGGTTACTCGCGGGTCAACCACCACCAGTGGAAAGGGGCGGTTTTCCTGCGCGTTTTTCATCCGCCAGTAAATAATCGGGTGCTGTTCAGGTAAATTGGAACCCCAGGCAATCAGACAGTCGGTATGTTCAAAATCCTCGTAACATCCTGGCGGGCCATCGGAGCCGAATGAACGTTTATAGCCTGATACGGCAGATGCCATACACAGGGTCGTATTGCCATCATAATTATTGGTACCAATCAGCCCCCGGGTTAATTTACCCAGCGTGTAGAATTCTTCCGTGAGCATCTGACCGGTCGAAATAATGGCAAACGCATCCAGACCGTATTTTTCCTGTATCCGCCTGATACCGGCATACGATTCATCCAGGGCTGAATCCCAGTCGGTGTCCTGCCACGCTTCATACCAGTGGTCTCGTCGCTTTGGTTTTAGACCACGCCCGGCAGAGGCAAAAATTTCATGCTCAAAAATCCCTTTAAGACAGAGCTTTCCCCGGTTTACATCCGCGTCGGCCACACCCCGGGATGATACCGGTTCCCCCTCTGCATTCAAACCGACTTCAATCGAGCAGCCGGTTGAACAATAACCGCAGGTGGCGTATTTCCATTCAACTACACCTTTGTCGGCGATTTTTATCGGATTCTTTTTTTTACGACCAAATAACATATAACGTTTGTTTACTTTGCTTAGAGTTTGGTGGCGACGGTAGTCTGGAAAATGGCTTTATGGACATCACCCATGCTCACCATGCCCAGCAGTTTATCGTCCTCAGCCACCGGAATACGACGAAATTTACGTCCCACCATTACCGATGCCGCCTGCAGAATATGCATATCCGGTCTAACGGTTATGACTGTGGGAACCATGATATCTCTCACTGTCAGGCTGACCACATTGCTGTACTGCTGCATTTGCTCATCATAATCGACGGTAGACATACTGGACATCAGATCTTCAAGTTTGGGGAACATTCTACCCAGCACATCACTCTCGGATACGTTTCCAACCAGCTTGCCATCATCCACCACCGGAATACCACTAAAACGGTACACACACATCAGCGAAACGACTTCACCGAGCTTTTTATCAGAGCTGACCGTGCGTACGCTGGATGTCATAATATCTTTCACTTTCATTTTTCTAACCTCATGGTTTTTATTGCCGGAATGAACCTTGTTTATACACTAAACAAGCCCTCGATATCATGACATAAAACAAGTTATAACAGTAAGTCTTTTCAGCAAATCAAGCCGCAGCCGCCACGGCAAGGTCAATATATACCATGCCATTTTTAACTTTTACTGCAAACACATTAGTACAGCCTTCATCCGGTGCCAACGCCTGACCACTGGCCAGATCTATTTTCCAGTTATGCATCGGACAGGTCACTGAGTTACCATGCACAATACCCTGCGACAATGGCCCCTGCTTATGCGGACAGGCATCTTTTATGGCAAAAACTTCATCTTTTGCCGTACGAAACAAGGCTATTTTCATGGTATCGGTGTTGATAACCCGTGAACCCAGTTGTGGAATATCTTCCAGGGCAACAACTTCTATCCAGTTATTCATTATGTAAACTCCAGTATCCTGTTCTCTTCAATGTTATTTTCGGGAAGCTCTAAGGGAGCTCTTACATGGATATATTGGCAGCATGTTTTGAACAATGCAGACCTTTTCCTCCACTCACTTTATTACCTGAATCCGTGGATTCAGGTATTACAATCACACTGATTACCCGGCAATTTTCAGCGGGGTAAATTCATGGGCAGCTTTACCTTCTGCGCGGGCTTTCCATGGATCAATCTGAACCGCTTTCTGGCTAATTTTGAAGCGCGCATAAAAGGCTTTGCGTGACTCGGCATCCTCCACAATCGCCTGCTTGATGCTGCTTAAGCCAACCCGTTCAACCCAGGGGGCAGAACGTTCACCATAGTGGGCTTCTTCACGATATTTCTGAATAAATGCGCCACAATATTCTCGCACCTCGGCTTCGGTTTTTACCTTGCATAACAGATCGGTCACTCGCACCTTGATACCACCGTTGCCACCAACATGTATTTCATAGCCCGAATCCACACATACCACACCAATATCTTTAATGGTGGCTTCGGCACAGTTACGCGGGCAGCCGGAAACCGCCAGTTTAAATTTATGCGGCATCCACGAACCCCAGGTATCTTCTTCCAGCATAATACCCAGACGCGTTGAATCCTGTGTGCCAAATCGACACCATTCAGAACCAACACAGGTTTTTACCGTACGCAGGGCTTTGCCATAAGCATGGCCGGAAACAAAGCCGGCATCAGCCAGATCACCCCAGATGCCGGGTAGCTGTTCCTTGCTTAAGCCAATCATGTCAATGCGCTGACCACCGGTAAATTTTACCGTCGGCACCATCCATTTTTCGGCAATTTTACCCAGTGCCATTAATTGTTCTGCCGAGGTCTGGCCGCCAAATATACGTGGAATCACCGAGTAACTGCCATCTTTCTGGATATTACCGTGTACCCGTTCGTTGATAAAACGGGACTGGGCATCGTCCTGATAGTCTTCCGGCCAGCGCGTTAACAGATAGTAGTTCAGCGCCGGGCGGCATACCGCACAACCATCCGGGGTTTTCCATTCGAGGAAGTGACGCACTTCCTGCATGGTTTTCAACTCGTGTATGCGGATGGCATCAATCACCTCATCGTGACCCAGATCTGTACAGCCACAGATAGCTTTTTTGCTGGGCGTGGCCTCATAGCCTTCACCCACGGTGGATGCCAGAATTGCCTCAACCAGGCCGGTACAGGAACCACAGGATGATGAAGCCTTGGTATGCGCGCGAACTTCTTCCAGGGTAAACAGCCCGTTTTTACTGATGGCCTCGACAATATCGCCCTTGGAAACCCCGTTACAACCACAGATTTCGGCATCATTCGGCAAAGCCATAACCCGGGTTTCGTCACCATGCCCGGCATCGCCTAAATCATGTTGCCCGAATAAAACTGTTTTTCTGAAATCCTTAATACTGGTGGCATCACGCATCAGGCTGAAATACCAGGTGCCGTCCATGGTTTCGCCATATAATACCGCGCCTTTAATAACGTTATCGCGTATCACCAGTTTTTTATACACACCCGATGCAACATCCTGAAGCTGTAATACCTCATCGCCTTCCTGTTCATTAAATTCACCGGCAGAGAACAGATCGATACCGGTTACTTTTAATTTTGTTGAAATCAATGAACCGATATAACGGGTACTACCGACCTGGGCGAGATGATTAGCGGCGACTTTAGCCTGCTCAAACAGTGGGGCCACCAGACCATAACACTGTTTACGATGTTGCACGCACTCACCCACTGCATAGATGATCGGGTCATAGGTTTGCATGGTGTCATTCACCACAATACCGCGTTCGCAGTAAATACCGGCCTGCTGTGCAAGTTCAATATTGGGAACAATACCCACGGCCATTACCACCAGATCGGCATCAATCTGTGAACCATCGGCAAATTTCACCCCGCTGACCCGTTTATCACCGGTGATTTCAGCGGTTTGCGCTTCCATCAGGAATTTCATCCCGCGCTGTTCCAGTGAGGCTTTCAATAATGCCGAGGCCGGTTTATCCAGCTGGCGTTCCATCAGGGCATCGAGCAGATGGACGACAGTTACCGCCATACCCTGCTTCATTAAACCATTGGCCGCTTCCAGGCCCAGCAAACCACCGCCGATGACTACCGCTTTACCGTGATGTTTTGCCGCGTCGATCATGCGGTCAACATCATGAATATCACGAAAGCCGAGTACACCCTCCTTATCGGCTCCCGGTACCGGAATAATAAAAGGGTTGGAACCGGTTGCAATCAGCAGGCGGTCATAAGCCAGTGTTTTACCACTTTCGGTTATTACCGATTTTTTTACCCGCGAAATTTCAACCGCCGGGTCACCGGTTAGCAGAGTGATATTATTTTCCGTATACCACTCGCGACTGTTTAAAATAATTTCATCAATGGTTTTTTCACCTGCCAGTACCGGTGAAAGCATAATACGGTTGTAGTTTGGGTGCGGCTCGGCACCGATAACAGTGATGTCGTACAGATCGCTGCCTGCTTCACCCGATGTATTGTGTTTGAATAATTCTTCCAGGGCACGAATCCCCGCCATGCCATTGCCGACTAGAACCAGCTTCTGTTTCATTGATTGCCTCATTACACTGTAGCCGGGTAAATAAATAACCTGGCAATTGACCATTAATTACAATTTTATAGTGTCAATACAAGTAACGTGCCAATTTTTAACCCAGTAAGAAACAGTGACTTAATCTGTATTTTGTGCAACAGATGCACCAGATTCACTCACCAATAGCCGGTTTGCACAAATCAGGTGCATAATAATGGATCAGGTATTCTCTTCTTTCAGGTGCCTATTAGTTGCAATATTATAGATTTCCACCAGGTCTTCTTCATCAATATCCACAAAAGTATTAATATGACTTAAAGCATAAACAAAGTCTTCATGATTAATCGGCGCATAAATATCCGCTTCAGGAGTGACGACTTGCTTTTTAAATGGCAGATGGGCTGGATACTGTCGCCATTTGAATAAGGCATTAAAAGCAATAGCAACAACTAAAATAGTAACCGTATTAAGCAATATCGGCGCGAACTCATAACTGTAACCCAGATGGTGTAATTTGGCCGAGCCGATAACCGCTGCCAGCGCTGTTGCACCACCGGGTGGGTGAGTGCAGCGCAATAAATACATGACACTGATGGCGATGCCGACACTGGCGGAAGCAGCCACCGCATAATTCGGTATTAACTGGTAACACGCCACCCCGATAACCGCCGAAACGACATGGCCACCAAACACATTCCAGGGCTGCGAAAAAGGCACATGCGGTGCAGCGAACAGCAATACGGCACTCGCGCCCATGGATGGCACAATAAAAACCGCCACATTCGGGTCCAGCAACCAGCTGCTGGTCATAAAAATACCGAAAATACCCAGAAAGCCGCCGACACCAGAAATAACTTTCTCCCGGAAAACCATTTTATGGCGGCTAAAACCAATCATGTCCAGGAAATCAATAAAATGCATAAAATAACCCTCAATAGTCTGAATATTTCAAAAAAATGCTCCGAAAACAACCTTGAGCGAACTATATAGGATTCCTTTAATATAAGACAAACGATTTTTACTGGACATTAGTATCGAAATATCCGATAGTAATATGAATATTTATGAAAATACGCCCTTTTGGGTTAAGACTTAGGGGTTAAGGCTTAATGGATATAAATCAGGTCAAAACGTTTCTTGCGGTTGTCGCCAATGGCAGCTTTCTGGAAGCTGCCACTCGCTTATATGTGACACAGTCTACGGTGAGTAGTCGCATTCAGGCGCTGGAAAGTTATCTGGGCGCCAGCCTGTTTGTACGTAATCGTTCAGGCGCCACGCTGACACCAGCCGGCAGACGTTTTATCAATCACGCCAAAGCTTTTATTCTAACGCTGGAACAGGCCAGGCATGATGTTGGTCTGCCCAGCCGCTACCGCGCCAGCATTACCATTGGTGCCCGCATTGCATTATGGGAGGTGTTTTTACCGCACTGGGTTGGTGAAATGCGGCGCACCGCACCCGATATTTCTATTCGTAGTGAAATTGGTTTTGAAGAAGACCTGATGCGCCGGGTGATTGAAGGCACCATGGATGTGGCGTTAATGTACACCCCGCAACACAGCTCGGGCATTCATGTACAGCATCTGTTTGATGAGACACTGGTTCTGCTCACTACCGACCCGAATAAACCCTGGCCTGATGAAGATTATATTTATGTTGACTGGGGCCCTGCCTTTTATGCCCAGCACAGCAGCAACTACCCCGATCTGGAAAGGCCGGCACAGGTTGTCAATATTGGCTGGCTGGGGGTACAGATTATTGTCAGCAATGGCGGCTCCTGTTTTGTCCCGGTACGTATGGCCGAACCATTAATTCGTGCCGGACAGTTATTTCATATGCCCGATAGCCCGCAGTTCAAATTACCCACCTATATGGTCTATTCACGCAACAGTGATTCTGCCGTTCTTGAACAGGTACTCAACAGCCTGCGCACACAGGCGGCTACGGAACAACAAAAAGCCAGCTCGGGGAATTTCCTGCAGTGGTGGTAGAATCATCGCTTTATTATGTGTATAACAATGGATAAAAATGCCAAAAACCACCTTTAATCCAATTACCCGATATTCAACTATCCTGTCTCTGCTCTTTATCAGCCTGGCAAACACTGCCTGTAACGGTTACAGCGAACAGACGCTGGTCACCATTGCTGACGCACGCAAGCATCCTGCCATCTTTGTCAAACTAGGCAGCAACCATGATGCCGCTGGCGATATACTGGTTTTCGATCAACCACTATTAAACCCGCAGCACAAACCCATCGGGAATAACAGTGGCAGCTGCATACGCACCAGACCCGGGGTAAGTTTTCAGTGTCAGTGGACGTTGACGCTAAAAGGTGGCAGCATTCAGGTGGCGGGAAAAGAGTTTGATAAAAATATATCCTCCATTGCCATTGTCGGTGGCACCGGTTTGTACAGTGGTATTCAGGGAGAGATGATTTCTACCAATAATGGTGACAACACTTTTACGCAAACGCTTATTTATCATCTCAATTAATGGATTCAGGCGATGCATCGACTTCAGCTATCTGTCTGGCCGGGAAACAGCAACGGAATACACTGCCTTTACCGGGTACGCTGGTAATTTCCAGACGAGCACGATGTCGATCAAGGATGTGTTTAACTATCGCCAGACCTAAACCGGTGCCACCCTGGTCACGCGAGCGCCCAGGATCAACCCGGTAAAAGCGCT
The DNA here is from genome assembly GCA_015488885.1 of Gammaproteobacteria bacterium. Lineage (GTDB taxonomy): Bacteria > Pseudomonadota > Gammaproteobacteria > SZUA-229 > SZUA-229 > S010-25. Next base: position 3,131 of record WFMW01000063.1, on the reverse strand, counting down.
CGGTCAATCGCGGTATTTGATCGGCGGGAATACCCATTCCCTGATCTTCGACAGCAATACACATGCCTCTTTCATCAACGGTATTGGATAATGTTACCTGGCCCGATGAAGGCGAATAACGAATGGCATTGGTCATTAGATTCACCAGCACAATATGCAGCTCTTCACGGCTGCCGAGTAGCTTGACCGGCTGACAGTTTATTTCTATGTTGTGCTGACCACGGTCAAACGCCGTCATATCTTTAACTATCTGCTGCATTAAGGCTGGCACATCAATTAACTCTTCTTTCTCCGGCAAAGCCTGCGTTTCCAGCCTCGATAATGCGATCAAATCATTAAGCATAGACTCCATGCGCTCGGTCTGCTCATGGATACGTTGCAGAGGAATTTTGAGTTTTTCATCTGCATTTTCCTGTAAAGCTTCGATATAGCCTGCCACCACGGTTAGCGGTGTGCGTAATTCATGTGACGCATTGGCGGTAAAATCCTGGCGCATCACTTCAAGTTTGCGCCGCTGGGTAATATCATGTGCGCCCAGTAAATATTGATGATTACCATAAGGGGTTATGGTCAACCTGATATTACGCCCACCATAATCAAACTCCAGGTCTTCTTTAAAATCACGGCGAGTGAGATAGTTGATAAACCCGGGAATACGAATCAGGTTATCCAGACGCTGACCAATATCGGTTACCCGAATAAGATCAAACATATTTTCGGCGGCATTATTAAACCATTCAATTTCCATCTGCCGATTGAGAACAATGGTGGCATAAGGCAAGGCCTGGGTTGATTCCTGAAATCGGCTGACAATAGCGGCTAATTTGCGTTTGGCTTTTCTCTGGCGCTGATAAATTTGATAAAGTTGATAGTAAATATCATCCCAGATGCCATAGGTTTCAGGAACATGTTTACCCTGTTTGGTTAACCATTTGGTGAGCCGATTAAGATTATAAAATGTCCATACAATATATGCAGTGAGCCCAATACAGACGAGGAGAAAGGGTTTGCCGATAATTACGCCGATAATTAATAAAACTAACAGACTAAAGATCAGCAGGCTGATGTCCTGACGTAACTGTGATTTCATTATTACCCTTTCATGTCGAAATAAAGCACCTGTCACACCTGCCGGGAAAAACGATAACCACGTCCATGTACGGTCTGGATCAAATATTCCAGCGCATAAGCCTGCAGGTTTTTGCGTAAGCGACGTATGTGAACATCAACAGTGCGCTCTTCTACATAAACCTGCTGTCCCCAGACTTGATCGAGTAGTTGTGAGCGGGAAAACACGCGATCAATATGGGTCATAAAATAATGCAGCAGGCGGAATTCTGTCGGCGATAAATCCACCGGGCTGTCATTGGCCGTTACCCGCTGACTCGCCGGTTCAAGCAGTAGCCCGCCCAGTTTTACCGGCTGCTGTTCCGGCTGACTGCGGCGCAACACCGCACGGATACGTGATTTTAATTCTTTTACTGAAAACGGCTTGGTGATGTAATCATCCGCACCTGAATCCAGCCCCAGCACCCGATCATCTTCTTCCACTTTTGCGGTTAGCATAATCACCGGTAATGAGGAATGGTATTTTCTGATACGATGCAGTAAATCCATACCACTGCCATCAGGCAGCATCCAGTCGAGCAGAATCAGATCTGGAGGTTTGCCTTCGATAATTTCCCATGCTGTCTTAACGTTCAAAGCAATATCTAAATGGTAAGTTTCTGCTGCCAGCGCAAAGGCCAGCATGTCCTGAATAGCGACATCGTCCTCAACAATTAGAATATTTTCGTAACTCATCGTTAAACCTGTATTCAACACATTCAGCGGCATTCATGAAATTCTCTGACCTGCTCAGGATAAAATATCTTTTTCTATTTCTTCGATATCAATATGACGCACATCCTTCCCTTTCACCAGATAAATAACATACTCGCCAATATTTTTAGCATGATCACCAATGCGTTCCAGCGCACGTGCCGCCCACATAATATCCAGGGATTCCGAAATGGTACGCGGGTCTTCCATCATATAGGTTAATAACTGGCGCATTAATGACTGGTATTCGGTGTCTGCCGTATCATCCGCGCGTACGACCTCAATGGCCGTGTCCACATCCAGCCGGGCAAAAGCATCGAGCACATCGTGCAACATGCCTGCCACCTGTTTACCAAGATGCTGAATACCCGCATAACGTTTATGAAACTTACCGCCGCCCTCACTGATTAGCTCGGCCATGGTAGCAATTTTTTCAGCTTCATCACCAATACGTTCGAGATCGGTAATGGTTTTAATGACCGCCACCACCATGCGCAAATCCGATGCGGTAGGCTGGCGCAAGGCCAGCATCTGTGCGCACTCTTCATCAATACGTACTTCCATCGCATTAACTTTGTGATCTTTATTAATGACTTTCTGTGCCAGCTTAATATCAAGGTTTCGCAACGCATCGACAGAACGGTAAATTTGCTGCTCAACCAGCCCGCCCATTTTCATTACCCGATTACGTAGGGTTTCAATTTCTTCATTAAACTGTTGAGAGATATGTCTTGTACTTAGCTGTTCCATAATAGATAACCTGATATTAATTGCATGTATCGATTCATGACTTAACCAGAGCCTGCTTCATCCAGAAATAAAAAACACGGTTGATACTGCCATAACTGTCGATACTGCCATATTTGAATTTTATGTTATAACACAATACTATAAGAATAATATTACCAAATTATGACAGAATTAAATAATCTATGCTTACCCGTCTCTGGTTCAGTTTCTTTATCCTGTCATTTGTCAGCGCCTGTTATCAATGGCTGGTAAATGGACAGGCCGATATTTTTGCCGGTCTGATTCAATCAACCTTTGATATGGCGACCATGAGCGTTCAGATTGCCATTGGTTTAATCGGTGTTTTATGTTTATGGCTGGGGTTTTTCAAAATTGCCGAAAGCTCTGGCCTCATACGCTTATTATCCCGCGGGCTGGAACCCTTATTTTTACAACTTATGCCCGGCGTACCCCGTAATCATCCGGCTCATGGCAGCATCACCATGAATATTGCCGCAAATATACTGGGGCTGGATAATGCCGCCACGCCGATGGGTTTAAAAGCCATGCAGGATCTGCAG
>WFMW01000062.1 GCA_015488885.1 Gammaproteobacteria bacterium | reverse complement strand
GTCATAACTGAAGGCATCCACATTGGAATTATTTCGGGTGTATGAAGCATGTGCGTTTACGGTCCAGTCTTTAAGGGGGCCGTTGGCAATATCCCGGTTATAGCCAACAACAAAACGATTTTCCCGCTCATCACGTGATGGCAGAATGATATTGGAATTGTTCAAAACAGGCGGGGCATCATAATTATACTTCTGTGTATGGACATTCATATAGATATTGGCACCAGAACCTGCGGCAATAAAGCCGCCCAGGTATATTTCATTACTGTTAAAACCATACTGATCGTCATCAGCGTTCTGGTTGATGAGTCTGAAACCGGCTTCCAGTCCATTTTTTGTGCCATTAAACAGGCTTGTCCAGGCAGCTCCAGCCAAAGCGGTATTGCCGTCACGGCCATTATCAGCAGATTGTGAGAAATTATTGTCGGTATAGGAGGCTTCGACAGTAATGCTACGATAATTACCCAGATCAAAGCTGATTAGTGGGTTGATAGAGATAAAGGTGCCCAGTGTTCGGGTACCGAAATAGGCCTGATCCAGCTGGACATTGATGGCACCATGCCAGTGGCCGGTAGCGATAAATGCCGGGCCGGTGCTTAAACTAAAAATATTCAGATTATATTTACTGGTGCGAGTGTAATTATTGCCGGTCCAGGATGCCTGGCTCTGCCATTGAAACTGGGTAGCTAAACTGGCAATATTAAGCGGTTTTTTGCGTGAATAACGATCAGAAATGCTGAAAAAGGTATCCAGCCCGGGGGAGGATGTGTCCTGACCATCAGGAATCTGGTATTCAGGACTGCCGCGCAAAGGTGCAAAGTTGATATTGGTATTATAAAGGACACCAGCTTTGGCGTAGTAAGATAAATGATGTTGACTGGTGGGTTTGCTTTTATCACTGTTAACCTGGCCGAGGTAGGCGAGTATGGCCAGGCGAACTTTTTCTGGTGTTTTTGGGTCGTCCAGCACGGTTTTAAGCTGTTTTTGAGCAGCTTCATAGCGGCTGGCACGGTCATAACTGACGGCCAGTTCCAGGCGTGCGCGGTTAAGTGAGGGTCGTCGGGTAAGCAGGTATTCAAAGGTCTGTATCGCTGCAAAGACTTTGCCTTTATCACGTTGTTGCATTGCCAGGTCAAATAATTGCTGGATTTGAGCATCGGTCATTGGCGATTTAGCTGTACTGGTATTCGTGGTATTCTGCTGGGCGAAGGCAACAGATGAACTCAGAGACAAGATAAATGCAACAATAAAACTGAATAAAAATATTTTATTATTGACTCTATTATTAATTGTATTATTGATTCTATTATTAAATAAGATGTTCATTTTATCGACCTGTCGACATAAAAAAAGGCTGCATGAAAAAAATAAGTTGCGTATTATACGGCTTAATGCGAATTTTTAAAAAACAATTGTTAGTGAGTATAGCACTACTCGCCAGTTTTAATGTCTGGGCTGTGAGTCATGATAGTCTGCACCTGTTCGGTTATCAGGAATTTGAAAAGTCTAACCTGTCGATGTTTCCGCAATGGCTAAGTGTGCTTGAACGCCATGTTAAAAATCTGGCGCAGGCGCGTGACTGTTCATCGACAGCATTTAATCGTTGTGATCTCAAGCAATGGCTGGTTTTTCTGGACAGTATTCGTGGCTTATCCCGTAAACAGCAGATTGAGGCGGTTAATCGGCGTGCAAATAAAAAAGCCTATGTGCTGGATATTGAAAACTACGGGGTGGCCGATTACTGGGCAACGCCCAAAGAGTTTCTGATAAATAGTGGCGATTGTGAAGACTATGCCATTATAAAAATGCTGTCGATGAAATGGCTTGGCTATGATGTGAATAAAATGCGTATTGTGGTGGTGCAGGACACCAATTTGCGTACCGCACACGCAGTGATGTCGATACAACGGGCAGGCGATGTTTATATTCTGGATAACCAGATTCCAGAAGTGTTATCCCATCATGCGATTTTTCATTATGTGCCGGTTTATTCGCTTAATGAAAATCACTGGTGGATGCATGTGCCAAAATAATTTATACGTAAGGATCGTGTGCGTAAGGGTATTCAAAGAAGATAGCGGAGAATGGTTTGAAATTTAATCGGGCAGCGGTTGTGGCCAGCATCATTCTGTTAATTGTTACCGGCATTGCGGTCTGGGTGGTGTTCAGGTATGTTGCGGTCGAGCAACGGCGGGATTTGCAGGGCTGGGAACAGCGACTGGGTATTATTGCCGAGTCACAGAAACGCAGTATAGAAAGCTGGCTGCAAAAACAGAGCCAACAGATGCAAACCCTGGCGGCCAATCCACTGGTACAGATTTACGTTACCGAAATCAACCAGTTTCAATCATCAGATATCACTGAATCGCAACGCGGGCAGCTGCATTATTTGCGTAATTTGTTGAATGCCTCCGCACAATCGTCGGATCTGTTCACTCCGGTAAAACCTGTTGCAGATAACCGGGCACAAACGATCAATGATGGACTGGCTATTTTGAATCGCAAAGATGTTTTATTATCGACCCGTTATTTTCCACGTAAGGATGCACTGGTCATGCGCCAGGCAAAGCGGGCTATTGAAGCCGGGGCAACCGTCGTTTCGACAATCTACAGCAATCAGGCCAGTCAACCAAGGTTTATTATTGCAACCCCGGTGCGTTCGGTACAATCGATGAAGGCTGATGATTATCGGGGTGCTGTGGTGGCGGTAATTAACCCCGACCGCTCCTTGTATAAAATGCTACGCAGGCACTGGTTGACCACGAATACTGATAAATCGATGCTGGTGGTAAAACACAAAGCCAGCATCATGTATATTAGCCCGTTGTCAGGTCGTTACAGGGTTTTTTATCAGCACCCGATTACCGAGACCGGCAATGCGGCCAGCTTTGGGGTAAATAATATCGGTGGTTTTGCACTGACAAAAGATTATAAAAATATTTCTGTGCTGGTTACTTCAAGAAAAATTAACCATACCGACTGGGTGTTAATACAGAAAATTAATGCGGGTGAAGCGTTACGTGAAGCCCGCTCTCACCAGCACTTTATTTTAATTATCCTGTTACTGGTTATCGTCTTTATTACTATCAGTTTTATCGCTATCTGGCGACATGCCAGCAGTATTCATCTGCAAAAAATGACCGATAGATTAATGGCAAGAACAGCGCTGTTAGATGCAGTAAGTGGAAATATCAGAGATCTTATTTTTCTGCTGGATAGAAATGAGAAACTTGTTATGGTTAATCTGGCACTCGCAGATTTTCTTGAGGTCAATCCTTTAGATGTTAAAGGTAAAGCACTGAACCATCTTTATGATGTTGATACCAGCAGACGTTTGCTGGCAATTAAACATGACGATGTGCGTAATCAACAGATGCGCCTGGAAATCAATAATAAACGTTATGATTATCATATAACCGTGGTGGCATTAAAGGAAGGCGATTATAAGCATTCACATTTATATGTTCTGCATGATATTACTGATTTAAAAGACGCACAGGGTCGGCATAACCGACTGATGGAAGCCATTATTCAGACCCTGGTTGCTCTGGTGGATAAACATGACCCATACTGCATCCACCATTCCGAGCGTACTCGTGAAGTGGCTATTGCTATTGCCCGGGAAATGCAGCTGCCACAAGCGCAAATCAATACACTGGCGCTGGCAGCATTATTGGCAAATGTTGGAAAATTGTTAATATCTAATGATATTCTTACCAGTGTAGAGCCGCTGACAACATCATCTGCAGAACTGTTACGAAAAAACAATCAATACACAATAGATATTCTGGAAGGCTTGTCTTTTGAAGGCCCGGTGCTTGATATTGTTAAACAGAAAAATGAATTTCTGGATGGAAGTGGTTATCCTGAGGGGGTATCCGGGGATGGGATTTTACTGGAATCGCGTATTCTTGCAGTAGCAAATGCTTTTGTAGCGATGGCCAGTTCACGTGCCTATCGTCCGGGTAAACCGCTTAAAGATGTACTGGACAGTTTGTTTGCCCAGGCTGATACGCATTATGACAGGCGCGTTGTCGCCACCCTGTTATATGTTGTGGAGAATCGAAAAGACTGGGTGCAGTGGAAGGATATAAATTCGACATTTAACGACACATAAGCTCATACGCTGCTAATTAGTAATAATACAAAAGCAATTAAAACCAGAGTGATTAAAGCCAGGGTTCCCCAGTGCTTTTCTTTGGCGTTTTTACTGCGTGCCATGGTGGCTTTAATGCCCGGAAAGAAGATAAATATAACCAGCAGGCCCAATGCCGCAATAATAATTTGTTCCCATACAGCCATGGTTTGCATAAGTCGCTCCTCATCCGAGACGATAGTTTTTTTCAATCGATTCGAGTATTTGCCAGTGGCATTTCAAGCCCTGAGGGAAAAACACCATATCACCGGTTTCAATGGTAATTGGATCGGCATTTTCGGGGGTGACAATGGCCTTGCCTTCGATGATATAACAGGTTTCTTTCTGCTCATAAGTCCAGTCAAATTCACCGTTGTCCCGGGACCAGACAGGCCAGTCATCGACGAATAAAACATCAAGTTTTATTGGTGTTACATTGTGTTCAATCGTAATCGCATCCATAAAGTCACCTGTCTAAAAATTGCCTGCTGATTATACCGAAATTATTAGTAAGGAAACCATTATAATACGTCTTTTTTTCTAGCGAGTTGAATCTTTGTATGGGTAATATTATTGATGTTAATCTTGGCGATTTTAATGAACAGGTATTACAGGCATCACACCAGATACCGGTTATTGTTGATTTATGGGCCGCATGGTGTTCGCCCTGTGTAGTAATTGCGCCACTGCTGCAAAAACTGATTGAAGAATGTGATGGCAGGCTCAAACTGGCAAGAGTGGAAGTGGATGAGGGGGAAAACATGAAACTGGCCGGACAATATCAGGTACGCGGGTTTCCCACAGTAATTCTTTTTATTAATGGTGAAGAGAAACAGCGGTTTAGCGGTGCAAAACCGCTGTCTTTTTTGCGCGAGTTTATAAACCACAATATTTCTTGAACCGCGATATTTCTTGATATGGGTCATTGCGATAGTGGTTTTTGTGTCATACAATAATATTACAGGTGGCAGGGCAGGATTCTGCAAGGACTTTTGTGGCGTGCCGTTTATAATCGATGGTTTTTATATAGTGTTTCGGAGACTAATAATGACGAAAAAACTTTTGACGAAAAAACTTTTATTGAGTGCAATTGCCGCATCCATGCTGATGGTTTCAGGTGCCAGTAATGCATCGTGGTTTGGTAATAATGGTAACGACTGGGGGCCATTTGGTGGTAATGGCTGGGGTAATGACTGGAACCCGTATGATGAATGGGATCCACGTTACTGGATTCGTGAAATGGACAATAATATGGACGATGATAATTATGGTCCCGGTTATGGTTACGGCGGTCCAGGTTATGGCTATGGTGGTCCAGGCTACGGTTACGGCGGTCCAGGTTATGGTTACGGCGGTCCAGGTTATGGCTACGGTGGCCCAGGCTATGGTTACGGCGGCCCGGGTTACGGTTACGGTGCTCCCGGTTATGGACCTTATGGCCCGGCACCTTATGCAGCACCACAGGCAGCACCCGCACCAGCTGCGCCTGCACGACGCTAGGCTTATATTGGTACTAAGGAATCTCTGAACAAGCCTGATTGTAACCATACTTGTTCAGCATGCCCCTTAAATAAAAAAGCCCCGGTTTCGGGGCTTTTTTTTACCTGGTTATTTTAGTCAGGCGCTTATTCCGGGAATTAAAATTCAGGTTTTACCGGTGCATTGTTATACATCTCAATGCTATACATAATTTCCTTTTTCGCCTCATCAATACCGGCCCAGCCATCGACCCGTACCCATTTGCCTTCTTCAAGGTCTTTATAATGTTCAAAAAAATGTGCAATCTGGTCGAGGAGAACAGGTTCTATATCCTTGATATCTATCGCTCTTTTAAATGACCGACAGAGTTTGTCAATGGGCACGGCCAGTATCTTGGCATCATCACCTGATTCATCCGTCATTTTTAAAACCCCGACCGGCCGACACTGAATAACTGAACCGGTAATCAGCGGTACCGGCGTGACCACCATCACATCAACCGGATCACCATCTTTGGACAGCGTGTGCGGAATATAACCATAATTACCCGGATAATGCATAGCGGTACTCATAAAGCGATCAACAAACATCGCCCCGGAAGCTTTATCCACCTCGTATTTCACCGGATCACTGTGTGACGGGATTTCGATAATAACATTGATTTCATCGGGCAGATTGTTGCCGGGCTGGACTTTATTCAGGCTCATAATTCAGGCTCATAAGAAAGGATGATTGAAGAAGCTAAAATATTAGCATGAAGTGAAGCCTTGAGGTCAACGTTAGCTCAGCACAGCAAGCCATAAGGCCGAAAAAACCATAAAAAATGCCCGTTTATCTGTCAAAAGTCCGCTTCTATCCGTTTAGCATGGCAAAGAGAAAAATTTGAGCTTAAATTATAATCATGAAAAAAGCGGGCAGACAAACAGGTTTTACGCTTATAGAGTTAATGGTGACACTGACGATTGCCGGTATTCTACTGGCTATCGGAGTGCCCAGTTTTAATGCTTTTATTAAAAACAGCTCCCTTACTACAGGGGTTAATGAGCTGGTAGGTGCATTGAATCTGGCGCGTAGTGAGGCCGTAAAAAGAGGTGTACGTGTTACTGTCTGTAAAAGCGCCAACCAGACCAGTTGTACAAACTCGAATGGCTGGGAGCAGGGCTGGATAATTTTTACTGATGAAAATAATAATGCGGCATATAACCCCACTGGTACACCGCCAGAAACACTGATACGCGTCCATGCTGCATTAAACAGTGCTATCACGGCGACCAGTTCAGCTCCAGTTAGTAATTATGTTTCCTATATTGCCTCAGGCCGTAGTCAACAGACAGGTGGTGGGTCGCAATCAGGTAATATTCGCCTTTGTGATGATCGTTCTGGCAACATTGGCAAGAACCTGGCAATTAGTCTTTCGGGGCGGGTCAGGGCAACTTCTGGAGCTAGCTGTCCATGATAAAAAAATATTCTAATTTGCCATTGAAGATTAATTGCCCGGTTAATACCGCCCCAGTTAATACCGGAACCCCAGGCTTACATCGGGCTATTTTTTCGGGCAGAGGTTTTACGCTTATAGAGGTGCTGGTTTCACTGGTTATACTGGCAGTAGGTTTGTTGGGCATTTCTGGTATGCAGGTCACTGGACTGCGCAGTAATCATTCTGCGCTCAAACGTTCACAGGCAACACTGTTTGCGGCTGATATGGCCGATCGTATACGGATAAATAATATTGCTTTCACTGCGGGTAATTACAATAATCCAACTGCTGCTATTACTGCAACCTGTCAAACAACCACCGGCTGTACTCCCAAACAAATGGCGGAAAATGATTTATCACTCTGGAATAGCGCTATCGGTACTACTTTGCCTTCCGGTTCAGGTGTTGTCTGTCTTGATAGTACCCCAATAGATGGTGCCTCCAGTACTGCGCCAGCCTGTGACAATAGTGGTACAGCTTATGCGATAAAAATATGGTGGTTGGATAACCGGAATGCAGCACTGCAACGTTTTGTGGTTACTTACCAGTAATTCAGAATAAGGCGCTTACTCATGTACAAAGCAAATAGACATTTCCAGCACAGTTCCTGTTTATCCCAGCATGGCTTTACCCTGGTTGAGATTATGGTCGCAATGGCGATTGGCCTGTTTCTGATTGCCGGTGTTTATAAAATGTTTATTGCCAACAGACAGTCCTATACCATACAGGATAATATGTCACGATTGCAGGATAATGGCCGCTTTGCGGTTAATCAGCTGAGCGATATTATTCGTATGGCAGGTTTTAAAGCAGACCCTGCTGATACCACCACTTTTTCTACCGGCTTTGCAACCCCAGCTTTGACTGGTAATGATGGAACCGGGGCAGGTGGTTCAGATAAAATCTCAGTTTCTTTTCAGGCTGCGACAGATGGCACCACAGTAGATTGTCTAGGTACAGCATTTCCCTCAACTACCCCGCCTGCTATGGTCACTAATCAGTTCTATATTGCAACGGATGTTAATGGTGTCAGAAATCTTTATTGCTCACGATTAAGCCCAACGGTTACAAGTGGCCAGCCACTGGTTGAAGATGTTGCTAATATGCAGATTAGCTATGGCGTTGATACGAATAATGATGGTGCGGCCAACTTTTTTGTCGCAGCAGGTAATGTTGCAGACTGGGCGCAGGTGGTTGGTGTTCGTCTTAGTCTGCTGGTGACAACACCGGAAGATAACATTACCTCGGCAGCACAGACCTATCAATACAATGGTACTACCGTGACAGCAGGTGATAATCGTCTGTATCAGGTTTTCACTATCACTATCGCTTTGCGTAACCGGCTGGTATGAGGTTAAGCATGATTAAATATCCCGTTTCTCGTTCAATGGTTGCTAACAGGCAGCAGGGTGCGGTGCTTGTTGTAAGCCTTATTATGCTGTTGATTATGACTATTATTGGTCTGTCTGCGATGCAATCGACAACGCTGGAAGAGAAAATGGCAGGTAACTATCGAAATAGTAATATCGCATTCCAGGCGGCAGAAGATGCCTTGCGTGACAGTGAAAAGGATATTACCTGTAACACTACCAGCTGTACTTCACGAACAGCACCCGTTTCAGGTCTGACCAACTTTGATGCAAGTTGTACCAATGGTTTATGTGCAGGCTGGACACCATCAATCTGGGCAGATACTGCGAAAATAGGTCACGCGATTAATTATGGAGCAAAAACAGGTGCTGCTGCCATTGCGGGCGTATCCAGCCCGCCTCAATATTTAATTGAAGGTAAAAAATGTATCGGCCCGGGGTGGGCATCATGGAAAAACTGCTACCGGATTACCACAATCGGTTATGGTGGCACACAGAATGCGCAACGATTATTACAGGAAGTTTATATCTTACCTTAACAAAACAGCAGGTATTTTAACCCTGCCATGATAGTTTAGCCGTATCAAATGGAGGAGGCATTATTATGAAAACCATTGCCAGTCACAGATTTTTTCAATTCAATACCAGCCTGTTTTTGCTGGTGCTGAGCTCATCAGCAAGCGCAGCACTGCTTCCACTGGCCAATGCTCCGCTATTTGTAACCAACTCACAAAAAGCGAATGTGCTGGTTATTCTGGATAATTCCAATAGTATGGATGAAGCGGCCAATGGTTCAGCAGTGGGTAGTGCCAGTCCAAACAGCAAATCAGAAATTGCCCGCCATGCGGTCAAAGATTTGGTTAGCCGTTACATGGGAAAAATAAATATGGGGTTAATGGCTTATCAGCAAGCTAATGTGGTGAAAAGGAACGTGGATACTTCACCCTATGATGCCAGTTATAATCCAGCTAACTATGACCCGACTTTTACGGGTGATCGAGGATCCATAACCAAGAAATACAGGATGGAGCAGGCAGATAATCCAGGGCATTATATCTACTACAATGTAGCCCTACCTTATTATCATACAGGGGGAATAACAGGTGATACAACGTACTGTTATTCGGATCAAGGACCCAATCCTGAACCAGACCCATATAACTTTACAGTAATAAGTGGACTTGGCAAACACTATAGATGTTTCCACCATAAAAAAGGGATATCCGATGCGCGGGCTGATTCTGCCTATCTTAACTACTGGTTTAAGGGGTCATTTGGTCCAACCGATAGTGATCTGGCACAAGGTATTACTGGTTTTGGTGCACGTCTAGCTTCGGTTCAAGTTAGTCCTACGTGGTTTTCTAATTCCTCGCCTGGCCGGGGATACCTACATGCTCCTGTTGCTGATCTCAATTCGACTCAGGCTGGCAAGCTGAATATAAAACTGGGTACATCACAATTTACCAATAATGGCCCCACGGATCCAACGTTGCCATTACAAAATGCCGGTCTTACGCCACTGGAAGGGACTTTATTAACCGCAAAAGATTATTTTGAAGGGCATTTGACTGCGGCGAATGAAGGTGGGCCACAATCACAACCGCCCGAATCCTGCGGTAAAAACTTTATTGCTTTACTGACCGATGGCCTGCCTTCGACTGATCAAAATGGTAATCCAGTTTCCAATCCGGCAACGGCTATAGCAGATGTTGCTGCTGCTGCCGATGTACTTAAAAATACTCAGATTGGTATTAAGCAAAAAGGTGTTGAAACCTATATGATTGGTTTCGCTTTACCTTACGGGGTTGACCCTACCACGCTAGACCAGATTTCTACAGCAGGTGGAACCGGCAGTGCCTATCTGGCTAATGATACAGCCTCACTACAGGCCGCATTTGATGCTATTTTTACTGATATTCTGGCTAAAACCGGGGCATCATCCTCGGCTGCAACGAATTCAACCTCTCTGTCACAGAATAGTCATATTTATCAGGCGAGGTTTAATAGTGGTGACTGGACCGGGCAGTTATTATCCAGATCTATTGATGCAAACGGGGTGCTAAGTGCCACACCTGACTGGGATGCCGGGACGGTATTGACGGCACAATTACCCGGTGCGCGTAAGATTATTACCTTTAGTCACGGCACCCGGGCGGGTATTCCGTTTACCTGGACGGCGATTAGTGCACAAACTGATACTACGCAGAAGGATTTCCTAAACGCCAATGCACTTGGGGTCGCAGATGGACGTGGTCAGGACAGGGTGAATTATTTACGTGGTAACCCAATTACCGGTTTCCGGTCACGTTCCAGTAAACTGGGAGATATTGTTCATTCCAGTCCTTTTTATCTGGGACCACCGGCTGCCGGCTATAATGATAGCGAAATGCCGGGATACACGGCATTCCGCAACGCCCATCTTGGCCGTTCCCCTATTCTCTATGTGGGGGCAAATGACGGGATGTTACACGGTTTTGGTGCTACCACAGCTAGCAGCGGTGGTACGGAAAAGCTTGCCTATGTGCCCGGAGCCGTTTATTCACATTTGAGTGATCTGACTGATCCTCACTACGGCGCATCGCTTTCGCACCGTTATTTCGTTGATGGCTCGCCGATAGTCGCTGATGCGAATCTGGGTGATGATACTACGCCCAACTGGAAAACAGTGCTGGCAAGTGGCTTGAATGCGGGCGGGCAGGGTTATTTTGCACTGGATGTCACCGATCCAACAGGTTTTACGCAAGCCAATGCAGCAAATATTGCACTCTGGGAGTTTACGGATGAGGATGATGCAGATCTTGGTTTTAGTTTTAACCAGTCAATACTGAATCGCCAGACCAATCAATCTGCACAGATTGCCCGGATGGAAGATGGCCGCTGGGCACTTATTGTTGGTAATGGCTATAATAATACAGCGGCAGATGGCCATGCCAGTACCACGGGTCATGCTTATCTTTATATTCTGTTTCTGCAGGGGCCTACCGGGGTGAATAATGCATGGATTGCGGGAACCGATTACATCAAGATTGATACCAAAGCAGGTTCTGTATCGAGCCCGAATGGCCTGGCTACCCCACGACCCGTCGATACCACCGGTGATGGTCGTGTTGATACCGTGTATGCCGGTGATCTGCTGGGGAATATGTGGAAGTTTGATTTATCCGATCCCTCTTCATCAAACTGGACAGTAGCTTATGGTACCACAGCCGTACCGGTGCCTTTATATACCGCAAAGGATGCCGGCGGTACTGTGCAGCCCATTACTACTGCACCTCTGGTGACGCCCAGTCCCAGAGGCGGGTATATGGTTGGTTTTGCAACCGGCCAGTACCTTGGGCTGGGTGATATTACCACCACGGCAGGACAGACGATCTATGGTATCTGGGATCATGCCGCTGTTGTGACCGGACGTGGCCAACTGGTCGCGCAGACCATATCGACTGTAACCAGTGGAACGGATACCTATCGGGTTGTGAGTAAGAATGCTGTTGATTTTGCCACCAAAAAAGGCTGGTATGTAGATTTACCTACCACGGGTGAACGGGTGGTCTTCAACCCGATTATTCGTGATGGACGTTTTGTTTTCACCACCTTGATTCCAAGCAGCGGTACTTGTGCGTCAGGCGGTAGTAGCTGGCTAATGGAACTTGATTATCTTACTGGTGGACGACTGGTGGTTTCGCCTTTTACAACGGTAGATAAAGTGAATAATAAATATGTGTCAGGTATTAAAATTGACAATATTATGACAACGCCAACCGTCATAGCCGATCGTAAAAAATCGCGAGAATTAAAAGTAGGAAATGAAAGTTCAGGTGATACGAGGGTTATTTCAGAGAGTGTGCAATCAAGATCAGGTCGCCTATCCTGGCGAGAAATCATTCGTTAGGAGGTTAATAATGATGAATTACGTAAAACTAATGAACTGTTTAAAGCTAATGAGCCTGTGTTTTATATTAATAAATACCGGCAATGTGCTGGCAGTAACGCGAGTATCATCGTTCCATACCGGGAAAGTTGTGCCGACACTGAAAACAGAGTTTGGCATAACCGGTACCGTGGACAAGGTTGATCCACAGGGCCGATGGATACAGATCAATAATAAAAAATATATTCTTAATGGTACGGGTTCACTTGGCCCTGGTGATTTGCAGCAAGGCATGTCGGTTCACTATAATGTTGAGAAGGCATTCAACGAAAAGATGGGGCGAGTAACCCGGATATGGGTAGAATGATCATGATAAAAAACAAAGGGTTTACGCTGATTGAATTGATGATTGTGATTGCAATAGTAGGGATTCTTGCTGGTGTGGCTTATCCCAGTTATCAGGCCAGTATGCAAAAAAGCAGACGTGCGGATGCACAGGCAGATTTGATGGAGTTGTCCAGCTTTATGGAACGTTTCTTTACGGTGAATAACCGATATGATCAGGATACATCGGGCACGGCAGTAGCACTACCGTTTACCGCATCGCCGCGCACGGGAACGGCCTATTATACCTTATCGTTATCAGCAGTCTCAGCGTCGGCTTATACGCTCATGGCTGTGCCAACAGGTTCACAGACAACGGACAGTTGTGGTACTTTAACCCTGACTCAGACCGGGCAAAAAACGCCAGCGAATTGCTGGTAGATTTGCATCGGTTTACTCATGCAGGATTTACTTACGCAAGGCTACAGGTAATTGAAAATGAACATTTTCAGTTGCTTTTTTATTGGTAATGATAGTGGTGTCAAACAGGTCTTCCAGCTGGGTGATAACACCTTGAACCAGAACTTCAGGCGCGGATGCGCCTGCCGTAATACCGATGGAGTCTGCGTTTTCAAACCATGTCTGGTTAATATCTTCAACGTCATCAATTAAATAGGCACGTACCTGTTGTTTTTCGGCTAATTCACGCAGGCGATTGGAGTTGGAGCTGTTCGCGGAGCCGATTACCAGAAAAACATCGACATTATCGGCAAGCACTCTGACAGCATCCTGTCGATTTTGTGTGGCATAACAGATGTCATCTTTTCTTGGGCTTTGCATAGCGGGGTATTTTGTCTGTAAAGCGGCAACGATGTTTTTGGTGTCATCGACGGATAATGTGGTCTGGGTGACATAAGCCAGTGCCTGAGGATGGTTTACCTTGAGTCGGTTAACATCATCGAGTGTTTCGATTAGATAAATTTTGCTGTACGGGTTGGGGGGGTATTGCCCTAATGTGCCTTCCACTTCCGGATGGCCGGCATGGCCGATAAGAATAACATCTTCATGGTTGCGGGCATGGCGGGCCACTTCGAGGTGGACTTTGGTAACCAGCGGGCAGGTGGCATCAAAAATACGCAGGTTTCTTTGTTGTGCGTTCTTCTGTACCTGTTGGGGTACGCCGTGAGCGCTGAAGATAACTGTGGCACCGTCGGGAATATCATCCAGCTCCTCAACAAAAACCGCGCCTTTATGTTTCAGATTGTTGACCACATAACGGTTATGCACCACTTCATGACGCACATAGATCGGTGCGGAGAAAATTTCCAGTGCGCGTTCAACAATGTCTATGGCGCGGTCAACACCGGCACAGAAACCACGCGGGTTAGCAAGATAGATATTCATGTTAGATGTTCATGATTGCTGAGGTGATGAGTGAGGCATTTCAGTCTGCGTATTATTGATGCCCAGAATCTCGACAGTAAAGACAAGTTCCTGACCGGCTAACGGGTGGTTAAAATCCACTTTAACCTGGTCACCTGTTATGCTAATAACGGTACCGGGCAGTTCTTCACCCTCGGGTGATTCAAAGGAAAAGGCCAGGCCAGATTCAGGTGCCATGTCGGCAGGAAAATCACTACTGGGCAGGTCTCGAATATTATTTTCATCACGATAACCAAAACCCTGTTCAGGAGTTAGTGTCAGGGTTTGTTTGTCGCCTTCTTTAAGGCCAAAAATGGCCAGTTGCATGCCGTCGGTTAAATCGCCATGTCCCATGGTAATTTCTACGGGGTCGGAATCGAAACTGCTTTCAATTAAACGGCCATCAGTCAGGCTGATGCTGTAGTGCATTAACACCAGGCTATGCATGGTTATGGTATCTGTCATGGTCTTATGGTTGATGTTGATCCGGTTGCTGGTTATGACTGCTTAACAGCATATCCAGAATAAGCAGGCCTGCCCCTAATGTTATGGCGGAATCGGCAATATTAAAAGCCGGGAAGTAATGGCTGGTGTAATAAACCTGTATAAAGTCGGTAACCTGACCGTATAAAACGCGGTCGATTAAATTACCAATAGCCCCACCTAGCACCAGCGCAATTGCCGCCTGCAATAAATGCTGCGGCGGTGTTTTGCCCGCGCTGATATTTTTTAGCCAGACCAGCAGGCCAATACTGATGGCGGTGGACAGTGACACAAAAAACCAGCGTTGCCAGCCGCCGGCATTATCCAGAAAGCTGAACGCAGCGCCCTGATTATAATACAGGGTAAAGTTAAAGCCGGGCATCACTGCCACAGGCTGGTGGAGGGATAACGCGGTCTGCGCCATTTGTTTGCTGATTTGATCAAGCACAATAGTCAGTGCCGACAGCCATAACCATTTCATCAAACCGTTCCAATAATCAGGTTAAAGATGGTTGAATCAGGCATATAAGCGTTTCTCGCCGCTGCCGATAACATTTTCTACACAGCGCCCACACAGTTCAGGGTGTTCGCTATTGTCGCCAACGTCGCTGCGGTGATGCCAGCAGCGGACACATTTTTTCTGTGCCGAAGCGAGGGCTGAAATTTTCAGCCGGGCACCGGCGCTGGTGACAACTTCGATGCAGCTTTCATCGGCATCCTGTATCGGTTTAACATTGGCCTGAGAGGTAATTAGAACAAAGCGTAATTCATCACCAAGATGATTAAGTACGTCCAGCATGGCTTCATCACAATACAATGTGACTTCGGCATCCAGTGATGAACCGATAATTTTATTACTGCGCAGGGTTTCCAGTTCCTTGCTGACCACAGCGCGCACTTCCATAACCGTTTGCCAGAAGGGCATATTGTAGGTGGTGTCTGCATTCAGTTCGGTGAGATCAGGATACCAGTTTTCCAGCAATACCGAGGCAGAATGTTCACCCGGCATAGCCTGCCATAATTCATCGGCAGTAAAGCTTAGAATAGGGGCTATCCAGCGGCACAGGGCTTCCACAATATGATACAGCGCGGTTTGTGCTGAACGTCGGGCCAGGCTGTTTTGCTGCGTGGTATATTGCCGGTCTTTGATAATATCCAGATAAAAACCACCCATATCCAGTGTACAGAAATGCTGTAGTTTTTGATAAATCAAATGAAAATTAAAGTCTTTATAGGCAGCAATGATGTCGGTTTGCAGAGCCAGTGCCCTGGCTATTGCCCAGCGGTCAAGCGGCAGCATCTTTGCCGTAGCAATCATATCCGTGG
Organism: Gammaproteobacteria bacterium; assembly: GCA_015488885.1. Lineage (GTDB taxonomy): Bacteria > Pseudomonadota > Gammaproteobacteria > SZUA-229 > SZUA-229 > S010-25. The sequence continues at coordinate 25,802 of WFMW01000062.1, read as the reverse complement.
CCGGGTCAAAGCCGTGGAGATTAGCCAGCAGAAAGCGTGCCGTATTACGAATGCGGCGGTAGGAATCGGCACTGCGTTTAAGAATTTCATCGGACACCGTCATTTCATTGCTGTAATCACTGCTGGCTACCCACAGGCGTAAAATATCCGCCCCCAGACTACCGACAATTTTCTGGGGTGCCACCACATTACCCAGCGATTTGGACATTTTCTTGCCCCTGGCGTCAACGGTAAAACCGTGGGTGAGTACGGTTTTGTAGGGTGCAGTACCGTGAATAGCGGTGGAGGTCAGCAGTGATGACTGGAACCAGCCGCGATGCTGGTCGGATCCTTCCAGATACAGGTCGGCAGGAAAGCTTAATTTGCTGCGCTGATTTAAGACGCAGGCATGGGTTACGCCCGAATCAAACCAGACATCCAGTGTGTCGGTGACTTTATCGTAATATTCGGCATCGTCACCAATCAACGCCTCGGCATCACGCGAAAACCAGGCTTCGATACCTTCCACTTCGATTAACTCGGCCACCTGTTCAATAATTCTGCTGGTGTCAGGATGCAGGGCACCGGTTTCTTTATGGGTGAACAGGGTAATCGGTACTCCCCAGGTACGCTGGCGCGAGATACACCAGTCGGGGCGGTTTTTCACCATGCCTTCGATACGCGCCTGACCCCAGTCGGGTAACCAGGTGGTGTCGCCAATGGCTTTGAGCGCCTGCTGACGTAAGCCGGACTGGTCCATGCTAATAAACCACTGCGGGGTGGCGCGGAAGATAATTGGGGTTTTGTGCCGCCAGCAGCAGGGGTAGCTGTGCTGGATTTTTCCATGGCTGAGCAGGACATGATTGGCCTGCAGAATTTCCAGCATTTCAGGATAGACTTTATTGACGTGTTTACCGGCAAATAACTCGGTGTCGGGTAGAAATACCCCGTTGCCGCCAACCGGATTGTAAACGTCAAGGTTATAAGCCAGACCAACAATGTAATCGTCCTGGCCATGGCCGGGAGCGGTGTGTACAGCGCCGGTGCCGGTTTCAGTGGTAACGTGCTGTCCCAGTATGACCGGGACATGTCTGGCATAAAAAGGATGCTGTACATTTAAGTTTTCAAGTCGCTGCCCAGTTACGCTTGCTAACACTCTGGTATCGCTTAAGCCATAACGCTGCAAGGCAGAGACAGCCAGCGACTGTTCCAGAATCAGCCGCAATGGGCCATATTCGCTATGTACCTGAATCAGTTCATAGGTAAAATCAGGATGCACGGCTACCGCCTGGTTGGCAGGCAGTGTCCACGGTGTTGTTGTCCAGATAACCGCGCAAATCGGGCCTTCACCCGCCGTGCTGTCAAAAGCCTGTTCAAAGTCGGCATCATTGACAGCGCGGAAAATCACATCAATTTCGGGTGATTCTTTATCCTGATATTCAACTTCGGCTTCAGCCAGTGCCGAACCACAATCCAGACACCAGTGTACCGGTTTGCTACCCTGATGCAGATGGCCCTTATCGATAATTTTACCCAGCGTACGCACAATATCCGCTTCGAACCGGTAGTCCATGGTGAGATAGGGTTTGTCCCAGTCACCCAGAACCCCCAGGCGAATAAAGTCCCTGCGCTGACCATCTACCTGTTTGGCCGCGTAGTCACGGCAGTGCTGACGAAAGGTTCTGGCATCGACCTTTTGCCCGGGTTTGCCGACTTTTTTCTCGACCATTAATTCAATCGGCAGGCCGTGGCAGTCCCAGCCGGGGACATAGCGTGCGTCATAACCATCCAGAGTATGACTTTTTATAATAATATCCTTGAGTATTTTATTGACGGCATGGCCAATATGAATATTGCCATTAGCATACGGCGGGCCATCGTGCAGCACAAACGTCGGGCGGCCATCACAAAGCTGGCGAATCTGCTGGTAAAGTTTGTTCTGCTGCCACTGTTTGAGTATTTCCGGTTCGCGCCTGGCAAGGTTGCCGCGCATGGGAAAGTCGGTATGAGGAAGATTGAGAGTCGGCTTGTAATCAGTCATGGATAATGTGGATAGATTGAGTTTTAGACAAGTAGGTTAATTGCAAGTAGGTTAATCAAGTTAGTTTAGGTTAATCAGGCTAATTAATGTTGAATAATTCTCTGGCGTGTTCACAATCCAGCAGAATTTGCTGTTTAAGTTCATCGAAGGAGCCAAATGTTTTTTCGTCACGTATTTTATGCATAAATGTCACGCAGGCATACAGGCCATAGAGATTTTGATTAAAATTAAACAGGTGAACTTCCAGCTGATCGCGTGTGCCATTGACTGTGGGTCGGCTGCCGAGATTGGCAATACCCTTTATGTCACCATATTTTTCCGTATGCATGGTAACAGAATAGACGCCATGCAGGGGTGTTTGCGGGCGGCGCAGGTGAATATTCGCGGTGGGAAAACCAATGGTGCGGCCACGTTTATCGCCATGTGAAACATGGCCGCCAATACTGTAGCGGCGACCAAGCATTTTCGCGGCCTGTTCCAGCTGGTTATTTTGCAAGGCCTGCCGAATCAGGGTGCTGCTGACACGGCGGTTATCAATGTAGTGCGAATCCAGAACTTTTACCTCAAAACCATAATGCTGTCCCTGTTGTTGTAACAGTGTGCAGTCACCTTTGCGATCACAGCCAAAACGAAAATCATCACCAATCACCAGTGCACAAATAGCCAGTTTATCAATCAGTATCTGTTGAATAAAGTCCTCAGCTGTCATCGCCGCCAGTGCTGCATTAAAAGATAAAATCAGCAGGTTATCGGGTATTATCGACACTGGCAGGGTAAGCAGGGTACGTATTTTTTCCTGTTGATTCAGCAGGCGGGGGCGTAATCGACCTGTTTGTGCAGAGCGGGCAGCAAAATATTCATGCGGCAGGGGGTGAAAGTTCATTAAACAGCTGTGCGTGGCTTTTTCTCTGGCAGTTTCTGCCATTAATGCCAGCATGGCCTGATGGCCGAGGTGCAGACCATCAAAATTACCGATAGTAAGTACGCCTCTGCGGTGAGCGGGGGTTAGATTGTGAAGTCCTCGAATGACATGCATGGTCAGGAATTTTTCATTAAGTTTAGTGGTATGGCGAGACTTTTGCGCGATAATATACCGCATGTATTTTGCTCAGCTTACTTTGTGCAGATGTCTCAGCTGCCTGAAACGCATACCCTGTAACCAGAGCAAACTAAAATAACTGCCTGCTGCAAATACGATAATGGTCGCCAGTTTTATCACCCGTTGTGGCATCAGCCACTGGCTCCACTGGTCTGCGGCAGGCAAAAACCACATAATGACCACAGCCATGCCTGCACTGGCCAATAATATCCGGGTGATATGCATGGCGATATTATGCTCGGGAATAAATACCTCACGTTGGCGTAAGCCACGATATAACAGCCCGGCATTAATGTAGGCTGACAGGCTGGTCGCCAAAGCCAGACCGACATGGGGGGCTCTAAAATGGAGCAAAACCAGTGGCACCACAAAACAGATATTCATCACCATATTGCTAATCATTGCAATAATACCAATTTTTACCGGTGTACGGGTATCCTGGCGTGCATAAAAGCCAGGAGCAAGAATTTTAATAAAAATAAACCCGGGCAAGCCGAGCATATAGGCTTTCAGACTCAGGCTGGAAAGATAGGTATCGGTTAATGTAAATTTACCGTATTCAAATAAAGTAGCAAGTACTGGAGCAGCCAGAATAAACAGCCCGATGCAGGCAGGGATGGCGATGAGTAACACCAGCCGAATTGCCCAGTTTAGGGTCTGGTTGAAGTTGTCGGGTGATGCTTTGGCATGTTGTTGTGAAAGGGTAGGTAAAATTACTGTGGCGATGGCGATACCCAGAACCCCAAGTGGAAATTCCAGCAGGCGATCTGAATAATATAGCCAGGTAATGCTGCCGCTAACCAGAAACGAGGCAATCAATGTATCCAGTAACAGGTTTATCTGTGCGACCGATGAACCGAAAACCGCAGGCAACATCAGCTTCATAATTTGCTGAACCCCTTTATGGACACGGCTAAAGTGTGGTACAGGCAGCAGTCCAAGCTTTATCAGTGAGGGAAATTGTAGCAGTAGTTGCGCCACACCGGCAGCGGCCACACCCCAGGCAAGCGCCATTAATGGCTGATTAAAATAAGGGGCTAACAGGTATGCGGCAGTAATCAGGCAGAGGTTAAGTAAGATTGGGGTAAAGGCGGGAATGGCAAACTGGCGGCAACTGTTGAGGATGCCGCCTGCAAATGCCACCAGAGCAATAAAAAAGATATAGGGAAAAGTGACGCGTAATAAATCCGTTGTTAATTGAAATTGTTGTGAGTTATGGTGAAATCCCGGGGCAAAAATATATACCAGCGCAGGAGCAAAAATGGTGCCGATAAGTGTCAGTAAAAGTAGAAAGCCGCCCAGTGTCCCGGCAACATGGTTGACCAGGTCTTTTAATTCAGCTGGTGTCCGTTTTTCGTGGTATTCGGAAAAAACCGGCACAAAAGCCTGTGAAAAAGCACCTTCAGCAAACAGTCGGCGCATAAAGTTCGGGATTTTAAAAGCCACCAGAAAGGCATCCGTACCACCGCTGGCTCCAAAAATGGTCGCCAGGGCAATGTCGCGTAATAAGCCAAAAATGCGTGAAAGTAGCGTCATGCCGCCTACAGTCAGGCTGGAACGCAGTAATTTAATGCTCAGTTTGATCTCCTGAATACGATGGTGGGTAAATACCGCTATTGTAGTCTAAAACCCTGCTTGTGCCTGAAAAAATGCGTATAAAATGCCTGTCGTCTGTTTTGCATAAAGCCTTTCTTTTTCTTTAATGTGTATATTAACGTACAGGGGCGGGGTAAAGTCACCAACTTTATCCGAATTTCTATTGACAATAGCGCCTAAAACAAGAATAATACGCCCTCTTTTTTATACCGTTAAGGGGCCTGGAACATTGGCAAACTCAGCTTCAGCAAAAAAACGTGCCCGTCAGGCAGAAATTCACCGCAGCCGTAATGTCGGCGATCGGGCGATGATGCGCACTTATATCAAAAAAGTTTATTACGCCATTGATACCGGTGATAAAACCAGTGCCGAAATCGCCTATAAAGAAGCCGTGCCGGTGATTGACCATGCAGCGGGTAAAGGCCTTATTCATGCAAATAAAGCCGCGCGTCATAAAAGCCGGATGAATAATAATATTCGTTCTATGGCGTAGTGTTCATATACATAGTTAAGGTATTTATAGGCAGATAGCGTTTCTGTCTTTTTCGATACTGTTTCGCCATACCATATGCGCAATAAAACAGCCGGGACGAATCAGCTTTCGTTGCCCGGTTTTTTTATGCCTTCTGTGAATCATAGAAATTTTCGCGTCTCTAAATAATCATTCTATAAAGTGATAAACTAATGTGTCGGGGTGTCCTGACGTTTATCTGTTCAGCTTATCTATTCACAATCTATGCCTGCATTCAACTATCGACAGCACTGGTATCGTCGTGCGCAATTAACCACCCGAGCTGTTCCAGCGCAGGTGGAAAACTGGCTGTTTGATACGTCATCGCTGACAGCACGTTTAATCCAGCGTTACGGGCAATCGTTTAATGTGCAACTTTTGTCACAAACCCGCCAGCGGATGAATGCGGAAGAAAAATCTGCCATGAATCTGTTCGATAACCAGGCCGCCTTACAACGTGAAGTGTTACTTTGTGATAATAAAACACCCTTAGTCTATGCGCGCACGGTTATTCCGCTGAGTACATTAAGTGGCCCGTTACGCCGCTATGCACATCTGGGGGAGCGGCCTCTGGGTGCCATTTTATTTGCTGATCGAACCATGCGACGAGGCGAAGTTGAAGTTACTTCAAGCCTGCCGCAGCATTGTGTGGATTCGGTGCAGGCATTGAGCCAAACCAGCAAAACGGTATGGGGGCGGCGCTCTGTGTTCAGGGTAAGTGATAAACCTTTACTGGTTAGTGAATATTTTTTGCCGACTTTGTTTAGAGTCTCCGACAGGGAATCAGTAAACCCTCACTTTAGGTGAAGGATAAGATTTATCGATCTGATACGTCATGAGATACCAGACATCATTTATCAATCTATAGTGATTGAGTTCAGGTGCCGATTTTTTTCTTAACACCGGCCAGAAAATCTTTGGCCATCGCCTGATAGATAGGTTCGGGACAAATCATTTTTGAAATGCCATCAGCCAGCAGAGAAGTGGCCATTAAGGGCAATAACAAATGGTTATCATCCGTCATTTCCATGACAATAATGACTGCCGTGATCGGGGTCTGCACTACCCCGCTGAAATAACCTACCATGGCAAGCAAACCAATAGATACCATCGGTGCGCCAGGGAAAAAGCTGCTTAGATTATAACCCAGCCCGGCACCCACCGATAAACTGGGCGCGAAGATTCCGCCAGGAATACCGCTTAGATAAGAAAAAATGGTGGCCAGAAATTTCAATGGCCCGTACCAGGGGCTTGCCTGATCGGTACCCTGAAGAACGCCACGTGCGGCCTCATAGCCAGTACCCCAGGTTGTATTGTGTGACAGAATACCAATTACCGCCACAGCTAGTCCACAGCCTAACGCCAACAGATATGGATGGTACATACGAACTGGTTTGAGAACTCTGCCACCAACGACCAGAATAGTCGAAAACAGTCCGCCAGCCGTACCACCGATAACGCCACAAACCAGAATCGCCAGCACCGCATGAATCGGGTCAAGTTGTACAGAATAGCTACCAAAATACGTGTAGTTTCCTTCAATGGTCAGAGAAGTCATACCAGCCAGAATAACCGCCATCATCAGGCTGCCAGTGATACGTTCCTCAAAACTGCGGCTCATTTCTTCAATGGCAAACATAACACCAGCCAATGGGGTATTGAAAGCCGCCGCCAGTCCGGCCGCACCACCTGCCAGTACCAGACCTTTACGTACATGGTGAATAGGGAAATTTCCCATTCGGTGTAATGAGTACATGATTGATGCCGCGATATGCACGGTTGGTCCTTCACGCCCAATGGATGCGCCGCACAGCAAACCCAGTACAATTGCAAACCCCTTACCAATCGCAATGCGTAATGACAACACCGCACTGCGATCTGCATGTTCCTTCAACTGCATTGCTGCAATTGCCTGTGGAATACCACTGCCTTCTCCACCAGGGAACAGGTTCCGTGTCGCCCAGGTAATCGCCAGCAAACCAACGGGTGTCAGTATAAACGGCAGCCAGGCACGATGTTCTACCCAGGCATGAAACAAGGCATCTGCTTTACTGCTGACTAATGCCAGCACGGTTGCACTCAAGCCGACAAGGATGGCGCCACTCCAGAATAACGCACGGGTGCGCCAGGCTGAAAGAGAACGGGCGCTTCTAACTGCTTGCCTGATCTTGCGTTTGTAAGCCATGGATAAGGTTCTCCAGGAAAATAGTAAGTGAATGAGTGGTCGGCACACACAATAAACCCTTGCCCGCCCGCGTAATGCGGTGGCGGCCAAACGCACCACTCTATGATAATTTCAAAAGCCGACAGGATGATTAAATCAGAACTGCGCCAGAAGCCTGCCCGGGAACAGGCAGCAAACTTTCGAGTTTGCTAATATACCCTAAATTGCCTGTCAGTTCAAAGCCAGTACAGCAAAACAACCAGACCTGGGAGCCTGGGCCGTAGAAAATAATTGGCTGCAAATTCGCCATGAACCATTATCTCAGCTTATCCAACGCCTTAAATAGAACAACTATTCGCCTCGTTCGATAAACTGAGCTAATGGTCCCTGGCTAATTTTCGCTTCGATCATTTCTACGGCCCAGACTCCTAGCTGGCCGTACGTACAATATGAATGTCGCAGGGCGCATGTCTGACAATGTGCATAATAACTGAACCAGAATGTGTTTCTGGCTGGCCTAATACAATAATAGCTGTCGGGCGTTGTCGAGCCAGCATTTCAAGAGTCTCTGCACGTGCACCGGCGTGTATTTCCAGAGTTTCACCTGGAAGGGAATCACTGCTCAGCCGTTTTTCAATTAATTTTCTCGCCTTCAGTTCATTATTAGCTTCAACCTCATCGTATTCACCTGATACCAGCCCACTAAGGCTAAAACTGTTAGCATAATCATACAGTGCGGTATCATCGACGATATGCACAAAAACCAGCGGCAACGCCATCCCCTGTGCTAACTGACGCGCTCGCACGGCGATACCTTCCAGCTCATCGGAAAGGCTTAGCGCTGCCAGAATACAACCATTCTCTATAGACATTATTTTTTCCTGATCAGACTATTTGCTAAATTTTTATATTGTCAATGCAGACAATATAATTTTGGGGCTATACTACACCACCGGGAACATTGTTTACAAGGCTGAAACGGTTGGCAGCCACGGACAAACGAGGTGGCGAACAGGCCAGGTTATAAAAAATGAATGGTAATTGCAATAATGAAAATAATTCCTGAAATTATCGGTTTAGCCAGGGAACATCATCAATCTCTGCTGTTAGCAAATAAATGTATCAATGCTGAAAAAAGCAAACAGGCTGAAGAAATAGCCGGACTTTGCCAGCAGATAACTGAAACATTTTCACGCGATTTTCTGCGTCATTTCGATGTAGAGGAACAATTTGTGTTTAACCTGTTAAACGACACCCCCTTATATTCAAAGGTTTCACAACTAAAGAAAGAACATAAAATCTTATTGAATCTCGCTAAAGAACTTCAGCAAAAGCCCTCTTTACTGAGCGAATTTGGTTTGTTGTTGAAGAACCATACTCGCATGGAAGATAGAGAAGTTTTTCCTTTTCTAACAGAATTTTTAACCATGCAACAATTGCAGGATATAAAAAATCAATATAAATTCCTGTAGCCTGTAGGATTTTACCTGTCGTAGTGAGAAGTGACCCTAACAGGAAACTTAGGCAGGAAACTTAGGCGTTTTTTTCAGAAGTGAAGAATACAGTGTTAATGATTAGAAGCTATTGTTTTCTGTTTTTATGCGACGCCAATTTGTTGTAATTATTCGATTACTATAAATAATATTTAGGGAGAATCTATGTTAGTTATCTTTGTACATGGTTGGAGTGTTACAGATACAAGCACCTATGGCAGGCTACCAGAAGCACTTGCTAAACAGGCGAACAAATATAATTTAGATATTGAAGTCAAGCATATATGGTTAGGTCGCTATATCAGCTTTTATGATGACATTAGTATTTCAGATGTTGCACGAGCATTTAATAGTGCCTTAATCGATCTGTCTGGTGACGATGCAATAACTGATTTTTCCTGCATCACTCACTCAACTGGCGGGCCGGTGGTTCGTGAATGGCTTAACCGATTTTATGGTGCCTCTAACCTCTCGCAGTCTCCGTTGCGACATTTGGTTATGCTTGCTCCAGCAAATCATGGTTCGTCACTTGCGGCTCTGGGAAAGAAAAGATTAGGACGAATTAATGCGTGGTTTTCAGGTATTGAACCTGGTCAACGCATTCTTGACTGGTTGTCCCTTGGGAGTCAGCAGCAGATTGATTTAGCCGAGTCATTTTTAGAATATAAATCAGCAGCATCTAATTTTTACCCTTATGTTTTAACCGGCCAAACAATTGATAAAAAACTATATGATTTCGTTAATTCTTATTTAGTTGAAGCAGGTTCTGATGGAGTTGTTCGTGTTGCAGGCGCTAATCTTAACTACAGTATGATTAAGCTGGTTGAGACAAAAGATGTTGAAACAGTCTTACGTGGTTCTGAAGAAATACAGGTAAATATATTAGATCAGAACGGCGAATTAAAACGTCCCCCATTTGTTCCTCTTGGTATTATTCCAGGTGCAAGCCACTCTGGTGATACAAAAGGGATTATGAGAAGTGTTGTTTCATTAAAATCTAAGAAAAAGCCTCAGGTTGATGAAATATTGAAATGTCTGACAATAAATAGCAAACAGGATTATATTAACCGCGGGAAAGAGTTAATGGATTTAACCACGAAAACACAACAAAGAAGTCATCGCTATATGATGCTTGTATTTGTCATAAAAGATGATCAAGGTTATCCAGTTACTGATTTTGAACTATTTCTTCTTGGCGGCGACAGCCATAGTCCTGATCAATTAAGTAAAGGTTTTTTTATTGATCGACAACAAAATTCTACACACCGTAATCATTTGGTTTATTACATAGATTATGATGTAATTACAAGAAACAAACTTACTGGTTTCCGGGTAATTGCACACCCTTCAGAAGGCTTCGTGTTTTATCATGCAGTTGAATATAACTCACATAGTGTGGATATTAATTCACTTCTCAAGCCTAATGAAACATTCTATGTGGAGGTCACGCTGCGTCGCCGTATAGATAAGAATATGTTTGGATTTGATAACGCCACAGATCCTAAATTAAGAAAAGAGGGGCTTATATTTAAATCTGAAACACGTCACGACTTTAAATAGCTGGATGCACTGGTTGTTTGAGGCTAAGAAGTAAGATGGAAAATGGCGATAGGTGTCAACTATTTTTCGCCTAATTACCACATTTAAGCAGCTTTCCTCATTCCTGTTTTCTGCTGCTGTTCATTGACGGGGTTGAGTTGTACTATTGACTCATGTTCCCGGATTCCTGCCCTGCGGGGCAGGAGTCGCGCATTAGCCAGCCCTCCAGACTGACATCGTCTTATACGGCCAGCTGACAATTTTCAGCGAGCGGCACAAAAAAGCCAGCGGAAAAGTCGATGGCTGATGGCAGGTCGAAAATCTCGCGTGTCTCGGGTGATTCAGCCAACCATTCACGGGCTACTGACTTGTTGGCAAGGAACATCATCTCCATACACAGCGTCATAGCACAAACGGTGTCAGTGACCGCGGCACCCCAGTTGATGCCAAACCACACATCTAACGTGCCACCGCAGCGTTCTGTGCCATTTTGCTGGATGTGGATTTTTTTACCCGTTACGCGGCACTGTGAATTGATTACGGTCGGCTTATTGAACATCGGGCTGACTGCAAGCGCATCCAGCGCACACATACAGTGAACCGTCACGTCGTTGACATAAACCTTATGCTCACGTTCTTCCGAGGTAAATGGGTACGCGCCGACTGGATTACCGTCTGCGTCGAGCACGATCAGCTTGCTGTTCACAATACTGTTAAGCGCCTGCTCCGCGTTACCGACGAGTTCACCAATCTCCTGACGCGTGAGTGCGCGACCCTGTTGTACATAGCTGTGGATCAGCTTGCAGTACAGGGCGGCATCATCACGACTTAAAGCTTTCAGTCCCGAGAGCAAGGGGAGAATTGAGTCGAGTCGTTTCAGTGCAATGTTAACTTCAATGTCCATTATTATCTTGCCTCATTGTTGTATGATAGCGCTTAAAGTATGACCATGAGTATTTTATATCACTTAGTCAGGATTAAAATATGCAGCAACCATTATTTACCAGGTTAAGTGGATAAGATCTAATTGGTATCGTGGGTTGGATCACGATGAGTGATTCAAAGCAGAATTTAATTGATATTTATCGACGTGGCCTTCAACAATGGGGTAGCAAACAGGCCGAGAGTTTTCAATGTAAGCTGATAGCCGGTTTTCACTTGCTCGCACAAAATCCAGATATGGGACACAAGCTGAGTATCCGTCCTCAGTTACGATGTTATGAAATAAGCCCATATATTATTTTTTATCGCAAATATAGCTATGGCGTACGCATTGCGCGTGTTTTATATAAAAACAGATTAGTTGAAAAGCACTTATAACTGCAAGTATCAGGGGGGGCGAGTCTTCACAGGTTTTGCTGTTGGCGATCATTATTATATTAGAAAAGTACAGACACAACCGGGTATAAAAGCGAAAATCTGGCAGATAGCCAAAAAAGTAGACTTTTGCGTGTAGATGTACTATATTGAGTACGTAATTAAATATCTAATCAGGCATTAATGAGAATATTATGGATATCAGAGCAACACACACCATCCTGGCTGACGAGACGGTTTCTGTCTCTGAGTTAAAAAAGAGCCCCAGTCAGTATTTTACTGACCACGCCATTGCTGTGTTATCAAATAATCGGACGACGGGATATGTTATCGGAGCTGAAGCCTATGAGGCACTGGTCTCATTATTAAGCCAATGTCAGCAGAAAGAAACTTTCCACGGTGCGTTCCGGCCCACTGCTGATCGGATGCGAGAAATCACAGCGTCAGGCATGGCACTTTTACAAAACGTATCATCAAAAGATATAGAAAAGCTCGGGCAATATTCTAAGTGATAGAAATATTCAAGACGGATCTTATTCGAGCACAAATGACATCCGAAGAACTGACTCAGTTAAGCAAAGATTTCGCGCAATATAAAAATAATGGCATACCTGCTGACTACTTTGGACGAGATGCGCTTTATAACCATATTAATAGCTCCCCTCTAGTACTTTCGTCCGAATTGCGGCATATACACATCCTCACACCAGCTAACGCATCAACAGATAAAAGACGACGATTCAACAAAACAAGCGATGACCATCTTGTTTACTGCAATGGATACTACAGTAAACAGGCATACCTCTTGATTTCACTATTATCCCCCGACGCACATGCTCAATCACGAAACAATAATGTCATGTATGCTTTAGCGCAAATGGCTGACAAGTTTAGGGAAAAAAATTAACTGAAGTCTTGAGCTAAATTAAAAATGCGGGCACCAGTGTTCCAGGTCAATCGACCAGTCCACCACATAGCAGAAATTTAGGGCTTGCTAATATATACGCTGGCAAACGCAAAAGCAGTTGGTTACATTGGGGGCGCCCATTAGCCAGCTGGCTAATGGGTGACTGGTGCGGATCAGATCTGACACCACTACCGAGAATTAGGGCGCATATACAGGAAACTGTTGCTTTTATAAGGCGAATGAAAAGGTCACTTAGGTTTGTATTTGCTTATTGACACCAGCTGGCTAATGGGCGACCCCGTAACTATAGTGAGGTTTAAGGGCCTAAAAGGTGGTTATTTAGGTGGGTATATAGAAATTAGTGGGTTATGGTAGTTCAGCCCCGTGTTGCCATTCTGTATTTTAGACTTGTGCTACACCGCGTATAACGTAACCAGATTGTGTTAATATGTGTTAATCATGTACTGATGAACAGGGGCATTCTCATGCCAAGAACAACCAGTATTACACTTGGTGCACAACAACAGAAATTTATTGAATCACTGTTACAAAGCGGGCGTTATACATCAACAAGCGAAATTGTGCGTGATGCGCTACGCAAGCTAGAAGAACTGCAGGGGCCGGAATGGTTGCTCGACCAGTTAATTGAGGGAGAAAAAGGAGAAGCCAAAGCCTGGGATGATGATTCCCTGATGGCGCATATTAAGCAGGAAGCCGATAAGCGTGGCAATATATAAACTCTCACCTCGTGCAAAGCAGGATTTAATTGATATTTATCGACGTGGCCTTCAACAATGGGGTAGCAAACAGGCCGAGAGTTTTCAATGTAAGCTGATAGCCGGTTTTCACTTGCTCGCACAAAATCCAGATATGGGGCACAAGCTGAGCATCTGTCCTCAGTTACGATGTTATGAAATAAGCCCATATATTATTTTTTATCGCAAATATAGCTATGGCGTACGCATTGCGCGTGTTTTATATAAAAACAGATTAGTTGAAAAGCACTTATAACTGCAAGTATCAGGGCCCCCTGTCCATGGCTACTGCCTCGATTTTTTCAGTGGTTTCCTTTGGTATGCGTTTTAAAAACTTTGTAAAAACCTCGGCTGTGCGTCCGGTTTCTACACCGATTAAATGCCCCTTTACCATGTCATAAATAACGGTCATATAATCATGACCTTTTGCCCTGGCAACTTCATCAACACCAATGTATTTTAGACCCTTTAACTTTTCTGGCTCCAGTGCGGGTAACGTTTTCTCAAGATAAGCTTTGTCAATATTCTTGACTGTTTCCCAACGTATTTTTAAATGTCGGGAGACCGCCTGAATACTCATATGACGACAAAGCCCACTGATCATATGGCAAAATCGTTGGGTAAATCGGCAACCTTTATCAACAAAATCACACGTCTCTATCCGGCGTTCATTTTTGTTGAGAAAAACCTGGGCTAACTCAATTTCTACATAACAGGGGTAGCCCATAAGCGGAACATCACGAACCTGTCTTTTTACAAAGCGATTGATGGTGCCTTTTTGTCCTGTTAATGGATCAATCGCTTTTCTCCGTTTATCCCTTCTACAAAGAATATGTGCCGTCTTATGGTGTTTATTTAGCGTGATTTCATTGACTCTTTGACCCGTCAGACCCAAAATACTCGGTGAGATGCTGATACTCATATTACCTCTTGCTTATAAAACTATCGATGGTCTTATATTTCAACAGGTTTTGTGAGTATTAGCATCTTTTTTCACTCATCAGAGCGGAGAAAAGCCAAAATTAATCAGGTTTATAATTTAATTTCATAGGGATAAAGTAGCTTGTGGGGGCGTGGACCTCACGAGCTACTAGTTAAATAATATTTCTTACATATTATCAAGTCTGATTAGGAGTGAGTACTACAAAGCACAGCGGGCCTTATAGTTTTTTATCGATGTAAAATATAGGTTATATAATAAATTGCGAAAACAGGCCTATAAAGTGCTTCGAGATGAAATTAGATAACCCGAATTTATACTAAAATATACAATTCAAAGTGCATATGCCGCGATGTGGTGAGAGAGATGCGGGTTCTAAAAAACTGATTTACAAAATAAGTTTTTTTTCAAAAATATTTGTTATTGTTTTACCGTCCCAAACGTAGGATAAATGAGGACCTTGTGTCGGAATGGAAATAGCGGGTGGGCGCAGTGCAGCAATGCACTCCCCTTCTGAATGTCTAACGCTTCGATAAACTAGACCCCAGGAATTGCTCTCTTTCATTGCTAGCCCAAAAGTTTGTGCAGTGCTCCAGTCATCAGGGGTGTGTAAATTATCATAAGCTGTTGAACGAACATCATGCATCGGTTGAAGAATTTCACCAATGTAGACGCGCATATCAATTTCACCAGGGTCTTCATCTGTGTGGCTCATAAATATTGCACGATGATAGCTGGTTTCAGCGATAGCGACTTCCTGACTATTCGCAGCATAATAAACGCCATAACTACCACTGCTAAATCGGCTAGCAACGTCAATATGAGTAAAAGCTGCCATCACTGGTGTAGAGCCGGGGCCTGAAATACGATCTTCAATTGGAACTAAAGATATCTCACCTGCCTCCTGTCTCAACCGGTCATTGGTTAGTGATTCAATGTAGAAGGCCTCATCCATTAATTCAGGGTCAACTAAATCTTCAAAGAAGTTTATAGGTGGAAACTTGGATGGGATAATCCGATATTGATTCTCCCAGTCTAGTTCAACTTCTTCCGGATAAGGGGTTGTGCTCATAGTCCTCGTTGTGCATCCAGGTAGCGACGAACATCTGCCAGGTCGGTCAAACTGCCACCAAGCATTCTGTTTAGCGCTGTATCACCACCAAATAAAGGAGCGTTATTTGGTTTTTTAAGCCACTCATCTGCAGCACGTGGTGTTGGCAGTAGTATGTTTAGTGCCTTGTGGATGCCCATGAGATAACTAATGCGATCAAGAGTGTCACGATTTAGCTTGTTAGCACTTTTGCTAGCTTTCCATTCAAAAAATGTAGATTGCGCAGGCTCGCCAAGCAGAACACGTTCGTCTTTAGCTTGCAGGCCCCAGCGATCACTAAGGTTAAAGAATACCTGTAGAGCT
The DNA here is from genome assembly GCA_015488885.1 of Gammaproteobacteria bacterium. Lineage (GTDB taxonomy): Bacteria > Pseudomonadota > Gammaproteobacteria > SZUA-229 > SZUA-229 > S010-25. The sequence goes on along the minus strand of WFMW01000062.1, from coordinate 10,047 downwards.
GCACTGGCTACGCGTTTAGGATCTTGTTGTGGTTGAGCTTCAGTGATTTGCATATTATTCTCCGTATAAAGAGTATATCATTATTATAGTCCGTACACGGTGCTTTTCAATGGATATTAGTGAGTAATTAACGAGTATAATTGCATCAATGGATATGATGCAATTATTTGTTGACGTTAGATTGTAATGAGCGTATATTGTGCATCATTGACTATGACGCATAATATAATGAAATTAAATCAAATCGCAAAAGTTGAAGCTGGTTATCCTTTTCGGGGAAAAATTCCTGAGGTACAAGGTGGAAGTGTTTGCGTTATCCAAATGAAGGATGTGTCGGTATCAGGGATTAACTGGGCTGGTTGCATAAAAACTGAGCTTGAAGGTAAACGATCACCAGGCTGGCTTCAGGAAAGTGATATTTTGTTTACCGCGAGAGGTAATCGTAATCAGGCCGCGCTGGTGGATGAGCGCGTAAATCATCGGCCAATAGTGGCAGCCCCTCATTTTTACGTTTTAAAATGTGTTGGCAGCACTGTTTTGCCGGCTTATTTGGCATGGTTTATCAACCAAACGCCATCGCAGAGATATTTTCAAAGAGAGGCTGAGGGTTCTGTTACAAAAAGTATACGGCGCAGCGTGCTGGAATCCTTACCGATTGCTATCCCCTCATTAGAAAAGCAAAAAAGTATTATTCGATTGGCGCAAACGATAAAAAAAGAACATCAGCTCATACAGCAGCTAACGCGCAATGGTAAAAAATTAATGAACACTATTGCTAACGATTTAATGAAGGATGGAATAGCGAAATGAACGATAAAGTAAATCAAGATTCAATCAACAAAACGCTGTGGGCTGCTTGTGACACATTCAGAGGAACCGTCAGCGCGGATACATATAAAGACTTCATTCTTACCATGTTGTTTTTAAAATACATCTCTGACGTTTGGCAAGATCACTACGATGCGTATAAGAAAGAGCATGGCGACGAGCCCGAGCTCATCAAAGAGATGTTAAAAAATGAGCGTTTTGTGTTACCAGAAGGTGCAGATTTTTATACCTTATGGGAAAAACGCCACGAACCAGGAAATGGTGAGCGTATTGATCAGGCGCTTCATGCGCTAGAAGAAGCGAATGGAACAAAACTTCGTGATGCATCAAAGTCAGTCTTCCAGGATATAAGTTTTAATACAGACAAGCTAGGTGAAGAAAAGCAAAAGAATACAATCATACGTCATTTGCTTGAAGACTTTGCAAAGCCCGAGCTAAATCTGAAGCCAAGTAGAGTTGGTACGCTAGATGTCATTGGTAATGCTTACGAATATTTAATTAAACACTTCGCGGCTGGTGGTGGTCAAAAAGCCGGTGAGTTTTATACCCCCCCTGAAGTCTCAGACCTCATCGCGGAGTTACTGAGCCCGCAGGAGGGGGATTCTATTTGTGACCCTGCTTGTGGATCAGCTTCATTGTTAATGAAGTGTGGTCGAAAAATTCGAGATCAATTTAATTCTAAAAAATATGCGCTTTATGGGCAAGAGGCGATAGGTTCTACCTGGTCACTGGCTAAGATGAATATGTTTTTGCATGGTGAAGATAATCATAAAATTGAATGGGGCGACACCATTCGAAATCCTAAGCTACTCGATAAAAATGGCGGCTTAATGCATTTTGATATTGTCACCGCAAACCCTCCATTCAGCCTAGATAAGTGGGGGCATGATGAAGCCGATCATGATAAGTATGGACGTTTTCGCCGTGGCATACCGCCAAAGACCAAAGGGGACTACGCCTTTATTTCTCACATGATTGAAACCATGAAGCCAGTAACAGGGCGTATGGGCGTAGTTGTTCCTCATGGCGTTTTGTTCCGTGGCAGTTCCGAAGGAAAAATTCGTACAAAATTGATTGAGGAGAACTTGCTGGATGCGGTAATAGGGCTTCCTGAAAAACTTTTTTACGGCACAGGTATTCCGGCAGCAATCCTGATCTTTAAGAAAGATAAAATGGATAACAATGTTTTGTTCATTGATGCCAGCGGAGAGTGCAAGTCTGGTAAAAATCAAAATCTACTTACATCAGAGAATATCGAAAAAATAGTTAAGACTTATAAGTCGCGTGAAGGCGTTGACAAGTATGCTTATCTGGCAAGTTTTGAAGAGATAGAAGAAAACGACTTCAACCTTAATATCCCGCGCTATGTTGATACTTTTGAAGAGGAAGAAGAAATTGACCTGATGGCTGTTCGTAAAGATCATGAAGAGTTAAAGGCGCAACTGGCAGAGTTGGAAACTGAAATGGATTGTTATCTAAAGGAGCTTGGATATGGTTCCTGATGGGTGGAAAAATACTCATTTGATTGAGCTTGTAGAAGGTCAAATAAAAAATGGCTACTCACCTAATGCTACAGACCACATAACAGGTTATTGGGTACTTGGGCTTGGTGCGCTTGGAGAAGATGGGTTTAATGATGAAGCAATAAAACCTGTTGAACCGACAGAAAAAGTACTAGGAAATCTATTGGCTTGCAACGATTTTTTAGTGAGTCGCTCAAATACGCCAGATAAAGTAGGGCGAGCAGTTCGCTATAAAGGTGAGCTATCGAACTGTTCCTATCCTGACTTAATGATGCGTTTTCGTGTTGATCCGAAGAAGGCTGATCTAGATTATGTAGAACAAAAAATTAGGTCATCAAGTACAAGGAATTACTACAAAAGTCGTGCGGCTGGAAGTAGTAGTACAATGGTCAAAATAAATAAATCTGTTGTAGCAAAAACGCCGATTCAATTACCTCCCCTTCCAGAACAAAAGAAAATTTCTAAAATCCTATTAGCTTGGGATCGAGCGATTGAGGGTACGGATAAGCTGCTTAGCAACAGCCAGAAACAAAAGAAATCTCTAATGCAACAACTCCTCACCGGGAAAAAACGCCTTCAAGGATTTAATGACGAGTGGGAAGAGATACGATTAAAATCTCTTTTACAGGAGGAAAAAGCCAGAAATAAAGATAGCTCAATACAACGAGTTTTAAGTGTAACTAATCATAGTGGTTTTGTGTTGCCGGAAGAGCAGTTTTCGAAACGGGTAGCGAGTAGTAATGTTAGTAACTATAAAATAGTTAAACGCGGAGAATTTGCATATAACCCATCTCGTATAAATGTTGGTTCATTTGCGCGTCTTGAAAATCATGATGAGGGTATTCTTAGCCCAATGTATGTTGTTTTCAGTGTTAAGGAGGAATTTATATTTAGTGATTTTTTCTTTCAATGGATGTCATCACATCATGCAAAACAACGTATTCTTTCAAGTGCGCAGGGTTCGGTAAGAGATTCAGTCAGTTTTCAAGCGCTTTGTGCGTTCCCATTTTCACTTCCATCACTAAAAGAACAACAAAAAATAGCCTCAGTCCTTTCCTCTGCCGACAAAGAAATCGAAACCCTGCAACAAAAACTCGAATTATTGAAACAAGAGAAAAAGGCGCTGATGCAACAACTCCTCACTGGTAAACGCCGTGTAAAAATTGATGAGGAAGGAATTTCTCAGAAGGAGACTGTACATGACTAACATTATTTCTTTTGATGATGCTATTTTAGACTCAGAGCAGTATAAAAAACGTCATTTATTGCTAGGCAATGGTTTTAGTATTGGTTGCCGTGCCGACATATTCCATTATGAATCTCTTTTTGGAGAAGCAGATTTTTCGGCAATTCCTGAGGCTAAGCAGGTTTTCGAATCTTTGCAGACACAGGATTTTGAAGTTGCAATTAGAGCGCTTGAGAGTGGATCAAAAATTCTACCCATTTACGTTCCCGATGGTGCCAAAAGTGTTCAGGTAATGAGCAATCATGCTATTGCTTTGAAGGATTTATTGGTTGCCACGATTGCAGGAAATCACCCGCAGAGCCCTAATGCAATAGATGATTATCAATTCTTGGCTTGCCGAAAATTTTTGAGCAATTTTATTGCGCCTGATAAAAGTGGCTATGTCTTCACGCTAAACTATGACCTGCTTTTATATTGGGCATTGATGCATGATGACAATCCTTTTGATGAGGATGCGGTTGAACTAAAAAAGAATGATGGCTTTGGAAATGATGAGGATGATCCGCTAGCAGACTATGTTGTATGGCAAGGTGAAACAGCCGCACATAGTGCAAATGTACTTTTTCTGCATGGTGCTCTTCATTTGTTTGACTCGGGTGCAGAGTTACAGAAATATACATGGGTTCGTAAGGGGGAGCCCTTAGTGGATCAAGTGCGCACCGCTATAGCAGCAGATAAATTCCCTCTTTTTGTAGCGGAAGGTACGAGCACACAGAAGAAAAACAAAATTCGCCATAACGCATATCTATATCAGTGTTTTAAAGTTTTGACAGCTAATGCGCAGACCGGAACGCACTGCTTTTTCATTTTAGGTCATTCGTTGGCTGATAGCGATGATCATATTCTCAAGCGACTTGGAAAAGGCCGTTTTAAGAAATTATATGTAGGTATTTTTGGTGATGCGGATACACCAGAAAACAGAGGTGTGATTGCACGTGCCAATGCTATAGCCGCACTTCGACATGATAGATACCCACTTGAAGTTGTGTTTTTTGACTCTTCTTCCGCTAATGTTTGGGGAGATGTCGCGAGTGCCTAGAAACATATCTATGAAAAACAATAAGATGCGCCGTGTTCCGACTTTTTTCTTGAATAGTTGGGCAGTTTGCCGCTATACTACATGTAACACAGCTGCCACGCCTCTTAACAATGCGCAACCTTGGTGGCTTTTTTTATGCCTGTTGTCTGGGGGTATTTAATGCTTGAATCCTACCAGAAACCCGCCCTTACCTTTGTTCAGCAGCTACAGCTTCTCAGTGAACGGGGTTTGATAATCAATGATTATGATCATGCAATGTTACAGCTTGGCACGATCAGTTACTACCGCCTTAGTGCCTATTGGTATCCCTTTCGAATTAGAGATGAACATGAGTATGTCACAAGTGATTTTATCGAAGATACAAACTTTGATGATGTCATAACGCTATATGAATTTGACCGTCAGTTACGATTACTTGTTACTGATGCAATTGAGCGTATTGAAGTCTATATCCGAACCTTAATTAGTTATCACCTTAGTCATGAGTATGGAGCGTTTGGTCATATTAATCCTGCGAATTTTCATCCGCAATTTAATCATGGTCAGTGGCTTACAAAGCTCGAAGAAGAAGCAACACGTTCCAGTGATGCATTCATTACACATTATAAAAATAAATATGCAGGATTCCCTACTTTACCAATCTGGGTAATAACAGAGGTTATGTCGCTTGGGAGTTTGTCATTTTGTTATCAAGGTCTTAATCATAATGATAAAAGGGGCATTTCAAATAAGCTTGGATTGCATCATATGTGTTTAAGAGATTGGCTTCATAAGCTTACCTATATTCGCAATGTGTGTGCTCATCATAGTAGGTTGTGGAATAGAGAACTTGCTATACGCCCTCAAAGACCAAGGTCGCTAGAGTGGAATCCTCCGGTCACCCCAAGGAATGACAGAATATTTTATATCCTGTTGATGCTGCGTTATTTGCTTAAAACAACAAATAATGGTGATAGCTGGTGTCAGCAATGTAATGAATTAATAGAGCCTCTTGCTCAAGAAGGTAAGTGGCGTGCTGCAATGGGAATGCCCGATAATTGGAAGGAGCACCCATTATGGAAGTAACTCTCCCTAAATTTCAAGAAGAGTACAGCGCTAAAATTCCAGCTTTAACGCTACTCAGTAGTCTTGGTTGGGAGTTTATTACGCCAGAAGAAGCATTGTCTGCTCGCGATGGGAAAACCAGTGAAGTTGTTTTGCGTGGTGTGTTGCAGGGTGTTCTGCAGAAGAAGCGCTTTGTTTTTCAGGGTAGTGATTACCCGCTTTCAGAAAAGTCCATTGATAATATTATTTCTGAGATATGTTCACCGGCGCTAAATGAAGGGCTAGCTGTAGCAAGTGAGAGACTTTATAACCATTTGCTTTATGGTATTTCTGTTACTGAATTTGTAAATGGGAAGAAAGCAAATCCAACCATTCAATTAATTGATTGGCGCGAAACAGGTAATAACAGCTTTATATTTACTGAAGAGTTTAGCGTGTTGCGCACAAATGGTGTTGATCATCGACGCCCTGATATTGTTTGTTTTGTAAATGGCATTCCATTTGTTGTTATTGAAGCTAAACGCCCCGATGGGCATGTTAAGAAAGGCCCAACAATTACTGAAGGTGTTTCACAAAACATCAGAAATCAGAGAAATGATGAAATCCCTCATCTTTTTGTATACAGTCAGTTGCTTTTCTCTATCAATGGGAATGAAGGGCGATATGGTACACAGGGTACGGCCTCTAAGTTCTGGTCGTCATGGCGTGAAGAGGATATTATAGATGCAGAGTTTCTTCGTCTGAAGAATAAGCATTTATTAAATAAACAAGTAACTAAACTTTTTGCTCACCGTCCTTCGTCTGATCGTCAATGGTATGAAAACTTGATCGCAGGTGGTGAGTTAGCTGTAACAGGTCAGGATAAGTTGATTGCCAGCTTGTTATCACCCGAACGCCTGCTTGAAATGACACGTTATTACACGCTATTTGATAAAAAGGTTGGTCGAATTGTTGCGCGTTACCAGCAGGTATTTGGGATTAAACGTTTGATAGACCGTATTAATACAAAGCGTCCCGATGGCGGTCGCGAAGGTGGTGTTATCTGGCATACCACTGGTTCAGGAAAATCTTTTACGATGGTCTTTCTGTCAAAGGCGCTTATTCTTCACGAAACTCTTAAGCGATGTAGGATTGTCGTAGTTACTGATCGCGTTGATCTTGAAGCGCAGCTTAGTCGTACCTTTTCCACGGGTGGTGAATTAACAGGGAAAAAAGATTTTGGTGCAGCCATAGCAACATCAGGACGACGGCTTGCTGAGCAAATTGGTCATGGCTCTGAGCGAATAATATTTTCCCTTATTCAAAAATTTAATGTCGCAGCTAAGTTGCCAGAGTGCCGCAACGATAGCTCTGACATAATCGTGCTTATAGATGAGGGGCATCGAAGCCAGGGTGGTGAGAGCCACGTTCGCATGCGACAGGCACTGCCTAATGCCTCCTTTGTGGCATTCACTGGCACTCCTCTACTTAAGGATGATAAAACAACGAATAAATTTGGTCCTATTGTTCATGCATACACCATGCAACGAGCTGTTGAAGATAAGACTGTTACACCACTGTTATATGAAGAGCGTATACCTGACCTTGAGGTGAATTCACGAGCTATAGATAGCTGGTTTGACCGAATTACTGAGGGTTTAACAGATGATCAACGAGCTGATCTTAAAAAGAAATTTGCTAAGAAAGGTCAGCTTTATCACTCTGAAGACAGAATTCGGCTCATTGCTCTGGATATTGCTAATCACTTTGCGAAAAACATTGATGAAGGTCTAAAAGGGCAGCTGGCATGTGACAGTAAACTTTCAGCCATAAAATATAAGAAATATCTCGATGAGACAGGCTTGTTAGAGTCGGCTGTTGTGATGTCACCGCCTGATACTCGAGAGGGTAATACGGATGTTGATGAAAATTCAGTGCCTGAAGTGACTAAATGGTGGAATGAGAATGTTGGTACGCAGGATGAAGTGACCTACACGAAATCAATCGTTGAAAGATTTGAGAAGGATGACAAGCTGAAACTGCTAATAGTGGTTGATAAGTTACTGACAGGTTTTGATGAGCCGAAAAATACAGTACTGTATATAGATAAACCTTTAAAGGAGCATAACCTTATTCAGGCTATCGCTCGCGTTAATCGATTGCATCCTAAAAAGAAATTTGGTCTTTTAATTGATTACCGAGGCATCCTGGCCGAGTTGGATACCACTATCGCTAAATATCAGGATTTGGCTAATCGTACGCAGGGTGGCTTTGATATTACTGATATTGAAGGCTTGTATAACCAGATGAGTACGGAGTATAAGAAGTTGCCTTCTTTGTATGGATCATTATGGAATATATTCAGTAAAGTAAAAAATAAAGGTGATATCGAACAGCTAAGACAGGTACTTGTGCCACGTATGGAGGAAGACGATGGGCAGATGGTGGATGTTCGTTTAAAGATACGTGATGACTTTTATGAACGGCTCAGTGATTTTGCAAGTTGTTTAAAGGTTGCTCTGCAGTCAGCCTCATTTTTTGATGATAAAAGTTTTTCAGAGGCTGACAGGCTGCATTACAAGGAGACGGTCAAGCAGCTTACTAGTTTGCATCAGCTTGTTAAACAAGATGCGGGTGAAACAATTGATTATGATGAATATGCCGATCAGGTTAAAAAGCTCATGGATAAGCATGTTGTAGGTGTTGAAGTTAAGGAGCCTGAAGGTGTTTATGAAGTTGGGAAGATGGGGGCTAATCAGTCTCCTGAAAAATGGAGTGAAGATAAAACACGTAACGAAACCGATATTATAAAAACACGCATTACAAAAAAAATTGAGCAGGAGTTGCGTGATGACCCATATGCGCAGGAATCCTTTTCTAAGTTGTTGCGGAAAGTTATCAAAGAGGCTGAGGCGTTATTTGACCACCCTTTGAAGCAGTATATGTTGTTTAGAGAATTTGAGGAGCGGGTCGAAGAGCGGCGCATCGATGATATACCTGACAGTTTTTCAGGAAACCGACACGCTCAAGCTTATTTTGGAGTGTTTAAGAAAATGCTGCCTGAGACTTTTGCCGATATGAGTGAAGAGGTGCAGGATAAATGGGTGCATATGGCATTTAATGTTGATGAGGTGGTAACTACTGCTGTTGCTGAACACTCGATTAACCCTCAAAACATTGAGGCCGAGATTCGTAAGAAACTGTTACCTTTGATTTTCAAAGAATGTAAGGAAATAGGTGCCGGGATGGATCAGGCAAAAGCTGTTGTAGAGCTCATAGTGCAAATTACCCGTGTAGGCATAGCGAATGCCTAAAAACATAATGAGTATCTCATATGGAAGCGAGCGTATTGAATTTACCAGGCAGTTGCGATCAAATGATATAAATCGTGTGCTGATTAAGGTGCGTCCAGACTGTAAAGTTGTTGTAAATGCACCTGCTAAAGTGAGTAACCAGGATGTAATTGATGCAGTAAAGAAGCGATCACGTTGGATTTATACCAGGTTAGAGAAATTTCGTGAGCAGAATACTTATATCACCCCGCGACGTTATATAAGTGGTGAAAGCCATTATTATCTGGGTAGGCAGTATATGTTAAAAATTGAAAAAATTGCTGCCAGAGATGAGCAATACGTTAAGTTGTTACGAGGCAAATTTGAAATTTTTGCCAGGAATAAAAGCAAAGTAAAAGAGTTGTTACTTGACTGGTATAAGGTGAGAGCAAGGAAGGTGTTTAATCACCGGTTAGATGTGTTATTACCTCAGGCATTATGGGTTGGTGAGCGGCCCCAGATACGAATTCAGACGATGAGAACTCAATGGGGAAGTTGCTCGCCTGGAGGGCGGTTAACGTTGAATCCCTGCCTGGTGAAGGCGCCCAGAGAATGCATAGACTACGTTATATTGCATGAGCTGTGTCATATTGCTGAACATAACCATAGTAATAAATTTTACCGATTAATGAAGCGTGTTATGCCTAACTGGGAAAAGGTCAAAGACCGCTTGGATGATAAAGCTAATGCCTATCTAAGTGTTTAATAAGTATAAGTAACCTTGGTCTTCAGCAATGTGTCAAATTATATGATGCTGACAATTTAAGTAACGCTGTTGCAGTCATAATGTGCAGCGGACATACTATGTTTTCGCCAACTTATGCTTCCAAAAAGGCTGCTTTGTAGGCATGTATCTGTTTTGTGGTAAATTGTAAAAAAATAAAAAGTAATAAAATCAGTAATATAGTCTGATGTTCGCCAGCTTATGCTGGCAATGGAACCATAAGTTGGCCAAAATGGACAAACTATGGGTTCGTGCACACTTATGATTTTAATGGAAATAAATGGTGGGCCTGGAAGGACTCGAACCTTCGACCTGCCGATTATGAGTCGGAT
>WFMW01000061.1 GCA_015488885.1 Gammaproteobacteria bacterium | reverse complement strand
TATGGTAACGGAATTAAAGCCGCTTTTATTAAAGGTCTGATAACCGCTGACGTTAACAATAATATGAATAACAATCTTCAGCCTGATACTAAAATAGTAACACAGAAGAAAAAAAACCAGCAAAATACTGACCAGGGCAGCATGGTGATGTTGCTCGATCAGCAGATAATAGGTTCATTGATTGACAGTGAAGAATAAGTTAAAAAACGTAAGTTAACAAATAGTTGTAAAAGAGGTTAAGTATGAAAACAAATATGCCGGTAACGCAAAATGAAGTTGTCGTTGGTGAAGATCAGATGATTGTCTCCATGACAGATTGCAAGGGGATTATTACCTCGGTCAATCAGGACTTTATTGATATAAGTGGTTTCAGTGAAGCTGAATTAGTAGGAAAAAATCATAATATTGTGCGTCACCCGGATATGCCGCCAGCAGCGTTTGAGGATTTATGGCAGAAAATGAAAGCGGGCAGACCGTGGGTGGGTATAGTCAAAAACCGGTGCAAGAACGGTGACCATTACTGGGTTAAGGCCAATATTACCCCTGTCTATGAGAATGGCAGTATTAGTGGTTATATGTCCATCAGAAACAAACCTACTGCCGCCCAGATTCGTGAAGCCGAAGCATTATATGCCAGTGTTGGTCTTGATAATAAAATACCGCTGGTAAAAACCGGATTGCGTGACCGGATTATGGACTGGCCGATGATGAAAAAACTGTATAGCTTTATGGCGGTTGCCGCAGTTTTATTAACAGCCTCAATAATCTACAAATGGGATGGCAGTTTTTTTACCCCGGTTGTTGATACACTGACCTTTGGCTTCTTCTCTCTTGCTATGTGGCTGGGAGTTAAAGCGGTACAGCGCTCCATTGCAGATTCCACCGATGTGTTGCTGCAGATGATGCAGGGCAACTATGAACAGATTATCGATATTTCCAGGAATGATGAACTGGGTAAACTGCGCCAGTTATTAAAAACTACACAGATAAAACTTGGCTTTGATTTATCCGATACCCAAACAAGCTTGACTCGTAGTCAGCGCATTGAAACTGCACTAAATAATGTGACCACGTGCATGATGCTGGCTGATCACCATAATACGATTATTTATATGAATGATGCAGTGACAAAGATGTTTAGCGATGCACAGGACAGCATACGTGAAACCTTACCGGAATTTGATGCCGAAAATTTACTGGGTGCCAATATGGATGTATTCCATAGCCATCCCGAACATCAGCGGGAGATGATTGAAAAACTAAAAGAAACCCTGAATGCAGAGATTGTCATTGGGGAGAAACACTTTGAATTAATAGCCACGCCGGTTTTTGATGAACAGGGTACGCGTCTGGGGACTGCTGTAGAATGGAAAGATGTTACTGCACAACTTGCTATTGAGCGTGAAGTGGATGATGTGGTTGGTGCTGTTACCATGGGTGTCTTTAACCGTAAAATATCATTGCAGGGCAAGCATGGTTTTATGCGTGGCTTAAGTAATAATATCAATGCCATGATTGACGTGGTGGCCGAAGGCATGGAAGAAATTGAAGATGTGATGAGTGTTCTGGCGCAGGGTGATCTAAGCATACGCGTTAGCGACGGTTATCATGGGGGGTTTCGCCGGGTTGCCGATAATATCAATAAAATGGCAGAGCAATTATTACAGACAGTTGGTGCAGTACGTGAATCATCCGATCAGATAACGACCTCTTCAAATGAGATAGCTATTGGTAATTCAAGCATGTCGCAACGCACGGAAGAACAGGCGGCCAGCCTGGAAGAAACGGCATCCAGCATGGAAGAGTTTACCAGCACAGTGAAAGAGAATGCCGATAACGCACAGCAGGCTAATCAACTGGCCAATAGCGCCCGTGAGCAGGCAGAAAAAGGCGGTCAGGTTGTCAGTGCTGCCGTTCAGGCAATGGAAGAGATTAATGAGTCAAGCGCAAAAATTGCCGATATTATCGGGGTGATTAATGAAATTGCCTTCCAGACAAATTTACTGGCATTAAATGCCTCGGTGGAAGCAGCCAGAGCCGGTGAACAGGGACGGGGGTTTGCGGTGGTGGCAACAGAAGTAAGGAATCTTGCACAGCGTAGTGCCCAGGCGGCAAAGGAGATTCGCGATCTGATACAGAACAGTGAGGACAAAGTACAGGTCGGTTCTAAACTGGTGAATGAATCAGGTGAAACGCTGGATGAGATTGTTACCTCGGTGAAAAAAGTCGGTGATATTGTTTCTGAAATTGCCGCTGCCGGACGTGAACAGTCTATTGGTATCGAACAGGTAAATAAAGCAGTTGGCCAGATGGATGAAGTGACGCAACAGAATGCAGCCCTGGCAGAACAAACTTCGGCTGCCAGTGAATCACTCAATGATCAGGCACGGATGATGAATGAACAAATGGCATTTTTTAATACCGATATAAAAGCAGGAAAAAATCAGGCAGCAGAATTTGCTGCCATGCGACGTGCACACCTGGCATGGAAATCAAAACTAAGAGACTTTCTGGATGGCAAGGGCTCTTTAACTAGCAAAGAAGTCTCCTCACACAAAGATTGTCAGTTAGGTAAATGGCTTTATGGCGGTGCATTAAAAGAATATGGCCATCTTGCGGGTATGAATGAAATGGAACATGTGCATACTGATTTGCATGCAGCAATTAAAGCAGTAGTTGAAGAAAAAGATGAGGGGAATTTAACTCGAGCAGAACATAAGTTCAATGATGTGGCAAATATGTCAGAACAGGTCGTTGAGTATCTAGGTGACATTGCCAGCAGAATTAAAAATGAGACAGATAATAATGCCAGCCATAGCCATGAAACCAGTGCTCATCACATGGGACATCAAACAATAAGTAGTAATACCCCGTTAAAACAGCATAGACAAAAGCCGAAAAAAGCGAAAATGGCAGTGAATGCGGCACCAGTTATAGATGATGAATGGGAGGAGTTTTAAAGATGTCGGCATCAGGTAATCTTGCAGTAGACAATGATGCAGGCGTTCTTAATAAGAACGGTATCACCGATAGTGGCATGGATGCGGGATTTAAAGCGGATAAAGTTCAATATCAGCAGTACCTTACCTTTGAACTATCTGGTGAACAATATGGCGTAAATATTTTAAGCGTACAGGAAATAAAGGGCTGGAATGGTGTCCGCCCAGTACCTGATATGCCTGCCTATGTGCCAGGTGTAATCGATTTGCGTGGAATAATTGTACCGATAATGGATTTGCGTTTACGGTTTGATATGCAGGCAAAAATGTATACTGAAACAACCGTAGTAATTATTGTTGCAACCTGCCACGAAAATAAAGTTATACCTCTGGGGCTGGTCGTTGACACAGTGACTGATGTACTGGAAGTAAATGCTAATAATATAAAATCGCCTCCCGCAATAGGTGAGAATGACGGTAAAAGAAAATATAACTATGTGCGTGGCCTGGTTAGTCTACCTGAACGTATGGTTGTAATACTGGATATAGAAAAACTGTTAAATGAAAAAATAATTCAAGGTGAATAAATAAAAATATTATGCGTATTATAGCTATTATTAATCAGAAGGGTGGAGTGGGTAAAACGACAACATCAGTGAATCTGGCTCATGCACTGGCACGAAGCAATTATCATGTTACATTGCTTGATCTAGATCCACAGGGACATTTAAGCACCAGTCTGGCGATGGATAACAGGGATGAGAACTTTAATATGGCAACAGGCATTGGCAGTGTGCTACTGGAAAATGAGGCTATCAATAAGGTCAGTTATAAGGTAAGGGATAATCTTCATTTGATACCTGCTGGAGATCACCTGAATGATGTAGAGCATATACAGCAGGGTGGGGCGACAAGGGGAAGGTTATTAAAACAGGCCTTGCAGCAGGGTGAGTTCGATGATCAGGATTTTGTTTTAATTGATTGCCCCCCTGCGTCCGGTTTGCTGGCAGTTAATGCCCTGTTTGCCAGTGATGAAATTCTGGTGCCGGTAGTAGGTGACTACCTGGCATTGTGCGGGGTCTCACAACTTATGCAAACCCTGAAAAGTTTTGAGTCAATGACACGAAGAAAAATTGCGCCATGGTTTACCCTGACCCGATTCCATCCGCGTGGTCGGCTGGCACGGGATGTGCTGAAAAAATTAACCGGCTATTTCCCTGGTAGAGTGTTGGCGACAGCAATACGAGAAACGGTGGCGCTAGCGGAAAGTCCTGCACAGGGTAAAACCATTTTTGAATACAGCCCACACAGTCATGGTGCGGAAGATTATACAATGTTAGCAGAAGATCTAATACACGGGAGAGTGTGGTAAAAACACGAGGTGAACAGATGAAAAGTAACGGGAAAGATAAAGCATCAAAGAAAAATATAGCAATAAAGCAGGATCATGATCCACTGGCATGGCTGACACAGGATATAGACGGTGAGGATAAAGCTGAAGAAAGTATTAACGCGAAATTCAAAAATATTCAGAATGAAAAAAATACCGAAAATTATATTAATAGCAGCGCAGTGTTAGCTGAAGAAGAAATACAAAAGAAAGAAAAACAGTCGGCAGATATTAGTGAAACAAATGAATATTCAGGTGAAAAAGAGGAAGCAATCATGGCTGATACCAGTATAGATGAAGTGACAGAAGATAAAGGTAGTGAACATCTTGTGCTGGGTGATGATATTAGTATTATACATGTTGCCGAGCTAAAACAGGACTGGCTGGCATTAATAGATAGTAATAAAAATATAACCATAGAAGCACAACAGGTTGAAGATATTGATACAGCCGGTTTGCAGCTACTGCTAAGTTTTGTAAAAACGGTAAAATTAGCCGGTAGGGAAATACACTGGACAGCGCCGTCTGATACATTGATGCAGGCAGTTACAGAAACAGCATTAAAAGATGTGATGGGAATATAATAGAAAGCAATAAACAGGAAGCAATAAAATGTTGTCACAGCAAACCACAAATCTGGAACGGAAAGATACACAATCCTGGAGTCAGATAAATAACACGATAAAGCTACTAACAGTTTCGATTGCGCAGATCAGCCTGTCATTAAGCAGTGGAGATAAATCAGTTGATGTTGTTGGCCATGCCTTTGAAGAACTGTTATCCCAAATTGAAAAGATTGGTAATGAGCTGGCAACAGAAGGTGAAATCAAGACAAATGAAATTAAAATACTCTGTGATGAAGCGGCCAGTCAGACTAAAAACTTTATTTTTGCCTTTCAGTTTTATGATGAATTAAGTCAGCGATTAAATCATGTTGCCGATGGTCTGTCAGGCCTGAGTGAATTAATTCAAGATGACAGGCGTTTTGATCAGTTAACAGAATGGAAGCTGTTGCATCAGCATATCAAGGCTAATTACAGCATTCAGGATGAAATTGAAATGTTTGACTGTGTTATGGCCGGCATGAGTATTGAAGAAGTAAAAAATAAACTGCTGGCCAGCAGGATGGTTGCCGAGCAGGTGGAAAATGAAGTGGAGTTATTTTGAGGCAGCATGAAAACACGATTTGAATTAGGTGACAGGGAATTTAATTTTCTTCGTCAGAAGGTATTTAACCATAGTGGTATTGCTATGGGCGATGAGAAACGTCAGCTTATACATAGCCGGTTGAGTAAACGGCTGCGTAAACTGTCATTGAAAAACTTTGCAGAATACTGCCAGTTACTTGATTCTGGTGATGAGGATGAATTGCTTTATTTTACCAATGCAATGACAACCAACCTGACCAGTTTTTTTCGTGAAAACCACCATTTTGAATATCTGCAGCAAACCGTACTTCCTTATTTAATGAAATTGAAAGCTGATACGAGAAAGCTTCGTATCTGGTCTGCGGGCTGTTCGACAGGCGAAGAACCATACTCAATTGCGATGACGGTAAAAAAAGTAGTGCCCGATAACTGGGATGTAAAAATACTGGCAACAGATATTGATAGTAATGTTGTCGAAACGGCTAAACATGGCATTTATAAGCTAGATAGAATCAATGGCATGGATCGTGAACTACTAAAAAAGTGGTTTTTGAAAGGCAGAGGCGGAAATCATGACAAGGCTCTGATTAATCCAGTATTGAAGGAGATGATCATATTTAAACAGCTTAACTTAATGCACGACTGGCCAATGAAAGGCCTGCTGGATGTTATTTTCTGTAGAAATGTGGTTATATATTTTGACAAACCCACGCAGACAAAACTATTCGATCGTTATGCCGATCATCTGCACCCGGAAGGTTACCTGTTTGTCGGCCATTCGGAAGCACTGTTTAAAGTAACAGAGCGTTTTGACCTGATTGGAAATACCGTTTATAGCAAAAGAAAAACCAGGCAAGGTTAATGATGTTAGCAAAACGTAATACGAGCATCCTGCCACCAGCATTAGCTAATTTTAAGCAAATAAAACGTTACTGGGATGTGAAAAACAATATTAGTGTAGCCAAAATCCTACCTGGTGAATATTATGTTACGCGTAATGATGAGGCGGTTGTTACTGTACTTGGGTCCTGTGTTTCAGCCTGTATTAGTGACCGTAAAAACAGCGTTGGCGGAATGAATCACTTTATGCTGCCGGTGGATAATAGCGACAGCAAACAGCTGGGTCACTGGCATGCGACCGATACTGCTTCCTCTACCCGTTATGGTAACTTTGCGATGGAGCATCTTATTAACGAGATATTAAAAAATGGTGGAAGAAAGGAAAATCTGGAAATAAAAATATTTGGTGGTGGAAAGATTATGCGTGAGGCATCGGATGTTGGGCGACGTAATATTGCCTTTATTAATGATTATATTAATACAGAAGGTTTAAATCTTCTGGCAGAAGACGTGGCAGAAATATATCCACGTAAGGTTATGTATTTTCCTTTAAGCGGCCGTGCCCGGGTTAAAAGGCTACGTTCTCTGCATACAGAAAAAGTCATTGCACGCGAAAAATCATATATGAAAAATATTACTGTAGAACCGGAAGCAGGCAGTATCGACCTGTTTTAATGGACAATAAAGGAACAGACGATGAAGAAGATAGGGGTATCGATGAAGAAGATAGGGGTATTAGTTGTTGATGATTCGGCATTAATTCGTAGCATGTTAAGCGAAATAATTGCCACTGATAAAGCTATAGAAGTGGTTGGCACAGCGCGCGACCCTTATGATGCCAGAGAAAAAATCAAACAGCTTCATCCTGATGTATTAACTCTTGATGTGGAAATGCCGAAAATGGATGGAGTAACTTTTCTGCGTAACCTGATGCGATTAAGGCCGATGCCAGTGGTGATGGTTTCATCCTTAACCGATAAAGGTGCAGAAATTACCCTGCAGGCACTGGAAGCCGGCGCAATAGATTTTGTATCCAAACCGAAACTTGATATTGCCCATACACTGGAAAATTACAGTGTAGAAATTATTGAAAAAATAAAAGTGGCTGCTGGTGCAAAAGTTTACGCAAGAAAAAGTCGGACAATGCCATCAACAGTTGCAAAAAAATTAACTGCAGATGCCGTGTTGAACAAAAAAGCACCACCATCACCTTTTAAAACCACAGATAAATTAATTGCTATTGGTGCCTCAACAGGCGGGACTGAAGCAATTCGTGATGTTATCTCGTCACTACCAGCAGCGATGCCCGGTATTGTTATTACCCAGCATATTCCTGCAGCGTTCAGCAGGCCTTTTGCTGAACGTATTAATCATGAATCTAGCATGATCGTGTGTCAGGCGGAAGATGGCCAGCAGATACTACCAGGCCATGTTTATATTGCACCTGGTGATCACCATTTACTGGTGGAGCGATCTGGTGCGCGTTTTATCTGTCGCTTAAATAATGGTCCGGCAGTTAACCGGCACAAGCCATCGGTTGATGTCATGTTTCGTTCAGTCGCGCAGAATATTGGGCAGAATGCGATTGGCGTTTTACTCACTGGCATGGGTGCAGATGGCGCACAGGGTTTGCTGGAAATGCGTAATAGTGGTGCCATAACTATAGCTCAGGATGAACGCAGCAGCGTGGTCTGGGGTATGCCCGGTGAGGCGGTTAAGCTGAATGCGGCTGTGGAGGTACTGGCACTGAGCAAGGTGGCGGCAAAACTGGAAATGCTTTATCAGCAATCGACAATACATGGAAAAATAGCCTGACTCTTAGCTTCCATAAAGAAATCTTTTATTTTGCCGGTATTTAAAATTATTACAGAGGCATGATTCATCTCGTTTCTTCGCAGAGAGCGGGAACCAGTAATCCCCAGAAATATTCGCATTTCCATTAAGGAATTGGCCTGTTCTGCCGATATCTTTTATCAATACGTAAATTTATGTAAAAGATATTATTTTGGAGGCTATATGTCAGTGGTGCAACAGGTATTAGAAAATGGTATGAAGATACAGATTAATATTAGTGGACGTTTTGATTATGAATCGTCACAGGCATTCAGAGATGCCTATCGTCATCTAACTGATCTTGAAGGCGCAAATTTTTATATAAATCTACGCAATGCAAATTATATGGACAGTTCGGCATTAGGAATGCTGCTACTGCTACGTGAGCACGCCAAGAGCAATGGTTGTGCGGTGATTATTGAGCAACCTGGTGAACAGATAGATAAAATACTCAAAGTAGCAAACTTTGATAAGTTATTTACTATCAATTAATAGATGCCTGGATAACCCACGATAAATTGATAGATGGTGGGAGGGAGTATATGGAAAAAAATAATGAGGGTGATGGTGCAAGCGATAATTATATATTAGTTATTGATGCACCTAAAGAGACTATAGAGATAAAAAAACACTTAGTGATGAATGGCTATAAAGTGTTGTTAGCAGAAACAATAACAAAAGCAGAAAAACTTTATAAGATATATTCAATTAAGATGTTATTTATTTCACTTGCATTAATAGATACAGGTGCCGTACAACTAATTAAAAATATCAGCCAGAAACGAATAAATCATAAAAAAAATAGCCAGGTTGCCGTTATTTTGCTAGTAAATGCCAGGCAGGATCAGGCGTTGCATGATTGTATGATTGCAGGTGCAGACGATTTTATAATAAAACCATTTACTAAAAATATATTGCTTGCACGTATGCATGCAATAGAACAGTTGCTTGATGTAAAAAGATTAGAGGGTGATGCTACAGAGGAACAAAAAATCGCACGAGATATTTTTGATGCTGCGATTAAAACTACTAATATTGAAATAAAAGGTATGCGTAAACACTGTCAGCCGGCAAATGTGTTTTCGGGTGATATGGTATTAACTGGAAAACACCCGAGTGGTGATGTCTATATTTTATTTGCAGATCTGACTGGGCATGGTTTATCAGCAGCTATTGCCGTCCTGCCAGTGTCTAATATGTTTAGCCACCTTATCAGGCAGGGAGATCAGGCAGAGGCTATTCTGCAACACATTAATACGCAGTTATTAGACCTGTTGCCGACAGATATGTTTATGGCCTGTTGTATGTTAAAAATAAATGTAGCTGACAAAACGGTCAGTGCCTGGAATGCAGGTATGCCCGATGTTTATATTATTGACAGGTACCTCAGGAGTATAACGAAACGCTTCAGTTCTATAGCTATTCCATTAGGGATTAACGAGCTGGCAGCGGAGGATATACATTTTGACTCAGTAAAAATAAATGCAGCTAAACAGATTTTTATGTTATCAGATGGTGTCACAGACAGCATGAATGAAGCTGGATGCATGTTTGGTGTCAGGCGACTTGAAAATATTCTGCAAAATAATCTATCAGAAAGTAATTTATTTAATCATGTTATTAATGCTTTCAAGCATTTTAAAAGTGATAGCCGGATACAGGATGATGTGACGCTGATTTCTATAGCATTAAAAGAAATGCTAAATATATCGGATCCGGTAACGAATTCTGTAGATGTGTCAGGTTAGATAATAATGAATAAATCAGAGTATAAAATATTAGTTGTTGATGATGACGCGCTTAATCTTGAGTTAATAGAAACTTTTCTTAACGACGAAGGTTATCATTGTCAGTGTGTTGATAGTGGCAGGCAGGCATTAGCAATATTAGATAAAAGACAGGATAATTTTAGTTGTATTCTGCTCGATAGAATGATGCCGGAGATGGATGGCATGGAAGTGCTTAAGAAAATAAAATCACAGCAGCGGTACAGTCGTCTGCCGATTATAATGCAAACGGCACTGACAGGTAAGCAAAATATGCGCGAGGGGCTGGAGGCAGGTGCCTATTATTATCTGATCAAGCCCTATAGTCAGATAACATTATTAAAAATTGTTGATGCTGCCATTAAGGATTACACGGATGATATAAAATTGCAGCATCATTTAAATGAAACAGCTGCATCCTTACAGATGATGCAACATGGAAGCTTTAAATTTTCGACGCTCGAACAGGCCAAACGTCTTGCTGTGCTACTGGCAAAAACCTGTGAACAGGCAGATAAAGTTGTAATGGGGCTATCTGAACTATTGGTTAATGCGGTTGAGCATGGCAATCTTGGGATTAGTTACCAGGAGAAAACACAGCTAAATGAAAAAAACATCTGGCAACAGGAAATCGATAAACGCCTGCAGCTTGAAGCTTATCGTGGTCGGCAAGTAACTGTTAATTTTAAACGCATGTCAGATAAACTTGAATTTACTATCGTTGATCAGGGAAAAGGCTTCGACTGGCGTGAGTATCTGGAAATGCGTCCAGAGCGAGCTTTCAACAGTCATGGCAGGGGTATTGCAATGGCAAAATTAATTAGTTTTGATGAAATAGAGTATTGTGGAAACGGGAATGAGGTCCATGCTACGGTGGTAAATTAGAGGTAAATATGTCATTAAATGTACAAATAGTCGATGCAAAAAAACCGACTTTACTATCAGCAAAGGATTTGAAAAAAATAGTCAGGAAGTCATTGAAGTTGCTAAAAAACTCTGAGCTTGAATTGCAGCAGATTAAAAACGTGCTGAATGCAACTGTATCTAGAATAGTTGAGGATAAAAATAATAATCAGGTCAGGCAGATATTACTGAAAATTAAATCATCAATGGGTGATGACCTTGATATAAGCCTACTTAACCGTGCGCTGGATGAATTATTTTCAGTCATTAATGAACGGCAAAAACTTTCAGGTTCAGAGAATAATGAGCGTACTGGTTTTTATCTGTATTTGCAGGATAATCTTAAAAACTATGATTTTTCTTCTCTGGCGATGGAGTATAAGGAAAAAATTAATGCATTGATTGATAATGGATTAAGTAATAATGAGCTGGCAGAAAAAATATTAAAATTAATTAATGAATTAGTTGTTGAGGTAAAAGATGCAAACTCCATCGTTGATGAACAGGTCAATCATGTGAGGTCATTTGAGTCCAGTATACGTCGATCTGTATTTAATTCTATTGAAGTGAAAAAAAAGGATAATATAAAAACCATTCTTGATGAACTATCAGATGAATTGATACCCTATATAAAAGGGTTGAACTCAGGGGCTGATAATCACAGCAAAACAAACCCGGTAGGCGATTTATCTTTTTCGGATATCTTTATCAGGATCATTGAAAAGCTGGATCTGCCAGTCACCCAACATAAAAGAAAAGCCAGTTTAATAAAAAAACTTTCCTTTGCGCCTGTCGATGAGCATGAGTTAATAATATTTATTGATGAATTTACCGATATTATTGATGATAATATTTCTGCCTTACAGCGAGACAAAAAAGAATTAAGTGAATTTATCATTAAAATTACTCAGCAACTGGCGGATATTGAGGCTTATGTAACGCAATCACGCTTGCAGCATGTTGATGTTGTTATTAAATCGGCGGAATTACGTGATTCAGTAGATATAAGTGTTAATCATATTCAGCATAAGGTAAGCGAAGCTAATGATATTTGTCAGTTAAAAAAGGATGTTCAGAGTCATTTAAGTACAATTATGGAAAATGTTGAAAAACATAAACAGGAAGAGAAAGAACTGGAGCAGGTTTCAATAGATGAGTATGACTCAATGATGCGTGAGTTAGCACAATCTAGAGAGCAGACCGAGCAGTTAAAGGAAGACCTCGAACATAGCCGGACGGCGTTAATGCATGACACCTTAACGGGTGCAGCAAACAGACTGGCTTATAATGAGCGTATTGTTATAGAATTCAATCGCTGGCAGCGTAAACAGGAACCACTGTGTCTGGCTATGTGGGATTTAGACCATTTTAAAAATATCAATGATAATTATGGCCATGATACCGGCGATAAGGTATTGAAGGTGTTTACTAAAATTATTCATGATCGTATAAGAAAAATGGATATGTTTGCGCGATTAGGCGGTGAAGAATTTGTGCTAATGATGCCAAATACGGATCTGGATGCGGCGCTGGCGTTAAATAATCAATTACGTCTCGCATTACAACAGTACCGATTTAAATATCAAAATGAAGTTATTCAGCTGACTGCCTCGGTCGGGCTGGCAGCATTTAATTCGAGCCTGGGTCCAGACGAAGTACTAAAAAGAGCGGATGAAGCGCTGTATAACAGTAAACATTCAGGCAGAAACTGCTGTAATCTTTATAAGTAGATCATTGTACGATAGGTGTTTTCTGACATTGTTGTATCGGTATGATTGATATTAATCTGGATTTATTTGTCTTGCGTAAATAAAATATGTTTTAATAGCCTATCTTTTAACCTTGCAGGCTAAAAACGATAATAATGAATAGCAAGGGCGCTTTATTCTCCAAGATACGACATACCCAGCTTGATCTGGTCTATAGTACTCGTACCTATTCGATTCTCACCATGTTTATTGGTGAGATTGGAGTCTATCTGATTATGCTGAATGCAAACCGGTATATGCTGCATTACTGGCTGGTTTATATGGTTTGTGTTGATCTTTATCGATTGTATGACGTACATAATTACCAGAAGCAGAAACATAATGGGCTTAAATATAATCATGCAAGTCGGATTTTATATGTACTCACGGTGTTATCCGGCGCCGGTTGGGGAGCGAGTGCCTTAATCCTGTTTCCCTATCTCGATGCTATCCATCAGGTAATATTAATCTCCACGCTGGTTGCTGTTTCAACCGGCGCCACGGCAACACTGGCTTATATTAAAAATCTGGCTATTATCTTTGTTCTGCTGATTATTGTTCCGCTTATTATCAGTATTTTTATGGCTGATAAATCCACGCTGGTTCTGGCCATACTTATGTTTGCCTATGCGTTATTTCTTATTAAAAATATTCTGGTTTTTTACCATAATAATGAGAAATTATTAAAACTGGAAATAGAGGCTCATGAGCGTGAACATGAGCTTGATATTCAGCGAGAAAAAGCGGTGCAGGCAAACAGAGCAAAATCAGTTTTTCTGGCGAATATTTCACATGAATTACGTACCCCTATGCACGCCATTCTTGGTTTCTCTGAGCTGGGTATAAATAAATTTTCAACAGCACCAGCAGAAAAGTTGCAGGGGTATTTTAGCCGTATCCAGCAAAGTGGTCAGCGTCTTCTTGCGTTGTTAAATAATTTGCTGGATGTCTCAAAATTTGAAGCGGGCCGTATGCAGGTAGAAAAACAGCGGGCTAATTTACGTGACACCATTAATATTGTGGTCGAAGGACTTGCCCCCTTATTACATGAACGTGGGCATAAGGTGGTATTACAGATGAACACGAATAATACGGAGGCTATGTATGACAGTGAACAAATTAGCCGTGTTATCAGCAATCTGCTTTCTAATGCAATAAAATTTAGCCCACCTGACAGTAATATTACCATTGAGGTTGATGGGGCCGGTCTGGAAATACCCGGCAGGACGGAACCGCAAGTTGAGGCTATTTCACTAAGTGTTATCGATCAGGGTATAGGTATCCCGGATAATGAGCTGGATATGATTTTTGACCCATTTTTACAGTCCAGCAGGAATGATAATGAAGGTGGTACCGGACTTGGACTGTCGATATGTCGTGAAATTATACAGATGCACCATGGTATTATTCGTGCGATAAATAAACCTCACGGGGGGGCAATTTTCAGTTTTATCATCCCGCGTGAGCCACCTGAAACCATAGCAGAAAAAAGTCAAAACCCTTGACATAGGCACTGGCAAATTTTTGTCACCAGCCACAAAAATATTTCCAGGTAATTGTTTTACTTATATAAATTATTATGGCATGGAAGTTGCAATCTCAACTATGTGAATCGTTACAGGTGGTGAGATTATGGTGCTAACAATAATATTATTGATTACTTATAGGTCCCATTCGGGATTTCGTCCGGGATTCCATCCCAGCTTCCATCAATACATACTGGCGTTGAGATGATGAAACCATTCTTGAGTCAGCATGCAGAAAAGCACCAGTATGAAGAAAAACATGATACTGATAACTTCGCCGCTTTTACCACAACAGATTTTAGCCGTGAGCTTGACCGGGTAGGTGATGATGTTGTGACATTGCAGAGCAGAAAGCCCGTAGAGCTAAACAGAAGCGAAAAAACAGCGAATAAAAATATCAGCAGCATTATTGACCGGATACGTGATGAGGGTTGTGCCTTTGATATGGACAGGAAGGAGAAACCAGCATTCCGCGATATTATAAATAAACGATCAATTCATCACCATAAAAAAATGGAACAGGCCCGGCCCGGGGATAATGTGATGAGTATTCACAGTAAAAAAAATAAATCACAGAACCCGTCTGCAGCAGGTCCAGACAGGTTGTATCAATATGAAGCACAGACTGTTGATTCAGTTACACAGAACAGGGATACGGGCATAAAAAAACAGCACAGGCGTAAAAACAGCAGGTTCATGGTATTGGCTTATGCTGTTGTTATTGCGTTAATGGTTTGTGCCGCTGCAATGGTTTACCAGTTGAAAAAGCAGTCCGATCAGCTAAAAAAGACGCTGGTATTATATAAACATGGTATTAGTCAGCAGGAAGTATTGTTACCTCTCAACGAGAGTAGTCAGGATTTGAGCCTGTTAAATACAAAAGCGATAAACCCTGGTCATTTTATTTCTTTTAATCTTTTGTCTGTCAATGATAAAACTATTTTGAAGTCAGTGAAAATAGAAACAGATCCAGCGGCGACCGGTGACGGGCAGCATCAGAAAAAGACGGTGTTGATAACAGCCAGGCATATATCTCCACCAGAGCAGGTAAATAAAGCTGTGGCGATGCCTGTTAAGCATAGCCAGCAGCCAGCCATTGCAGTCAACAACGCCATTGCAGTCAACAACGCTATTGCAGTCAACAACAATAAATCACTACGAAAAACAGGCGCAATAGATGCTTCAGTTCTAAAAATCCCTGTACCGACTATGTTTACGGTTAATTTGGCCTCTTTCAGTGTGCGTGATACCGCTGTAAAGCAGCAACACAGACTACAGCATGATGGTTTATTAGCCTCTGTTCAAGCTGTTACTGTTCGAGGTAAAACCGTTTTTCGTTTGACTATCGACGGCTTTGCTACGCATGATGAAGCGAGTGCGTTTATCCGCCAGGCAGGTAAAAAATATAGTATGAAAGGCGGTTGGATACAGCATGGATAGGCGTTACTTTTTAATCTTCTGCATACTCTACGGCGCTGGTAAGCTGGTAACCTTTGTTACGTATGGTTTTTATCAGCACCGGTTTTTTGGGGTTAATTTCTATTTTTTTGCGTAATTTCGATATTGCCATGTCCGCAGAACGATCGAGTGGTGACCATTCCCTGCCGGATATTATTTTTAGAATGGTATTGCGACTAACAGCTTCATTGGGGTGGTTGACCAGATTAGACAGCATTTGAAATTCACAGTTGGTGATTTCAACCGGTTGATTATCCGGTGAGATCAAGGTCTGATGAATAAAGTTAAGTGTCCAGCCTGAAAAGTGTGCTTCTGTTTTACGGCCTGGCCTGTTTTCTTCTGATTGACTACGGCGTAATACAGATTGAATCCTAAGCAGTAATTCTTTTTCTTCAAATGGCTTGGTGATGTAATCATCAGCGCCAAGTTCGAAGCCATCTACCTTGTCATTAATATCAGATTTTGCAGTAAGGAAGATGATGGGGATGCTTGATATATTTCTTACTTCGCGTGCCAGCACAAGACCATCCTTATCCGGCAGCATAATATCCAGTAGAATAAGAGAAAAATCATCATTAATTAATTGTTGATGCATTTGATTGCCATCAGCAGCGCAACGCATCTGATAACCGGCGCGCTCAAGGTAGCGTTTAATCAGGCGGCATAAGCGCTGGTCGTCATCGACATAAAGTATTTTTTTTTCCTGCATCATCAATTTCCCTGATAGTGAATAGTTTCTTCCATTTACGGATGTCTCCCCGAACATGGATAAATTAATTGTTTTTTTACCGTAATTAGTGACAGAAGTCAAAAAAACCGATAAATATTACTGAAAAAGATACCTGTTGGTGTGTGCTGGATGCAAAACCTGAAGCCGTTCAATTTGCCGTAATACTGCCATATTATCTCTATGTACACGGCATTTTATTGTTTGTAGCGGTAAAGATTTTAAATGTCCGGTCGATAAAAAATATAAGAAATATAACAACTGATTGTTGAGTGGGTTCTACCATACGGTTTTATGTAGAACAGATCCACTAAATGTGTTCGTAAAATTATTAAATAAAGAGGATGATTAAATGGATCTGGCAACGCTGATTGGCCTTCTAGGCGCATTTGGTATGGTTCTCGCATCAATGTTAATGGGTGGCGACGTAAGCATGTTTTACAATGCACCCAGTATTATGATTGTATGTGGGGGCACAATTATGGTTGTGCTGATGAAGTTTCCACTAAAAGCTACACTCGGTTCCTTTGGAGTAGCGGCCAAGGCATTTAAGGATAAGGCACAAAAACCCAGTGAAATCATTGAACAAAGTATCAACCTGGCTAATGTGGCAAGAAAGGAAGGGCTGCTAGGGCTGGAAAGCGTGGAAGTCGATAATGAGTTTCTCCGTAATGGTATACAGCTGGTGGTTGATGGCAATGACCCGGTTCTGGTGCAAAAAATGTTATCGAAAGAGATAAGCCTGTCGATAGAGCGGAACGAAATTGGGGTGAATATATTCAAGGCCTTTGGTGATGTGGCACCTGCGATGGGCATGATTGGTACTTTGATCGGCCTGGTACAGATGATGTCAAATATGAGTGACCCGGCATCCATTGGGCCAGCCATGGCGGTGGCATTGTTAACAACCTTTTATGGTGCCATTATTGCCAATGTACTGGCTTTGCCGATTGCCGATAAGCTGGCGCATCGCAGCAATGAAGAACGGCTAACTAAATCGATGATACTTGAAGGTATTAGTGCTATTCAGGAAGGGTTGAATCCACGCATGATTGAGGGTTTGTTGAATGCGTATCTCCCGGAAAACCAGAAATACAGTGCAGATAATAAGGCAGCATAGGTGGTCTGGAAAACTTGTATATACGCGTTATATGCATGAATTGCATAAAGCCCAGCTGAAATAAGAGAAATTGATATGAGTCAGGATTGCGAATGCGAACAACAGACCTGCCCGGATGGTGCCCCGGGATGGATAATGACATTTTCGGATTTAATGTCATTATTGCTGGCATTTTTTGTGCTGCTATTCTCATTCTCCGAAATTGATAAGCAAAAATACAAGCAACTTTCAGGTTCAATGAAAAATGCCTTTGGTGTGCAACGAGAAATAAAGGCGGAAGATGCGCCCGTAGGTAATAATATTATTGCCAGAGAATTCAGTCCGG
Organism: Gammaproteobacteria bacterium; assembly: GCA_015488885.1. GTDB lineage: Bacteria > Pseudomonadota > Gammaproteobacteria > SZUA-229 > SZUA-229 > S010-25. The sequence goes on along the minus strand of WFMW01000061.1, from coordinate 95,512 downwards.
GTCGTCCGACGCCAACACCATTGAATATTGTCAGGCAGATGACAATGGATAATTTACATAGATTCCCGAGGATTTATGACGCGCAGAAAAAGTCAAAGCAGACTCAGGAGAGAGAAACTGGTTCAAAAGCAGATAATGGAAAAAATATAAAACAACCCTCAGTAACTAAGTCTGGATCTGGTAATGAATATTCATTGAGCAAAGAAAAGCTGGAACGAATTAAGCGTGTCGAGCATGACAGTAAAGTGATTCGTAAAGAATTAAGCAAGGAAATAAAAAAAGGTTTGATTGAGCTAGAGGTAAAAGATGAGCAGATCATATTACGTGTTCGTGAAAAAGGTTCCTTTCCATCAGGCAGTGCAAAAATAATTAAACCATTCAAGCTGGTGGCAAATAAAATAGCCGATGTCTTTAATGATTTTAATGGTGAGATTATTGTTTCCGGGCATACCGATAATCTACCGATACACACTGATCGTTTTCGTTCTAACTGGGAGTTGTCAGCATCACGTGCAGTTAGTGTTATTGAAGTATTACAAAAACAGCCAAAACTGAAAAACAAACATTTTGAGCTGGAAGCTTTTGCTGATACAAAACCGCTGGTATCCAATAAAACCTGGAAGGGGCGTGCTAAAAACCGGCGGGTAGAGATAGAGCTTTCCTATGAACACATGCCGATAAATAATAATACATCAAAAAAACAACTGAAACAGACAAAGAAAAAACAGAAAAAATTAACCGGCAGTGTGCAACAGAAAAAGGCTTCAGTGAAAATTGCAGAGAAATTAAAAATCGAAAAAACACCCGTTAGTTCAATCGTCAATAAGGTGGATAAAAATGCTAAAAAATAAACGTACTTTTTCTAATGAACGACGTAATTATTTCAGGATTGATGATATTTCTCTTTTAAAGATTAATATTGTTGATGCTGAAGAGCAATTAATACAACGTGAAGTTCGGTATCAGCAACGAAAAAAAAGGTTGACCTTGAAGGCGAAGCTGGAAAATATTACCAGAGAAATGCAGCCGTTACATAAGATGATTGCTGCAAGAAATTCAAAAGTAGCTAAGTATCTTGGTATGCTGGATAAGAAAATGGATTTATTAGGTGATTGTCTGGTAAGTAATGAGCTTGCTGAGATGGATATTGAGCCTGAGGAAGTGAATCTGAGTGCTGGAGGGATTTCATTTCATAGCAGTAGCCCGATTATGATTGCCAGTCTGCTGGAAATAGAACTGGTTTTATTGCCTGAAAATAACATTATTTTCAGCTGTGCAAAAGTGGTCAGCTGTAACAAAATTAACAAACTAAAAAATCAGTATAAGGTTGCTGTTGAATTTGTCGATATGAATGATGATGTTCGTGATTTAATTAGTCATCATGTAATTAAAAAAGAAATTGATGGCGTTGTTGCTTCCGTTAAAGGATCAGAATAAACCTCAGTGGCTGTGTGTCGATTAATCACCGTTCGAGTTAAGTAGTATGTAAGCCAGAGATGTTGTCTTTTCAGGGATGACCTTATGCCGCACTGGATTCCATGGGGCGGCTAATATGATATTTACGCATTTTTTCAGCCAATGTGGTTCGCTGCATCCCCAGGCTTTTCGCTGCGTGAGCAATTACCCCATGAGATTTATCCAGTGCGGTCTGAATAATACTTACTTCAATATTTGCCATATAGGCCTTCAGGTCAAAATCCTCAGCAGGGAAGTTTAGGCCTGGTGTCGTAAATGAAGTAGATTCGGCTTGTGGTTTTTGCATAATGGCATCAATGGCCGCAACATCCAGCTGTTGAGGTACAGATTGTGTGGCACACTGAAATTTTTCCGGTAGATGCTGCGACTGAACCAGGCCGCAGGGATGTTTAATCGCCATACGTTCTATCTGGTTGGCCAGTTCACGCACATTGCCCGGCCAGTTGTACTGTGAAAGCGCCATAATAGCATCAGTAGAAAAACGTACTGAGCTACCTTTGTTATGTTCAAGTCTGGAAATAAGCTCATTTACCAGTAGTGGCAGGTCGGTAATACGTTCACGTAGTGCAGGTAACCGAATAGGAAAGACATCCAGACGGAAATAAAGATCTTCTCTGAATTTACCCTGTGTCACCATTTCTTTAAGATTACGATTGGTGGCCGCAACGATGCGTATATCTGCATGAATAGTCGTGTTTCCCCCAACACGTTCAAAAGTTCGTTCTTCCAGTACACGTAGCAATTTTACCTGCATTGCCATCGTCATTTCGCCAATTTCATCCAGAAATAAAGTTCCGCCTTCTGCCATTGAAAAGCGTCCCTGGCGAGCTGAAATGGCACCAGTAAAAGCACCCTTCTCATGGCCAAATAATTCAGATTCGAGCAGGTCGGGGGGGATGGCGCCACAGTTAACCGGGACAAAGGCTTTGTTGCGGCGTCGAGAATGGTAATGAACATTGCGTGCAACCACTTCCTTACCAGTACCAGATTCTCCAAGAATGAGTACATTTGCATCACTGGGGGCAACCTGTTCGATATCTTTGCGCACGGCTAGCATGGCTTTGCTATTGCCGACTAGACTACGAAAAAGAATTTTACGCTGCATTTTAGGTTGTTCATGACTTTTAGGTTGTTCATTATATGACTGACTTTTATATGGCTGACTTTTGTTCATAATACCGCTCTGCTTCTCGATTTTTGCTGTCGTAGGCAACACCATGTGCCAGAAAAATGACGGCGCATCTGTTTGCTACGTGTCATAAAAGTGTAGGTAGAAGAAAAGGGGGATGCCAAAAAATTGGCGAATTGAAGTGTAAAGTAATGTAAAGTTATGTGCCTATTTCTGGACAGGGTCAGCGGATAGCATTTCATTTATTTTTTTCAGTAGATCCTGTTGGGTATAAGGTTTGGGTAGAAGCAGGAATTCTGCGATTGTGCTAGTAAGCATTTTATCAGTTTCACGTTCGGATGCTGTGGTGAGTAAAACTTTTACTTCGGGTCGATTTTGTTTTAACCATACTGCGAGGTCGCGGCCATCCATGGTGCCGGGCATTAAAATATCAGAAAAAACCAGCTGAATACTTTTATCTTTATTTAGTAGTTGAATCGCTTCGTCGGCTGTTTCTGCCTGGAGAATATGGCTAAAAGTATTTTGCAGACAGCGGGCAGCAAAACGGCGCACCGCTTCGCGATCTTCAACGACCAGAACAGTTAAGGCTTTATTTAATGTTACGGCGGTCTGCGGTGATGTTGATTCATTTATACCTGTTACAAAGCGGGTTTCACACAAGGGAAAATACATTAACAGGCAGGTGCCTTTATTTTTCCTGCTTTCAATTTCAAGTATGCCACCAGATTGACGCATAAAACCATAGATCATACTTAATCCCAGTCCGGTGCCGACATTTTTTTTAGTGGTAAAAAAGGGTTCGGTGGCGCGGCTTAGTGTATGGCTGTCCATGCCTTCGCCAGTATCTGCTATGGTAAGACGGATATAATTTTGTGCCGGTGAAGACATGGTGTTCAGCAATAATGATCGTGGAGATTTGTGACGTAATTTTGCATGAATGGTCAATCGCCCGCCTTTTGGCATTGCATCTCTGGCATTAATAATGGCATTTAACAGACTGCTTTCAAATTGATTCGCATCCACCAGTATGTCGGGTAAATCCGGCTGTATCTTAATGTGTAATCTGATCGTGTCGCCCAGTGTTTTTTTAAACAGGTGGCTGAAATTACTAATGGCCTGTTCAATGTTAAGCTGTTCAGGTGCAATAGATTTTTTTCTTGAAAAGGCCAGCAGTTGTCTGGTGAGAGCAACACCATCATAAATGGCTGAGCGTGCATCGTCTATAATCTCACGGTCATCATCTTCTATGTTATAACGTTGCATAAAACCATCGTCGATCAGGTCAAGGTTGCCTTTGGCGATGGTCATTAAATTTCCAAAATCATGAGCCACACCACTGGTTAGCTGGCCCACGGCATCCATTTTATGTTCATGAACTTCCTGTTCCTGTTTTAAGATGCGTTCGGTTATATCCTGTACCGTTCCATTGACGGCAACAAGATGACCTTTTTCATCAAATTTACTGATGCTCTGTTTATGAATCCATCGAATATTTTTATCAGGTAGTTTTATACGGTACTCAATACTGCTGGTATTTTCCACGTAATAGGCATCCTGTTCAAACTGATGAAGACGGTCAAGATCTTCTTCGACAACGCGTTCATGAAACAGTGCCGGTGTCGGCTTTTGCGTACCTGGTTCATAACCATAGATATGGTAGATTTCGTCTGACCAGTTTAGTTCTCCAGTTATCATGTTCAGTGTCCAGTTACCAAGTTTGCCAATATGCTGTGCCTGCCTGAGCAAGGCTTCACTTTCGTGCAGGCGTTGCATCAGTAAATGTTGTGACAGAATAGAACCAAGTCGAAGTGCAATACGGTAAAAGGTTTCGAGGTGTGTGTCTGTCCAGACAGTTGAGCTGCTACACTGATGCATAATGATATACCAGGTTTGCTGATCTGGCAGTGGCAACGCTTTAATAATAAGTTGCTTGATTGAGCAGTCAATTTGTTCAATATGGCAGTTTTTTAGTTCGGATGATGCGCATATAACCGGGTACTCACTGTTTCTGGCACGATAAAATGTATTGTGTGATAGCGATTCGATAAATGGATTGATGTCGTCGGCCAGAGGTATACATTGCTTACTGACCGTTTCACAGACTGTTGCCATGGAATAAGGCTGGGTATTATATGAGCTGAGTATAAGCACTCGGTCAGCATCAAAAATATGCTGCATTTCTTCCAGAGTATCCTGCAGGATGGTTTCAAGACTATTGTTATGCGTCAGAATACGTGAAATCCTGTCCATATATTCCAGGTAGATCTCACGTTGTTTAAGTGCGGCAAAGGCATTTTTTGCCTGCAGCAAATATTGAATGCGGTAGGGTAAGGTAACCGGGTTTATCGGTTTGCTAATAAAGGCGGTGGCACCAAGATTAAATGCCTGTTCTATTGAGTCTGAATCATCCAGCCCGGTAACGACAACGATTGCAATACTGTTATCGTCATAGTTTTCTCGAATCTGGCTGCAAACCTCAAAGCCACTCATACCGGGCATTTTTACATCAAGCAACACCATGTCCGGTGTTTGCTGTTGAATATCGTTAAGCACATCAATGCCGTTGCTAAACTCAAGGATGTCATAACTACCATTGTCCAGTGACTCGTGCATGAGGAGGCGCATCATCGGATCGTCATCGACGATCAGTATTCTGGCTGGTATTGCTGCTTTCAGGCTGCTTTCCATTGGGATCCGGTTATACTGTAGATGGTTGAATCATAAAACGACCGGTGACATTTTGCCAGTTCTTCTATGCAATTAAGTCATAATATACCCGTTGAAACATGGTAGATAAATGGCTCTGTTCCAGGGTGTCTGTTTTTCCGCCCATAATAATACGCTGATTGATACGACTTTTCTGTTGCATATGGACAGATTGTTGTTGTGTAGACATAGGATGATGAATTATCCAGATAATGGCAGGGATGAAAATTTATTGTTATATTAAGTATAATGATGAATGATTCTAATCTGGCGTTAACTGTCACCGAACGTGTCTATGCTCGACTGGTGGATCTTGCCATGCAAAAAATGTTGTGGGCAATTATCAATACGCTGGTCATAGTGGGGTTGATGTTCGTATTTTTATTATCTTCAGCCACGTGGCAAAAATTATTGCCCTGGGTCGGGCTTTTTGTGGCTGTTCTGGGGTATCGCTCTGCGACTCTGTGGTGGTATAACCGGCTGAAGAAACGAGGTCTTACTGGAAAAACGGTTAAAAAAGCTGATTTTTTCTATACCACAGGTGTTGTTCTTACGGGTTGTGTCTGGGCCGGAATGGTGTTTCTGTTATTGCCGGATATTGGCTTGAATGGACAGGTGCTGTTGTTCGTTATTATCATGGGGATGTCATCAGGTGCTATCCTGACAATGGGATACCGTCGTGTTGCCGTTAGCCTGTTTATTCTGCTGTTATTGTTACCTTTATTATCTATTATTTATAAATTAGCCATTCCTGATGTGCTGGCGGTAATCACTGCTCTGGTGGTGTATCTTGTTTTTATACTTCGCACGGCATTTTCTTTTTATCACAGTACGGAAGAATTATTGATTCTACAGGAGCAGTCACTTATCCGTGGGCAGGAACTGTTTGAACAAAAAGAAGAAGCAAAACGAGCCAATAATGCAAAATCAGAATTCCTCTCGCGAATGAGTCATGAGTTGAGAACACCGCTGAATGCTATTATTGGTCTGAACGAGTTGTTGCAACATGATGAAAAACAGCCGCTCGCCGAAAAGCAATATCAGCGTACAGAAAAAATACGGGTAGCAGCGCAACATTTACTAACACTGGTTAATGATGTACTGAACCTTTCCCGAATTGAAACGGGGCGTCTTGATATTCAAATCAGCAGTATTGACTGTAAGCAGGTAATTGAGCAGGTATTGGCGCTTCTTGAGTCAAAATTGCAGCAACGTAATATCTGTATTCGGGTTAATCATATAGCGGATGGGTTCTGGCTAAAGGCCGATCAGATACGGCTGAAGCAGGTTTTGTTAAATCTGCTGGAAAATGCAATTAAATATAATCGCCAGAGCGGCAGTATTCGTATTGAAATGCAGAAAAAAGATGATAACTGTGGTCTGGTTTCAGTGATAGATACAGGATATGGACTGCGTAATGGCGACATACAGGCTTTATTTGTACCTTTTTCACGCCCGGGAATGACGGAGGACGGGGTGAGTGGGACAGGTATTGGTTTGAGTTACTGTAAACAGCTGCTAGAGTTGATGCATGGTGCTATTGGGGTCAATAGTCAATGGGGGCAGGGTAGTTGTTTCTGGTTTGAATTACCGCTAGCTGAGCCGGTCTCACCATCGACACCCGTGGTAACAGACATGAAGGCGATGGACAAAATTCAAACGTCTATGCCAGAAGCGGCAGATAAATCTATTTTGCTGGTAGAAGATAATCTTGTTAACCAGGAGGTAGTGGTTGATATGCTTGAGCAATCATACCATATCGATATTGCCAATAATGGTAAAGAGGCTGTTGCCGCCTGTCAGCAGCGGATTTATTCACTGGTATTAATGGATTGTGAAATGCCGGTAATGGATGGTTTTAGGGCAACCGGGAAAATTCGTGAATATGAGCGGCAGAAGAATATAGCAGCCGTACCCATTATTGCATTAACGGCTCATGCAGTCAGCGGGGCACGTAAAAAATGCCTGGATAGCGGCATGAATGACTTCCTGTCGAAACCGTTTAAATTTAATGATTTGCTCACCATTGTCGAAAAATGGACAAAACAGACAGCGGGTCAGGTGCCTGATATGAAAGTGGTAGCAGCAGCCACATCTCAGGGTGATCACTTGCCGTCACCGTCCTGTTCAGCTACTGAATCATCCTCTGTGACACCTGCCGTACCTCAACAGGCGCTGATTATCGATACGTCGGTGATTGATCGTTTACGCCAGACCGAGCAGCGCAGAAAACGGTTGTCTGCCGCGACAGCAGGCAGCAAGCCTTCTCTGGTTCAGCGTGTGATTGATATCTATCTGCAACAAACACCGGTTTTACTTGCTGAGTTGTTAGCGGCAATTGTGCAAAAAGATCTCCCGAAGGTGGTGGATATTGCGCATTCATTAAAATCTTCAAGTGCAGCAGTTGGGGCGAAGGGGTTTTCTGATGATTGTCGGGAAATTGAACAGCAAGGCCGTGATGGTTTACTTGACCTGTCTGGATTAGAACACAAGATGCCAGAAATACGTCATAAATATCAACAGGTTGAAGTTTATTTAAAGAGAATTTTGGCTGGTAAAAGCTAAAAAAAGCGTGTATGCTGTGGTTGTAAATTGTACAAAATAGCAAATGCGGGAAAAAATAATGAAACCATTAGATATGACAACGGATTTTGACGGCTGGTTTGATACGATGATGACAATGGCAAAAAATGACCCTGAGGCTTTTGAGTTGTTACGCGTGCAAATGATTAATAATGTGATTGATGAAGCTCCAGAGGATAACCGGCGGCGCTTAATCGGTCTGCAATGGCGGGTTGATCAGGAGCGTCGTTTGGCCAGAACGCCGCTGGCTGCCTGTATTCGTATATCAAATATGATGTGGGAAAGTGTGACCGGTGAAAACGGTTTACTGGAACAGTTAAACCAGTTGAGTATGCGGCGGCAGTTTTAAGGCATTTAAACCTGTGCCAGTGAGTGACTGCTGTTTGACCAGGTTGTCTGTCCTGTGTGATTGTAACCATCGGAATGGTTTATTGTGGTATTGATATCAGCGTCAGTATAGTTGGTCGCGCCCTGCAGGATATTCATCGCATGTCGCGATTGTTGATGGCCGCGTTCTACCAGACTGCCATTGATATAATTTAATTGCTGACAGCGTTGTGCCAGTTGCATTAATGACTGCCATAATGGCTGTAACGTACCATTGTGTTCAAACACGGCGGCGTAGTTTAATGTAGTGGCTGACTGATTCGGCTTGAGTAGCGCCTTGAGTAAAGATTCACGCTGCCTGCTGGCCAGTTCAAGCTGCTGCATTTTATCCAGTTTGGTTTGTAACACGGCTTCCAGTGGTGCCGGTGTATGTTCGCCCAGCGCGGTGGTTTCTGTCTGTAAGGCCTGCAACATCTGTTCTGCACAGCGAATTTCATGCTGTAAGGCCTGTGTTATTTGCTGTTGTTGTAGATTGCTGAACTGGTTTGTCACTGAGTATTCCCGCCTGTTGTATTGTTAATTATTGCCAGAGTCGGACAGGTGGCTAGCCTTTGGGTTTAAGCATGCTTTCAAACTGCATCAGTTTATTGGCGATTTTTACCGGATCCACAGAGTAACTGCCATCTTTAATTGCCTGCTTAACCTGCTCGACACGCTGAGTGTCAATCACGGGTGCGGCGCTGCTGGCATTGTCAAGTTTACCCAGTTGTCTGGCGCTATCTGAAAGGCTGAATGTGTCATTGGTGGATGACTGTCCGGTTTCGGCTGTCTGTGCGGTTTGCTGCTGCCTGACTTTTGCTTCATCACCCGTTCCGCCAACTCTTGCGGGTATCGGCTTGTTGCTAATGCCATTTATATCAATAGACATGGTGTTGTCCCTCGTTAAAAACTACTGTTAAGCTGATTATCGGCCTGACTTAGAAAAACTTTACAAAAATAATTCATTATTCCTGAAAAAATAAAAATCATGACCGGGTAATCCAGTATTACAATTGAATCTGTATTTCACCCTGTGGGGTAATAATGCCCTCACGCTTCTGCCGGGATTTTATATTCATGACCCGAATACGGTCCCCTATTGCGCCACTGGCCAGGGCTTTGCCGGTCATTCGTACCTCCATAGCGCCAGAACGCGCCAGAATAGTGACGCGTTGACCGCGTTTAATCCGTTGTGGTTTTTCCACGCTGGCCGGGGTAAAGGCCACACCGATAGCGAGTCGGCGTTTTAATTTCAGCCCGAGTAGTTCACTGGCGTGGTTAATATATCCCTGCGGTAATGTTGCCAGATCTATTTTTTTCATACGTATATCATGCTTGTTTAATAGTGTGCCACGGGGTAATAATTTTGCAGCGACGGCAATCGTTTTATACATACTGACCGTCAATGCTACATGTAACGACCAGGGTTTACTACCATTGCATCGAATACCAATGCTGGTGCGGCCAATATTACGACTGCCTTCAGGTAAAAAGGCGATAAGTGGGTGATCACATTGAGTTAGCCTGAGACGATTGTCAAGGTGGCCATGGGTAATGGTGGCCGAGTGCTGATAATTTTGTGCCAGGTGTTTTTTCATGAATTTTATGGCAGTTTGATAAATACTCTGATGGCTCTGATAGCCTGATGCCTGTGAGAGGGGCGTCCCAAGACAGACAATGATTGTGCTCCAGACCAGCAGGCTGGTTTTCAGTTTCGGATGAAGTAGCGAAGAATAGAATTGTATTGTGCTCATAATATAGTTCAGGCGATAGTTTTCTGTCATGCCAGATATTTAAGCAATAATCATGCCTTATTTTACGGGTTGAAAAAGTAAAGATTTTGCAGGTGTCGTCGATAACTGTGCATATAATGAAGCAATGAGGAAGGGTATGGCCAGTATTTTAGATGGTATTAATCAGCGCACGCAGATGGTGGGTAAAAACCGCCTGGAATTGTTAATGTTTCGTCTGGGTGATGGTGAATTATACGGGATTAACGTTTTTAAGGTACGTGAAGTGATTCGCTGTCCGGCACTTACTCTGGTTCATTCTTCACACCCAGTGGTACGCGGGATTGCAAATATCCGCCATAACACCTTATCCATTATGGATTTAAGCCAGGCGATAGGTGCCCCGGAAATTGATGATATACAAAATAGCTATATTATTATTACTGAGTTTAATCGTAGTATTCAGGGGTTTATGGTGTCTTCGGTGGAACGCATTATTAACCTTAACTGGGAGGATATTCATTTGCCTCCAGAAGGTACGGATAATCTCAGTTATATTAATGCGGTAACCACGGTGGCAGAGAATAAAACTGCCCATAGCAAAGGCTGTCTGGTACAGTTGATTGATGTTGAAATGGTTTTATCTGAAGTGGTTGGTGAGCCGGAAATGGTGTCTGCCGAGGCGATTGAAGCGCTTAACCACGAACACACAAAAGAGCATCATATACTGGTGGTGGATGATTCAAAAGTGGCCTGTAAGCAGATACAACATGCCATGGAGCAGGTAGGGGTAAAAACAACAGTCGTCAACAATGGTAAGCAGGCGCTGGCTTTATTAAAGGAATGGTCGCAACTGGGTGGCTCGATCAATGAGCACGTGTCACTGGTTATTTCTGATATTGAAATGCCGGATATGGACGGCTATACCTTAACCTCGGAAATTCGGCGTGACCCCAAGCTAAAAGACTTATATGTCATTCTTCATTCGTCCTTAAGTGGCGTGTTTAATGAAAATATGGTGAAAAAAGTTGGTGCCAACCGCTTTATACCAAAATTCAGTGCTGATGAACTGGTGAATGCTTTAATCCCTATTTTACAACAACAGGGTGAGCAGTCGCCACTGGCAGCAGCATGATATGTAACGGCTCAGCGGCAATCTGAGCCGTTACTGTTACATTTGGCTACTTGCTGAATAGCATTCTCTATAAAATTTATTGCGCAAGCCATTTTTCTGCCGCCCGGCGGAAAATTATTGCCGTTCTGGCGTCAGAAAACATACTAAATTAACTAATCGAACAATTTTTCTAGCTTTGAATCCTGCTGTATCAAGCTTTTTTTGATATTGGCACAGGCCTTGCAGCGGTCATTAGCAAATCATTAGCAGGAAAAATTTAAAGTTGGAGAAAATTATGTCGATAGACTTTAGTTCCGCACTGGGTATACATCCACAGGCATTAGCGATTCGTGCACGTCGAGCTGAATTGCTGGCATCCAATCTGGCAAATGCGGATACCCCGGGTTATAAGGCAAGAGATATTGATTTTAAGGCAGCGCTGAATGCCAGTCTGCAATCTGCTTTGTCACCGGCATCCACCAGTACAATGCAGGCAGCAGATAATCGGGCGCAAACCAGTCACCCTCTTTCAATACCGCTAGATGACCGTCTATCGATTAGTCAGCCCGCCATGCAGACCTTGTACCGTGTGCCCAATCATGCTTCGCTGGATGGTAATACTGTCGATGCACAGCTGGAAAAAACTGCCTTTGCCGATAATGCCCTGCACTATCAGGCCAGCCTGACTTTTCTTAACAGTAAATTCAAAGGTTTACTGACAGCGATTAAAGGGTGATGACGATGGGTTTATATAATATTTTTAATGTGACCGGTTCAGCCATGAGTGCCCAGAGTGTACGTTTGAATACAGTGGCCAGTAACCTGGCGAATGCGGATGTCGTCGCCAGTAGTAAAGATAAAATCTATCGTTCACGTCAACCGGTTTTTGCGGCGGTGATGGATGATCTGAATCAGAATCAGTCATCTATCCCGGTTCGGGTTGCTGGTATTGTTGAAAGCCGGGCCAAAGCAGTGCAGTTATACCAGCCTGATAACCCGAAAGCGGATAAAGACGGTTATGTGTATAAATCCAATGTGAACACGATTGAAGCGATGACCAATATGATGGCGGCATCACGTTCGTATCAGAATAATGTCGATGTATTTAATACTTCAAAAACCCTGCTGTTAAAAACATTGAGCCTGGGTAAATAACGTCGGGGTAAATAATCATGTTACGAATAAAAGATAAAATCATCAACAATAAAGCAAGGGAAGAAAATAATATGTGGGAGGCAAGAATATGTCGGGTTTAAATTTAACCAATGCGCTGACCTCGACCAATGCATCGATTGGTAACTCGCTGGCCAGTTCAGTTACCGGTACGGGTCAGACCAAGACAAAATTAAATCAGGCGGATTTTATTCAGCTGCTGGTGGCACAGGTAAAAAATCAGGATCCGAGTAAACCGATGGACCCGAGCCAGTTTATGAACCAGCTGGCACAGTTCTCCACGGTAAGTGGGGTGCACGATTTGAATACCTCATTCACTTCGCTAGCCGACAAACTGTCCTCCGGGCAGGCATTACAGGCCGCTGGATTAGTCGGGCGTGATGTGCTGGTTGCTGGTGGTAATGGTCTGCTAAAAACGGGTGGCAGTATTAGTGGACAGATAACTTTACCGCAGTCGGCCGCCAACGTTACCCTGAAAGTGGTTAATGCACAGGGGGTGGAGGTGCGCAGTCTACCACTGGGTAGTGCCCCCGCCGGTGATCTATTGTTTAAATGGGACGGCTTTGCTGATGATGGTAGTGTGGCACCGTCAGGTAACTACAGCATACAGGCGCAGGCATTAATTGCTGATCAACAACAGGCGCTGGATGTGGCGGTAAATACCAGAGTGAACAGTATTACCTTAGGTCAGAATAAGGCAGCATCACAGTTAAATCTTGCTGGTGGTGAAAGCATTCCTTTAAATCAGGTTCTGGCGATTAAATAGCGGGTAGCGAGATAGGGGTTACCGGTTTTATACAATATAAAAAAGTATCGTTTTGAAACTAAGTGTGCGTATTACGCAGGAGTTATTTATATGTCATTCAATACAGCATTAAGCGGCATTCAGGCATCATCATCCGAGTTAGGTATTATTGGTAATAACATTGCCAATTCATCAACGACCGGGTTTAAATCGTCACGTGCAGAATTTGCCGATGTGTATGCCGCTGGTCTGGTCGGGGCGACAGATACCACTGTTGGGCAGGGTGTACGGTTGCAAAAAACGGCTCAGCAGTTTGCCCAGGGTAATATTTCGTCAACCAATAATGCGCTTGATCTGGCGATTAACGGCGAAGGTTTTTTTCAGCTGGATGATAATGGTTCAGCCCTGTTTACCCGAGCTGGTAATTTTAGTCTGGATAAAACCGGTACGGTGGTTAATAATCAGGGCTATGCATTAATGGCAAAAAAGGCCGACAGTACTGGCACCATTTCAGGTGGTGCATCGCCGTTGCAATTGAGTTCAAGTAATGTCAGCCCAAAATCCACCACCACCTTTAATGCCGGGGTAAATCTGGATTCACGTGATGCGCAGACAGATAGCAGCTGGGCAATAGTAGGTGGTGTCCCGGACACTGCTGGCTATAACGATTCGACCTCTACATCTATTTATGACAGCCTGGGAAATGATCATACTGCCACCCTGTATTTCAGTAAGCTGGATCCGGCAACCAACCCCAATGAGTGGAATGTACGTACGCTTGTCGATGGTAATTTACTCAATACGACAAAGATAACCTTTAATTCAGATGGTACTTACCAGACACCAGCAACCATTCCGATTAGCTGGACACCAGGTGGAGGTGCAACCAGCCCGCAGAATTTCACGCTTGATACTTCTACCAGTACGCAGTTTGGCAGTAATTTTGGGGTCAATAAGTTAAGCCAGGATGGCTATACTGCCGGTCAGTTGCTAGGGCTGAATATTGATTCTAAGGGAACTATTTTTGCTCGTTACAGCAATGGCCAGTCGCAACCTCAGGGGCAGGTCGTGCTGGCCAAATTTAATAATCCGCAAGGTTTACAGTCAACCGGCAATACCGTCTGGGCAGAAACCTTTGCTTCAGGTTCCGCGGTTGTGAGTGACCCTGGAACCGGTGGTCTGGGTTTAATTCAATCGAATGCGCTGGAAAATTCCAATGTGGATTTAACCGCACAACTGGTACAGATGATAGTGGCACAGCGTAATTTTCAGGCTAACGCGCAGACTATCAAAGCTGAAAATACGATTTCACAGACCGTGATTAATCTCTAACTGAAAATAAATAATGATTACCAGCAAAACAGGTAAGCGTGATGGATAGAATGCTATTTATTGCCATGTCTGGCGCCAAAGAAATGATGCGCGCGCAGGCGGTTAATACCAATAATCTGGCCAATGCCAGTACCAATGGCTTTAAGGCCGATTTTGAAATTAGCCAGAGCCGACCAGTCTATGGCCCGGGTTACGCCGACCGTGTCTATGCCACTACCTCGGGTACGTCCGCAAACAGTACCGGGGTGGATTTTTCAGCGGGGAGTTTAATCAGTACCGGTCGTGATCTGGATGTGGCCATTAATGGTCGGGGGTGGATTGCTGTACAGGCTGCCGATGGTGGTGAAGCTTATACCCGTAGTGGTGATTTACAGATAGATAATCTGGGTCGTTTAACCACGGCAACGGGTCAGGTTGTACTTGGCAACAGTGGCCCGATTACGGTCCCCGATCATGCCAAACTGAAGATTGCAGCAGATGGCACTATTACGGTACAGCCGTTAGGTCAGCCGGTGAATACCCTGGCGATTGTTGACCGGATTAAACTGGTTGATCCATCTTTACAACAGTTGCATAAAGGAACTGACGGTTTAATGTATCTGACTGGTAAAAAACCTGCCCCGGCAGATGCTGGTGTCACGCTCGTATCAGGTACGCTGGAATCAAGCAACGTAAAAACAATTTCGTCCATGGTCAGAATGATTGAGCTCGCGCGTCAGTATGAGTCATATATTAAATTAATGAAGACAGCAAAAACCAATGATGAAGCTTCTGCGCAAATGTTGACGATGCGCTAGCAGCTGGATTACAGCGGTTAGCTGAGTAGTTATTAAAAAAGTGATAACGAGGATATAAATATGAGTTCAGCATTGTGGATAGCAAAAACCGGTCTGGAAGCCCAGCAGACCCGCATGGCAACTATTTCAAATAATCTGGCCAATGCCAGTACCACCGGGTTTAAACGTGACAGGGCAGTATTTGCCGATTTAATTTATCAGAATGTGGTGCAGGTTGGTGCACAATCATCACAAAATACAGTGATGCCATCGGGGTTGAATGTGGGTACAGGTGTGAGAACGGTGGCGACAGAAAAACTGTTTACCCAGGGTAGTATTGTACAAACCGGTAATTCGCTGGATGTGGCGGTGCAGGGGCGTGGGTTTTTACAGATTTTAATGCCAGATGGTTCGATAAATTATACCCGAGACGGTGGTTTACAGGTTGATGAATCGGGGCAACTGGTGAATGCCAGCGGTTATCCACTGGACCCCAGTATTACGATTCCAAATAATGCACAAAGTATTACCATTAGCTCAGACGGCATTGTTTCGGCGAAAATTCCAGGTAGCGCGACACCCAGCCAGGTAGGTACGATTCAACTTGCTGATTTTGTTAATCCAACCGGCCTGCAGGCAGTAGGCGATAATTTATATACAGAATCAGTGGCCAGCGGCTCACCGATTACCGGCACACCAGGCCTGAATGGCCTGGGCACCATGATACAGGGTTCTCTGGAAGGTTCTAATGTGAACACGGTAGAAGAACTGGTGAATATGATTGAAACCCAGCGAACCTATGAAATGAATTCCAAAGCCATTTCTACGGCAGATCAAATGTTGCAATATGCAACGAATAATCTATAGACTCGGGTTCAGGTTGGAATAATGAAATACCTCATCACAGTAATACTGATATTAGTCACCAGTGCCTGTGCCATCCCGGAACGGGGGGATCCCGCCTTCGCCCCGGTCATGCCGCAGGCGGTAAAAATACCTGCTGGGCATGAAGATTCCATTTATCAGAATGCCAGCGCGATGATGCTGTATGAAGACCTGAAAGCACACCGGGTAGGTGATGTTGTGATTGTGAAACTCGAAGAGAAGACCGATGCCGAGAAGAAAACGGGTACCAGCACGAGTAAAAAGTCAGCCGTTGCCGTGAAAGACGCGATCCTGGCAGGGGCACCGGTAACTGCACATGGTATCCCGATTTTGAATAACAGTTATAACTCGGATGTAGGCTTTGATGGCGTAGGTGACAGTTCACAGAGTAATAAATTAACCGGTACGATCGGAGTGACCGTGGTTAAAGTACTGGCTAATGGCAATTTAATGGTGCAGGGAGAAAAATGGATTGGCATCAATCAGGGGCAGGAGTATGTGCGTTTGCGTGGCATTATCCGCCCTACCGATATTGATCCGCGCAATACGATTTCTTCTACCCGCCTTGCCAATGCACAGATTGAGTATGGTGGTAATGGGGCAGTGGCTGATTCCAGTTCGCAGGGTTGGTTAAGTCGTTTCTTTAACAGTTCATGGATGCCATTTTAGGGAGTTTTCCTGTTATGTTAAGCAAGCCTGTATTAAATTTATTGAAGCCAACGGTATTACCACTGTTATGGGTAATTAGTCTGTCATTGGGGCTGTCACTGCTGGCGACGAATGCTTTTGCTGAACGCATCAAGGATGTGGCGGCGATTAGCAGTATGCGTGATAACCAGCTGATTGGTTATGGTCTGGTGGTGGGCTTGAACGGGACAGGAGATAAAGTTAATCAGGTCTTTTTTACCGAACAGTCATTAAAAAATATGATGGCTCAACTTGGCGTGGTGGTACCTGAAGGGGTCAAGCTCAAGCCGAAAAATGTAGCCGCAGTAATGCTAAGTGCGACCCTGCCTGCATTTATCAAAAAAGGCCAGAAAATTGATGTTACCGTTTCCTCGGTGGGCAATTCCAAAAGCCTGCGTGGCGGCACCCTGTTAATGTCACCGTTAAAAGGTGCCGATGGCCGGGTTTATGCAGTGGCTCAGGGTAATCTAATTGTTGGTGGGCTGGGCGCGCACGGTGCAGATGGTTCCAAAATTGTGGTGAATATTCCTAGTGTCGGGCGGATTCCCCGTGGTGCAATTGTAGAACGTAGCCTGCCCTTTCATTTAGGCAGTAATCACCATTTTACGCTTAATTTATTTACTGCTGATTTCACCACGGCAAGCAGAATGGCAGCGATTATTAATAAAACTTTTGGTGCTGATACTGCCGATGCAATGGATCCGATGTCGGTAAAAGTACGCGCACCAACCGATAAAAAGGCGCGGGTGAGTTTTCTGTCTATGGTAGAAAATCTGGATTTTACCCCGGGGGAAGCGCCGGCACGGGTAATTATTAACTCACGTACCGGAACCGTAGTAATCAGTAGTCATGTATTGGTTTCACCGGCTGCGGTTTCCCACGGTAATCTGGTGGTGACCATTGCCGAAACCAAACAGGTGAGCCAGCCGAACGCGCCCTTCATCGGTTCAGGCGGTGGTAGCACACAGGTGGTAACAAACAGTAATGTAAACGTAAAATATGATAATAATCGAATGTTTATGTTTAAACCGGGCGTTGATCTTAACGATATTGTGCGTGCGGTGAATGATGTTGGTGCCGCACCGGGTGACCTGGTGGCGATTTTACAGGCCTTGAAAGAAGCCGGTGCCCTGCACGCTGAGCTGGTCGTCATTTAGGACATGTGAGCATAGTAATGAACAGTCTTAATTCTGTAAGTAGTCCGGTATCACAGACGGAGATTTATACTGATCTTTCCTCGCTGGCACAATTACGTGCCAAGGCCACCAGCACCTCTGCAACGGATAAAAAACAGGCCGCTCATGAAGTGGCAAAACAGTTTGAATCGCTATTTTTACAGATGATGCTTAAATCCATGCGTGATGCCAGTCCGGCAGGGGAAGCTGGCGCAGCGAATACGGGTAGTCAGCAGACGCGTTTTTATCAGGATATGTTTGATAAACAGATCGCGCTGGATCTGTCCCAACGGCAATCGGGCGGCATTGGTCTGGCCGCTACGCTGGAACGGCAACTAAATGGTATCAGCCGTCAACAGACCCCGCGTCATCCATTAACTGATTTCCGACTGACCACACATCGTGGGCCGGTTCAGCAAACGGCACCGGGCAGCAAGATAAACACTATATCGGCCTTTCGACCACAAACGGCAGAACAGTTTGTGCAGGCTCTGTG
Organism: Gammaproteobacteria bacterium; assembly: GCA_015488885.1. Lineage (GTDB taxonomy): Bacteria > Pseudomonadota > Gammaproteobacteria > SZUA-229 > SZUA-229 > S010-25. The sequence goes on along the minus strand of WFMW01000061.1, from coordinate 77,139 downwards.
GCCTCATGCCAGGCGTGTGGCAGCAAAGCTGGGTGTTGCCCCGCAAGTGCTTATTGCCCAGGCTGCTTTAGAAACCGGCTGGGGACAGAAAATGATGGCCGATAAAGCTGGTCAGGCCACCAATAATTTATTTGGCATCAAGGCAGGCGTTAACTGGTCGGGGAAATCCGTTAATGTCTCTACGCTGGAATATCGTAATGGTGTTGCAACCAAACAGCAGGCCAGTTTTCGCGCCTACCCTTCCGTTGCCGATAGCTTTGATGACTATGTGCAATTTCTGCAAAACAGCCCGCGCTATCGGCCTGCACTGACATCGTCAAACGATAATGCCGCTTATCTGCAACACCTGCAGCAGGCAGGTTATTCGACCGATCCCATGTATGCAGATAAAATTCATGCCATTATGCAGCGTGAATCCTTTATTCAGGCGGTCAGCAGGATGAAAAAGGATGCTGGAGACAATCCATCTGATACATTGACAAACACGAGGGGTATTAACTGATGTCGAGCGGGTTACTGGATATAGGCAGTTCTGCGCTGATGGCATATAAGCGCACGCTTAATACCATCGGGCATAATATTGCCAATGTGAATACCGTGGGTTACAGCCGCCAGTCCACGGATCTGGCAGCGCGTGCACCACAGGCCAATGGTTTTGGTTTTGCTGGCACTGGTGTCGATGTAACCACGATCCGGCGCTCATTCGATGCTTTTGTAGAAAATAATGTGCGTAGCGGGACTTCCACGGCTGCGGAATATACCACCTTTCATCAGCTTGCCGTGCAACTGGATAATGTCCTGGCTGATCCGAACGCCGGCATGAGCGGGGCGATGCAGCGATTTTTTAATGCGGTGCAGGATGTCAGCAATGCGCCCGCTGATCCGGCCGCCCGTCAGGTTATGCTAACCCAGGCGGATCAGTTGGCCGGGCATTTTAATGAACTGGCCAACTATATCGAAACCACCCGCGGGCAGGTTAACAATACGATAAAAGGCGGGGTAACAGAAATAAACCGTATCACGCAGAATATTGCACAGTTAAATCAGAGTATTGCTCTGGAAACCGGTCGATCAGGCGGACAGCCGCCCAATGATCTGCTGGATCAGCGTGACACTCTGATCCAGGATTTATCAAAATACCTTAAAGTAACCACCTATAAGCAGGACGACGGCTCGATTAATGTTGCGGTGGCCAAAGGCCAGTTACTGGTACGTGGTGTTCACGCCAGTAGCTTAAAAACAACGATTATCAATGGTGATCCCAATCAACTTGGCTTGAGTCTTGGTGGTGGTAATAACCCGGATGTTCCCTTGAATGTCAGCAGTCTTGGCGGCAAACTGGGTGGTGCGTTTGGCTTTCGAGACCGGATGCTGGATGGCGCCAGTAACAGTCTGGGACGCGTTGCTTTAGGCATTGCTACCATGGTGAATCAGCAAAATCGCCGTGGTATGGATTTGAGTGGCAAGCTGGGTAATGACATGTTTACCACTGGCGTGCCTCAGCTTCGTGTCGGGCAGGGTAATGCCAGCAATATCAGTATTGCCTATAATGATGTCGGTCAACTCACTAATCTGGACTACACGCTCAAATATCAGGGTGGAAGCTGGGCTTTACAGCGTAATGATACTGGTCAGGCGGTAGCGATGACCGGCACCGGCACCAGTGCTGATCCGTTTATTGTCGATGGTCTGAAAATAACCATTAACACCTCCCCTGCCAATGGTGATAATTATGTGATACAACCCACCCGTAATGGCGCGCGGGATATAAAAATGATCTTGCCAGACAGCCGTCTGATAGCAGCAGCAGCGCCGGTAAGAAGTCTGGCTGGTAGCTCAAATACCGGCACCGGCGCTATCAGTGCAGGGGTGATTACCAATATTAATAATGCGGCATTTCAAACAACAGATGGAAGCCTGACGCCGCCTTTATTAATTCGTTTTACCGCTACGAATAAATATGACATTCTGGATAATACCAACCCCGCTTCCCCGGTCGCACTGGAAACCGGCATTACCTACAATCCGGCCACTGGCGGGGAAATCTTCCCGACACCGGGCGGCCTGGATTACGGTTACCAGATGAAACTTGATGGTGCCCCGGCAGCCGGGGATACGTTTACCACACAATATAATACCAATGGCAGTGGTGATAACCGTAATGCTCTGCTTATCGCGGGTTTTTCGACAGAAAAAACACTGAATGGCGCAACCGCCAGTTTTGCCGACAGTTACAATGGCCTGGTGGCTGATGTAGGCACTGGTACCCGCCAGGCAGAATTACAGTCGGTATCACAAAACAGCCTGCTGAAACAGGCGCAGGCAACACGTGAACAGATATCCGGTGTGAATCTGGATGATGAGGCCGCTAAACTTGTACAATTTCAGCAGGCGTATCAGGCTTCAGCAAAAGTCATTGCGACCGCCAGTGCTCTGTTTGATACATTATTGCGGGCAGTCAGGTAAACGGATTAAGGCTATAAGAGGATAGAACCATGCGTATTTCAACCTTACAACTCTATCAGCAGGGGGTGAATGCCATGTTAGACCGGCAGGCCGAACTGGCAAAAACCCAGCTCCAGATGGCAACCGGGAAAAGAGTGCTGGCACCCAGTGATGATCCGACAGCAAGTACGCGAGTGCTCAAGCTGAGCCAGTTAATTGATATGAACACACAATATCAGCACAATGCGGATGCCGCACAAACCCGGTTGTCACTTGAAGATAGTGTACTATCACAAACGGGTGATTTATTGCAGCGAGTGCGGGAACTGGCCGTGCAGGCAGGTAATTCAACCTTAACAGCCAATGACCGTGCTGCGATTGCCGTTGAAGTGCGTACCCGACTCGATGAACTATTGCAGGCAAGTAACAGTAAACAGGCAAATGGCAAATACCTGTTTGCCGGTTATCAGACCACCACCAAACCCTTTAATGATACTGGTGGTGGCAGTTACAGTTATGCAGGCGATCAGGGGCAGCAGATGTTACAGATTGGTCCAACCCGCAAACTGGCCAGTACTGATCCCGGCAGCAAGGTTTTTATGCAGGTTGATGACGGTGCCGGTGGGGTCAGCGATATGTTTTCTGTATTGGCTGATTTTGCCACCGCGCTGGAAGCCAATACCACACCAACCACCACGCTGAGTCGGCTGGATTCAGCGATTAACCAGGTTTTATCGACCCGGGCCTCCATTGGTGCGCGCCTGAATACCATTGATACACAGAAAAGTATTAATGACACCTTCGACCTGCAACTACAGAAAAACCGCTCCTCACTGGAAGATCTGGATTACGCCAAAGCCGCCAGCCGCCTGCAACGTCAAAGTCTGGCGTTACAGGCATCGCAACAGAGTTTTATTAAAATACAGAGTTTATCTTTATTCAAATATTTATAACTATCATTGGTGTATGGTAAGAAAATGAAAAAAATACTGGTTACCGGCGCAGACGGTTTTATTGGTTCGCATCTGGTTGAAATGCTGGTCAGGCAGGGTTATGAAGTAAAAGCTTTTTGCCTGTATAACTCGTTTAATTCATGGGGCTGGCTGGATGATGCCGCTGCTGATGTGAAAGGTCAGTTTGAGGTTTTTTCTGGTGATGTACGTGATCCGAACGGGGTGCGCACAGCAGTTAAAGGTTGTGACACCATTTTGCATCTTGCTGCATTAATTGCCATTCCTTATTCCTATCATTCCCCCGACTCCTACCTGGAGACAAATATTCGTGGCACACTGAATATTCTGCAGGCAGCCCGGGATCTGGATGTTACAAAAGTAGTGCAGACATCAACCAGTGAAGTGTATGGATCAGCTCAATTTGTGCCTATTACGGAACAACATCCGCTACAGGGACAGTCACCGTATTCCGCTTCAAAAATTGGTGCCGACCAACTGGCTTATTCCTTTTATTCTTCTTTTGATACCCCGGTGGCCATTCTGCGCCCGTTTAATACCTATGGGCCAAGACAGTCGGCAAGAGCAGTGATACCAACCATTATTTCTCAGATCATGGCGGGTGAGCGCAAGATTAAACTGGGTGCACTGACTCCGACTCGCGATTTCAGTTTTGTCGAAGATACCGCCAGGGGGTTTATCGCTGCGGCAATAAGTGAGCAAACCATTGGTAAAGTGACCAATATTGGTAGTGGTTTCGAGATTTCTATTGCAGTCATGGTTGAAGTTATTGCACAAGCAATGGGTGTTGATATTGAAGTGCTTGAAGACCATCAACGCTTACGCCCGCAAAAAAGTGAAATTGATCGTCTCTGGGCTGATACCGAAAAAGCAAAAAAACGCATGGACTGGGAACCGCAGTTTGCTGGTAGAGAAGGTTTTCTCAGGGGCTTGAAAATTACCGCAGAGTGGTTCTCCCAGCCACAGAATCTGCAACATTATAAACATGATATTTACAATATCTAACTACCGGTAAATCATTCATGTTTTCAACTGCAAAAGTTATAACAACACTCGAGGAGGTACTCGGTAGCAACCACGGCTTTATTGCCCTGCATGAACCTACTATTGCGGCACGTGAAAAAGAACGAGTGAACGATTGTCTGGACTCTGGTTTTGTTTCGTCAGTGGGTGAGTATGTTGAGCATTTTGAACAGCAACTGGCCGATTATCTTGGGGTGAAATATGTTGTTGCCGTGGTTAATGGTACATCTGCATTACATATCGCTTTGTTGCTGGCAGGGGTAGAAAAGGATACCGAAGTTATTGTACCGACTTTATCCTTTGTGGCAACTGCCAATGCAGTGACTTACTGTGATGCTGTTGCCCATTTTGTCGATGCAGAAATTGGTTCACTGGGGATGGATGCAGAAAAACTTGAGAACTACCTGGATGATATTTTGATAGCCAGAGGTAGTCAATGGTTTAACCGGCATACGGGCAGGCAAATAGCTGCGATCGTACCCATGCATACATTTGGCCACCCGGTCGATATGAATGCGCTAAATATAGTAGCAGAAAAATACAACATAGCTGTCGTTGAAGATGCTGCCGAATCATTAGGCAGTCGTTATCATGGTGAGATGACTGGTTCGCTTTCATTGTTAGCGGCCATCAGTTTTAATGGCAATAAGATTATTACCACTGGTGGCGGTGGTGCCATTGCTACCAATAATTCTGCTCTGGCAAAACAGGCAAAACATTTAACCACTACTGCCAGAATAGCGCATCGCTGGAATGTGAGTCATGATTCCATTGGTTTTAACTATCGAATGCCAAATCTGAATGCGGCTTTGGGTTGTGCCCAGCTGGAGCGAATGGATGGGTTTCTGATAAATAAACACAGACTGGCAAAAACATATGCCGAGGTTTTTTCTGCTGTGCCAGGTGTGCAGTTTTTTACCCAGCCGGATTATGCAGAAAGTAATTACTGGCTCAATGTTCTGTTGCTTGATAAAACGGTCGCTGATCAGCGTGATAAATGTCTGGCAGCAATAAATGAAGCCGGTATGATGGCAAGACCCGCGTGGACATTATTGCATACATTACCGATGTATCAGGATAATCCGAGAATGGCTGACCTGACTGTTGCCGAAGATATCGAAAAGCGCCTGATTAATATTCCTTCCAGTCCATTTCTGGCAGCAGGAGCGCAGAGTTAATAATGTCTGTGAGAAAACGTAAAATTTGTGTGGTAACCGGTAGCCGGGCAGATTACGGTCTGCTTTACTGGCTAATGCAGGATATTCTTGCCGATGAGGCGTTTAGCATGCAGTTGGTTGTCACCGGGATGCATTTATCACCCGAATTTGGTATGACAGTAAACCTTATTGAAGCAGATGGTTTTGATATATCTGCCCGCGTTGAGACACTGCTTTCCAGCGATAATGCCGTCGGTATCGGGAAATCTGTTGGCCTGGGTGTGATTGGCTTTAGCGATGTATTTGCACGGCTTCAGCCTGATCTTATTGTACTGCTGGGTGACCGTTTTGAGATTTTTGCTGCCGCCCAGACAGCGTTATATCTGCGTTTGCCGGTGGTGCATATCGGTGGTGGTGACGTGACTGAAGGCGCTTTTGATGAGGCCATGCGTCATAGTATCAGCAAGTTATCTCATCTGCACTTTGTCACCAACGAAATATCAGCTAAACGTCTTGCACGCATGGGCGAAAATCCTGCCAGGATATTTAATGTTGGCAGCCCTGGTCTGGATATTTTACATCGCAGCCAGTTACCAGAGAAAAACAGCCTGGAGAAGGATCCGGGTATTCAATTCCGAAAATATAACTTTCTTATTACCTTTCATCCGGTAACACTGGACGTTGTCTCTTCAGAAGATCAGCTGGCGGAACTGCTACAGGCACTGGATACGTTTAACGATGAGTACGGGCTGATTTTTACCATGCCTAATGCTGATACCGAAGGACGTGTCATTATGCAGTGTATTAAGGCGTTTGTGGCACGAAGAGACAATGCCCAGGTATTTGTTTCACTGGGTCAGACTCGTTACCTCGGTACGCTGGCAGCAGTTGATGTGGTTATCGGCAATTCATCAAGTGGTCTATATGAAGCTCCGTCAGTGCAAACACCAACGGTAAATATAGGTGATCGGCAGAAAGGCCGCCTGCGAGCAGATTCGGTTTTTGACTGTCCGGTAGAAAGTGAAGAAATTATCAAGGCAATTAAGTCTGCACTGGCAGCTGGCAAACGTGAAGTTTCTAATCCGTATCAGGTTGGAGATTGTGCACAGATGATAGTAAAGGTTTTGCATAGTATCGATGATTTTTCATTACTGGTAAAAAAATCATTTTTTGAATCGTTAGTTGATAGTGATGAATGATGATAACAATGCTGCGTATAGCAATTAATGAAGAGAATAATATGCCGGGCGGTAAAGGATTTTATCTTCCAGAAACAGCCGGTAGTTCACGTTGCAGGCTTGCTACAGGGCGCAGTGCAATCCATCATATGATTAATTGTCTGCCACAGAATAATGCAAGAAAAGTGTTATTACCAGCATACATTGCTGAGGGTGTTATCCAGCCATTCCTGAATGCCGGATTTGAAATATTTTTCTACCGGCTGGAAAAAAACCTTCGTCCCGTGATTAGTGATATAGATAGATTACTGGCAGGGATAAGCGGTTTATCTGTTACTGTGCTGATTCATTATTTCGGTTTCTCATCCCGATCAGCCGAGCTGTCAGCAATATTGGGGAAATATAACACTGTTATCCTTGATGATCTGGCGCATGCACCTTTTACAGTAGATCCCACAGGTAAATACCTGGCAGAAGAAGCAGAGCTTTCTCTTTATTCACTTAATAAATATCTGCCAGTAGTAGATGGTGCCATATTAAGTAGCAAGCGGACAGATATAAATGTGGCATTAAATGATAATAGATTGCCGGAATTGCCGGTATTAACCCAGCAAGCTTACAGGAGACATCTGCGTGCAGGCTATGATTTATTTAATAGTAAAGAGCCACAGAAATGTCGGCAATACCTGAAAGTTCTTGAAGCAGCCTATGAAGAATACTATTCGGTAATAAATGCTGGAATAACCCCCCTCCGTCAAAGTGCTGATTCATTTCGGATTGAAGAAAAATTTCCTTATGACTGGTTAACACAAAGAAGACGATCAAACAGTTATTTACTCTATGAAAATCTGCAGTCATCGACTTTTACCCTGCTGCATTCTGCATTACCCGATGAAGTTGTGCCATGGTGTGTCCCAGCCAGGGTGCCGGCACACAGGCGTGATGACGTCCTGAGCAGATTGTTTGATCAGGGTGTTCTGCTTTCAGTTCTGGAAGATAAGTGGAATTTTATTCCTGAAGTGGATTGTAATAATTTCCCTGTTGAGCAGGAATTTATAAATGAACATGTTCTCATTCCTGTTAGTGAGTTTATCAGTACAGACGCAATACTTGACATGGTAAGCAAGCTTAATACGATATAAAAAGGTATGTAAAGATGGATTACTCGTTATTTTTAGAGAAAGCTGAAAAAAATCTGTTTATCATTGCAGAAGCCGGTGTGAACCATAATGGTGATATCAGGCAGGCATTCAGACTGGTGGATGCAGCAATTGAAGCAGGTTGTGATGCAGTTAAATTTCAGACCTGGTTGACAGAAAAAGTGTACAGCAAAGACAGGTCCATCAAACCGGAATATCAGCAACGAACAACGGATACAGCTGAGAGTGAGTTTGAAACAATTAAAAAACTTGAGCTGGCTTATGAAGAGTTTGTGCAGATAAAAGAATACTGCGATAAAAGAAAGATTATGTTTCTTTCTACTCCAGATGAAGTTGAGAGTGCAAATTTTCTTTCACAGCTGGGTGTGGGGTTAATGAAAACAGCATCACAGGATGTTACTAATCTCCCGTTTCTGAAGCATATAGCACAACTGGATATACCTGTTATTTTTTCAACAGGTGCCTGTACACTGGCTGAATTAGCCAGCGGTGTTGAGGTTATTAGCACGCATAATAAGCGAATGATTATCCTGCATTGCGTATCAGCTTATCCAGCACCGATGGATGAGATGAATATCTCAGTCATCCCTAATCTGAAAAAAATGTTTGGATTCCCGGTTGGGCTGTCTGATCATACTTCAGGGACAGAGGTGGCCTGTGCAGCTGTGGCTCTGGGAGCGCGTATATTTGAAAAACATATTACTCTGGATAAATCCATGGAAGGGCCAGACCATCAGGCTTCCCTGATACCTGAAGAAATGCATCATTATTGCCAGGTATTACGCGAAGTACATAATGCACTGGGTGATGGTGTTAAACGGATTATGCCGTCAGAGGTAAATAATCGAAAAGCCTTTCGGCGTTTCCCGGTTGCGGCACATGATTTACCGGTAGGGTCGATTTTGCAGGTCGATGATCTTTGTTTCAAGAAAGTGGTTAATGGTATTGCGCCTGAATTTATGGATCTGGTTATTGGCGCAGAGCTTAGCTGTAATATTGAAGCAGACGCAGTATTAACATGGCAGATGTTACGGAGCAGGGGGTAAGAAATGAAGCTGTCTATATTTAAATCAGAAGATAGTGAATGGAAAAAGTTATTTGAAAGCTTGCCAGCTGATCAGCAGGATGTGTTTTATTCACCGGCATTTGCAAATGTATGTCAGCAAACAATAAACCGGGAGGATGAAGTATTATGTGCAGCCGGGTTATCACGAGAAGGCACACTTTTATATCCTTTTGTTAAACGCAGTGTATCAAGGCTGACAGGTCTTAAAAAATACACAGGTTACTATGATATAACCGGTCTTTACGGCAGAGGCGGTATTATTGGCTCGTCAGAGGCACTTGCTGACTCGAACTCATTCTATAACGCAATGCATGACTATTGTAGAAACAATGCCATTATCTGTGGTTTTGACCGGTTTCACCCTGTACTGGCTAATCAGGTTTATACCTCGCCAGCGGAGAAAGTAATGGAGGTTGGGGACTTTGTTGTACTGGATGTGCGCCCATCTCTGGATGACATTAAGAAAAACTTTAAGCATTCAGTGCGTAAAAGTTTACGTAAAGCAGAACGCAATGGTGTTACCTGTTTTGCAGAAGCAAATGCAGATCACCTGGATGACTTCATTAATATCTATACTGATACGATGGATCGGAACTCGGCGGGCTCATTTTATTATCTTGACAAGGATTATTTTGCTGCAGTATGCCGGGAAATGCCTGGGCAGTTCCATTTCTTTTATGCAGCAGTTGATAATGAGATTGTTGCATGCGAACTGGTTCTGCATCATGGCAGGTTCTGCCATTCATTTCTGGGTGGAACGAAAAGAAAGGCATTAAAGCTTTGTGCCAATCATATGCTTAAGTACGAAATAATAAAATTGATGAAACAACGTGGCTGTGAATATTTTCTTCTTGGGGGAGGTTATTGTCCTGATGATGGAATATTTAATTTCAAGAAGGCCTATGCCCCGGATAGTGTGTATTCCTCTTTTATTGGCGGGATGGTCTGGGATGATGAGACTATGGGTAATATAAAGATAGATATGCTTGCTAATGGCAATGAGCTGTCCACAGGACGATTCCAGTTTTATGATAATAGTAATGCGTAATGAATACCATGAACAATATTGATACCGAAGCAGCAAATGATTACTGGGAGAAAATATTTTCAAGTCGTAACTGGGGCTGTTATCCACCTGAGGAGCTTATTCGATTTGTTGCAAGAAACTTTTATGCTGTGGAAGATCGCAAAAAAATTCGTATTCTCGAAATTGGCTGTGGGCCGGGGCCAAATATATGGTACCTGGTGCGTGAAGGCTTCAGTGTGGCAGGCATAGATGGGTCAGCTTCTGCAATTCAGCAGGCAAAATCAAGACTTCTGGCTGAGGGGCTGGTTAGTAATCCACCATTAGTTGAACTGACAGTTGGGAATTTTATAAGTTTACCCTGGCAGAATAATACCTTTGATGCGGTTATTGATATTGAAGCATTATATGCCAATAAAAAAACGGATATAGAGAAAAGTATTGACGAGGTTAAACGGGTATTAAAACCTGGAGGGGCATTTTTTTCTAAAATGTTTGCTGATCAGACGACTGGATCTGATACAGGTAAAGTCATTGAGCCTAATACAATATCCAGGCCGGATAGCGGTCCTTGTGCAGGTAATGCTATCGCGCACTTTTTTACTTTTGATGAAATAAACCTGTTGCTTTCTGATTTTAAAAAAGTTGTTATTAATCGACTGCACCGTACTGAACAAAATTCAGATATGCAAATTTATGAATGGATTGTTAGTGCGTCAATCTAGTTTTTATGTGTTTCAGATTGACGGGTAGTTACTGGATACAAAAAAATGCGCTGCGGAAACCTGGGTTACTCAGACTTTCCATAACCCTGTTTAATATATAAAGCAGGCCGATATAATAAATATTACTACTGGAAGGATTTGTCACTAATGAAAACTAATGAAGCGGTAGCTGTTGTTGAACAAATAAAAGCAAGATGGAATCAGTCAGACAGAGAGAGTGAGATCCGTAATCAATTGATTGAATATTTCAGGGAATGCCCAATACCTGAAAATGAACTATTACAGAATCTTGGCCTTTTTATTAGCCGACAAAATCTTTCTCAGATATTTTTTATACATGAGTTATATCAGCATATTATCAATGTACATGGGGTAATAATGGAATTTGGTGTACGCTGGGGTCGTAATCTTGCTTTATATGAGTCATTGCGTGGGTTATATGAACCATTTAATCATAATCGAAAGATTATTGGCTTTGACTCATTTGAAGGTTTTCCATCTGTTGATAAGAAAGATGGAAATGCGGATATTGTTGAGGTTGGTTCATATAATGTAACACAAAACTATCAGGATTATCTTGAGAAGATACTTGATTATCATGAGCAGGAAAGTCCGGTTTCACATATAAAAAAATATGAACTTGTTAAAGGTGATGCAACAGAATCAATTAAAGATTACCTGGATAATAAGCCTGAAACTATTGTTGCATTAGCCTATTTTGATTTTGATATCTATACCCCGACAAAGGCATGTCTCCTGGCTATAAAGGAGCACCTGACTAAAGGCAGTGTTATTGGTTTTGATGAGTTAAATAACCGTGATTATCCTGGGGAAACGCTGGCTTTAAAAGAGGTGCTTGGTTTGAGCCAATATCGAATCCGGCATAGTCAATACAGTCCAACACAATCCTACATCGTTATAGAATAATGAGAACAGTAACAATATCACCGGCTTCCGCTCATTGTATTCATGAAGTGAGTCTGTTGAAGGAGATTATGGTAGCGGCTGATGTATCTATATATTGTGCGATTAAAGCACTGGATGCTTCAGCATTACAGGTATTGCTTGTTGTGGATAATTCTGTACATTTGACCGGAACGATAACAGATGGTGATATCAGGCGGGCTATTCTTCGTGGTTGCAGTATGGAAGAACCAATAAGTAGTGTGATGAATGCAAATCCGGTAACTGTGGATCCGAAAACAGGTCGGGACGAGGTGTTAAGTATTATGCGTGCAGAATCGATCCATTGTGTTCCTGTGCTTGATGTCGATGGTTGTGTTGTCGGTCTGGAAACCGACACGGGTTCACTGCTGGAAGGCATCGAAGATACCTGTGTTGTATTAATGGCTGGTGGCCTTGGTATGCGTCTGCGACCATTAACCGAATCAGTACCAAAACCCATGCTGGATGTTAAAGGCAAACCCATGCTGGAACATATTATCGGGCGGTTTGTTGAACAGGGTTTCAGACGCTTCTATCTATCTGTTAATTACAAGTCCGAGCTTATTCGACAGCACTTTGGTGATGGTGCCGGTTTTGGTGTCAATATTTCCTATATTGATGAACTCAAACCACTGGGTACGGGTGGGGCGCTGAGTCTGTTACCCACTGATGAACTGTCAGAAAACATTATTGTGATGAATGGTGACCTGCTGACAACACTCAATTTTCGTCAGTTACTTGATTTTCATAATACACATAATGGTCATGCAACCATGTGTGTTAGGGATTACAGCTTCCAGCTGCCTTATGGTGTGGTGCATTCAGATGGCATGCGGTTTGTTGATATTGTTGAAAAACCTGCGCAATCATGTTTTGTGAATGCTGGCGTTTATGTGCTGCGAAGCAGTGAATTACAACACATACCACGCGATAATTTCTTTAATCTGCCTGATATTTTTGCTCGTCTGAAAGCGCAGGATAAAACAGTATCGGTATTCCCGGTGAGAGAGGAGTGGCGAGATATAGGCAATTTTCATGATTATGAGCTGGCCAATTCAGCCAGAGCGGCTGAATGATTGGTAATAAAAAAGTATTAGGGTTAATACCTGCCCGTGGCGGCTCTAAACGTGTGCCAGGAAAAAATTTACAGAAGCTGGGTGAATCGTCGCTGCTTGAGATAAGTATTAACCAGGCCTTGTTATCAACGCTGATTGATAAGCTGGTTGTGTCCAGTGAAGATCAGGCTATTCTTGATGTGGCTGAACAGGCGGGTGCCTGTCCACTACATCGGCCATTATCACTGGCTCAGGATGAAACCCCGGGTATTGATCCGGTTATCCATGCCCTGCAGGTGTTTGACCAGTTTGATTATATTGTTTTGCTTCAGGTAACTTCTCCCTTTCGCCTGGTTAAGGATATTGATAACGCGATTGAATTATGCTTCAACAGACAGGCGCCCGCCTGTGTTTCCGTATGCCAGCCGATACATCATCCGGCATGGATGTTTAATAAGGCTGAGAATGGCACACTGGAACCCTTGCTGGATGGTGAACGTCCCCTGCGTAGTCAGGAGCTGCCTCCCTGTTATGTTATCAATGGAGCTGTATATGTGGCAGAAAAGGACCGGTTATTTGAAACAAAAAGTTTTATTGGCGCTGATACCCTCGCCTGTGAAATGCCGGTTGACAGATCACTGGATATCGATACCAGCTACGATTTGCAGTTAGCCAGGGCGGTGTGTGCCTTAAGGCATGAAGGATAGAATTCAATATCTGTTTCATTGTCGATAGCCAGTAGTAGCTTATCCAGATCCTTCTGGATGGATTGAATGAAGTCAGCCAGTACTTTTCTGGCATGCTCAAAAAATTGTGTGGCCGATATTTCATCAGCTTGCAGACCATTCTGGATATAAACGTCAGTAATAAATTGTTTAAAACCATAAGCGAGTAATGAAGCAGGTAAAAAATCCATCCGGTTACGTCCGACATTAGTGGCCATATACATCAAGCTGAGGGTGCTGGTTATTTCTTCTCTGGTCTGGGGTGTCGCCAGGGTAAAACCCATTAGTGCATCACAATACTCATCAACCTGTGCCATATAGTGTGTTTTTAGCTGTTTGATAATAGTCTCTGTATGGTAATTATTATCAAAGCAGGCGGTAATTTTCTGGTGCAGGTCTGGCTTATTTATCGCTTTTGAGAATCTTTTGGGTAATGTACTGGTTGTTATTGGTATGGCACCTTTTATTTTTGCTCCTTCCCCAACATTATACCATTGAATATGGGCATGTTTTTTCAGGCTCATTTCAGTTGTATCCAGAGACCAGGTCAGAACCTCGTCACTCTGTATGGTTGCTCCCAGGTTTCCTGTTAGTTTGAAACGTGCAGTATCATTGATATCGTCTTCAACATCATCATAGATCGTGCCTTTTGCATGCGCCTTTCTATTACCTTCAGGTACGCCATAATCGACACCAAACAGGTAGACCCTGCTGGCACCCAGTTCAGCAACCATTGAAATACCGGCATTGGTTACGGTGGGGTTTAACTCTCCGGTAATGGCATAGTTTGAGTCCATTAATACAGAGCCGGGGTCATTATGTTTCTGAAATATTAGTGTTTCTTTATAAAAATCATCAATCAGGCTACTAACGACATTGAGTTTTAGCAGGGAAACCCTTTTCAGCTCTGCACGGTGTTTCTGTTCAAGTTCAGCCAGGTGCCAGTTGCGTTCCTGGACAACGACATAGTCAGGTGTAATGCCCGCTTTAAATAGCGGTGTCATCGCTGACCCACAGGCAATAATAATGGCATCCTGTTGATGCTCTTTAATATAAGTGATTGACTCATTGAGAGATGGTCCGCTACCCACCACAAAGGCACTGAAGAACGGTTTGATTTTCTTACCATTATAAAATTTATTGTTATTCCTGATATTTCTGGCCGCATAAAACAGCCCGACTCGCTGGTCTTCATACCAGCCGGCATCGAGTTGTTGGCGTTGTACATTGTCTGCCTGTGATTCCTGCTGGATTTTTTCATTAATCGCAGCTGAGTTAGCAAAATAATTGAAGCGATAGAACAAACTACTTACTGGCGTCAGCCTGCTTTCCATAAATATCTGGTGACTGGCAATTGCCTGCTCGGGACTGGTTGCCAGTGCCAGATTAATGCCTTTGTTACTGGATGCAAAATACCTGAAGATCAGGTTCCAGGGAGTGGTAAACAGTGAGTTATAGAATAAGTCAAAGTGTGGTTCATAGATCAGCATGTAGCTGATTTTTTTCTGCCTTATCAGTTCAGTTAGATGATAACCCAGGCCAATCCCATAAACCCGGATCATGGGCAGGTAGTCAGTGGCGTAGTTCTCTAATGGTGTCAGCTGTTGTAATGTTAGTTGCATCTGCTTAAAGATGCCAGTGTCGTAGAGCGTATCAAGCATTTTGGCCTGTATCGGGTTATCAATTAGCCATTCTTCCGGCGCACCCCCAATAAAACCAGGGCTAAGGTAAGTATTACAGGAAAGGTTATCAATACCATGCTGGATGGATGAGATTATTTCATCCATGCCTGTTGTACTATAGACCAGTGTTTTACTGGCCAGGTGCAGAATATTTGGATTACCGTCCGCAGTTATGCAGAGTTGATATTCTTTGCACTGGTGCTTGTTGATAATGTCGAACAGTGCTGGCTGGTATTGTTGAAAATAGGCCAGATTCTGCTCAAATTGCTCATTGCGAAAATTATCCGACAGGATGGTAAGCATCATATCGTCACTGGTGTGGTATGTAGCAGATGTTGGTATCGTGTCGGGGTTTGATATAGTTGTATTTTCGGGGGTAGTCACTGGGCGACTCAGCGTTATTTGTATGTCAATTAATATTTACTGTAGCATAAAAGTGTAGAACATCAGTAATTATTCAGGGATTGTAAAAATAGATTAAAGTTTTTTCTGCCATGGTCGTTAATCTACCCAGAAACAGTAAATACACCATGTCGGCTGTATATCTGTTCGGACAGGAGAACAATTATGTCTTTAACCATTAATACCAATGTTATGTCGCTGAATGCCCAGCGTAACCTGAATTCATCCAGTATGTCTCTGGCAACGTCCTTACAACGTTTATCCTCTGGTTTGCGTATCAACAGTGCCAAAGATGATGCAGCCGGACTGGCTATTTCTGAGAGAATGAGTACACAGATTCGCGGCATGAATGTGGCCATTCGTAATGCAAATGACGGGGTTTCATTAGCCCAGACTGCAGAAGGTTCACTCAGTAGTGTCAGTGATTCACTGCAACGGATTCGTGAACTGGCGGTACAGTCATCTAATGCGACTAATAGTGCTTCAGACCGTGCGGCATTGAACACAGAAGCCCAACAGCTAAAAGCTGAAATCAACCGTGTAGCCACACAAACCAACTTTAATGGCGTGAAATTACTTGATGGTTCCTTTTCAAATGAAGTCTTTCAGGTTGGTGCCAATGCGGGTGAAACCATCAGTATTGCCAGTATTGCCAATGCACAATCATCTTCTTTAGGTACAACAACGATTGCAACCGGTGCTTCAACTGCCGCAGCAACTACTTTTGGCACCACATTTGCTGCGGGTAATATAAAAATTAACGATGCAGCTGGTGCGGCTGTTAATGTAGGTGGATTTGTTGCAGGTACCACTGCAGCAGCAGTAGCAAGTGACGTGGCTGCTGCTATTAATGCTGTTTCTGGTCAGACCGGTGTGTCTGCAACAGTTGGTGCAACAACGAATGCAATAACATTAACTTCAGCACATGATATTACTGTCACGCTGGATGGTACGACTGCCACAGCAGCGACGACAGGTTTGACTGCTGCTAACTCTGCAACAGCTGCAGCCACAGTTGGTTTTGATGCCCTTGATATCAGCAGTGCAGGTGGGGCTTCAACCGCCATCAGATTGATGGATTCTGCTATTAATGCAGTCAATACCTCGCGGGCAACCCTTGGTGCGATACAGAACCGCTTTGAAAGTGTGGTATCGAATCTGTCCATTAACTCGGAAAATACCAGTGCCGCACGAGGTCGGATTCGTGATGCAGACTTTGCGAAAGAAACAGCCGGTCTGGCTCGGAACCAGATTCTGCAACAGGCGGGTACCGCGATGTTAGCGCAGGCTAACTCAATACCTAAAAATGTATTGAGCCTGTTACGTTAATTAAAACCGGAATAGAAGGCGAACCTGTTATGCAGGTTCGCCTTTTCTCATATGTCTTCGGGTAAATGAGGTGAAATTGAGTTAAAGTATTTTATATTTGTATTAAAGTATTTTATATATGGGTCGTTAATAGTATCAATGGTAAGTTATTGTCCTGACGTCGCGGGTTTGATGGTTACCACTATTTAACTATAAGGTCATAAGAGAAGAAGATAATGCCAATTACATCATCGGGGATCGGTTCAGGCATTGATGTTAAAAGCCTGGTAACAAAATTAGTGAATGCCGAGGCTTCACCGGTTAATACCCGTTTGAATAAAAAAGAAACAAAACTCAATTCGCAGTTATCGGCGATTGGAACCTTGAAAAGTTCTCTGTCCACATTTCAGAGCAGCATTACCAAATTAAGTAATGTTTCAACCTTTCAGGCATTTACCGCCACGTCCAGTAATACGGCGGTATTTAGTGCAGCGGCAGATACTCAGGCTGTGTCGGGTAATTATAATATTGAAGTGGTGCAGCTGGCGCAGGCAGAAAAACTGCGATCCGGTGATTTTACTGCAGCCACCGATGTGGTGGGAACAGGCACCCTGACTATTGCACAGGGCAGCAGCAGTTTCCAGTTAAGCATTGATAGTACGAATAATACTCTGCAGGGTATTCGTGATGCTATTAATGCTGCCCCGGATAACAGCGGTGTTACCGCTTCTTTAATTAATGTGAATAGTGGTACACAACTGGTATTAACATCAAATAAAGTTGGCGTGACGAATGCCATAAATGTTACCGCTGTCGATAATAACACGAGCGATGGTTTTGACTTAACCCGGTTAAACGGCACAAATCTTACTACTTTACAGACCGCAACTGATGCCAAAATAAATATTGATGGTCAGGCCGTTACCCGTAGTAGTAATAGTTTTTCTGATGTGATTGCCGGGGTCACCTTTAATCTGGCGAGTGCTCAGCCAGGGGTGACAGAAACCCTGACGGTGGCAAGTGATACAGCAACGATTAAAAAAGAGATACAAAGTTTTGTGGATAATTACAACGCATTGGCTGGCGTGGAAAAAGGTTTGTCGCATTATGACCCAACAACAAAAGTGGCGGCAGCATTAAATGGCGATTTTGTTATTCGTGGTATACAAAGTAGTCTGGAGCAGGCGTTGACATCCACAGTAACGGGCGGTGCGATTGCTAATTTATCCCAGTTAGGGATTACGCTGGATGCAACGGGTAGTTTAAGTATTGACAGTACCGTATTAGATAATAAGCTGAATAGTCAGTTAGCAGATGTGAAGCAGTTTTTTTCTTCCAGCACCGGGCTGGCACAACTGTTTACCACAAGTTTATCCGGTTATGTACAGACTGACGGTATTCTTGATTCACGTAGCAGTGGGTTGAAAAAGCAGATTGATTCAATTTCCGGTGACCGTGATGCATTAACCCGGCGTATGGATGCATTACGAAAACGCCTGAATACACAGTTTACTGCCATGGATGTACTGGTTGCACAATATAACTCCACCGGTACTTTTTTAACCCAGCAATTAGCCGGGTTGACGGCATCAGCGCCAAAAGGTTAACTGGCGACAATTGCTTAAAGGCTACAGGCAATTAATAGAGGTGCCCTAAAGTTATTCTGCACCCGACCGATAACATTATTATGAAAGTAGCGTTAAATCCTCAAATCAGATAGTTAAAGTTAGTGATACATAAGGTTATTGATACCTTGTTGAGATTATAGTGTACTGGATTATGAAGACAGGGTTTAGCAGGCAGGTGATATTATGATAACACAACCAGGAAATGAGATAAATGTAACCCATACTACGCAAGCTTCTGTGGTTGAAAAAACATCGCCGATTAATAAGGTTTTGGCAAAACAGTCTCCTACCAAAAAAGGGACATCAGGTCAGCAAGTTTTATCTTCCGTTGACAATGCAGGAAAAAAAGCGGTTGACAAAAAACTAACACGGATTGTGCAGGATATCAACCAGAACAAACAGCTAATCCAGCGTGAGTTACGTTTTAGTGTGGATAAGGATAGTGGTAAAACAGTCGTCAAGGTGATGGATATGGCAACAAAAAAAGTTGTTCGGCAGATACCGACTGAAGAGACTTTGAGGGTTGCAAAAATGTTAAAAGATGGTGCTGAACTAAAATTATTCAACAGTTATACCTGATTGAAACCGGTATCAGCTGGACTACATCCTTAACTCTGGTTAAGGCAAAAAAACAACACTTGGAGAGATAGAATGGGTTATCCATCAATGAACAATATCAGTCATTATAATCAGGTCAACCGTGAGAGTGGGATTGCAGATGCCAGTCCACATCGCCTGGTGCAGATGTTGTTGGAAGGCGCGTTGAAAAAAATAGCCATTGTTAAAGGTTTGATTCAACGTCATGATATTGCCCGAAAGGGTGAAATGATAGGTCAGGCTATTTCTATTGTTGAAGGTTTGCGTTCCAGTTTAAATCAGCATGATGGTGGGGAGATAGCGGTTAAGCTTAATCATTTATATGAATATATTGAGCAGCGTTTAATTCAGGCCAATATAAAAAATGACACGGCCATACTGGATGAAGTGGCAGGGTTGTTAAAGGAAGTCAAAACTGGCTGGGATGGGATACCGCAGACGTTAAGGCAGGCCAATAACGCTGAGCCTGCAGCTGCTTCTGTATAAGGGATGCTCTAATACCATGGATGCCGTTACGCACAAAAAATTGCAGCAGTTAATGGCGCATAATGAAAAAACGCTCCAGTATGCCGAAACTGGTGACTGGGAAAAAGTTACTGAAAATGAAAAAATTCGTCAGCAACTGATCAAAAGTTTTTATTCAGCCTCATCTGATGAACATGACACGGTTGCACTTGCCAATGCCACCCAGGAGTTATTGCTGGTCAATGAAAAACTGAAGCAGCTTGCGATCAATGCCCGCGATAAAGTCAGTACGGAACGCAATGATATAAACAAAGGCAAACAGGCCATCAATGCCTATACCAGAAATATGGACTAACCAACCGATACCACCATAGGGTAGCTTGTGTCACCCCAACCTACGTATATTTTTTTATGATCGACAGATAAAATCTTGACACCCTTCTTTTTTAAATATAGGCTTTAAGAATGAAGGTTATAAATCGACTTGTAGCAAGTAAAATCACTACCTTTTTGCAGCTGTTTCCTGCTGTAGCGGTTATCGGTTCAAGACAGTGCGGGAAATCGACGCTGGTACAGTCACTGTTATCAGACTGGAAATATTATGACCTTGAGCGCCCGGATGATTATCAGCTAATCAGCAGTGATCCACTGGGGTTTTTAAAGCGGCAAAGTACCGGGGTTGTTATCGATGAGGCGCAGCAGTTTCCGGCGTTATTTCCGGTATTACGCAGTATTATTGATGAGGACAGGCATGCCACTGGCAGGTTTGTTTTAACGGGTTCCAGTTCACCCGATATCATTAAAGGTTTGTCTGAGAGTCTTGCTGGCAGAATTGCAACCGTGGAATTGTCACCATTTAAAATGGCGGAGTTCTATGAACAACCATTACCCGGAATCTATGGGTTATTGATTGGCTCAGGGAAGATGAAGGCTGACGTCATTCTGGAACAACTCGCAGATCTGCAAACAAAAATAACGGTTTCGCAGATGTATCAACAATGGTTACTGGGCGGGTATCCTGAGCCAAGAGTCAAGGGTAGGGATTATCCTGCCTTCCATGGCTTATGGATGGATGAATACTTTGCCGATTATATAAGACGTGATATTCAGCGACTTTTCCCACGCCTGAATATCCATGTATTCAGGCGGTTTATACAGAGCCTGAGTTTCTGTTCAGGTAAGATAATTAATCAATCATCGTTAGCAAGAACACTTGACGTTAGCTCGGTCAGCACAAAAGAGTATCTGGATATTTTGCATAATACCTTTATCTGGAGAAATTTAGGAAGTTATGAAAAAAACAAATTAAAAACTGTGCAGAAGATGCCTAAAGGTTTTTTTCGTGATACGGGCATCCTGCATCATCTGCTCAAACTGGATGATCTGGATCGTCTGCTGGTACACCCTGATGCCGGTAGCTCATTTGAGTCGTTTGTTATTGAAGAAATTATCAGGGGGTTTCAATGTACTGCGCAAAGTGGCATAGACTTTAATTATTATCGAACCCGGGACAGGTCGGAAATTGACCTGATTATTGATGCACCCTTTGGCATTATCCCGGTAGAAATAAAACTGGGTACAAGAGTAAAGCCGAAAATGCTGATAGCACTGAAAAATTTTATAAAAGACACCGATGCGAAAGTTGGCATACTCATTAATAATTCAGATAAGATTGAAGTGATTGACAACAATATTATTCAAATACCTGCTGTTTATGTTTAAATGTCATGTCGTATAACAAATAATTAATCACTGTCTGAAGTATATCGAATAGCCACAATAATATAATGACCGGTATGCGCCCCATCTTTGGTATTAATCGACAGAGAAAATTCATCATCCAGTGATTTACCCAGTAACATTTTACCCATCGGTGAATCCATGCTGATAAATCCCCGTCTGGCATCGGTTTCATCCGGGCCGACAATGCGATAGGTTTTCTCCTTCCCCATCTCATCCTCAAGACTGACCCAGGCACCGAAGAACACTTTATCGGTATTGTCGGGAATCTGCGTTACCACCACTATATTCTCCAGGCGTTTACGTAAAAAACGTATGCGTGAATCCATTTCTCTTAATTCTTTTTTGCGATATATGTACTCTGCGTTCTCTGAACGGTCGCCTTCAGCGGCAGCGGCTGACAGAATGCGTGTTACCTCCGGGCGTTTTTTCTTCCACAGATAATCGTGTTCTTCGTTAAGGCGCTGGTGGCCTTCGGCGGTAATGTATTTGGAGCCGGGTTTTTGTGGCGGTCGGTAACGTGACATTATATTGTTACAGGCTGATTTGTTGCGTGCAAAGGTCTCACCTTATCTGTTTATGCTGAAAATCATCCATAAAATCTACCAGTTTTTTAACGGCGGGAAGTGTCACTGCATTGTAAATAGAGGCACGTATGCCACCGATAGAACGATGACCGGCAAGGCCTGAGAAACCGGCTGCCTGTGCCGCATTAAGGAATGTTTGTTCCATTTCTGGGCTGGACAGGTTGAAAGCTACATTCATCATGGAGCGGTCACCGGCATCTGCCCGTCCCTGGTAAAAATTATTATCTGTATCTAACAGCTTATAGATTAATTCGGCTTTGTTTTGATTGATCTGAGCCATACGCGCTACCCCGCCAATCGTATTGATTAGCCAGCGTGAAACTAATAAAACAACGTAAATAGCAAACACAGGTGGTGTGTTGTAGATGGAATGCGCCTGTATATGGCTACGGTAATCCAGAAATCCAGGGAGGTCATCAGGGGCGTTTTTAAGCAATTCGTCGCGGATTATAACAACCGTTACACCTGCCGGACCAATGTTTTTCTGTGCGTGGGCATAGATTAGAGAAAATCGTTCTGCCTCACAGGGTCGCGACAGAAAATCTGACGACATATCACAGATACGAGGGACATCATCACGACCCAGCACCCGATGAAACTGGAGGCCTTCGACGGTTTCATTAGAGACGTAATGCAGGTATGGCGCCTGTGCTGAAAAGCTAAGTTCATTATCAGTGGGGAGTCGCCTGAAGTTGTTGTCTACCTCATTCCATAACACGCGCACAGCACCTTTGCGCATGGCTTCGGGAATAGCTTTGCCGCTCCAGTAACCGGTGTGCAAATATTCTGCCGGGGAAACTGCCTGTGGCCGCAAAGTCATTGGCACCATAGAAAACTGCTGTGTGGCACCGCCCTGCAAAAATAATATATGATAGTTTTCAGGCAGATTCAGTAGTGACTGGATATTGGTCTCCAGCTCGGTAATGACCGCTGCAAACCAGTCTGAGCGATGGCTGATGCCTAATATAGAAAGCCCAACTTCGGGAACTTCAATAATGGCCTGTTGCACTTGTTGTAATACCGGTTCAGGTAAGGCACCGGGGCCGCCTGAAAAATTCAGGCTATTACGCTGGTTGACCGACTGGTGTGATTTCATTCCGGGGGGCAGTCAGTTGTCTGTGCGTTTGTCAGACGCATAAGGTAATCACGAAAAGCATGCTGAACTTTCTGCATATAAATCTGTTTATAGGGGAATAGGTCTTCCGGATCCATGGCATGTACCACCATGACATGGTCAATCTCAAATATAAGCAGCTGGCCATCAGTAGTTTGAGCACAATCAATACAGAAGTAATCAAGTTTGCTGCGGCGGTAAATTGTATCCAGTGCTATTTTATGGGTTTCAACAAAGTCATCGAAGTGCTGCATAAAGTCCGCTTCCAGTTCTCGCTTGTGTGCATCTTCAAACATGCCTGCATTGAGATAATGGATCATCCAGTCTGTGGATATGGCCATGTGACAGGCATAGGGTTTGCCCTGGATCATGGCTATGCGAAATTTACTGAATAAACCATCCCTGTTGCTGTAATCAATGAATGCCGATAGAAAGAATGTTGTGTCCGGTGTGTTAGACAGATAGTCCTGTATGTCTTCGGCAGAGTCAATCTTATCCAGCCCATGGCCACCATAGGAATCGAGTGGACGCAATAGGATGGGGAAATCAGTGCCCTCGAATTGTGAGCAGAGTGACCGTTTTTTTGCTGCAATATCCAGCAATGTCTGACGTGAAACCCGTGATGTTGGCGGAATAAGTAAGCCAGGTATGTCCTGTAATAGTACGCTGGCTGTATTTCGATCTGTATTATGAATATACTGCGGGGGGTTAATTACCGGTTTCGGCCAATGTTTCAGTGATTGTTCCAGTGAATTGAGGAGGCTGAGGTTCTCATCAGATTCGTTGATTCCTACGATCAGGGCATCGTGTTCCGGGACCGACCGCATGAGTAGCTCTGCTGGGGTAATATAATAATAAATCAGCTCAATATCGCTATTTTCCAGTAAACAGTCGAGTGGTGTATTTGCTGCCAGGTCACCCGGTGTCATCACCATTAATAAACGAAATTTTGCTGGTTGCTGTGATGCAGTAAGATGATAAACACATTGAAGACGCAAAGCCTCTGCCTGAATTTCAAGACCAATATCGTGTTGCCCGATACACAGTAAAACAGTTGATAAATTCATCAGTAAACTTGCATTATCGGTATTACTATCAACCAGGCTTAACATTTCCTGCGCAACCGGCCGCAGGTCAGCACCTGATATGCTCATGCGAAGAAAAGGTGCGAGCCCCAGGAAAACGGTTTTTGCCCGACGAGTAGTATTACTGGAGTCCACAGTGTTAATCAGTTAAATTCAGCACCTGAATTGATAATCTGAGTTGATGGTATAGACAGGTGGCATAATGTTGTAAAGGGCTGTGATAACTTACACTCAGAGTTTATCATCGTTTATCTATCAATAGCTACTTGCAGGCACTGAAAATCGATGTATAAGATTAGATTGCGAAAATCAACTGAAAACGACAGGGATTTTGTAAATAAGCTTACCAGAAGTACGATGAGAGCCTATGTCGAATCAACCTGGCACCGTATTGAAGACGTAGAAAATTACTATTTCATTAACCGGTTCAATCAGTTAACTACGCTGATTATTCAGTGCAATAATGAAGATATCGGACGCCTGACGGTGACTTATTCCAATGACCGGGTAATTCTGGATGATATTCATATTGTTAAACCTTTTCAGGGTAAAGGGATAGGCGGGAAACTGATCAGGCAGATAATCCGTGAGGCAAAAAAAAGACAGCAGCCAGTAGAGCTTATACTGCTGAAAACAAATCCTGTTAAGCAATTATATGAACGGATTGGGTTTCATATATATAAGCAGGATGTGAACCGCTACTATATGAGAAAAACATATTGAGACCTTAACGGTTTCATATCCTGCACGACACATCTGTAATATTCCCGGCTCTGGATAGGGATATTTTTAGCTTTGTTCAATGAGGACATTACTGCTTTGGGCTAACAGGGTCTGTTGGGACTATGAAATGGAGTCTGATAAGGCGTATAATAGTAGGTATGAAAATCAGGTTAGTCATTGTAGCAAACTGACAGATATGTGGGTGAAAGTTGTCTTGGTAACGATATTAAGCTGATTAAGATGCTAAATATCAGTATCTTATAGCAATAATATAATATTTTTTTAAAATATGTGCTATAAGTTAAGGTGTTGTAATTGATAAAAATGAATGAGGGTATTCAAAATGGATACAAAACAGTTGATACAGGGCAAAAAGGCTAAAATAGCCAGCACGGGTCAGGTTGTGGAGGTTAAGCGTGTCAGCCATCATGGTTTTTCGGTCGTGCGGTTTCAGACCGGCGGCGACTACATGATTTTAAATGATCGGCTTGAATCACTTGCTGATGTTGTTGAAACCGAAGAAACCCGGCATTAACAACACTCATCATTAGAGATGGCTGGTAGCGGAGGGCAATCTGGCTATTCGCTGAGTGGCTTTACTTTTGTTATAAATCTGGTCGGTTTGTAATGTAAATAAAACGCAGTTTTGGTACTGATGACGGTGCTAAAACTGCGTTTTTTTGTGTTATATTTCTATTTTTTGTTACGAGTTATAAATAAGTTCAATTGCTGTAACCTTGACTTTTTTATGGTAAGGGTATCGACTAGCAGGGTTGATGATTTTTATCCTGTTAGGGAGGTTTGTGGTAATGGCACATCGTACTACCGATAGTACTCATACAGCGAATATTGAACGTCGTAAACACTGGCGGGATCGCCGCGCTACTGTAGAACGTCGTAATCCTGCCCGCCTTAGTCATTCCGGCGTGGACTGCCGAAGTGGTGTGCCGCGACGTGCTGCGGACATCAGTGATGCCCTGGCTGATGGTGATATCTGGTGGAAGTCGGGTAATAAGTAGTCAGCTATAAAAAATCTATTGTGCTCTTTTATCGGGCAATACGTAATACGAGATAACCGGCAATACCGGCAGAAAAGGATGCCACCAGGATAGCCAGTTTATCTGCCTGTTGATACAGGTTCGCATCGCTAAAGGCGAGTGAATTGACAAACAGACTCATGGTAAAGCCTATGCCGGTTAATACTGCGACACCATAAAGCTGTAGCCAGGTGCTTTTTTCCGGCATTTTGGCCAGCCCGGCTTTTATCATTACCCAGCTAAAGCCGAAGACCCCCAGCTGTTTACCAACAAACAGACCAAGCATGGTACCAAGAGGCACACCACTGATCATCTGTGGCAGGGAAACATGCCGTAAATCAATACCGGCATTCACAAAAGCAAACAGGGGCAGGATAAAGAAAGCCACCCAGTAGTGTAAGTCATGTTCCATTTCTTTTGCCATAGAATAGTGGCTACCATCAGGCTTTTTGCTGTTCATGGGAATGGTAAAAGCCAGTGCCACGCCCGCCAGGGTAGCATGGACACCTGATTTCAGTACGCTGACCCAGAGAATAACCCCCACTACGATATAGGCGGCTTTTTTTATCACGCCCAGTCGATTCATGATAATCAGTACAGCCAGTGACAAAGCGGCAATGATGATGGATATTGTTGACAGCTCTACTGTATAGAATAGCGCGATAATAATAATGGCGCCCAGGTCGTCAATGATAGCCAGTGCCATCAGAAAAATTTTTAAAGAAACCGGTACCCGTTTACCCAGCAGTGCCAGTATACCGAGTGCAAAAGCAATATCGGTTGCAGTGGGTATGGCCCAGCCCCGCATTGCAGTAGCGTCAGCATGATTCACCAGAATGTACAGTAAGGCTGGGACAGCCATGCCACCTACAGCCGCAATACCGGGTAGTGCGATCTGACTGATTGATGATAGCTGCCCTTCAAGAAGTTCACGTTTTACTTCCAGACCAATGAGAAGAAAGAAAACCGCCATCAGTCCGTCATTAATCCAGTGTAATAATGAATTGGCTATTTGCAGATGGCCAAAACGAATTTCAACCGGGGTATGCAGGAAAGCATTGTAAACGCCACTGAACATGGAGTTTTGTAAAATCAATGCGATCAGGGTGACAAAAATTAACAGGATACCTGAGGATGATTCTTTTTTAATGAATTCTTCCAGAAAGTTCATAGGGGTGCTTTGTGCTGGTTAATATTATTGTTATCTGAGGTGGCGGGCTGGATTAAAACCCAGGGTTTGACCACGGTTGCCCAGAAAATGGTGTTGGCCTGATGCCATTGTTTCGCCTGACTGTCGGATACTTTAGCAATTTCGCCCGTGTTTAACCAGTAGCTAACCCGTTCTTTGTCGTCATTTGAAAAGGCAATGGCGACATCCAGCAGGTTAATGGCTAAATGAATATAGATTAATCTACCGCCAGCAAAAAAACGCTGTAATTCATGCCAGTGAATTTGTGATGTTTCATTATTAATATTGGCGCGTAAAACAGCGCTATCTGTATTCGTTTTTTGTGTCGTCATTTTTACATTGTTTTAAGCATGGCCAGGTCTTTTCTGACCAGCTCTGCGGAATGATTAAACATGGCCTGTTCGTCTGCATTCATGGGCAGTTCAATAATGGATTCCATGCCGCTTTGCCCGAGCACAGCGGGTACGCCGATAGCAATATCGTGTTGACTATATTCCCCGTCGAGCAGGCAGACTGTGGGTAGAATCCGGTGCCGGTTGTGGGCAATGGCATCTACCATTTCAGCGACTGAAGCCGCCGGCGCGTCATAGGCGCTGCTGATCTGACGCAGGCCAAGAATTTCTGCGCCACCCACCCGAGTACGTTCAACAATGGCGTCAAGTTTGTCCTTTTCGATAAAATGTTCTACCGGTATGCCTGAAATGGTGCAGTAACGCAGCATGGGTACCATAGTGTCACCGTGGCCACCGAGCACCATGGTATCGATATCCATACTGGAGAAACCGGTTTCCATAGCGATAAAACTGGCCATGCGGCTGGAATCGAGCACCCCTGCCTGACCAAAAATACGGTTACGCGGCCAGCCGGTTTTGTTAAACGCAAAGTAGGTAATCACATCAACCGGGTTGGTGACAAACAGTAAAATCGCATCGGGTGCATATTGCATGGCACCGTCAATCACGCTGTCCATAATCGGGATATTGCTGGCTAACACGTCTGAGCGTGACATGCCGGGTTTGCGTGGCAATCCCGCAGTGATAATAATGATTTCAGAGTCTGCCATCAGGCGATGATCAACCCCGCCAATAAGACGGGTATCGTAACAGAACAGCGGTGAGACTTCCTGAATATCCAGCGCGGCACCCTGGGCGGCTCCCTTGTGAATATCGAGCAGAACGATTTCGCGACTAAGGTTTTTCGCGGCAATAAACTGTGCAGTAGATTCACCAACTCGACCGGCACCAACAATGGTAATTTTATTCATCTATCGTACCTGCTTTGGATTATTAGACTGATGCTATCTTATGTTTATAGCACGATAATCAGTATGATGCTGATAATGAAATAAAATTCATAGAAAAGAAATCCTTCCGTGTTTTCTGTGTATTCCGGGGTTGAAAATAAGCTTTTTTATCATTCCCACACTACGCGTGGTAACAATAAATAGCTTTTCCGCAGGAGCCTGTCCAACTCCCGGACAGGCTCCCCGAACCGGCTCCTGATCAGGCTTCCTGTAATTGGGGTGTATTATCGGCAGGGCTGGTTGCCGGAAACTTTCTTGCCACGCCACTGGCAATGGCCGCTTTGGCAACGGCGCGGGGAACGACATCAATCAGACGCGGATCCAGTGGTTTGGGGATAATGTATTGTGGGCCGAAGACCATGGTATCGGTAGCGTAGGCATCGAGAACCTGTTGTGGAACCGGTTCACGTGCCAGCGCGGCCAGTGCCTGCACAGCAGCAATTTGCATTTCGGTATTGATGCAGCTGGCACGTACATCCAGTGCGCCTTTGAAGATATAGGGAAAGCCAAGGACATTATTCACCTGGTTGGGGTAATCGCTGCGTCCAGTTCCCATAATTAAATCATCACGGGTCATGTGGGCCAGTTCGGGCATGATTTCCGGGTCGGGATTGGCCATCGCAAAGACCACCGGGCGCGGTGCCATGGTGGCAAGAATGTCGGTACTGAGTAAGTCCGGGCCGGAAACGCCGACAAAAACATCCGCCCCATCCATGGCATCGGCCAGGGTACGTTTGTCTGTGTGCCGGGCAAAAGCCCGTTGATAAGGGTTCAGGGTATCGTCATCGTCATGAAGCACACCCTGGCGATCAACCATAAATAAATTTTCCGGATCAGCGCCCAGTTTTAACAATAATTTCATCGAGGCAATGCCCGCGGAACCCGCGCCCAGACAAACAATTTGCACCTTGTCGATGGTTTTATGCTGTAGTTCCAGTGCATTCAATAAGGATGCAGCGATAATAATGGCAGTACCATGCTGGTCATCGTGAAAAACCGGAATATCGAGCTGTTCAATGAGTGCCTGTTCAATTTCAAAGCAGGCGGGCGCGGCAATATCTTCCAGATTAATGCCACCAAAGGTGGGGGCGATATTTTTTACCGTTTGAATAAATTCTGTGGTGGATTTGGCATTGACTTCAATATCAAACACGTCAATATCGGCAAAGGCCTTGAATAACACCGCTTTGCCTTCCATCACCGGTTTACCCGCCAGTGCACCAATATTGCCCAGCCCGAGTACGGCAGTGCCATCACTGATTACCGCAACCAGATTGCCTTTGGCGGTATAGTCATAGGCGGTGTCGGCATCACGATGAATCAGACGGCAGGGTTCGGCGACACCCGGCGTATAGGCCAGTGCCAGATCGAGCGGGGAGGCACAGGGTTTGGTGATTTGCGTGGCAATTTTTCCGGGCCTGGGCTGTTGGTGATAGGCCAGTGCCTGTTGTTTGAATCGTGAAGGCATAATCGTTATATGGGTAGACAGGTTATATGGCTGGATAGAATCAGGTATTATAAAAAATCAGACTATTTTAACATTTTTCCAGGGCGATAGCTTATTCGGTTTTGCTGAGTAATTCGATGGAAAGAGGATGGCGAATACGCATATACAGTGTGTGTTGGCGACCGGGGTTGAGCCAGCCACGAACGAGGACAGTTTTACCCAGATAGCTGGCGAGTAATTTTTTATCGAATAAGGGTTGGTCAGCAGGGCGAATACCCAGGGTTAATCGCTTGCCAAGATGTATCCAGATGCCCTGGCGATTACGGCGTATGGCAGTGACCTTGCCTGCTACCAGATGGAAGCCACGACTGCCGGATTTAAGTTGCCGACTATGCAGAATGCTGTTTTTACTGGCCCATAAGCCTTTGTGAAGATGCCTGGCCTGGCGTTCTGCGTGGCGATAACAGCGGGCAAACAGGGTATCAGGTGGTATCATCAGCGCGCTGGCCAGCCCCTGTTGCAGCATAATCAGCTGAATATCTTTGCCATTACGAAGGAACAAATGTGCCAGGCTGCGGCCATAATGGTCTTTTCTGCGCGAGCCATATTGCAGTTTAACCGGGGTGTTGTGAGGTAACCGTTTTTGTAGATAATCGCGGGCGGCATTGCCATAAGGTTCGGCTTTTTTTGCACGCCGATATTTGCCTCTGCGGTACTCACCGGGGCGGGCAAGTTCAGGAGCGTTGATACCAATCAGGCGAATTTTTTCACCATTATCCAGGGTGACGGTATCGCCGTCGTGGACGTATTTAATTTTTGCCTGCCGGTCGATGTGTGGTGCCGGGCAGGCAAAAGGGTCAGCAGTATTATTTGTTGCGGCATAAGTGCCGGGGCTGGTCAGCAGAGCTGACAGGCAATAAAAAAGGCACATGAACGTGCCTTTTTTAGATAATATCGGCATGTAAGGTTTATTTTTTATTGCCGAAACGCCGGTTGAATTTATCAATTTGCCCGGCGCTATCAAGAATTTTCTGTTTGCCGGTGTAGAACGGGTGGCACTGTGAGCAGACATCGAGCACCATGTCGCCTTTACTGTAAGTTGAACGTGTTGTAAATGTATTACCGCAACTGCATTTTACATTAACTTCTTCGTATTTAGGATGGATATCTGCTTTCATGGTGTTTCCCGGTTATCTAGTGTGTTATGCGTATCGACCAGTTTGAGGTCGAAAAAACAGGGAGGGGATTCTACCGCTTACTGTGACGGGTTGCAATACATTTGAAGCATATATTTAAAGCTATAATAGCAGGGACCCTGAACAAGTCGTGAATACATTAACACTACTTCATTCTTTGGTTCAAAAACTGGATAGCAGGTAACGGGTACATAGTGTATTTTTTTAATATATCAATTTTTACTTGTAAACTCATGATGTTAAGCAAAAATTATAGCGTTTCCATGAAATATTCGGGTTAAAATAGTAACTGGTCTTGTCGTCGAAAGATAAATGTTTGAACGGTCGGTAAAATTTATGGATATAAATAAAAAGTCAAAAGTGAACCAGCTGGGTCGTATCCGGCAGTGTCTTGATGAAGCCGGGCAGATGGTCGATGTTTTTCCGGTTGGTGAATTGCAGGCTTTGCGAGAGCGAGCAGCATCGAACCATTTTAACCTGGTTGTGGTGGGTGAGTTCAAGCGTGGCAAAAGCAGTATTCTCAATGCACTGATTGGTGCCGATATTCTGCCTGTGGGTGTGGTGCCGCTTACGGCGATTGCAACGGTATTGCAATATGGGCAGCAAGCTCAGCTAAAGGTAGCGTTTAATGATGGCACCGAGCAGGTTCATCAGCTGGATGAATTATGGGATTATGCCACGGAAAAAGGCAATCCGGAAAATATTAAAGACGTGGCTGAAGTGCGTATCAACTGGCCCTCGCCCTGGCTGAAAAACGGTGTTCGCCTGGTGGATACACCAGGGATTGGTTCCATTTATCGGCATAACAGTGATGTGACCCGCGATTTTCTTCCCAAAGCCGATGCGGTGTTGTTTGTATTATCGGTTGACCAGCCGGTGGGGCAGGCTGAATATGATTTCCTGCAGGAGGTGCGTGCGTATGCGGGTAAAGTCTTCTTTTTGCTCAATAAGGCTGATTTGCTGTCCACAGCCGAGCTTGAAGAAGCCAGCACTTTTACCCGCAGTGTGCTTGAGCGGGCCATGGGTGGGTCTCAGCCTGCGCTGTTTCCGGTTTCGGCACAGCAGGCCTTGCAGTCGCTGCGCTACCGTGATGAGGAACATAAAGGCCAGTATGAGAAAGCCCTGTCGCAGAGCGGGTTTACGCCATTTGGCCGGGAGCTGGAACATTTTTTAATGCAGGAAAAAGGCAATGCACTGGCTACCGCACTGGCCAAAGGTTTGCGGCGCCTTGTTGTTCAGGCTCGCTTTAATACCGAGCTGGCATTGTCTTCGTTGAATGCCCCGGTGGCAGAGTTGCAGCAGAAGCTGGATGTTTTCGCAGAAAAACGTGTTGAGATAAGCCAGGAAAAACACGATTTCAGGGTTTTGCTGGCCGCAGAGATCAAGCAGTTGATCGATACTGAGCTGGCGGCGGATATTGATGCGGCTGCGGCCATTATTACGACACAGGTGCGGGAAAAAGTGCAGGCTCAATTCCATGCGGCGCGTCAGGCCTCGCTGCATGATTTACATGAAACCTTGAGGCAAACAGCGCTGGAATCAGTACGTAATGGTTGGGACAGCTTTCGTAAAGACGAGGATAAAAAACTGGAAGTGGCATTTCAGTCTGCTGTCAAACGCTTCAGTGTGAAGGTAGATGCTACCGTCGATGCCCTGTATCATTTTTCGGCTGACCTGTTTTCCATTCCCTATGAAACAGTAAACGCCAATGCGGCCTGGCAGGCAAAATCCGGCTTTTATTATAAATTCTGGGAAATGCCGGGCAGTATTGTGATTGTGGGCAGGTCGGCATTGCATGCACTGCCAAAGTTTATTGGTGATCGGCTGGTATTGAAGGCATCATTGCGCTATGGCGATGAGCTTGTCGATACTCAGGCGGGTCGGCTGCGTTATGACTTTGTGCAACGGCTGCAAAAAAGTGAGTCTGATTTCAGGAAAATCATGCTTGACCGTATTGATAGCACACTCGAAGGGATTGAAAGGGCGGTAACAAAAGGGCTGGAGGTTAATGAGACGAACAGTGCTGAAGCGCAAAAACAAAAACAACGCCTCCAGCATAATCTTGAGCAGTTGCATGGATTTGATAAGCGGATTGTATAGGCAGATTGTATAGGCAGATTGTATAGGCAGATTGTATAGGCAGATTGTATAGGCAGATTGTATAGGCGGATTGTATAGGCGGATTTTATAGGCGGATTTTATAGGCGGATTGTATAGGCGGATTGTATAGGCGGATTTTATAGGCAATTATCGCTGTTAATGTCGTGTATTAATGTGACGCCCGACCTGGCTTTGAAACCATCGGTGACGCGGGATTTATTCTGGTATTTATATAGATGGGCGCGTATAATCGCGCCGTCAGGCATTCGTCGATATGTATGAGAGTCAACGCATATCATGATTCCAGCCTCAATATAATGCCGAGTCTGTTTTTTGCTCCTCAAAAAATTCTGGCTCTTTAAAATAACCCACAGGTTACCTTAACGTGAATATCAGTGAATTTTTGCTGCTAACGATGCTGCTGTTGCCGGTAGCTTCTGCGCTTGCCTCGTTCGCCGCTGATAAAAATTCGGCGCTGATGCGCTGGCTGGTGTTTCCCCTGCTTGGCGCAGGCGGGGCGGTTGCTGTCTGCCTTGGGGCTTATCGTTTATTGCATGGCGGCAGCCAGTCGTTTGTGTTTCCAGCCGGTCTGCCATGGCTGCACTGGCATATGTTACTGGATCCGCTGGCCGGGTTCTTCCTGTTATTGATTGGTATTGTCACCATTGCGGTCAGCCTGTTTGGTCCGGGCTATATACGTGAGTATGAGCATGGTAAACACCCGCTTTCCGCACTGGGTCTGTTTACCGGTTTATTCGTTACCGGTATGTTAATGGTGGTGGTTGCCGCCGACGCATTCTCGTTTATGGTAGCGTGGGAATTGATGTCGGTATCGAGTTATTTTCTGGTGGTATACCAACATGAACATTCTGCCAATCGTCGTGCCGGGTTTATCTATTTGTTGATGGCAGAGGTAGGTGCGCTGTGTATTCTGCTCAGCTTTGGTGTGCTGGCTGCCTTTGGCGGTGACTTTACCTTTGCTGCTATGCAGAGTGCGCCCTTAACCTTAACCTGGGCAACGGTTGCCTTTGCACTCGGCGTAGTCGGTTTCGGTATGAAAGCCGGTCTCGTGCCTATGCATATCTGGTTGCCAGAAGCGCATCCAGTTGCGCCTTCGCATATTTCAGCTTTGATGTCCGGGGTGATGTTGAAAGTGGCGGTCTATGGTTTTATCCGCCTGACGTTTGGATTGATCGGCCATGTCCACTGGGCCTGGGGTGTCGCGTTATTAATTATTGCCAGTATCACCGCTTTGTTCGGGGTATTGTATGCGCTCATGCAGCATGATTTAAAACGCCTGCTGGCGTATCACTCGGTAGAAAATATCGGTATTATTTTTATTGGTCTGGGCCTGTCGATGGTTTTTTATGGGACGGGTAATCCGGTGCTTGGCACGCTGGGGTTAATCGCGGCGCTTTATCATACGATTAATCATGCCATGTTTAAAAGTCTATTATTTCTGGGTGCAGGCGTGGTGTTACAGCGTAGCCATGAGCGTAACCTTGAACGTATGGGCGGGCTGTTAAAGCGGATGCCCTGGACCGGGCTGTTTTTCCTGATTGGCTGTATCAGCATTTCGGCATTACCGCCGTTTAATGGTTTTGTGTCGGAATGGTTAACCTTTCAGACCGCCCTGCAGGTGCCTAATCTGGAAAGCGGGGTTCTGCGTTCGATTATTCCTATCGCGGCAGCGTCACTGGCACTTACCGGTGCATTGGCTGCCGCCTGTTTTGTCAAGGTCTATGGCATTGCTTTCCTGGGGCAGGCACGTACCCGCAAAGTTCGCCATGCCCGGGAAGCCACGCGCGGTATGGTACTGGCCCAGGCATGGCTGGCATTGATGTGTTTGTTGTTCGGGGTGTTTCCAACCGCCGTGGTTGGGGCAATGAGCCATCTCACCCAGTCTTTGACCGGGCATGTGTTAAGTACCGCCACGGCACATGGCTGGTTATGGTTAACCCCGGTTTCTGCCAATACAGCCTCATATAGTGCACCATTGGTATTTGTGGGTATTTTGCTGGCGTTGTCCGCCTGGGCGGGGGTGTATTATTTTCTTAAACCAGCAGGCAGGGTGAAAACCGTCTGGCGTAAGGCATGGAGTTGTGGTTTTGGGTCATTAAATTCACGTATGCAATATACGGCCACGGCGTTCACGATGCCTATTCGCCGGGTCTTTGCACCGGTCTGGCGTTTGCATGAAGACGATGACCGGGTGATGAAAAAAGACCTGCCGCTGGAACCGGAAAGCATTCGTTATCAGGTTCATGCCGAAGATATTACCTGGCGTTCCATCTACCTGCCCATTACCCGACTATTACACGCAGCTGCGCGACGGGTCGGCCTGATTCAGACCGGTAATCTGCGTCATTATCTGGCTTATACCTTCGGTACGCTTATTCTGTTGCTGTGGATCATTACATGATGGACTGGTTATTATCGTTACTTGAACTGGTTGTTTTTGTATTGCTGGCACCTCTGTTTTCAGCCTGGGTGAAGCGGGTGAAATGCTGGTTGCAAAACCGTCGTTCGCCTTCATTATTGCAGCCTTATCGGGATTTACGCCGCCTGTTCAGCAAGCAGGTGATCATGGCTGAAATAGCATCACCGGTATTTCGGGTAACGCCCTATATTATTGCCGGGGCAACCTTAATGGCGGCGGCGGTAGTGCCGTTTATTTCGGTTAATCTACCTACGGCGGCGATTGCCGATGTGATTGTGCTGGCAGGTTTTTTTGCACTGGCACGATTTTTTCAGGCATTGGCGGGGATGGACATTGGTACCGCCTTCGGTGGCATGGGCTCATCCCGTGAAATGACCATTTCAGCACTCGCTGAACCCGCCATGTTAATGGCGGTATTTACCCTGTCGATGGTGGCTTCCAGCACCAACCTGTCGATTGTTATTGAACATCTAATGGCGCAGGGGCTGGTGTTAAGGCCATCTTTGTTTTTTGCCCTGTTAAGCCTGCTGCTGGTGGGTATTGCTGAGACCGGGCGCATTCCGGTGGATAATCCAGCTACCCATCTTGAGCTGACCATGATTCATGAAGCGATGATTCTGGAATACAGCGGTCGTCATCTGGCGTTAATCGAATGGGCGGTGCAGCTGAAATTAATGATTTATGCGGTATTGATTGCCAATATTTTCTTCCCCTGGGGGATTGCTACCACCGATTCAATGAGTGCGATTGCGGTGGGAGCGGGTACCTTACTGGTTAAACTGGTACTGCTTGGTGGGGTACTGGCCGCAGGTGAAACCCTGTTTGCAAAAATGCGTTTATTCCGGGTATCGACTTTTCTGGTACTGGCGCTGACACTGGCATTAATCGGGCTGTTAAGCCACATTATTCTGGAGGTTGGCTGATTATGCTGGAACAATTGCCCTTATACCAACAGCTGATTCTGACGCTGGCGGCCATGGTGTTGTTTACCTCTTTTGCCCTGCTGGCACAGAGCCGGGTGATTCCCATGATACGTATTTTTGCCTGGCAGGGTCTGATTGTGGCCGCGACGACAGCGCTGGTAGCTTACGATAGTGGGAAATATGATCTGTATTTTTCCGCCATTCTGGCATTGCTGTTAAAAGCCATGTTTGTTCCCTGGTTATTACAGCGGCTGGTGATTCGACTGGGTATCGACCATGATGAGCATGGTGCCGAACATCCGGTAACTGTTTTAATGGCGGGCGCTGCACTGGTGATTTTTTGTTATTACGTCGCCCAGCCGATTGAACAGTTTTCCTCTTCAATAACCCGTAATACTATCGCAATCAGTATGTCCGTGGTGTTGCTTGGGGTGTTGATGCTGGTCAGCCGGAGTAAAGCGGTGGCCGAAGTGGTGGGTTTTATGTCACTGGAAAATGGTCTGTTTTTTGCCGCCGTTGCGGCCACCCATGGGATGCCGATGGTGGTGGAACTGGGGGTGGCGTTTGACGTGTTGATTGCCGCAGTTATTTTTGGCGTATTCTTTTTCCATATTCGTGACAGTATTCAATCGCTGGATGTGGATCAGCTTAATCATCTGTCGGAACGTGAAGAATGACCGCGCTGTATCTGACTTTATTGATACCCATGTGTTCGAGTATTCTGCTGGGAATATTCGGCAATCGATCCTGGGCGGCTAAATTTAATCTGCTGGCGACAGTGGCGGCATTTGCCAGCAGTGTCTGGCTGGCTTTGAATGTGTTGAATCATGGTTCTCTGGGTGGCTACACCGGGCAGTTCAGGGTGGATTCCTTTAATGTCTATTTAATTGCCTTAACCGCATTTGTCGGTGCGACCACGGCTTTCTTTTCCTTACCCTATATGGCGCAGGAAGAGGCCAATGGCCGTTTAAGCCCTGGGCGTATGCGTTTGTATCACGCCAGCTATCAGGGGTTTCTGTTCACCATGCAGCTGGCCATGTCCACCAATAATCTGGGCGTGTTATGGGTGGCAATGGAAGGTGCCACACTGGCGACCGTATTGCTGGTAAGTTTGTACCGGACACCGGAAGCCGTGGAAGCAGCATGGAAGTATTTCATTGTCTGCGGGGTGGGGATTGCGCTGGCTTTGTTCGGTACGGTGCTATTATATTTCGCTGCTGCACAGGTCATTCCCGACCCTGAAAATGCCTTATTATGGACGGTGTTATCAGCCCATGCCAGCAGTTTGCAACCCGCAGTGATGGCGATTGCGTTTGTGTTTCTGCTGGTGGGGTATGGTACCAAAGTCGGCCTGGTGCCCATGCATACCTGGCTGCCTGATGCACATTCAGAAGGTCCAACACCGATGTCTGCGGTATTATCAGGCCTGTTACTCAATGTGGCTTTGTATGCCATTATCCGGGTGAAAATTATTACTGATGCCGCGCTTGCCAGCGGGACGTTACATTCACCGCATATGGCAGGCAACCTGATGATGGGCTTCGGGATTGTTTCCTTTACCGTGGCGGGGCTGTTTCTGCACCGTCAACGTGATATCAAACGCCTGTTCAGCTACTCATCCATTGAGCACATGGGTCTAATGACGTTCGCGTTTGGCCTGGGCGGGCCGCTGGCAACGTTTGGCGGTCTGTTACATATGACGGTGCATTCGCTTACTAAATCTGCCATCTTTATCACCGTGGGTCATGCTACCCATATTGCTAAAACCCAGTCTATCGACAATATTCGCGGTTTAATCAAAACCCAGCCAGCAGTAGGCTGGGGGCTGGCTATTGGTACCGTGGCGATTGCCGGTTTCCCGCCGTTCGGGGTGTTTACCAGTGAGTTTTTATTGTTATCTGCCACCATGAAATCCTATCCATGGTTAACTGTGCCGTTATTAACCGGTCTGGCGGTTGCCTTTGCCGGCCTGTTTCGTCATCTACACCCTATGGTTTATGGTGATGTACCGGAAGGTCAGCAAAAGGTTGAGGCCAATATGTTCCCGGTGGTGGTGCAGTTGCTACTGGTGTTGTGGTTAGGGATTGCGATTCCGGGATTTCTCTCCCACTGGTTCGATCAGGCTACCTTTTTGATTACCGGGAGCCATCTGTTATGAGTCGGTTTGACTGGTTATCCGAATTGATTGCACGTTGTGAAGAAGAGCATATTCTGTTTCATGGCGGCTCGGCACGTGAACTTGCACCCGCCCATGTATTGCATATTGATATTGAGGACTGGGGCAAGTTTGCCGTGATGGCGGCTGAACAGCAGACCCGCTGGTGTGCTGTCTGGGCAGTACAACAGGATGAAGAAACCCTGTTAATGAATGCCTGCTTTGAAAAACAGGGTGATTATCTGGTTATTCGCGCCCCACTGGATATACACAGCCCGGTGTTGCCCTCACAGGCCCCGGTATTTCCTGCTGCCAATCGACCCGAGCGCCATAGCCAGGATATGTTCGGTGTTATGTTTGGTAATCATCCCGATAGCCGTCGCTGGATTCGGCATCAGGCCTGGGATGAAGAAATTTTTCCGTTGCGTAAGGATATTCGCATGGCGCATAGCGATCAGGTCGCCCCGGCGGATACTTATTATCCTTTCTTTCAGGCACAGGGTTCAGGGGTCTATGAAATTCCGGTTGGCCCGGTGCATGCCGGTATTATCGAACCAGGACATTTTCGCTTTCAGGCCGTGGGTGAAACCATTCTGAATCTGGAAGAACGTCTGGGTTATGTGCATAAAGGCATTGAAAAAATAGCCGAAGGCCGCGATGCCGAAGGGCTGGCAAAACTGGCGGGTAGAATTTCAGGCGATACCACAGTCGCGCATACCTGGTGTGCCTGCATGGCAATGGAACGGGCGGCGAATGTGGCGGTGCCGCGACGTGGCATTTATTTACGTGCTCTGCTGGCTGAACGTGAGCGTGTTGCCAATCATCTCGGGGATATTGGTGCCATCTGTAATGATGTTGGCTTCGCCTTTGCCAATAGCCAGTTCAGTCGCCTGCGGGAAATCTGGCAGCGCACGCAGAGCGTTATATTCAAACATCGTCTGTTAATGGACACTATTGTTCCGGGCGGGGTTAAGGTTGATCTATCCAGTCAGCAATGCGAAACCCTGAGCCAGCAGCATGCAGTTATAAAAACCGAGCTGAATGAGTTAATGGCGATTCTTAATGACCATGCATCACTGGAAGATCGGCTGGTTAGTGCAGGTCATTTATCGCATGAATTAGCCACCAAACTGGGTGTTGTCGGTTATCTGGCAAAAGCCAGTGGTGTGGATTATGACCTGCGTCGTGACCATGCCTATGCGCCATATGACCGCATGAATATTGATTCGCCCTGTTATCAGCAGGGTGATGTCGCCACCCGCCTGCAGGTGCGAGCTGATGAGATTATCCATTCACTCATTCTAATGGATACCCTGTTACAGCAGTTGCCTGATGGCGATATAGCCAATACATGGAAGCCTCCCGTAGCCATCTGCGAAGGTCTGGGTATGGTTGAAGCCTGGCGGGGTGAAATTATTAGCTATGTTCAGTTTGATGCCACGGGTAAAATCAGCCGTTTTTATGCGCGCGACCCCAGCTGGTTGAACTGGCCGGCACTGGAACAGTTGATTGATGGCAATATTGTCCCGGATTTTCCAGTGTGTAATAAATCGGTGAATGGTTCCTATTCCGGGCATGATCTATAGGCCATAACGATTATGTTAAGACTATTTAATAAAATTCGTAAAACCGGTATGGTGACTGAAACTATCGCCGTTGACAGCGATTTGCAGGCACTTGGGATTGAGGTTAAATCCGTTATCAATAAACGTTTTGCCGGTAGTTTTGCTATTCGCGCCGTGGACAGTGGTTCCTGTAATGCCTGTGAACTGGAAATTCACGCCTTAAACAATGCCTTTTATGATATTGAACGTTTTGGTGTGCATTTCGTTGCCTCGCCCAGACATGCGGATGCATTGCTGGTCACCGGCCCGGTAAGTCAGCATATGGCGCAGGCCGTGCTTGATGTCTGGGAGGCTACACCTGAGCCAAAATGGTTGCTTGCTATGGGGGACTGTGCTGTTGATGGTGGAGAATTTGCAGGCTCTTATGCGGTGATGGGTGGCATCGCTAAGATACTCAAGCCTGATGTTATTATCCCGGGGTGCCCACCAACACCGGAAGTTATCCTCAAAGCTATATTGGGTTTACTGCATAATACATAGCCTGAGGGCCTGGCTGAAAAGCAAATCTCCCCTGAATTCTCTTTACCAGAGGCGTCCTTGACCATTACACTTATTCTCGGACAGGCTCCCAGACATCTGATTCGCTATTTTCAGTGAGTTGCCTATACTCCTGTCTAATGAAACTCAGAATCATTTCAATGCTGATTATACTGGTGCTGTTATCAGTGGCTCCACTGATATATATGGACAGGTTTAACCGTTCATCTTTTTTTACTTCACTCAGACTGAATGCTGGCACATTGATGCATAAATTAAAAAGTATAAAAAACGATGTCCCCGTTATTGTTAATCATGTTGCCGAGCAGGCAACGATAACGGTTTATCAATGGAAGGACTCTCATGGCGTTACTCAGTTTGGTGATAGACCACCACGCAATGCCATTGATGTTAAGGCGGTTTCAGTTAAACAGAATAAAAATATTATTGATGCGGTTAAGGTTCTGCCAGAACCTGCGGTCGAAGAAAAATCAAAGACCTACAGAGCGCATAATCCTT
This sequence comes from Gammaproteobacteria bacterium, assembly GCA_015488885.1. GTDB lineage: Bacteria > Pseudomonadota > Gammaproteobacteria > SZUA-229 > SZUA-229 > S010-25. The sequence goes on along the minus strand of WFMW01000061.1, from coordinate 35,923 downwards.
ATTCAATCCATGGCATGAAGAAAGTGATTGATGATGCCAGGAATATTGATGGGCTGTTGAAAAAACACAGGCAGGCACAGGCCAGGGCTATAAAACATTTGTAATCCTGTTTGCAAGCAGCTCTTAACAGCGTTACTATTTCAGCCTTCTAAATTCTAATGCCTGGGTTATTCGCTATGTCGAATCGAAATTGTAAATTAACAACACCTGTTGTCTTTGTATTGCTGATGATTATTAATTTCAGCATCAATACTTCTGTCTATGCCGGACAGAATATGATTAAGGCTAAGGTTATCGCCACTATGAATGCGGGCGGATACACCTATGCACAGGTTGATGATGGGAGTAAAAAAGTATGGGCAGCCGGCCCTAAAACAGCACTAAAAACCGGAGACAAGGTTTCCATAACGACATCCATGCAAATGGATAATTTTCATAGTGACGCACTCAATCGTACTTTTCCTGTTATCTATTTTGTCAACCATTTCAAAATGGGTGAAAAACGGGGATCGCCACATGCGGGTCTGCATCAGAAAAAAAATACTATGCCTGTTAACGGTGTCAATAAAATAAAAGGTGGTTATTCTATTGCTGATATATTAGCTAGTAAAAATAGCCTTAAGGGTAAAACATTGCAGGTTCGAGGCAAGGTTACTAAAGTAAGTAATAAAGTTATGGGTGAAAACTGGCTGCATATCAGAGATAGTAGCAGTCTTAAAGACCTTGTTGTAACTACGAAAAATTCTGCTACAGTCGGTGACATTGTTATTGTAAAAGGCAAGCTTGCGTTAAATAAAGATTTTGGCTATGGCTATGTTTATCCAATAATTCTGGAAAACAGTAAAATTGTAAAATAATACATAAAAGTTTCACTATAAAACTTTTATGCCCCCTGTAACATAAAGGTCTCATATTCCAGCCGCCTCATTTTGCGTGACAGTAATGCCAGTCCTACCAGACTGGTTAATGCCATCGCCAGGGTAAAACCATAACCGAAAAAGGAGGCCCCCAGTTGTATGCTGAGCCAGCTAAACAGGGTGTTTGACAATAGAAACAACAGGGTAAGAAACAGGGCAATACGGCGGCCATCGAGATAGAACAGCACATTCATAATCGACAATAGCAGAACCTGTACACTAACACCGACCACATCAATATAAAACAGGCGCACATACAAAGGTGAAATGCCTATCACTCGGAGGATATCCTGCCCCCACAGCAGCAGGAGTACCACCGTCATTCCCTGGACTTTAAAAATTTCATAAATACCCTGACGTGCGGTATAAATCATCCGGTCTTTTCGATAAAAGATACGTTGCAGGGTATCACCTTCACGAATAGAGGTATAGAACAGATCGTACTGTTCGGCAAAATCCGCCTCCATGCGCACCAGAAAAACCGCCATACCGGGAATAATTGACAGATAGGCGAGGAAAATCGGCAGGTCGTAGATTAATGAAGCACGTAGTGGGCCGATAACAGGCTGTGAGGTATCGGGATAAAACCAGAAAATCAGTTTATCTGCCCAGATACCTAGATTAAAGAAGAAACCGGTGAAAGCCAGGCTGACAAAAATCTGTTTTTTCTGCAGGAAGTCAAATGCTATCAGGTGATCGCCCGGATAGGCACGGATAATAACAAACAGAAAACCAAAAAGCAGGAAACAATGGCCAGTAAGCACCCCCAGTAAAAGGCCGTTGAGGCCAAGTCCAAGTAGAGAAAGCCCCAGGGCAGCGATGACGGCAAGACTGTAACCGGCAAAAAACAGGCTAACAATCAGTCGATAGGTTTTCATGCTGGACAGAAAAATAATCACGATCCAGAGATTACACAGGGCAACAAAATTAGCCAGCATTAACAGGCGGTAAAGCAGATTTTGATCAAACAGTAAAAATAATACCAGCGTACCACTGCAACCCGCCACCATGGTCGTCAAAAATAATGCGCCCAGCATATTTGGAAGAATGATCTGCGGTTTGTTTTCAAATAGTCTGTCGGCAATAAAGCGGGTAAACATTAATTGTAGTGCACCGGTTAATATCAGTGAAAATGCCATCAGGTAGGTGACGGAAACCAGGAACTGGACGATTAAGGTTTGTGGCGAGACCAGCGTATAGCTAAGTATGCCAATCATCATCACACCCAGAATGGACAGTACCCAGGGACCGGAGCTGATAATGCCTGCATAACCGTAAGCTTCCAGCAGTGAGAACAGGGTGTCCTTTTCCAGAATACGACGAATTTCAAAACCGATGCCAGCCATTAAACGTTTATCCCCTGTGTTTTCAGACGTCGATCACTTTCGACCAGAGCGGTATCATAAATTTTCTGATAGGCATCAAACATGATTTTCTGTGTATAATATTTTTTTACCCGTTGTAGCCCAGCCTGTTGTGCCTGATGCCAGGCGTGGTCATCAGTGAGTAAAGTCAGTGCACCTTTTGCTGCGGCTTCCGGGTCGGCAATTGGCACCACCACACCGCTGGCACCAAGAGCTTTATCTTCGTCATTTACCCCGTAAATCAATTCGCTGCAGGCCCCAACATTGGTGGCCAGACAGGGCAGGCCAGAGGCATACGCTTCCAGTATGACCAGCGGCAGGGCTTCGCTGATAGACGTTAATACCATTAAGCCCAGTTGTGGCAAAATATCTGCAACATTCTGAAAGCCGAGAAATTTTACGTTATCAGTCAAATCCAGACCCGCCACCATCTCCTTGCATTCCTCTACATATTCTGGGTCTTCTTCCTCGGGGCCGACAATCCAGCCTTCTGCTTCAGGCAGTTGATTGCAGATAATTCGCATCATACGAATATAGGTTTTAATGTCTTTAATGGGTACCACTCGGCCAATTAGTCCGAGAATTTTTGGCACGCCAGACTGGCGTTTGGGGTACAGTGCGCTCAACTTTTCCAGCGCAATGCCATTGGGTATAACCTGTGTTTTTGCTGCCAGCGCACCATCATCAATCTGCCGTTGACGGTTGCCTTCATATAAGGAAATAATCGGCTCAGCAGATTGATAGGTGAGCTTACCTATCAGTTCAAAAAAGCGAATCCATAACTGGCGAATATAACCCACTTCTGCCTGCAGAGTACCGCTGACTTCGTCTTCAGGGTCATGAATCCAGTTCGCCTGAGCCAGATCAATTTTACGTTCTTTGGTGTAAATGCCGTGTTCGGTCAATATATAAGGGTAATTGTACAGCTGACTGATAATGGTTCCCTGAAGCCCGGCATAACCGGTTGATACAGAATGAACAATACGTACTGGCGGTAGATTTCTGGCAATATCTGCCAGCAGAAACAGTGGGGCATGCATGGTACGAATCGACCAGAAATAATCAATAAACGAAGGTTCGGTGCAATATTTATCATAAAATTCACTGATAATTGACCATGCCTGCTCACTGTAAAGAAAACTTTCACGGGTTACCCCGCCGGTTTTACCGAGTTCAAAAAAGACATTTTTCATCACCTCGATATCCACATGTTCACCGGTTTTGAACTGGCTATGCATGGCTTTCATAGCGGCAAAAGCCTGTGGATTACCTGCCATGGGGGCGGGTTGATGGTGGTGATGCAGGTCCATTAAATAATGTTCCTGAATGTGGGTGACATTGGCAGGCAGTTGATACATCATTTTGCCGTAATTTTCTTTTTGCCCGCCAAGAAAGACCAGCGCGAAGGTATATTGTGGCAGGCCAGAAATAATTTGATGCACCCAGGAAGAAACCCCGCCCCGAACATAGGGGTAGGTACCTTCAAGCATCAGGCCGATATCGGCAACGGGTTTGTGGTTATCGGTTTGCGATGACGGGTTCAGGTTTGTAGCCAATAGTCGATGACTCCATAAAGTGTCGGGTGAATCGGTTGCGAGTTACTGGATAATTCAGTGAGGAGTTCCCTGATATGGTAAAAATCACCCTGCAGCCAGGCAATTTCCGCCAGATAGGGCAAGGCCTGAAGCCGGGGTAATCCCTGTTCAATTGCCTCAGAAAAGGCTTTTTTTGCTGCTTCAGGCTGATGAGTTTCAAGGTTGATTCGGCCTAATAAGCGCAGGCTGGCAGCATCCTCTGTCTGTGCCAGCACAGCTTCACAATGGTTGCGAGCCTGGGTTAAAAAATGCGTCCTGACGCCACCCTGTGCCAGACCCAGATAGGCCATTTCCCAGTAATGCCCGGCAAGTAGTTTTTGTTGAATCAGTATAGCATTTTGCCTGTCATCTGTTTTTGCCTGTGTCAGTGCCCGCTGTGTCTGTTTAATGCGTTCAGTAATGATTTTTTCTTTTTCATCCAGCATGGCATAGGCCAGCAGGCGAACATCGTCACTGGTATCTTTTAATGCCTGTTGCAGAATAGCGACAGCATCGCGGTTTTTCATCTGTTTGGTTGCCATGACGGCGCGAATGCGTTTCTCAATGCTACCTGCTTCGTGCAAAACCTGTGCTAAACCACCCTGGCTATACAGGGGCTGACTACTGACTTCAGAGGGGCGATAAGGTAATGCGGGGTCATCGGTTTCGTTCCATAACTGTCGGCTGCGTGAACGTGGCAGATGCAGGGCAAGAATCAGGCCAGTACCAAGGCCGATACTGCCAATCAAGGGAATAAAAAACTGGATAATAAATAGAAAGAAAGCCGATTGTTTCAGTGGATAACGGTAGCGTTGTGGCATAAGCTGCCACAGTACCACGGAAAAAGTCATACAGGCCAGGGTATTACCCAGTAAAAAAATGGATAATTTTCCCACCGAGTTTATATCGGTAAGCAAAGCAGCGATGCCTGCGATTTCAAGAATCAATGCCAGAATGCTGAGCCAGACTTTCCCCATTCCATATCCTCTGTTTAATAAATTGATTCAGTAAAGCCTGGTTCTGCAGGGGGTGCGGGTTTAGTTTTACTGGCAAGTCAGAAAGGTTCAGGCCATGGTTGGATTTGAGTAAATCTACCAGTCGCTGGTGATAACCAGCCAGCCCCATTTCATCGGTTAATGGCAGCAGAATAATTAACTGATGTTGCTGCTCGCGTTGTTTATGGACAAGAATATCAAGCCCGCGTTGCATCCGTTTGATTAGCTCGATAAATGGCTGCGCATGGGTGTCATGGCCATCAACATCCACAACCAGAAGTACCGCGGGAATATCAAATTGTAGCCGGTCATGCATGGCGCGGTTTAAATTTATTGCCAGTGAAGCAAGATCTTCGTCAGTGATGGCAGTGATGGTTGCGTGGGTATTTAATAAATCAGCCATATGGCCAGCCAGAACGGCAAGCAGACGCAGGTTTTTTTTCTGGAAAGAGAAAAATGGCATCATTTCAATGGTAATGACTGCCCAGAGCCGGTTCTGGGCATCAATCAGTGGAATACAGGCAAGTAGCTGAGTGTCCCAATTTTTATTGTCTACCCGTTCAGGATGCACGCTGACCAGTTTACGGGTTTTGATGCAATGGTGAATTAATGGGTCATTGAGGTCGATGGAAGCCGTACTGCCAGATCGTGCTAATGGCGATGCCATCAACTGTTTGGTGGGGTTATTATGCGCATCAGTCTCGATGGCAAATAAAGTGGCTTTTTGCAGATTACCATACTCCACCATCATTGCCAGCAGTGCCTGGGCAATTTCTGCGTTCAGGCCGTTAACGGAATTTGACGACAGTTGGCTACGGATAAAACGCAGACCTTCACGCAGGCTGTGACCACTACCAGCAATTTGCTGTTCCAGTCGGTCATGGGAAACTTTAAGCAGGTGATAGTTGCGGGTAAATTCATTTAAACGAATCTGACGATAGTCATTGGTTTCCTGTAAGCGTTCAATTCGGCGGCTCCACACATCTCGAAATTCACCCGCCAGCATGGTAATGGCTGTTAGACCAATGGCGTAGTCATAAGGAAAAACATTCAGTTGCAACCATTGCAGGCGCAGGCTTATAGCTAGCGCTGCCAGTACCAGCAGATCACTGATAAATCCAAAGAAAAAACCGTAGCGCAGGCCGACAATAACTGGCCCTAATAGTGGCCAGGGAAAGGATGAGTCGATAAAAAAAGGATCGTCAGGATGAGCCCAGATACTTAAACCCAGTGAGATCGCGGTAATTAAAGACATCTCAAACCAGGCTTGCCAGCCGGATTTTAGCTTGATTTGTTCTAGCCGGTTACGGTTGATAAGGGGTTCCATCGGCAGTTATTTATTGTGTTGGCTAAAAATCATCCCGTCCAGCAGCTTATTTAATAATGTGTGTGTGGCAACAGCAATGCCTTCCCTGCCCCAGCCAGTTCGCGCGCCAGTGGCAGACCAGATTACAACAGGTGTTGTCGCCTGACTGGTTTCTGTTTTGTTATGGTCTGAACCAGCAGTGCTTAAATCAATAACCCGCAGGGTGATGCCTACTGCGGGTTCACCATCTAGCCCGGCTTTATAGCGCCATTCCTCGACGGTACCGGTAATACCATAACGAAACCCCTGTTTTGATGCCCATTTTAATGCCGCCTCATAACGGCTCTGATCGTCAAGCATTGTCAAAACTTGCGATGTTGGTGTTCGGGGGTAGTGAGTGAGGTGGTTAATGCCACGACTGCGCAACAGCGAGGCCAGAACAGCTTCGACCCGTTCACCCGCCTGTGGTGTCTGTGATTGATTGATAACCGGCAATAATACCCAGTTTGCCTGTTTATCCAGTACAGTATGGTGATACACCTGATCTACCGAACAGGCGGTTAATATCAGCAAACTTAGCAGAATGATGCCGGAAGTACGCAATTTTATCGTTATTGTTTTATACATTTTTAGCCTACTGGTCATTATTTTATGGTTATTCTCAACGACCGATATATTTATTATAGCCTAACCACAGCTGATATGTGCTGCCAGCACCACGGGTATCGCTACTGTAACGGGCGGTCAGCGCCAGTTCGTCATCACCGAACAGGCGCCAGCCAAAACCACTGTTCACCGCCCAGTCAAAACGACCGCTGGTCCACTGAAAGCCGGCATCCAGATCCAGCAGCCAGTGAGGTGAAGCCCGTTGATGGGCAATAATACCGGGGGTGCCATGTTGTAGCGTGGTACCGATACCAATACGTCCAAAACGCCGGGTTAATACGGTATTGATATCCGGGTTTGGCGTCGTAAAATAAGGGCTGAAGTCGGCGGGAAGTTTATCGACAGTATTGGTATGTGTCCATTGTATGTCACTATGCAGCAACCATTGGGGCGCATTGGCAAACACGATATGATTCAGGTTGATATCCAGATCAAAACCCTGACCAAGAAAATCGCCCCAGATTGAATCATAATAATTCCAGCGCAGTTGTGTTGCCAGTGAGCTACGGCTGTCCCATTGATAATCATTGCGCAGATCAAGATGGTTCCAGTTAAGCAGTTCATAAGCACTGGCACTTATTTTACTGCGTTGCTGCAGCCCGGCAGCGAAACCAATATTCATACCACTATAAATCGGAAAAGTCTGCTCATAAGCAAGTTCAATCTGGCTACCCTTTACGCGCTCATCCAGACCGAGATGCAAAGTCTGGCTGCCTGCACGATTCAACCAGCGCTGACTGAGGCGTAAACGATTCTCCTGCGGCCACTGGCTGACCAGGCTTTGTTGACCACTGGTGTTGAAGCTATGCGCGTCAATCAGGGTTATGCCATAATCGCTGGCATGGGCGTAATGCAACTGCGGGCCGGAGAAATGGATATCACCGATACCTTCGGCCAGCAAGCCCAGTTTGATACCATTAGGCTGCTGGCTGCGAATGGAAGCCACTGCGGCACGTAGTTGTTGCTGGTCATCATAGCTGGCTTTAGCGCTAAGATGCGTGAGACCAAAATTCAACGCCCGGGCATGATAACCATTTTCTGCCAGTGCCAGTGTGCGGTCTGCCAGTGGCAGGCTTTGACTGTTAGCGAGCAGCTTCTCAATGGTACCGGTATCGTATTGCTGCATTGCCAGCCCCAGTTGTTGCCAGTCGGGTAGTTTTAGCTGTTGCCTGGTAGCCCGTGCCTGTATGGCCGTAGCCAGTGATTGATGATGGTCTGCTAGCGCCCATTCGGTGAATAATGTCAGCCGTTTTTGCTGAGTTTGAGAATTTTTGATAAAACGACTGGTTTTATCTTTGAACAGAACCCCGGCCATTTTCCAGCCGACAGCTTTGCCTGCAAATTCACGTACCAGTGATAGATAACTGCTGGTCCAGTCACGGCCTGTGGCAATTTTTGTATTGGACTCCGGGTGTTGTTGCATCCATGCCAGGGTATAACGCCGTACCCGCCAGGCGGCCAGCGTTTGCCCGTTTTGCTGCAAGGCATAGGCATAATCCAGCAGCCAGGGCCAGTCCTGCTGATGAGCGGGCAATGACTGGCGATACCAGCGTACTGCCATATCATATTGTCCCAGTGCCGACCAGGCTGCTGCCTGGGCATCAAGCAGGTACGGATTCTGGCCAAAACGTTGAATACTGCTGAGCAGGGCGGTTCTTAGTCGTGGATTTTTTTCCTTATGCTGTTCAATAAGCAGCCACAGTAATGACAGTTCAAGCTGACTATTGTCGGGGGATAACAACGTAGCCTGTTGCAAATACGCAATAGCTTGAGGAAATTGCTGTCGATGACGGGCAATGTTGGCCAGCAATTGCCAGTAGTGACTATTTTTCTTCAGCACCTGTGCGTGGGGGGTAGCCTTGATTTGTTCGGCAACCCGGCTTGCCAGTGCCCAGTCTCCACTCTGACTGGCATAGCTCAAGGCTTTAATCGCATAATCGGCTTTATGCAGGCGCTGCCAGCCCAGTATGGCAAGCCGGGTACTTTTTTTATCGTTGTTACCTGCTGCATACAATGCCATTAACTGATTCAGCATGGATGCGTCAATAGCCTGTTTATGATTGCCTGCCAGCAGGAAATGATAAATACCGTCGATATTATCGGTATCTTCCAGATACCAGGCCATTTCAGCTCGCGCTTTCCAGTAGGCGCTATCCATTTTGTCTGCCGTCCCGGCATAAGCCAGTAACAGCTTGTGGGCTCTTTCCGGCTCATCCAGCAACCAGTATATGTTTTTCAGATCGAGTAGCTGTTTTTCGCTGAGGCCGAACTTTTTATCGATACTTTCATAGGCGGTTGCGGCCTGGGGTAATCGATGTTCACTGACATATAAACCGGCCAGTGCGGACCAGATAGATTTATTTTGCGGGTGCTGTTGTAAAAAATGCCGGTAACTTTTTTCTACTTTGGCGCTCTGTCCGGCCATTAAATACAAACCAGTCAGGGCTTTCTGTTCGGCCAGCTGTAACGGTCGCTGGCTGGCGATATGCTCATACAGGCGGGTGGCCTGACGGTAATGAAACAGCCCAATGGCCAGTTTAAGTGCACGTTGTCGGGCTTCCTCGTCAGCATGCGGGGCGTGCATACTCAGCCAGTACCATTGTTTGAGCGCCTTGCCGGGCTGCCCGTTCCATTCATACAGGTGGGCAATTCGTGTACGTTCTGCCGTACTCAGGCCGGGATGTTGCAGGCGGATATCAGCCAGTAGAGCAGCAGCCTGTAACTGACCGGTAGCCAGTTTAAGTTTCATTAAACGCCGGTTATAGTCCATATTATCCGGTTCCAGCTGGGTGGCACGGGTTAACCAGTGATCGACCATTTCCTGTCTGCCAGTTTGTTGCGCAATAGATATTGCCAGTTGGAGCAGGTTCTTACTGTGTGGGTGGCGATGTACATAATAGGGTGTTCTCTGCAGGGCATTATCCGGGTTGCCGGTGGCCAGCAATGTGCGCAGTATTCTGGCAGCCAGTGCCGGTTTACTGCGCAGGCTGGCATTATATGCCTGCTCCAGCCAGTTAGCGGCAGTCGTTGGCCGGTTCTGTGCCAGCGACAGGTCGGCAGCAGTTAACAGCCATGCCACTTTTTGTTGAGGCGCACGGATCTGGTCAATGATTTTTCTGACAATACGCAGCTGGATTGACGGTGTTGCCCAGTTTTTAGCCATGTTATAAACCACTTTCAGCTCCGCTGGTGTATTGGCTGCCGCAACAGCCTGCTGAAAAGCCGCCTGTAAATCCAGTAATAATGTTTTTCCTGCGGTATCTCTGTGCGCAAAATACTGCTGCGCAATCAGTTTGACATTCAAGTTATAAATCTGTGTCTGGTAACCGGCCGGAGCATGTGCCACCAGCAGGTTAATAGCGCTCATCGCCTGTTTCAGTTGCCCGGTTACATACAGTTGCCGAGCCAGAGAGAGGCGTAGTTCAGTATTACCCGGGTCGGATTTAAGCAGTAATTTCAAATACGCAATCGACAGCGCGTCGGGGGCATGCAAATATGCCGGGTCACTGAATACAGCTTTTTTAGGGAACAACAAAACCAGTACCACGGTTAACACCACGATCATGATAATCAATGCGGGTACATTGATCAGCTGTTCGCGATGATAGGGTTCACCTCGTAAGGTTGTTAATTTAATGGCAGACAAGTTTTGCCCCCACCAGTCTGCTTACCGGTAGTGAAAAAAACTGTTCGCTATTCTGGTTTGCCTGCTTTTTATGACGGTTTTTATGCTGGCCTGATTTACTGTGATAACGATGCCCGGCTGTTGTAAGGGTGCAGTCTCTGGCAGGTGCCACGCTGAATTTAATGGCAACATTGGCGAGCAGGCTGATATGGCTAGTTTTATTGTGCTGCTGCCAGCGCTGTACCACTGCATTGCTTTCTACCAGATGCAGATGTTGATCCGGTTTCGACTGTAAATATAAAATCGGTTGAGTAGCGCTCAGGCTGATATATACCCCGTCCACACCCTCACGGTAACCGGCAATTCCATGGCTACGCTGTAAATCCGGCCAGCCCAGTTTTTTTGGTAGCCGCAGGGTATGAATGTATTTTGCGGTATTGATCAACCAGCTACCATCGGGCTGTTTTGCCAGACTTGCCTGATAAAAAGCATTGGCACGTCGGGCATACTGGCTTAAGTAGAAAGGAATGGGCTGTTGTTTCAAGGCCCAGTCATAAACCTGTTTCAGGGCATTGATGGCAGCCAGTTTGGTGCCCGAATAAAAATGGTAATAAATACTAATGGGTTTCAAACGTCGAGGTGTATTCAGCCATTTAAAGGAGTAAATAGCATCACGATAGCCATAATACGGGCCATGCCAGTCATTGGTGTAGACGTCTTCATTTAATACCGGCGCGTAAACCTGTATGCCACCCGCAGTGGGACGACCCACTGGCCAGATCATGGAAATAGAACTTCGGTAGGGCAGTGGCCAGGTATCACCACCATTTACATTGAGCAGACCGTCATCAGTGGCCATTTTAATGGCACTGGCGCCGGGCCAGGTATTGCCTGACCAGAGTATCATTTTAACCCGTTTGTCTTTGGGTGCCAGCTTGCTATTGATGTAATCGGTGGAGCCGACGATTTCTCGATGCAGATTTAATTTATAGTGTGGTACCGGCAGGTTCAGCCCGTATTTCGTTTTACCAACATTGTAGTCACCATCAAAAACCTGCCAGAAAAAAGGGTGGCTGAAGGTATGTGTGGCCAGCTCGACATAGGGCAGGGCAAAGATACTGCGGGCAATTTTTTCCAGTTGCGGACTTTGTTTTGGGTACAGCCCTCTGGCACCAATTTCGGCTTCGATAATTGAAACCGTGGTTGGTAGTTTATAATGTTTTAGAATCTGGTCACGAATCACCTGGCCGGCATAAGGGGTTCCCGGTAGTTCCGCACGGGATACAAAGGCATCACCATCAATATGTATCGTCATAATACGACGGCCGCTTTCAGTGCTGATATCGATAGCAGGAATGACTGACAGACCTAAGCTTTTGCGTAGAAATACAAACGGGTTAAATACCCATTTTGAGCTACCATCCGCGCCATCCTCGGTCACGTAAGGCGACAATGCATAACCGCCCCAGTCATCGATAATAATGGGGTCGATGTAGTGTCCATCGGTAGTTTTTAACTGTAGCCAGCGTTTGGCTGATGCATGGGTGGATTGTATCGTCGGCAACTGAAACCGCCGAACCCTGAGTCTGGCCTCGAAATGACCAACCGATGACTGTTGCTGACTGACGCTAAAAGATTTTCCGGCGAGGTTGTTGACTGATTGGATATGAAACAGCTTATGACACTGAATAGCTTCAGGAAGTTGGCCAAAAATAGCAATATGCAGGCCGGTTTGCCGTTGTTTTTCAAACCATTGACACAGCTGGTTATGGGCTATTTTTAATGGTTTACCACTAAACCAGCTAACAATACCGGCATAGCGACCACGTAGATTCATGGCTGGCAGGGGATGACGGTTGATATTCAGGTAATCCAGCTGATAGCCCATATATTCCAGTGGCTCGGCCAGCCGACGGTGCGTATTATTGTGGTACACATCATCTTTATCATCATCATACAACGCCAGAATCTTGCGCGGCACCGGTTGTATCCTGCCGCGCCCCATGGTATTCAAATGACCGTCACTGATCCATGGGGTGAACCCTAGCCTGATAATTTTTGCGGCCAGCCCGTCTGCTTCCTGCCAGCGACTGTCCGGCAGATAATCCACCACCGTCACCGGCAGATGATACTTTTTCTGTATATGGGTTAATTTCTTCACCAGCCATTGCCTGTTCGCTGCCGAGACGCTGGTATACCCCTTTTTATCACCACCAAAAGCAGAAAACAGCGATTCAGCCACCACCCCGTCAATCTGCCCTGCTACCTGCGGAATAATTTCAAAGCCACGATTGAGAATAATAACCGCCTGTGGCCAGCGTTGTTTTATTTGACGGATGATGCGTACCAGTCCTCGCTCATAGGCATGGCGTTGTGTTGCGGTGGTGGCTACCAGTTGGTAACTGTCCAGAGTATCGAGGAAAACACCCTGATAACCGGCTTTTTTCGCTGGTTCGATATAGCTTGACCATAAAAAACTGGCTACTTCCCGCTTGCGCACATCGAGTACGCTGCTGTGCCAGTTTTTATTGGTGGTACTGACCCACGCCGGTTTCAGCGCGGCATGGTGGTTATCGTCACCGGCGACTTCACCCAGACTGACGTAAGCCAGCAATTCTACGCCTGCCTGCTGTAACTGCTGCCTTTCTACAGCAGTTACCTTATCAGGCTGCACCACAAGCTGAGCATAATTCTGTAAAGCCTGAACAGGGAGTGAGTCACCATAAAAAAAAGCAAGATCTGGTGTTGTTGACAGATCTCTAAAATGGTTGTGGTTAGCCAGGCATGATAGTGGTGTACCAAAGAGTAAGCAGAATATGCCACAGAGATAAAAAATAAAACGATAGTTATGCATTTTTTGTTATTTAAGCTTTTAATTTACTTGTTAGAAAAAATAGTCAGGTTTGCCCTGTTTATAAAATCGGTCTGTATGGGGTTTTCTTTAATCACGGAAATGAATGATGGTTATGTGGACATAGGTTGTATGCATGAGAAGCGAGGCGAAATAATGGCGTTGTTAGTGAATTGCCGCGACAAAAAAATATCAGAAAAATAATGACACCTATAAGATGTTGATTTATATGTGGTTAATTTACTGGCATGGGTCTTGCTTTCTATCCGATAAATAAACAGAAACAGTGGTTTAAGTGCGGGACTGCCCTGTACTCATAACATTGATTATAAATTGAGATTGTTCAGGTAATTTATTTATACGGATAAAAGCTAACGGTATGGGTGAAAAATAATGGCTGGTAAAGATAAAGATAAAGAAAATGAAGAAGATATTGATAAAAAAACTGGCGGGTCGAATACTATAAAAATCATTATTATCGCAGTGCTATTGGCTATTGCACTGGTTGGTGGTGGGGTTGGAGCGACCTGGTATTTTATGAGTGGTAATACAACAGATAAGAGTATTGCAACAAAGGATGGCAAAGCCACACAGGATAAAGCCACACAGGATAAAGCCGAAGATACAGAGAAAGCAGAGGTTGCAGAAAAGGAAAAAGGCCCGGTCATTTACATGTCTCTCGATCCAAAATTTGTGGTTAGTTTCAATGACCAGAGTCAGGCACGGTTTATGCAGCTTTCTGTTGATGTCATGATGCATAACAGTGATGTGAAAGATCAGATCAAAGCGAATATGCCGGCAATACGCAGTAGTTTATTGATGCTGGTCGGTGAACAGAAAGTCAGTGATGTGGATACCAAGGCAGGAAAACAGAAATTATTAAAAGCGATTGCAGCGGATATCAATGCCACACTGAAAAAAATGGAAGGTGATAAAGCAATAAAAAACGGGGTTGAAAATGCCTATTTTGATTCATTTATTGTTCAGTAATGGCAACACCATACATTTAACACATTCAACCTAAATTAATTATTAAAAGTCAGGAAAAATAGTGAACGAACATTTATCACAAGATGAAATAGATACCCTGCTAAATGGTGTTGACAGTGGTGATGTTGATACTGAACCGGATCGTCTGGCTGAAGAAGGCACCGCCATTGCCTATGATCTGGGTAGTCAGGATCGTATTATTCGTGGCCGGATGCCAACGCTTGATATGGTCAACGAACGGTTTACCCGCAATATGCGTATCAGTATGTTTAATATGCTGCGCCGTACAACAGAGGTAACAGTGAGTGGCGTAAAGATTGTTAAATTTTCAGAATATGTACGTGGCCTGTTCATGCCTACCAGTCTAAATTTAATAACTATTCATCCATTGCGTGGTACCGGTTTATTTGTGATTGATCCTAAACTGGTATTTGCAACCGTCGATAATTTCTTTGGTGGTGATGGTCGTTTCCATACGCGTATCGAAGGCCGTGAATTTACCCCAACTGAAAGTCGAGTTATTCAATTATTAATTAACCAGGCTTTTGCAGATTTAAAAAAATCCTGGGAACCTATTATTAATCTTGATTTTAAGTATGTGAGTTCAGAAATTAATCCACAGTTTGCCAATATAGTCAGCCCAACTGAAGTGGTCGTGGTGTCAACATTCAAAATGGAACTTGAAGGTGGTGGTGGAGAATTTCATGTCGTCATGCCTTATTCCATGCTTGAACCGATTCGTAGTTTGCTTGATTCGGGTACACAGAGCGACCAGGTAAGTGTTGATCATCGTTGGCGGCGCGCTTTGAAGAATGAAATGAAACAGGCGCCAGTAAAGCTGGATAGTACGATGGGTCAGACAAAATTGAGTCTTAGAGAAGTATTAAAGTTACATGCAGGTGACATTATCCCTGTTGAATTACCGGAAATGGTAACTGTAAGAGCAGGTAATGTACCGGTATTTAAAGGAGTGCTGGGTGTGTCAGGTGGAAAAAATGCTATTCAGTTTGTTGAAGCCGTAGAACGTCGCAATTATGAGAACGATGATATTTTAAATACCAGTGATGAGACTGGGCTAAGTTGTGAGGTATTGTCGTGATTAGACTAATTACCGGGATAGAAAGCTTTTTCATTCGTCCGTTGGATTACATACACAGAATAACTGATTATTGAGGAGAGAAAAATGAGTGAGACACCTGATATACCTGAAAAACCGGAAGAAAATAATGAAGCGAATGCTGCCGCCGCCGATGACTGGGCAGCGGCAATGGCTGAACAGGCTGATGCAGAAGTGGCAGACAAAAATACTGATGAGGTTTCAACAGAACCGGATGAAGTCGAGCGTGCCGAGTTCCAGAATTTAAATAAAGATACCACTGCGATATGTGGTACAGAAACCAATATGGATGTGATTCTGGATATCCCCGTTACGCTGTCGATGGAAATCGGGAGGACTGAAATTTCAATACAGAATTTATTGCAGCTTAATCAGGGTTCGGTGGTTGAGCTTGATAGACTTGCAGGTGAACCGATGGACGTGCTGGTAAACGGAACCTTGATTGCGCATGGTGAGGTTGTGGTCGTTAATGAAAAATTTGGTATTCGATTAACCGATGTGATCAGCCCTTCGGAACGGGTGAAAACCCTACGCTGATACTTTATCAACGATGAAAATAGTCATGACCCTTTTATGAAAATTTTATTTTTAACAGGCCGGAAAAAAACAGGACATAATAGAAGTCTATTGCACTGCTTCCCTGTTTTATTGTTGCTATGTTTCGCTATTAACGTTCATGCAGGTGAAGCTTATGCTGGTAGTCAATCAACAGGAAGTGTTGCCGGTAAAGTACAGAAGACAAGCGTAAATAAAATAGATAAAGAGCCGCTTAAAAAAAATAGTAACAGTTATCTTTTGCAGTTATTCAGTGGCCTGATTATTGTATTGTTATGCATTATCGTACTTGCCTGGGTAGCCAAACGTTTTAATCGTATACCGTCCAGAGCCAATGCTTATGTGCAGATTCTTGGTGGTGTCAGTATGGGATCCAGAGAGCGGGTGGTTGTGGTGAAAGCGGGAAATAAAAAATTACTGTTAGGCGTGTCGCCGGGAAGAATAAATATGCTACATGTACTTGAAGAAGGTGATGACATTAGTGTCGATGAGAAACAGACAATACAAAGAAACACTCAGGAGAGGATGGTTAAAAATACAGACAATGAGATTGCTTCAACACTAACGGGAGCAGATTTAACGTCAGGCAAAACGCGTACTTTCTCACAGAATCTGGCAGCAGCTTTAATCCGGAAGAAATCATGAAACGCATATCTTTGAGAACAGGTTATCTAAAAACAGGCTATCTAAAAACAGGTATGTATAGTCTGCTTGTGTTAGGCCTGCTGTTTATGACAAAAAATTGCTGGGCTGTACCAGGTTTAACCGTGCTCAATGTGACGCCACTGGCCAATGGTGGAGAAAGCTACTCGGTCACTATTCAGATACTGGCAATGATGACAGTGTTAAGTCTGCTTCCAGCTGCGCTGATTATGACCACATCGTTTACCCGCATTATTATTGTACTGTCAATTCTGCGCCAGGCGCTGGGTACTGCACAGACACCTTCCAACCAGATTTTACTCGGCCTTTCACTGTTCCTTACTTTTTTTATTATGGCACCAGTATTCAACAGTGCTTATTCAAGTGGTGTAAAACCTTATCTTGACGGAAAATTAAATTCTGAAGTAGCACTGGAAAAAGCTTCGCAGCCTTTTTACGATTTTATGCTTAAACAAACACGTGAAACCGACCTGGCAATGTTTGCCGATATTGCTGGCAAAGGAAAACTGGATCCGAATGTAAAGGTACCGTTCTCAATATTATTACCTTCCTTTGTGACCAGTGAATTAAAAACCGCTTTTCAGATTGGCTTTTTACTGTTTATTCCGTTTCTTATTATTGATCTGGTTGTGTCCAGTGTATTGATGTCGATGGGGATGATGATGTTGTCACCCATGATTATTTCGTTGCCATTTAAATTAATGTTGTTTGTTTTAATTAATGGCTGGTCGTTAATTATGGGCACTCTGGCATCGAGTTTTTCCGTCTAATTTTATTATGAGGTATGAATATGACGCCTGAAATGATTCTTGATATTGGTCGTAATGCACTCTGGGTAACAGCGTTATTGTCAGCACCTTTATTGTTATCTGCACTGGCGATTGGTGTACTGGTTGGTATGATTCAGGCTGCTACACAAATCCAGGAAATGACATTAACTTTTATTCCAAAACTGATTGTAATGGCGATTGCACTGGTTATTTCTGGTTCGTGGATGCTGGGTTTATTAACTGACTTTTCCATCCGCCTGATCCAGAGTATTCCCGGTTTGATTGGTTAGTCATTATCAGTTAGAGATAATCGGTTAATTCATACAGCGGTATAACTTTTATCATGACAATATCAGGTACAGAATTAATGACATGGCTGGCGAGCTTGATCTGGCCGTTTATCCGTATTAGCGCCATGTTTTCCTCTGCCCCCATTTTGTCCGCGCGTAGCGTGCCAGTTCGCATACGAATTTTGCTTGCTCTGTTTATTGCCTGGATTCTACTACCCGTTATTCCGCCACCGCCTGCTGTCGATCTGCTAAGTATGAAGGCGGTAGTAATTAGTGTGTATCAGGTTTTTATCGGGTTGGCAATGGGTTTTATTTTGCAGATGGTGTTTGCTGCCTTTGTTATCGCGGGGCAGGGTATTGCCACAGCAATGGGACTTGGTTTCGCCTCAATTGTTGATCCGCAAAATGGGGTTCAGGTTCCAGTAGTCAGCCAGTCTTTATTGATTATGGTAACGCTAATTTTTCTTGCCTTAAATGGTCACCTGATGTTAATCAAAGTGCTGGCGGATAGTTTTAAACAGCTTCCGGTGGGGTTTATTGTACCGTCAACCGATGGTTTATGGCATCTGGTTAATTGGGGAGGCACTATGTTTGCCGGAGGAGTATTAATTGCTTTACCTGCGGTAGCTGCTTTATTGCTGGTGAATATTGCTTTTGGGGTAACGGCTCGGGCAGCGCCGCAGCTAAATATTTTTGCGGTAGGATTTCCGGTTATGTTAATGGTCGGAATTATTTTTCTTATTCTTATTCTGCCAACGATTACCGAACATTTAAGCAGCCTGCTTAATCAGGCTTTTGCATTGATGCAACGATTTATTGTTTCGGCCTGAGAATAGATTATGTCAGCAGAAAGTGGACAGGAAAAAACTGAACAGCCAACCCCGAAACGGCTCAAGGAATCACATGACAAAGGCCAGGTTCCGCGCTCAAAAGAACTTAACACCACGGTTTTATTAATGGCTTCTGCTGGCGCATTACTGTTTTTTGGTAATGGCATGCTGGCCGGACTGAAAAAAATAGCCATGCATAGCCTGGTTATACATCATGTATCTGAACTCAGTAGCAAAGTCATGATGGAAACGTTTACATCTATGTTGTGGCAGGCACTGTGGGTCATGATGCCCTTTTTAGTGGTGACGGTTATTGCCACTATTCTAACCCCATTAGGGCTGGGCGGCTGGTCTTTCAGTATGCAGGCGGTAAGTTTTAAACTGGAAAAACTCGATCTGTTAAAAGGCATGGGCAGAATTTTTTCCATAAAGGGTTTGATGGAGCTGGTTAAAGTCCTGGCCAAATTTGCGCTGGTTGGTGTGGTGTCGGCTGCCATTATCTGGTCTCTTGTCGGTGAGCTAACGGGTTTAAGTGAAGAGCCATTACTCAACGCCCTGTCGCATCTGGCACGTCTATGTGGATGGTCTTTTCTGGCCTGCAGCAGCGCGATGATTCTGATTGCCGCCGTGGATGTGCCGTTCCAGTTATTCCAGCATAACAAACAGTTGAAAATGACCTTGCAGGAAGTCAAAGATGAATCGAAAGAAACCGAAGGCCGTCCAGAAGTAAAAGGCCGTATTCGCTCACTACAACAGGAGTTGTCCCAGCGTCGGATGATGGATGCTGTACCTGAGGCTGACGTGGTGATTACCAACCCGACTCATTACGCCATCGCTCTGGTTTATGACCAGACAAAAAATTCAGCGCCAATTGTGGTGGCCAAAGGGGCTGATTTTGTTGCGGCAAGAATTCGCAGTGTGGCAAAGCAGAATAGCGTTACTCTGGTGGAAGCGCCACCACTGGCACGTGCTTTATATGCCAGTACAGAAATAAATCATGAAATACCTGCTGGTTTATATGTGGCGGTGGCGAATATTCTTTCTTATGTCTATCAGCTTAATGCAGCCAGCCAGTATGGTTATGAAAAACCGCAGCAGCCAGATGATTTGCCGATTCCTGATGAATTAGCCCATGCCATGCAAACACCGGAACATAATGATGAATAAGAATCTGTTAAGCCATTACTACGGAGATAAAAAATGAGTGCTAGCGCTACAATGAGTAATTTCCGGGTCTCCTCTTTATCCGGTCTGGGTACGCCTTTGTTGCTGGTTGCAATGCTGGCAATGATGGTATTACCGTTACCACCAATTTTACTCGACCTGTTTTTTACTTTTAATATTGCTTTATCACTGGTGGTTTTGCTGGTGGTGGTTTATACCACACGGCCACTGGATTTTGATATGTTCCCAACTGTGCTACTGGTAGCAACTCTGTTACGGTTGTCATTGAATGTGGCCTCCACCAGAGTGGTATTATTGTATGGAAATACCGGTACCGGCGCAGCGGGTAATGTCATCAAATCATTTGGTGAATTTGTGGTTGGAGGTAATTATGCAGTGGGGCTGGTGGTATTTGCCGTATTAACCATTATTAACTTCGTTGTGGTTACCAAAGGTGCCGGGCGTATTTCGGAGGTTAATGCACGTTTTACTCTGGATGCCATGCCTGGTAAGCAGATGGCTGTCGATGCTGATTTGAATTCCGGTTTAATTACCCAGCAGGAAGCACGTCAGCGTCGTCAGGAAATTTCCGGTGAAGCCGATTTTTATGGATCGATGGATGGTGCCAGTAAATTTATTCGCGGCGATGCCATTGCCGGTATCCTGATTCTATTTATCAATATGGTGTTTGGCCTGGGTATCGGGATGATTGATCATGGCCTGAATTTTTCACAGGCGGCTCACAATTACACATTGTTAACCATTGGTGACGGGCTGGTTGCGCAAATACCGTCGCTGGTCTTATCAACCGCAGCAGCCATTGCTGTTACCCGTGCCTCGACCTCCAGTGATATGGGGGCACAGGTCGTTTCACAGTTGTTCAATCATCCCCGACCGATTGCCATTACGGCTGCGGTGGTGGGTTCGTTAGGGCTGATTCCAGGGATGCCGAATCTGGTTTTTCTGACACTGGGTGGTATTTTTGGTGGCGTTGCCTATTTCATTTCACAGCGTAAAGAGCAACCTGATCAGCTTGCCGAAGTTGAAACCGAAGTGCCGCAGGATGATGCAGGCAAACCTGCTGAGTTGAGTTGGGAAGATGTACCCATGGTAGATGTAATCGGGCTGGAAGTGGGTTATCGATTGATTCCACTGGTGGATAAAACTCAGGGCGGCCAGTTGATGTCACGCATTAAAGGCGTACGTCGTAAAATTTCGCAGGAGCTAGGTTTTCTGGTACAGGCCGTACATATACGTGACAACCTCGACCTGTCACCAACCGCTTACCGTATTACTTTAATGGGCGTACCACTAGGCGAAGCTGACGTGTATCCTGATCGTGAACTGGCCATTGATCCCGGTCAGGTTTATGGCGAGTTGCAAGGTATTGAAACCCATGACCCGACCTTTGGTTTACGTGCCGTGTGGATAGAAGAATCACTGCGTGATGAAGCGCAGACGCTGGGTTATACCGTGGTCGATACCAGCACCGTCATTGCAACCCATTTAAGCCACCTGTTACATACCCATGCACATGAATTAATTGGCCATGAAGAAGTACAGCATTTACTTGATATGCTGGCAAAATCCTCACCTAAACTGGTCGAGGATCTGGTTCCCAAACTGTTGCCACTGGGTACCGTATTAAAAGTATTACAGAACCTGTTAGCCGAGGGTGTGCCGATTCGAGACATGCGAACCATAGCCGAAACTTTGGCGGAACATGCCCCGCATAGCCAAAACTCTGACGTATTAACGGCGGCGGTACGGGCTTCACTGTCACGGCAAATCTATCAGCATATTAATGGTATGTCACCGGAACTGACCGTTATTTCTCTTAGTCCAGAACTCGAGCAGGTATTACTGCAATCGGTACAAACCGCGCCAGAATCGGGTTTGGGCATCGAACCCAAGCTGGCCGAACAGATGATTACTGAACTTAATCAACGTGTGCAGCAGCAGGAAGCTGAAAATAAAGCGGCAGTTTTACTGGTGTCACCGGCATTGCGGCCAACACTTGCACGCTTATTGAGAAGTTTGGCACCAAACCTGCATGTACTTGCTTATAACGAAGTTCCCGATAGTAAACAGATACGTGTTGTAGCCGCTATCGGCGGACAGAATCCACAACTTAATTAATATAAAGCTTAAATTAATGCACACTGAATTAATACACAGAATGTTCCTGTTAATGGAGTTTGATTAATGAAAATGAAACGTTACTTTGCGGCCGATGCAAGAACCGCTTTACGTGAATTGCGTGAAGAGCAGGGGCCGAATGCGGTAATACTTTCTAATCGAAAAGTCTCCGGTGGTGTTGAAATTATTGCCGCACTGGATTATGAAGATGCGCTGGTGAATGCCTCACTGGGTAATCCCGATATATTAACCGCAGACGCGCCATTACAAGCTCAGGCAGATAAATCAAAACCGCTACGGTCACGGCAACATGCTGCCGCCCATGTGGCAAAATCCAGGCCGGTGAAATCGGCTGATATAGAAGAAACGGCAGATAAACAGGCATTGGATTCAGCTGTGGATTCATCCAATAGTGCCACAATCAAAACATCTCCGTCACAACAGGAAGCAAAGAATAATATACCGGCAGACGGTTATACAGATTCAACAATGGACTGGGATAAGGCTATAGACAGTGATTTTTCCCAGGCCGATACAGACTATACCCGTGCCCATCATGAAATTCGTAGCCATGAAAAGGCCAATGGCAAAAAACTGCAGAAAATTCAGGCAGAACTGAACGGTCTGCGCTCGATTATGGAAGCCCCGTTAATGCAATTTTCCTGGGGCGATATGCAACGCATTCAGCCATTACAGGCAAGTCTGTTAAAGCAGCTTATGGCATTAGGTTTGAGCGCCTCATTATGTGAACAGATTGCCAGCATGATGGTAGCACAGGGTCTACATAAAAATAGCTGGCTGGAAGCATTGAAACAACTGGCTGTGATGATACCGGTGGTGGATGATGACCTGATCAGTGAGGGGGGGGTGGTGTCATTAATTGGCCCTACCGGGGTCGGTAAAACCACCACCATTGCCAAACTTGCTGCGCGTTTTGCGCTGCGACATGGGCGACGCAATATTGCTCTGGTCACCACCGATAGCTATCGCATTGGTGCCCACGAACAGTTACGTACCTATGGTCGTATCCTGGGGGTGCCGGTACAGGTTGCCGCTGATCGGGATGAGTTACATACAGTGTTGAATCATAACAAGGATAAAAAATTAATTCTTATCGATACCTCCGGTGTCAGTCAGCGTGATATCAGGTTGGCGGAACAACTGGCAGCACTCGATATTGAAAATATGTCGATAAAGAATTATCTGGTGTTATCCGCAACTGGACAGATGCATTTGCAGGAACAGATCATCGATTCATTCAGCCGTATTGATCTGGACGGCTGTTTCCTTACCAAGGTCGATGAAGCGGCAAGCCTGGGTGAGGTTTTATCTGTATTAATCGAACAGAAACTGCCGCTTACTTATGTCAGTGATGGGCAGAAGGTTCCGGATGACCTGCATCCGGCTCGAGGTCAATTACTGGTTAAAGAGGCGGTAAAGTTGATGCAAAAAACAAATAGAGAACCAACCGATAAGGAACTCGCTTTTATGTTTGGGGGGATGATTCATAATGCAAACACCTGAGGTAGCAATGGACCAGGCAGATAGTTTAAGGCGGATTGTCAGTGCAAAACCGGTAAAGGTTATTGCGGTCAGTAGCGGCAAAGGGGGCGTAGGGAAAACCAATGTATCGGTTAACCTGTCTGTTTCACTGGCAAAAATGGGGCGTGAAGTGATGTTGATGGACGCCGATCTGGGACTGGCAAATGTTGATGTCCTGCTGGGTTTAAATCCGTCTTACGATTTATCACATGTTATCAGCGGTGAGCGTACGCTGGAAGAAGTCGTGGTGACAGGGCCGGCAAATTTAAAGATTATTCCTGCATCATCCGGTATCAGCAAAATGGCAAATTTACAGGCAATTGAACAGGCCGGGTTAATTCAGGCATTCAGTGAACTGGGTTATGCGCTCGATGTGCTGGTTGTCGATACCGGTGCCGGTATATCCGATAACGTCGTTAATTTCTGCAGTGCTGCACAGGAAGTGATAGTTGTAGTGTGTGATGAACCAGCTTCGATTACTGATGCCTATGCGTTTATAAAAGTAATGAGCCGTGAGCATGGTATCGACCATTTTCAAATACTGGCAAATATGGCACACACCTCCAGTGAAGGGCGTGAAATGTTCCATAAATTATCCACCGCCAGTGACCGCTTTCTCGATGTCATGTTGACATTTATGGGTTCCATTCCTTACGATCCACGATTACGAAAAGCTGTACAGCATCAGCGTGCACTGGTTGAAGCATTTCCTGCCAGCCCTGCGGCACAGGCCATAAAACGCCTGGCAAAACAGGTTGATAACTGGCCCGAGGTGGCGAGTTCTGGTGGGCAGTTAGAATTTTTTATAGAAAGGCTGGTTAATGCCGATAGAGACATCAATGAGGCACCGTTATGAATACAGTTGCTCGCTATTCAGATATAAGTACGAGTACGCGTGAGCCACTGGATTATGATGCGTTGATGACAGAATATGCGCCACTGGTAAAACGTATTGCTTATCACATGATGGGGCGGTTACCGGCAACGGTGCAACTGGACGATATGGTGCAGGCAGGTATGATTGGATTATTCGAGGCTTTAAAAGGGTATGACACCTCACGCGGGGCAAGTTTTGAAACCTATGCGAGGATAAGGATCCAGGGTGCGATGATTGATGAAGTGCGCCGTTGTGACTGGACGCCACGATCCGTTTATAAAAAATCACGTGAGTTGGCTGAAGCGGTTCGAGAAGTTGAAAAACGTGAAGGACGTGATGCCAGAGACAGTGAAGTAGCACAAATGCTAAATATGGAAATGACGGAATATAACGCTCTGGTCAAAGAAGCGGCGGGTAGTCAGTTATTGAGTTTTGAAGAAATGGCGGGGGTCAGTGGGCAGAATACCGAAACTCAGTCGGAACATCTTACTGGGCCTTATCAGTCATTGCAGGGGGAATTTTTCAAGCAGGGGCTGGCAGAAAATATTGCCGGCCTGCCGGAGCGGGAACGGCTGGTTATGTCACTTTATTATGATGATGAATTTAACCTGCGTGAAATTGGCGAAATAATAGGCGTAACCGAAGGCCGTGTATGTCAGATACACAGCCAGGCTCTGGTGCGATTACGCGCACGGATGACAGACTGGATAGAGCAGAACGAAAGACCATAATATAAAGAAACGGGGTAGTTGTGGACAAGAATATGAAAATACTGGTTGTAGATGATTTTTCTACAATGCGGCGGATAGTAAAAAACCTGTTGAATGAACTGGGTTTTAATAATATTGTTGAGGCAGATGATGGTAATACCGCTTTACCGATACTGGAAAAAGGCGGCATTGATTTTCTGGTCACTGACTGGAATATGCCTGGTATGGCGGGAATTGATTTATTAAAAGCAGTTCGTGCTCATCAGGAATTATCTACCCTGCCGGTATTAATGGTAACCGCCGAAGCCAAGCGAGACCAGATTATGGAAGCCGCCCAGGCAGGTGTTAATGGTTATGTAGTAAAACCTTTTACCGCTGATACCTTGCGTGAAAAAGTCGAAAAAGTTTTTGAACGTTTACAGGGAGCGGCTTGATGACTGAAAAAATAGCTACCATCAGGTTGGATGACAGGTTAGTCGGCCAGCCTGAGGCTAATACCAACCTGTTACAGATCAGTCAGACACTGGTTGCACAGTTAAACGATAATGATATGGAGGCAGCAAATCATTCTATCCAGCAGTTATGTCGCATGCATGAAAGCAGTTTATTTCAGGACATCGGCAAACTGACACGCCGATTGCATGAAAATCTGAATAACTTCAGTCATGATGAAAAGCTGGAAACATTAATGCATGAAGGCCTACCGGATGCAAAAAAAAGGCTGGATTATGTTGTCCAGATCACCGAGGAGTCAGCACATAAAACGCTTGCAATTGTTGAAAACTGTATGCCGATGGTTAAACAGATTACCGAGCAGGCGCAAGGCTTGCATAATAGTCGTTGTACTGAAAAAGAATCAACAGGAATAAAGGTGGATACCGATACATTTTTATTACAAACAATCAAGGATGGAAAATTATTAAGCAGTTATTTAACCGATGTATTAATGGCGCAAAGCTATCAGGATATTAGTGGCCAGATTATTCAGCGGGTCATTAAACTGGTGCAGGATATTGAAACCAGTCTGGTTGCTATGATTCGTACCTGTCATATTGAGATAGATGACAATCAGCTAAACCATTCAGTCACTAAAACGACAACAACAAAAAATCATAAATACAGTAATAACACTCTGGATGATGAATCAGGTAATGATAAATTAAATATTCATGGTTATGGGCCAGTGGTACCAGGTGTCAACCATAGCGGAGAAAAAATGGAAGCTGCAGTCAAACAAGATAATGAATCAGATAATCAAATTCTTCAGAATCAGGATGATGTCGATGACCTGTTGTCAACACTCGGTTTTTAAACTGAATATTGTATTCCCATGGAATATCTGGCTTGACATAGACAGGTTAATAATCAGGTGAATAAAAATGAATATAGATGATGAAATACGACAGGATTTTCTGGTTGAAGCCGGTGAGTTGTTCGATATGCTGGGTGAGCAAATTATTGAACTGGAACAGTCGCCAGAAGATGCAGAACTGCTAAATGCTATTTTCAGGGCATTCCACACTATCAAAGGAGGTGCTGGTTTCCTTAAGCTGACACAGATGGTTGAAGTCTGTCATCGGGCAGAAGATGTATTTAATATTTTGCGCCAGGGAGAACGTGTCGCTGACGCAGAATTAATTGATGTCATTTTACAGGTTATTGATATTGTAGGTGACATGTTTGATCAGTTGCGTGCAGAAGAAACCTTAACTCAGGCATCACCTGAGCTGCTAAAACAGTTAGAACAACTGGCATCTGGTCAACCAGTACAGCCAGTACAGCAAAATACCGCAGTACAGAAAAATACCGGGTCAGCGGCTGAAATGAATGATGTCGTTGTGGCAGCGGATGAACAACACCCCCCTGCCGTCGATAATGTTGACAGCATGGATGATGAATTTGAAGCCATGCTTCGTGACGCACAGACGCAATCAGCCGAGTCATCTGCAATAGAGTTAGAGCCCGCATTGGTAGTAAAGGATGACGTTGATACTACGGCAATGAATGATGATTTAATTAGTGATGATGAGTTTGAAAACCTGCTTGACCAGCTACATGGTGCTGGTAAACATGGCGGCGTGCCGGGGCAGCCTGTTGAGGCTGACACAGGAGAAGAGCCGAGGCAGACTGTAGAGACAAGCGACAAATCCCACGTCACAACTGCTTCACCTGCAGATATTATTACTGATGATGAGTTTGAAGCGGTACTTGATCAAATGTACGGGAAAAATAGCGGGCCGGGGGCAGCGGTTAAGTCATCTACCAGGCAACCGTCAGAACAGAAACCAACAGATAAAGTAGCAGAAGAAGCATCAAAGGAGGCGCAAAAAGAAACGTTAAATGAAGCGCCAGAAAACAAACCTGTTAAACAGAAATCCGTACAAAAAAGAAAAGCTTCTCATGCTCAGGCAGAAAGCAGTGTGCGGGTTGATACCTCAAGGCTGGATGATATTATGAATCTGGTTGGTGAGCTGGTATTGGTAAGAAACCGTTTATCCACGCTTAAACAACTGGTAGGCAACGGCCAGGTTGTGGATGCAATATCCAATCTTGAACTGGTTACTTCAGATTTACAGGCATCAGTCATGAAAACCAGAATGCAGCCAATTAAAAAAGTATTCAATCGCTTTCCTAGAGTAATTCGTGATCTGGCCAGGAAACTGGGTAAGGATATTGAACTGAAATTAGTGGGGGAAGAAACTGATCTGGATAAAAATCTGGTTGAGGCACTGGCTGATCCACTGATCCATTTAGTACGAAATTCGGTCGATCATGGCATTGAGCTGCCAGAACAGCGTTTTGCCGATGGTAAACCAAGGCAGGGGACTGTCATGTTGAGCGCGGTACAGGAAGGTGATCAAATCCTGATAACCATTTCTGATGATGGCAAAGGGATGAACCCGCAGCAGCTACGAAAAATAGCCGTAGAAAAAGGTCTGATGAGCACGGAGGCTGCGAATAGCCTTACAGATACCGAAGCCTGTAATTTGATTTTTGCGCCGGGCTTTTCTACTAAAACAGAAGTCTCAGATGTGTCCGGACGTGGTGTAGGTATGGATGTGGTGAAAACCCGTATTACCGAATTAAACGGTATACTGGATATTGATTCAAAAATGGGGCAAGGAACGGTTATTACCATACGTCTGCCATTAACACTGGCAATTTTACCTACCTTAATGATAACTTTGGCTGATTACCAGTTTGCCCTGCCACTGGGAAATGTAATTGAAGCATTTAATATGGATACGCGACGCATCAATATGGTTGATGGACAGGAAGTTATTCGGGTTAGAAATACCCCGTTACCTCTGTATTATCTACAACGCTGGCTGGTGCATAATAGTGCATTCAGTGAACCGCAGCCAACCGATAAGATTATTGTGGTACAGATGGGTAGTCAGAAATTCTGTATTGTAGTTAATCATCTTATCGGTCAGGAAGAAGTGGTAATTAAACCGCTGGGACATATGATTGCTGACACACCAGGCTTTGCCGGTGCAACGATTACCGGCGACGGGGATATTGCACTGGTACTGGATATGCCCGGTTTAATGAAACACTATGCAAGTGCAGCTTGAGTCGATTATTCTATGACGGATTATATGATGACAGCGGGTATAAATATTATTGCCGTGGCCAATCAAAAAGGCGGTGTTGGTAAAACCACCACAACAGTTACTCTGGCAGGCTTACTTGCACAGCAGGGATATCATACCTTAATGGTGGATCTGGATCCGCATGGGTCACTTACCAGCTATTTTAATTTTGACCCGGAAACGATTAAAGATAGCGTGTATAACCTTTATCAGCAAGCAGTAAATAAAACGCCATTAGTCGTAGACAAAATTATCCAGGCAACCAGGTTTGAACGCCTGTCATTATTTCCTGCATCAACAGCACTTGCAACACTGGAAAAACAGTTAGGTGGACGCAGTGGAATGGGGCTGGTACTGGCGCAGGCGCTAAAACAACTGGATAAAACGTATCAATATGTACTGATTGACTGTCCACCAATGCTGGGCATGTTAATGATTAACGCGCTAGCTGCCTGCGACCAGCTGGTTATTCCTGTACAAACAGAGTTTCTGGCAATAAAAGGACTGCAACGCATGCTGCGTACGCTGAAGATGATTGAACATTCATTGCATACACCGGTTTCCTATCATGTTTTACCTACTTTATATGACCAGCGTACGCGTGCATCAAAGGAATGTTTACAAACCCTGCGGGAAGATTATAAAACCCATATTAGCAGTGTAGTCATTCCGGTTGATACAAAATTTCGTGATGCAAGTTATGCGGGTAAACCCTTATCCATGATGGCAGCTAATACACATGGCGTACTGGCATATAGTCAGTTTCTGGAAGAGATTGGCACCGGTGATATAAAACACAGTGATAATGCAACGGTTCAACAGCAGGTAAATAAACAGATCAATAATTCAGCAGATTATCAGCAGGCAATGTAATGGAAATAGCTGCAAAAGTACAGGAAGAAATAAAGACTGAAGTTCAGTATAGTATTTCGCAGCAGATCGAAGAAGCTTATCTGGATTGTCTGCTGGAAAGTGATACTAAAGATCTTTCTGAGGTTGCAGATGGTTATACAGCTAAAAAGAATGAAACAGAACGGACTTATGATTACAGGCAGGTATGTGTCGCTGGTTTAAAACTTGCACTGCCATTGTCTGAATCGATACAGATAATATCCATGCCGACGTCATTAGTGATAAATAATCAGCCTGAAAATATATGCATGGCAAAATTTGAATGGAAAAAACAGAAATATTTTGTTATCAATATAGAAAAAATACTGTTCTCATTCAATACTGAATATTCAGCATCACCAGGCATTGATAAAAAAAACATTCAGCATAAAAAAATGGTTTTACTGGAAAATAAAAACATGGCCTTTTTATGCGATCAGCAACTGCAACAAGTTTCGATTGATAAGCAAGCCATTACCTGGCGTGGTCAGGAAGGCAAATATCAATGGCTGGCAGGAACTGCTAAAAAACAGGGGATATCCATACTGGATATTCAAGGACTGATAAAGGGTGTGATGAAACTATTTGAAGGTGTAAAAAATGATTGATGATATTGATGAAAAGCAGGAACCCGTTGAACGCTGGATCAGTTTTTATCTTGGTGAAGAACGTTATGCAGTAGAAGTAAAAAAAGTAAGAGAAATTTTACGTATACATAATATTGTACCGGTGCCGGGAGCAGCTGATTATGTTCTCGGCATAACCAATATACGCGGTAGCGTAGTGACAGTCATCGATGGACGTAGTCGTATGCATCTAACGCAGAAAAAACAGGATAAGCTGTCCAGAGTGGTGATCATTGAATATTATAATGAATTTATCGGTATTGTAGTAGATAGCGTTGCTGATGTTATTGATCTACCTGCCTCGGCAATTGACATTAACCCAAAAATAAATTCACATGAAGGTGAAAAATATATTAGAGGTGTTGTTTCCAGTCAGAGTGGACTCATTATTATTTTAGATATAGAAAGATTTCTTGGCTGTGAACAGAATACGGCCCTTGCAATGGGATTTTAAGCTGAAATCAGGTAAATTGACCTTGTAATAAATTGTAATATTGTGAGCGGTAATTTATTGCCGCTCTGGTCAATAAGTTTCCATACCCCCCCCTCCTGAATAATAAAAAGCAGCATCTGTACTTAAATATAATCGTATACATCACTGTTTTAACAATCTATTTCAGTTTTACCTGGCCGTTTATCAATAATGGCATATGAATTGCAATCATAATACAGGTATCAATTATAATGCTGCATTTTCATTACATAATGACGTTAAAGCTTTTTATTCAGCGGTCGATATGATATTCAGAAAATATAAATTAATAAAGTATCAATACAGATAAAACGATATAGATAAAACGATAAATAAGAGTGAAAAAATGATCAGAGAAAATGCTGAAATGCAGAACAATCGTGCAGTGACTGATAATAATAAAAATAAATATTATAAAGAAAAGTTATGCAGTAAACAAGCCCGGGAAGGAATACTTAATAATAAGCAATGGAACAGTAGACACTATATTTTTCAGGTCGTTTTTATTTCTGTTTTTCTAACGGCATTATTAATGTCAATGAATATTTTCCCGGTTGCCTTTCAGTTAATAGCAGTGATGGGTTCACTGATGGCAGGCTTTATTATTGAAATTATGTTAAGTGGAGATAAAAATGAACAATAAGGTTGGTTCGTCAGTGACTATTCAGTCAAAGTCATCACAGCTAGTCCCATCCGGTCTGTATAAACATGTCTGGTTGTTGCCATCAATTCCTGTTTTTATAGGGATGGCTATTGCTTTGACGGTAGCCTTTTCCAGTCTTACAGGTATGCTGGCAGCTGGTGTTGTTTTTCTACTTGCTATATTTGCTGGTGGAGTAAGTTACTGGATAAGTAAATCCTTGTATAGTCAATTAAAGACATACCAGCAAGATCATGTATTGATGCAATCGTATATTGAATCACTGGAAAGCCTGTGCAAACAGTCATTACCTATTATCTGTCGTAATGTTGAAAGCTCCAATAATAAAACCGAGGCAAGCGTATCTGATCTTTCACAATCCTTTTCGAATTTAAGTCTTAAGCTTGAGGAAGTCATTACTGCATCACAGAATCGTAGTGAGAATATGGGTGATGGTCTGGGAATGAGTGCATTATTTTCAGAAAGTCGAAATTCTTTGCAAACCGTCATTGATTCACTTGAATCTTCCCTGGCACTGGAAAACCGGTTGTTGACAGAGGTAGAAACGCTGGCCACTCATGCGGAACAATTGAACGAAATGGCGGGTGAT
Organism: Gammaproteobacteria bacterium; assembly: GCA_015488885.1. Taxonomy (GTDB): domain Bacteria; phylum Pseudomonadota; class Gammaproteobacteria; order SZUA-229; family SZUA-229; genus S010-25. The sequence goes on along the minus strand of WFMW01000061.1, from coordinate 4,143 downwards.
GTTGGGCAGATTGCAGATCAGATTAACCTGCTGGCATTAAATGCTGCCATTGAGGCAGCACGTGCAGGTGAGCATGGCCGTGGTTTTGCTGTGGTTGCCGATGAAGTTCGTAAGCTGGCATCTATGTCGGCTGAAACCGGACAGAAAATGCGAGAAAAGGTAAGCAATATAGGTGAAGCCGTCACTGATGCCTTAAAGCAGGCAGAAAAGTCCATAGAACATAATCAAAACTCAGTTGATGATGGAAAAAATACTATTGAAAGTGTTTTTGGAAAATTGCAGGGAACCATTGAAGTATTACAGGATGATAGTAATTCATTACGTGCATCAGGTGCAGATATACGTAATGAGATTTCAAAGGTACTGGTTGATTTTCAGTTTCAGGATCGTGTGTCACAGATTCTTGGACGTGTACAGAAAGATCTTGGTTCAATTGTAGAGAAAGTTAATGACGGACAGACAAAGCGGGCAGTCGGCGATATAAGTCCGGTTGATTATAATGTTGTGGTGGAGGCAATGGCAGCCTCATACACCACAGAAGAGCAGTTACACAACCATACTAATCCTGTGGCCCACTCCGGCAAAATAGATGATGATGAAGTGACATTTTTTTAAGAGGATATAAGATATGGCAAAAACAATAATGATCGTTGATGATTCATCATCCATCCGACAGGTAGTCAGCATTGCGCTGAAAAGCTCAGGTTATGATGTCATTGAAGCCTGTGATGGCAGAGATGCATTAAACAAGCTTGATGGTAAAAAGGTTCATCTTATTATTAGTGATGTCAATATGCCAAATCTTGATGGTATTGGTCTGGTAAAGGAGGTTAAGCAGAACCCTCACTACAAGTTTACCCCGATTATGATGTTGACCACTGAATCGGGTGAAGCAATGAAAATAAAAGGTCGTGAGGCGGGGGCTAAAGCCTGGCTGGTTAAACCTTTTCAACCACCCGCTTTACTGGCAGCCGTATCCAAACTGGCATGAAACAATTTTTCTATACAATAGAAAGCAGGTTGTAATAATGGCTATTTCAATTCCGGGAGCAATACATTTGAACGGCCTGGCCAATAACCGGGTTGAACAGAAACAGCATGGTCACGCATCCTATTCACAACATGAGAACGAGACTGAGACATCTCAAATAGCAATGGAAAACCGGGATGAACACGACAGCTTTACCGATACCATGCGATTATTTTTACAGACTCCCGCATCATGGGATAATAAAAAACCGATTTTAACCGGTATTGCTGAAATGAATACAGCACACTTACAGCTTTTTCTTGCCATGCAACGTCAGCTTGTCTATACGCGCCTTAACAACATACATCATAAAGCAATAAACGATTACAAAGAAAGCTAATAAAAAATAAAAAAACCGGAAAATAACATGAGTTCTCTTGAAGACACCTTTCGTGAAGAAGCCGATGAGCTACTAGTAGATCTTGAAGCTGCCATGCTTGAGCTGGAAGAAACACCCGATGATCTTGACTGTGTCAATCGAGCATTCCGTGCCATGCATACCATTAAAGGTTCAGGCTCCATGTTTGGTTTTAATAAACTGGCAAGCTTTACCCATCATCTTGAGAATGCTTTTGATCTGGTGCGCAGTGGCGAGTTGCCGATAACAAAAGAGCTTATCAGTATCAGCCTGGATTCCGGTGATCATATCCGTGCCATGCTGGTCGATGTTGATCCGCCACCCGAAGTTGAACAGGGTGGTGTAAGTTTGCTTGACCGTCTGCAAAAACTTGTCCCAACTAAGCAGGATGAAAATACTGTAGCTGCTGATACCTCGACAACTATAAGCGCTGCCACTGATAGCACAGAAATAGCTGTTGACACGACCTATCGTATTCGCCTGAAACCATCGGTTGACACCTTTGCCAGTGGCATGGATCCGTTACCGGTTATTCGTGAAATAAGCGCGTTAGGCCCATGTCATATTACTTCACTGGTCGATGATCTTGATGATATAAATCAGCTAGATCCAGAAGAGTGCCATCTTGCCTGGGATCTTGTTCTAACCACCGACCAGAGTAAAAATGCCATTAAGGATGTTTTTATTTTTGTTGAGGATGACTGGGAAATAAATATTGATGTTATTGATTCAAATAATGACTGTGGTGAATTTGATGCTGATTTACCCCTTGGTGAAATATTAGTAGAAAAAGGTGATGTAAGTAAAGCACAGATAGATAAGGTACTGTCACAAAAGAAAAAGACCGGTGAAATTCTGGTTGAAAACGGCCTGGCAAAAGAGAAGGTTTCCTCGGCGTTAACGGAACAGAAAGTCCTTCGTGACAGGAAAAAGACTCAACGTGCCACGGTGTCTGAATCGGTAAAAGTGCCTGCGGAAAAACTGGATTTATTAATGGATCTGGTTGGGGAATTAGTGATAGCGCAGGCCAGGCTGAATGAATCTGCAGCCGACAAGGCTGATAACAACCTCACCATGATCGCGGAAGACATGGAGCGATTAACCACCGATTTACGCGACAATACTCTGGGTTTGCGTATGCTGCCTATTGGCACGACTTTCGCTCGTTTTCGCCGTCTGGTTCGTGATCTATCCAATGATCTGAATAAAAAAATCGAACTGGTTACCGTTGGGGCGGAAACTGAACTGGATAAGACCGTCATTGACAAGCTGGCTGATCCATTGGTGCATTTAATTCGAAATAGCATCGATCATGGCATTGAAATGCCAGAGCAAAGACTTGCCGCAGGCAAGGCGGAAAAAGGCACGGTTCATCTTTCTGCGGAACATCGTGAATCCCATGTCATTATTAAAATAAAAGATGATGGTGCCGGATTAAACGCGGATGTGATTCGCGAAAAAGCGATTGAACGTGGCATGATTCAGGCTGGTGATACAGCATCGGATCAGGATCTATACAATATGATTTTTGAGGCTGGTTTTTCTACGGCAAAAAAAGTATCAAATATCTCTGGTCGTGGGGTGGGCATGGATGTCGTAAAACGCTCTATCGAATCCCTGCACGGCAGTGTATGGATAAATAGTGAGCCGGGCGAAGGCAGTACCGTGACGGTCAAGCTGCCACTAACCCTGGCCATTATAGAAGGCCTTCTGGTACGCGTCGAAAAAGAACGCTATGTGTTACCGCTGGCTATCGTTGAAGAATGCATCGAAATAAATGCCAGTGAGATAGAACCGTCCAGCGGGATTAAGCAAAGACGGGGCAACCAGCTACTGGAGTTACGTGGTGAGCTGGTACCGTATTTACGCCTGCGTGAATGTTTTGGACATGATCAGAAAAATAGTGAAATACAGACAGAACAGATTGTGGTTACCCGTGTTGGCCAGATGCGGTTTGGTTTTACCGTCGATGAAGTTATTGGCCAACATCAGACAGTAATTAAAACCCTGGGCAAAATGTATGAAGGCACAGTGGGTTTATCGGGCGCGACCATTATGGGTGATGGTGCTGTGGCATTAATTCTGGATGCGGCCGGTTTAATTGAATGGGCAACAGACAGGGCGGCGCAGATACATTAGGTGATATATTTAAGGGCACCTCTATTAATTGATACTAAACATAAACAAATAACAGATACACACTGGACAGGTTGTGGATGTGCTGGATTGTTCATTGATTGTACAGCTCTAATAAGAGGGAAGTAAGATGAAAGTTAATATGCCGGTTACCGATAATGAAGTCAAAATGAAGGAAAGCTCTATACTGGTTTCCAAAACAAATTTAAAAGGGATTATCACCTATTGTAATACCGATTTTATTACCATAAGTGGTTATAAGGAAAACGAGCTTATTGGCAAAAACCATAATATGGTACGCCATCCTGATATGCCAGCCGCAGCCTTTGAGGATTTATGGAATACCGTTAAGGCAGGAAAAACATGGACCGGCCTGGTTAAAAACCGTTGCAAGAATGGTGATTTTTACTGGGTTAAGGCCAATGTAACACCGCTTATGGAGAATGGCTCAGTAACCGGCTATATGTCGGTTAGAACGCGTCCTGCAGGTGATGAAATCAATACCGCTGAAAAACATTATGCCGATATCAATGCTGGTAAAATAAAGCACAAGTCAGCTGTTTTACAGAAAATAAATATTTTCAATCGACTGTCGGTCGGTCAGAAAATTATGCTGATG